>CAIVQB010000001.1 GCA_903907925.1 uncultured Verrucomicrobiota bacterium
AATCTCCGCGGCAAAACTCAAATCAAGGAATTCGCCAGCTTCCCGAAACTTGAAGAGCTCCCGATGTGGGGAGTTGACGGCAGCTCGACCCGTCAGGCTGAAGGCCGCACCTCCGACTGCATGCTGAAGCCGGTCGCCGTTTATCCCGACACGACCAAGAAAAACGGCGTGCTGGTTCTGTGCGAAGTCATGATGCCGGATTGCAAGACCCCGCATCCGAGCAATTCCCGGGCGACCATTCTGGATGACCCCGGTGCTTGGTTCGGCTTCGAACAGGAATATTTTCTCTACAAGAATGGTGCTCCGCTCGGCTTCCCCACCGGCGGTGGTTTTCCGCCGCCCCAGGGTGAATACTACACCGGTGTCGGCTACAAGAACGTGGGCTGCATCGCTCGCGAGATTGTCGATACCCATCTCGATCTTTGCCTCGACGCCGGCATCAATCACGAAGGCATCAATTCCGAAGTGGCGAAAGGCCAGTGGGAGTTCCAAATCTTCGGCAAGGGCTCCAAGAGCGCTGCCGACCAGGTCTGGATGGCTCGCTACCTCCTCACCCGCCTGTGCGAGAAGTACGGCGTGGATGTGGTCTGGCATTGCAAGCCGCTGGGCAAGGACGTGGATTGGAACGGCTCCGGCATGCACTCCAATTTCTCGACCACTTTCATGCGCGAGATCGGCGGCAAGGCCTACTTCGAAGCGCTCATGGCGGCCTTCGACAAGTACAAGAACGAACACATCGCCGTGTACGGCCCAGACAACCACCTGCGCCTGACCGGTCTCCACGAGACCCAGTCGATCGACAAATTCAACTACGGCATCGCCAACCGCGGTGCTTCCATTCGCGTGCCCCATAGCTTCGTCAACAACGACTACAAGGGGTACCTGGAAGACCGCCGTCCGAACTCCCAGGGCGATCCGTACAAGATCGCCAGCCGGATTCTGCAGACGATCGCCACCGTGCCGACCAAGTAACCGGGGCGGGGATTCGTCCCCGAGGAACACGATTCAACATCGCAGCGAACGGTGCGGGTTTTTGCCCGCGCCGTTTTTTGTGGCGGGCGTAACCAACTCGCCGCGCGGAGGCGACAAACCCCGAACCGGCGGAAGCCGGAACTCCGAACACGACGGAGTCCCGCCTTCAGGCCGCCGTGATCCCATGGTAATATCCCAGCGTTTCAACGCTGGGATGGTGATGGAATCGAAGACAAAGTCCCGTCAGGGACGACAGATTCCCGTGTGGACCCGCGTCCTGCCAGTGGGATCCCTTTCTGCCGTCCCTGGCGGGACTCCGGCGCATCGAACACCTTCAAACCCAGCGTTGAAACGCTGGGCTATTGTCGGAGCACCCCGGCTTCGGACCGTTTTTTAGGCCGAATAATCCAAATACACCGTTTTGCTGCGGGTATAGAAATCGAGCGCGGCCACGCCCTGCTCGCGGAAGGAATCGGTGCTCGAACTCTTCATGCCGCCAAACGGTGCCTGAAGGGCCAGTCCGGTGGAGATTTGGTTCACCTTCACCACGCCGGCCTCGATGCGCTCGGAATAGAGCATCGCCTTTTTAAAGTCGCGGGTGACCAGCGACGCCGACAATCCGACATCCACGCTGTTGGCCACGGTGAGGGCTTCATCGAAGGAATCGACTGCGAGGACGGCGACCACCGGTCCGAAGACTTCCTCGCGCGCGATCCGCATGCCGGGTGTCACTCCGGTAAGCACGGCGGGTTCCATGAACCAACCGTGTTGCAAATCTCCGTCCGTCAGCCGGGCACCGCCCCAGGCGAGAGTGGCGCCTTCCGCCCGGGCGATCTGGATCCAGTCGAGGTTGCCCTGCAACTCGACTTCGCTGACCGCCGGTCCCATTTGCACACCGGCGGCGAGGCCGGGTCCGACCTTCCAGGTGCGGGCAAGGGCAATGAGTTTTTCGGTGAAGGCTTCGACGACCGGGCGTTCGACGATGACGCGGCTGGTGGCGGTGCAGGCCTGTCCGGTCAGTCCGAAACCTGCCCGGGCGACCAGATTTGCTGCGAGATCGAGATCCGCATCGGCCAGGACGATCGTCGGGTTTTTGCCGCCCATTTCCATCTGGGCCCGGACCATGCGCGGAGCCAGGCTTTGGTAGATCGACTTACCCACCGCGGTGGAGCCGGTGAAACTCACTCCCTGCACCACGCGCCGGGCCGCCAGTTCGGCAGCGAAGGGGCGTCCGTCGCCGGTAACCACGTTCAACACCCCGGGCGGCAGGCCCACCTCGGTGAGAATTGCGGCGAGTTCCAATGCCAGTGCCGGTGCCTGCGATGCCGGCTTCAGCACCACGGTATTGCCGCAGACCAGGGCGGGCGCGAGTTTCCAGGCGGGAATGGCGATTGGGAAATTCCACGGCGTGATGAGGCCGACCACACCGAGCGGTTCGCGCCGGGTGTAGAGCAGGTTGCCGGGAAGATCGTGGGGCAATGTCTGGCCGCCGAGTTGAAATCCGAGTCCGCCGTAAAACCGCAGGATGTCAGCCGTCCGCTGCACTTCGCCGGTGGCCTCGGCCAGCGTTTTGCCTTCTTCGCGGGTCAATAATTCCGCCAGGGCCGCCTTGCGTCCCTCCACGAGCTGCGAAGCCTTGGCCAGAATGCGACCCCGCGCCGGAGCGGTCTGGGCGGCCCATTTCGGGAAGGCGGCGGCCGCCGCATCCACGGCCGCGGTGGCATCGGCGGCCCCGCCGAGCGCATATTCGCCCACGATTTCGCGGCGATCGGCCGGGTTGATCGTCCGGAACGTCTGGCCCGAGGCTGCCGGAACCGACTGACCGTTGATGTGCAGGGCGTAGTGCTTCATGTCCGGAGAATAGGCGCGGCCGGACGCGGGGGAATGCCAAAACGGAGCGGACGCGTCTGGAATCGGAAGGCGGGCCACCTTCCATCCCCTCCAAAACTCGGTTTGCCAATTCTACGCAGACGTATCACTTTGGCGGTCGGTTGCCTTTCGGATGATCGGTGGGTGCCGTCGTTTTTCGTCTTATGTCTGATTCTGTTCCGCATCTTCCCGCGCTGCGCCTGGGTCGCTCCTACGAGTCTCTCGAGAAAATCGAGATCAAGGATCATCGCACTGGCGAAGTGAAGGCAGTGGTCTCCACCGTCAATGGCGGCATCGTCAAACGCGATCTGGCCCGGATCGGAACGGCACGGGCCGCCCTGAAACGATTCACAGTCGCCGAATTGATCGCCCTCTCGGCCAAGGCCGGCGACCTCTTCCTCAACGGCACCCTGCCGCTCGGCGACCGCGGACACGTCCAATCGCCGGACGATTACGTCGCCACGCTGAGCGTCACTTCAGGCCTGCCCCACGTGATGGTCCGCCGCAACATGGCCAAGCTTCACTACGCCCTGACCCATCTCGGCGAAGTGCTCAACGGCCTGTCACGTGGGCTGGACCTTTCGATTTTGGATCGCGGTTTCGGCGAACAGTTCGGAACCAAGCTGAGTTTCTTTCCCACCGCCTCGGCCTTGGGCCTGGTGATGCCGAGCAATTCGCCGGCGGTGAATTCGCTGTGGATTCCGGCCATCGCCCTTAAAACGCCGGTGGTCATCAAGCCGGGCAAGGAAGAACCCTGGACACCGTTTCGCCTGATCCAAGCCTTCATCACCGCGGGCGTTCCAGCGGAAGCCTTCGGGTTTTACGCCACCGATCATGATGGGGCCGCCACCATTCTGAACACCTGCGGACGGGCGTTGATCTTCGGCGACAAGTCGACCACCCAGCAATACGCGAACAATCCGGCCATCCAGGTTCACGGACCGGGCTGGAGCAAGATCCTCATCGGCGAAGACTGCGTGGACCAGTGGAAGGACTACATTGACGTCATAGTCAGCGCCATCAGCGACAATGGCGGACGCTCCTGCATCAATGCCTCGGCCATTGTCGTTCCGCGTCACGCCGCGGAAATCGCCGACGCCCTGGCGCAGCGCCTGGGTCCGATCGAGCCAACCGCGCCCGAGGACGAAAACGCCCGCCTGTCCGGATTCGCCAATCCCAAGATGGCCGACTTCATCGAGGGACAGATTGAAGAAGGGTTGAAAACGCCCGGCGCCCGCGATGTTACCGCCCAGTATCGCAATGGGCCCCGGAAGGTTGTGCAGCACGGTGGGACCTACATGAGGCCGACCATCGTTCAGTGCGATTCCTTCGCCCATCCGCTGGCGAACCGCGAATTCCTCTGTCCCTACGCCAGCGTGGTGACCTCGGCGCAAAGCGAGGTGCTCAGCAAAATCGGATATACCCTGGCCTGCACGGCCATCACCAAGGATCCCGCCTTCATTGAGCAGTTGGAAGCCTACCCGCACATCGAGCGGTTGAACATCGGGCCGGTCAGCACCATGAAGATCTCGTGGGATCAACCCCACGAAGGCAACATGTTCGAATTCCTCTGGCAGCGCCGCTCCATCGAACGCGCCTGGTAGGAAGCCGGAGTTCGTCGGAGTTCCGCCTTCAGGCGGTCCGTGGCGTACTCCGAACCGCCTGAAGGCGGGACTCCGGGGATTCCAGGCCGCACCCGAGCGGTTAAAATAACCTGTTACCTTTTCACTCGCGCGTGGATGTAGGGGTGAAATGACGGGTGATGACATGGATCTCGTGCGGCAGTACGCACGGGACACTTCCGAAGCGGCGTTCACCGCGCTCGTTTCCCGTCATCTCAACCTTGTCTACTCGGTCGCCGTCCGCCAAACGCGCGATCCACACCTTGCCGAGGACATCGCGCAGGTGGTCTTCCTGATTCTCGCCCGAAAGGCTGCCTCGCTCGATTCCACGACAGTGGTTTCCGGCTGGCTGTGTCGGACCACCCGATTCGTGTCCGCCAACGCGATGAAGAGGCAGCTTCGTCGACAACACCGCGAACAGGAGGCGTTCATGTCATCGGAAGAAGGTTCGGACGAAACCGGGGACTGGAAACAGATCGAACCCCTATTGGACGAGGCGATGGAGCGGTTGGGCGAAAAGGATCACAGCGCCGTCGTCCTGCGCTTTTTTGAGGGCCGAAGCTTCAGTGAAGTGGCCATCGCGTTGGGCACGAGCGAGGCGGGTGCCAAGATGCGGGTCAACCGGGCCCTCGAAAAATTGCGGCGCTCCTTCTCCCGCCGTGGATTCCGCTGTTCAGCCGCGGCGATCGCGGGTGCCGTTTCGGCTCATTCCGTACACGCGGCCCCGGTTGGATTGACCGTGTCGGTTACCGCTGCGGTGGTTCAGAAAACCGCTGCGACGGCTTCATCACTCACCCTCCTCGAAACCACACTTAAAATCATGGCCTTGACAAAACTCAAAACCGTCGCTGTCGCTGGTGTCATCGCGTTGTTTGCGGTTGGCACCGCTGTCTACACCGTTCACCACAGCGCTTTTTCCGGCGGACATCCCGCCTATTCCTTTGCTGGCTATGCCACGCCCGAGGCGACGATTCGCTCCAGCCTCTGGGCGGGCAGCCGGGGGGATTTCACAACCTTCCTCGAGGGATGTACCCCGGAGCAGGTGGAACGGTTCCGCAAGAAAATGGCCGGCAAATCCGAGGATGAGATTCGCCGCGCCACTGTGTCCTGGGCCACCGCACTGGCCGGCTACAGGATCACCCAGTCTGAGGCGATCGGGGATGACGAGGTCCATCTCCATATCCGCGCCAAACCTTCGACCGATGGGCTGCGGACCGGCCAGGTGGTAGTGATCATGAAGCGAATCGGAACGGATTGGAAACAAGCCGGCGACGAGTGAATCCGTCGGCCGGCCCACAACGAAAACGGCAGACCGGGAGGCCTGCCGTTCTTTCCTTTTTGCCGCGGTCACGGCCGGGCGTGGAAATCAGGTTCCCAGCTTCTTCTTGGCGTCGTCAGGAATCACCACTTCGGTCGAACCGACGTTCTTTACTTCGTAGGTGGTCGTGCGGGTGACATCGCGGTCTTCGCCCTGAATGGTCATGGTGGCCGAGATCTTGACCTGTACCTTCGCGAGCTTGCCGTCGGTCAGCCAAACCTTGATTGAACCCTTGGCATTCTTGGGCTCCGCTCCGCCCGGACGACCGCCGCGGGCCGCCGCTTCTTTGGCACCTTCATCGGTCAAGTCGCCAGCAATGGCACCGTTGGCCTCCTTCAATTCCTTGGTCTTGTCCGCCAGCTTGATCAGGTCGTCGGCTGGCAGGTGCGTGCGGAGGAGCTGTCCGCCCCGCATGCCGCCGTTGCCACCGGCCGCCTGGGCCGCGGCGCGGAATTCTTCGGCGGTCTTCCAGCCGTCGTCGGTCTTGATGACACCCTTGTCACCCTTCAACACCGCGGTGGTGACCGTGCCGTCGCGGTCCGAGGAAATGAGCGCGAATCCGCCTTTTTCCGTCTTCCCGGTGATGACAGGCGGCGTGAAATTGCCCCCTTCGATCTCGGTCTTGGCGACCCAGGTGTAATTCGGTGCGTCCGAAAGGGTTTTGGCGGCGGCCTTGACGTCGTCGCGGGTGTCGGCGAAGGCCCAGGTGCAGGCCAGGGTGGTGAGCAGCGAGGTGGTGAGGAATCGTTTCATGGGACGGGAAGAGGTGTGATGTGCGCGGTGTGAGGGAACGTTAGTAAGACTGCGTAGAACCCGTCCCGGTTACAACGCGGGGGGACCGTGGGCAGCGTCCTGGACTCAACCGACGCGGAAACTGATCCTCTGGACTGTGGCCTTGCCGGCGGCCAGTTGCAGACGTTCGAGGATGTCGTGACGCCGATACCGGACGATCTCGGAAAGCCAGGTATTGCTGTCGACGTTCACGAACAGGGTGCCCCGGGCCAGTCCCACCGGATGCGCGTGGGCGGCGACCACCGGATCGACGATCTTGTGCCAGACGGCCTGGATCTGGGATTCCGCCAGTTTCTGATCGAGCCGAAGCGTGGCCAGCACCTGCGGCATAAGATCGCCGGCAGTCCGACTGGCGCGTCGTGCTGCGATTTCGGCCCCGGCGAGATTCGCTCCCCGCCAGGCCGCGAGGACCTTTACGCGGGCCTGCTGGGCAGCGCGGGCGTGGGCGGCGGGGGACTTCGATGCCATGACTGGAGGCGAGGCTGGAGGCGGGTTCCGGCAGGGTCAAGGGCGGCGGGTGCCGAAGAAAATCCGGGGCCGTCGGTTGTCGCTCCGGAAGTTTTTGGTTTCGCGTCGTGGGACCGTTTGCCATTGTGAACCCATCATGCGTTGGTTTCGTCGCGCTTTCACGTTGGCTGCCGTTGCGTTGTGGGCTGGTGTCGCCCTGGCGGCAGAATTCCACCTGGTGACCGGTGATGTTTACAAAGGTGAGCTCTCCGCGGCGGACAAGGACGGAATGATCGTCCGGTTGGAAAGCGGCGATTTCTCGCCCCGCATCGATTGGGCGAAGCTCTCCGACGACACGTTGCGCGATCTGGTGGACAATCCGAAGGCCCGCAAATATGTCGAGCCGTTCATCGAGCCGCCGGCCGAATCGATCGCCATCCAGCAGGCCAAAGAGATCAAGGTGCGGCAGCCCGCCCGCCTGGAATTGCCGGAAACCAAGAAAGGCTTGGTGCCCGCGCTGACCACCCCGAACGGACTTATTCTTCTCGGCCTCATTTTTGTCGCCAACCTCTACTCCGGCTACGAAGTGGCCCGGTTCAAGTGGCGCCCGCCCGCACTGGTGTGCGGCATTTCCGCCGTGTTCCCGGTCCTCGGGCCGCTAATCTTCCTGGTGCTTCCGCGCAACGTGCCGGTCGAACAGGAGAATGCCACCGAGGCGGCGGTTCAGCAGACCCACCTCTCCGTGGCGCCCGCCACCGCCGGGAGCATTGCGAGTTCGGGTGGGGCTGCCGCTGCACTGGGCATTTCCAAATCGGCTGGCGGCGGACATGGCGCTCCCTCGGATGCCTTGCCGCGAATTTTCAAGCGGGGCGAAACCACCTTTAACCGCCGCTTCTTCGAAACCCAATTCCAGAACTTCTTCCGTGTGGTGGCCTCCGAAGCCGAACGGGATCTGGTGATCGATATCTCGGCGGGCAAGAAGAGCGTGATCGCCTCGCGGATCAGCCGCATCTCCGCTACCGACATCAGTTTCAAGACCCCGACCAATCAGGAAGTCGGCGTCCCGTTTGCCGAAATTTCGGAGGTCAAACTCCGTCATAAGGATGCCGTCTGATCGGGACGGCCCGCGTTGGGGAAACCCTGGCTCCCATGCCTTGATGAAATACCGCGCCATCCTCCTTTTCGGTGCCCCCGGTGCCGGAAAGGGTACCCAGGGCAAGATCCTCGGTCAGATACCGAACTTCGTTCACTTCTCCTGCGGCGACGCGTTCCGGAATCTCCGGGTGGATTCGCCGCTGGGCCGGGTCTTCGTCGAATTTGCCTCCAAGGGCAATCTGGTGCCGGACGAGCCGACGATCGAATTGTGGACCACCTCCATCACCGGCATGAAGTTGACCGGCCGGTTCAATCCGGAGGCCGATACACTCCTGCTCGACGGGATTCCCCGGAACCCGAACCAAGTCCGGATCATGTCGGAAATGGTGGACGTCGTCGCCGTGTTCAACCTGTTCTGTCCACACATCGACAAACTGATCGTCCGGCTCCAACGCCGCGCACTCAAGGAGAACCGGCTCGACGACGCCAACGTCGAAACGATTCGTTCCCGGCTGGAGACCTACAAACGCGAGACCCGCGCGGTGCTGGAATGTTATCCGGAGCAGATCATCCACCAGATCGATTCAACGCAGGAACCCATGCGGGTGCTG
The DNA here is from genome assembly GCA_903907925.1 of uncultured Verrucomicrobiota bacterium. Classification (GTDB taxonomy): domain Bacteria; phylum Verrucomicrobiota; class Verrucomicrobiia; order Limisphaerales; family UBA9464; genus CAIVQB01. The sequence goes on from CAIVQB010000001.1 coordinate 8,727, forward strand.
CTGGATATTCTTCAAATCATTGCCCGCATTCCCAAACCGGCGATCAGCGACGGCAACACAACCTTTTCCGGCGCGGGCGGTAGGTAGGGGATTTAGGATCTGGGATCTCGGGTTGCTGGTTCCTTCGGTCGGTTTGTTTGCCTAGTCCAATGAGTTCCCCGATCCGTCTCGTGTTTATGGGCACGCCTGAATTGGCGCGGGTTATCCTGGCGCGATTGGTGGACAACCCCGGCTTCGATGTTTGCGCCGTCGTGGCCCAACCGGATCGGCCGGCCGGTCGATCGCTGGAGTTGCGTCCCCCTGCGGTCAAGGTCGAGGCGCTGGCTCGCGGTCTGCCGGTGTTCCAACCGGAACGCGCCCGCAACCCGGAGTTCATCGAACAGGTTCGCGCCTGGGCGCCCGAAGTGTTGGTGGTGGCCGCCTACGGTCAGATCCTTCCGCAGGCGTTGCTCGATGTGCCGCGACACGGTTGCTTGAACATTCACACCTCGCTCCTGCCGCGCTGGCGGGGGGCGGCACCGATTCAATGGGCGATCGCGTCGGGCGATGCCGAGACGGGCGTCACCCTGATGCGCATGGACGCCGGGCTCGACACGGGTCCGGTGGTCGCGATGACACGGACGCCGATCGCCGCGGAGGATACCTCGGCCACCATTCACGACCGCCTTGCTGCGCTGGGTGCCGACCTGTTGGTGGAGACGCTTCCCGCCTATGTGGCGGGCCGTTGCATCCTGGTTCCGCAACCCGCAGCCGGTGTCACCGTTGCGCGAAAAATCACCCGGGAAGATGGACGGGTGGACTGGACCCGTCCGGCGATTGAACTGTGGAATCGTTTGCGCGGTTTCACCCCGTGGCCTGGTCTGCACTGCTTCGTCCCGGCCGAACCGCGACCGCGATTGTTGAAGTTGCTGGCAGCCGTTCCAACCGAGGGCAGTGGCGCACCGGGTTCTGTCATTTCATCCAGCCCGTCCGGTGTGGTGGTGGCCTGCGGAACTGGTGCACTTCGCGTGACCGAACTGCAACTCGAAGGCGGTCGCCCGCAAACGGCGGCACAGTTCGCGGCGGGGAATCATCCGGAGCGATTGAACTGAACGGGAAAACGCTCTTATCATATGAAGTCGTTGAGCCTGCTGGCACTCGCCCTATCCATCACTCTTGGTGAGTGCAAACAGGCATCACCAAGAGACAAGGAGGCGTCCGCGCTTCGGAAGGCCTTGAAGGCTGTTACGCTGGGAGATGGTGTTTCGCAGTCCGAAGCCGACCTGATCGCGAGGTGTTATTTCAATCAAAACGTCGGTTGCGGACAATTCACCGGCATTCGGGACGGAGGAGATACTTGGATCGTCGACGGGGTATTTGGCTACCGAGGTCGGCCCATTGTCGGTTTCGAAATCTCCAAAACCAGTGGCAAAATCACATCGCCCGATGGGCCGAGTTACGCGACGCCGTTTCAGATATTTCCGTAGCGTGTCGGAGGCGGTCACCGTTCCCCTGATGCAAACCTCACCGCGTCGGCTAGTGTTGCGGTCATGAAACGCCTCCTCGCGCTGGGGTTGATCGGCTCGGTGCTCCTGCCGGTTCACGGGCAGGATCCCGCGGTGGATCTCGATGGATTGGTTCGGGCCGGCCAACAATTGGTGCGCCAGCAACTGGACGCCCAAGGATTGCAGTTGGCGGTGCCGGTCGGTGAAGTGCAAGTGCGGGCCTGGTTGAAGGAATTGCAGACCCGGTTTGCTGGCGAATATGTGTTGGACCTGACCCGGCTCCGACCGGCCGCCGAGGCGGCGTTGCCCTTTCTGGATGCGTCCGAGGAATTGCAGCCGTATTCGATGTGGCTGCGCACCCGGCTGGATTATCTGAAGGCCGCGGATGAACTTGAACTGCTGATTCCCGGCGCGCCGACCCCGAAGCCGGGAGTGCCTGTGCCGCCTCGAGCCCGGCCGACCCCGGAACAACAACGTCGGGTCTGGTCCAAGGTGGTGGCTCTGGAACCCTGGCCGGAGTCGGCCAATCGTTTCGTGCCGAGGTTGAAGCCGTTGTTCACCGCAGAGCACGTTCCCGCGGAATTGGTGTGGCTCGCCGAGGTGGAATCGTCCTTTCAACCCGGCGCGCGCAGTCCGGCGGGCGCGGCCGGATTGTTCCAATTGATGCCGCAGACGGCGCGGCAGGAGGGGCTGAGCCTGTGGCCGATGGATCAGCGTTACGATCCCGACAAAAGCGCCCGGGCCTCGGCGCGTTATCTGAAAACCCTGCACGCCGAGTTCAAGGACTGGTCACTGGCGCTGGCGGCCTATAACAGCGGTGACGGACACGTCCGCACGCTGATGAAGCGTCATTCGGTTCGCAGTTACGACCGTCTTGCACCCTATTTGCCGGCCGAAACCCAACTCTACGTTCCCAAGGTGGAAGCCGTCATCCGCCGCCGCGAAGGCAAGGCTTTGGCTGAACTCGCGGTGGCCCGTTGACCGGACGCGCCGTTGGCGCTTCGTGGCGCGCATTTCAGGGCCAAAGGCCCGCGCCATACCAGCCTGGGGCACCGCCCCAGGACCCGTGTTTCAGAAGAATCCCGAGAGCTGAAGGCCCGTTCCATTTTTAATTCGGAATCCGTCCGCCTCCGATCGTCGATCAATCGTTATCTTCGACCTTGGTGATGGCCCATTCGGGATAGGGCAGGGTGGTTCCCTTCATCGCATGCCAGAGGATTCGGTTCAGGACGTCTTCGGGCGCCTTGTCGACCTCGCGGAAGTTCAACCGTGCCGAAACCTCGGCGTCCCGCCGCAGGATCGGGTCACGCAACGCCTGCGGTGACGGATTCATCTGGTCCAGGGCGACGTTGTTGGCAACGGCGTTGAACGGGCGCAAATTGGGCACCGGCATGAAGGCGTCGAACATCGGAGTCGCGCTGGCATCGAACTGGTTCATCGGCGGCAACCCGAGGATCTGTTCCATCGTCCGGATCAGGCTCGTGGTGTTGTATTGGGTGCCGACAATTTCACCGCGCTTGGTGTAGGGGCTGATGCAATAAGCCGTGGTGCGATAGCCGCTGACATGATCCCAGCCGCCCTGCGGATCGTCCTCGATGCCGAAGATCACGGTTTCCGGCCAGAACTTGCTGTGGCTGATCGCTTCAACGATGCGGCCGAAGGCGAGGTCATTGTCCGCCACGTGCGATGCCGGCGTCGGAGAACCGCGGCTGGTGCCGCTGGTGTGATCATTGGGCAGGCAGATGAAGATCATTTCCGGCCACTGCCCGGTGGCCTCCGCCTGCTTCAGTTCGCGAATAATGAAGTCGGCGCGATATTGATCCGGAACGTTCATCCCCCAACCGACGTAATCGGTGGGAAGATACGGCTTGAGCGAGGCCACCATCGGATAGCTTGCGAAGACCACCGAGTTGGTCTCGCCCTTCCAGGTCTGGTAGCAATCGAGGTACTTGGGCTCGCCCTTGCGTTTGGGATCGAGCCAGTGGACGGCGGGCGCGCCGAATTCGCCGTAGTCGCGAAGTGTCTTCCCGTGCTTCAACACATTATCCCAGAGGAATCCGCTGGGGGCATAGGCCAGCGCGTCGTTTTCATCGGTGCCCATGCCGTCGGGATAACTGCGCGGGAAACCGGCGAACGATTTCTCCATGTAGTCGGTGGCGAACGCCGTCGTGCTCCATTGATGGCCGTCGGCGCTGAGGATTCCGGAACAATAGGTGTTGTCCAACAAGACGAACTCGCGGGCCATCTGATGCTGGTTCGGAGTGATGGATTCCGGGAAGATGCAAAGGCTCGGATCGCCGTTGCCGGGTTTGAGGTCGCCGAGCACCTGATCGTAGGTCCGGTTCTCCTTGATGATGTAGACCACGTGCTTGAAGACGCTGGGTTCGCCGATTCGCTCGGGGACTGGGCGGGCGGGCTGTCCGGGCCGGGCCGGGAGACGGCTCGTCGCGATGGCGTCGCGGCGCATGTTGCGGGCGACGATCTCCGACATCGCGGCCAGTGCCTTCTTTTTCGGCAGCGGGATGAGGGACAACGATCCGCTGTATTGATGGGAATTGAAGCCGGTCTTCGCTGCCCCATCGGTCTTGGGCTGGGTGGCGTGTCCCTTGATATTGGCCACGATCAAGGTGTCGCGGGGCGTGTCCAGAATCAGCGCGCCGGGGAACCAGCCGGTGGGGATCAATCCCTGCAGCTTGGAATCGCGATCCGACGGATCGAAACCGATCACCGCGACGGCGTTTTGCGTTCCGTTGGCGACGTACAAGACCCTGCCGCGCTTGTCGAAGGCCAGAGCGTTGGGAGAAGCGCCGAACAACTCCGCCGGCGTCGCCTTGACCCAGATGGTCTCCGCCACGCGATCCGTCCGCGTGTCGATGACGCTCAACGTATCGGCCGCGGCATTCGCGCAAACGAGATATCGCCGGTTGGGCGAAAGGGCCAGCGCGCTGGCGTGGAGTCCGGTCAGGATTTCGGATGCCACTGGTCCGGCTTCGAGCGGGATCACACTCACGCTGCCCTCGCTGGCGATGTGACGCACCGGATCGACCCGGACCACCGTGCCGCGTCCGGCCGGTCCGGTCAGGTCTTCCGCGCCCGGCCGACGGCCACCCCAGTTCGACACGTAAGCTTTCTTGCCAAGGATCACCACATCATACGGTGCCACTCCGGTTGGGAAGGTTCGCAGAACTTCACCGGTGGTGGCGTTGAGTTCGAGCAGGGTATTGGAGAGATTGCCGCAAACGTAGAGTCGGTTTCCGTCGGCACTGAACGCGAGTCCGGCGGGGATCTCATCCTTGCGCCGCGGGGCCTTCGCCAGGGGAAGGGAGATCGAATGCGACGGGGTGACCGTACCGTCCTGGGCCACCGTGAAAACTTTCAACGACCCGTTGACGTTGCTGAGGAGGATCCGCCGTCCGTCTGGTGAAAAAACCAGGCCCGTGAAACTGACCTGTCCGTCCTTGTCGGGCTTGAGAATGTTGGACGAGACCGAATCGGGCCGCGGTTCGTTCTGTTCGGCATTGGGCAGGGCGACGCGTTGGCGAATGGCACCGGTGATGGGGTCGAGGACCAGAAGTTCACTGGTTTTGCCGGTGGCCAGAAGGAGTTTTCCGTCCGGCGACAACGCGATGGCCTGGGGTCGGAGCCCGTTCAGCTCGATCTGTCTGCCGGCGGGTGTAACGGCCTGATTGACCGGCAGCACGGTTCGATTGCCATCGTGATGACCGACGGTTTCGGTATTGGCAGCGGGTGCCGGAGCCGGTGCGGCGGCGATCACCTTCGTCACCGGCGCGAGCAGGAGAAGTACGACCGCCACCGTGGAGATCGATTCGGTGACGGAAAATGATTTCGAAAGGAGCTTCATCATCGTTCTCTGGAGCCTCTCTGCCGTGGGGTGTTTCGAGCAAGGCGGAAGGCGGTGGATTTGGCCCGGAGTCCCGCGTTCACGCGGCTCCGGGAGTCACATCGACTGGGTTTGCGTCGGAAGATTGGACACTGATTTCACGAATTCGCACGGATTCCTGAAGTGCCAATTGAGGGTGCTTCGATTTCGCGGACGGTGGGTGGGGCCGACACTTTCGCTGGTGCCGCGCCGGTCGGGTGTGGACCTTTGGCCGGGATGAAACGTGTCTGCATTTTCTGCGGGTCCAGTCCGGGCACCGACCCGGCATTCGCCACCGCGGCAAGGTCGCTCGCTTCGGGACTGGCTGCGTCCGGCCTGGAGGTCGTGTACGGCGGGGCTCGATGCGGGTTGATGGGGATCGTGGCGGATGCGGCCTTGGCGGCGGGTGGACGGGTGATCGGTGTCCTTCCGCGCGCCCTGGAGGCGAAGGAACTGGCTCATCCCCGGCTGACCCGCCTGCACCTGGTCGATTCCATGCATGAACGAAAGGCCCTGATGGCGGATTTATCCGATGCCTTTGTCGCGCTCCCGGGCGGGTTCGGAACGCTGGACGAGTTCTGTGAAGTCCTGACTTGGGCACAGCTCGGGATTCACGCGAAACCCTGCGGCTTGCTGAACGCGGGCGGCTATTTCGACGGATTTCTGATGCAGATCCGCAGTGCGATTGCCGGAGGACTCACCCGGCCCGAACACGCCGCGCTGATCCGAACCGCAACCACGCCGGAGGAACTGATCGGACGACTGTACGAGCCCGTTTCGGCGGTGATCCCGAAGTGGTTGGAATCGGACGGAAGATAGTCGCGACCCCGGGGCGTCAAGCGACCCGGCGGCGTTTCACTTCTGTCCGAAGATAGACCTCCGGGGTGACACCGTAAGCGCGCTTGAAGTGGCGGGCCATGTGGCCCTGATCGGAGAAGCCGACCTTGAGGGCGACATCGACCACTCGACCGCCGGCGACTTGCAGGAGAAGGCGGGCACGTTCCACCCGGCAGCGCAGGACGTATTGATGCGGGGAAGTTCCGGTGGATTCCTTGAACATCCGGGCAAAGTGATACGCGCTCAGGCCGGCGCGTTGGGCGAGGGCGTTGAGATTGAGATCTTCGGCGAGGTGCTGCTCAATGTGCTGAAGGACCGCACGCAGGCGTTGCTGGGACAGGCCACCGACGGGAGGATTCAGTTCGGTGGGCTCCTCGGCGTAGTGATGCACCAGATGCACCGCGAGGGCGGTCGCCAGGGTTTCGCCGTACAGGCGTCCGGAACGGCCGTTCTCGACCTCCTTGCGCAGAGCGAGGGCGATCCCGGCCAGGAAGCCATCCTTTCTGGCAACGAAGCAGCGCAGTTGCACCGGCCGGCCCTTGGGGAACGAGTTGGCGGCGGCAGCCACGAACGAGGGGGTCAACGAAACGGTGATGTACCGGCAGGTGGATGGAACCCGGGCGGAATGGACCAGCCCGGCCGGAATCAAACTGACCGTGCCGTTTTCGAGAGTGAAGCGTTGCCAGGTGCCGTTGCTGGTCCACTCCATCTCGACCTGGGAATTCAGGCAAAGAGCGACGACATGGTTGAGCGGACAGACATCGGTGACCTCGACCGACGAAACGGTATGCTCCTCCAACAGAACGCCGTCCCATTGCAGGGACGCGCTGGTCAAGGTGGGCAGCGCAGGTGGGACCGGGACGCGACGCCCGGACTTCAAATCAAACATCAACTCGCGATCGGGGGGTGTGACGAGTTCGTGCACGGTTGAGTGTCCAGACTAAGGCGTTGTCGACGGGTTACATCGAACTCTCATACTGAGGGAAGAATCGCTGCTTTTGTGGCCAAGTGGATTCGAACGAGTTTAAAACATGCTTTCAAAACGCATGTTGCGTTCTTTTTGGCGTGAATGATGGGTCTCGGACGTGGGGTCTGGGATCTCGGGTCTGGGATATTGGGTGGGGAGCGGGTGCACGATGGCGTGGACCGCGCATGGGTTGCGCGGCGAAGGCGACAGGGTGCGGGGTGCGGAGCCGGTCGGAGTGGCGACCTACGGCCGACTCTTACAAACGGCTTTGGAGCGCGGCTTCGCTCGCGGCGAAGACTTCGCGATGGAGCGATTCGCCGTGGGCATCCATGGTGACGACTGCTGGAAATTCACTCACTTCCAGTTCCCAGATCGCTTCAGGGGATCCGAATTTCTCCAGGAAATAGACGCCGCGAACCCGGGTGACGCACTCCGCCAACACTTGGGCAGCCCCGCCGATGGCATGGAGGTACACACAACCGTGCTCCTTGCAGCCGGCCAGGGTTCGGTCGCCCATGCCGCCTTTGCCGATGACGCCCCGGACACCGAAATGCCCGATGATCTCCGCCTGATACGGCTCTTCCCGGATCGAAGTGGTCGGGCCGGCCGCGGTGCAGTTCCACGAACCATCCGCCTGCTTCATCATCACCGGTCCGCAGTGGTAGATGATTCCGCCCTTCAAATCGACCCCGGGCGGAAGTTCACCGCCTTCGTGCAGGTATTTGTGCACCGCGTCACGGCCGGTGAAGATCACGCCGTTGATTTGGACTTCGTCGCCCACTTTGAGGGCGCGAACGGCCTCTTCTGTGATGGGTGTGGTCAGGGAAATCATGGTTCAATCTCCAAAAAAGGGGCGACCCGGTTCAATACAGCCAACTGCCGATGGTTTGGCCGGCAGTGAGGACCACGCCTTGCCGCCGGTAGGCCCAGCACATGTAGCTGATGCTGACGAAGAACGAGGCCGGGACCCGGTTGGCGGCGCAGATCTTGACGCCCAGCAACGTGGTCTTGCCGCCGAAACCCATCGGACCAATGCCCAGCTCGTTGGCCGTTTTCAGGATGTCCTGCTCCAAGGCGTCGAGCTTCGGATCCGGATTCCGGTCGTCGAGTTTGCGGAGGAACTGTTGCTTGCTGAATTCATAGCCGGTGGCGCGGTCGCCCCCGATGCAGACACCCAGGATTCCCGGTCCGCAGCCCCTGCCTTGGGCCTGCAGGACGGCATCCAGGATCACTCGCCGGCAGCCGTCGAGATCGCGGTTGGCATGGAGGGATTCCGCAGGCAGCGAATACTGCGCTCCGACATTCTCGCAACCGCCGCCCTTGAGGATCAGCCGGATTTCGATCGTCGATTCCCGATGCTGATGAAAATGAACCGTCGGCGCCCCGGGCCCAAGGTTGGTGCCGTCGTTCTTGCCGGTGATGGAATCGACGGAATTCTGCCGCAGGAATCCTTTCCGGGTCGCCTCCTTCACCGCCTCGCGCGCCGTTGCTTCACACTCGATCTGATCGAATCCGACCGGGCAATCGACGTAGAAAATGACGCTGCCGGTATCCTGGCAGATGGGCTGGGACTTCCGCTTAGCGAGCTCGATGTTGCGCTCGATGATCTTGAGGGCGCTTTCGGCAATGGTGCCCTTTTTCTCCTGTTCCAACGACCGGACCAGCGCGGCGTTGACGTCGTCGGGCAGCTCGGCAGACGCGCGTCGGATGAGTTCGATCAATGACTCCAGCAGTGCGGACATGGCGGCCGAATCATGTGACCCGGCAACGCAGGCGTCAACCGGACCGATCCACGATGGGAATCGCACGGAACTTGCTCCCGGAATGAATTCCCTTATGAAGAACAGTGTTGAGAGTGGGTTGGATGGAAACAGACTCGACGCCGGACGGTCCCGGTCGAAGCAAGAACGCCGTTCACTCTTCCTTGTGGCCCTGAAACGTGTCGGCCGGTAGAGAAAATCACTGCATGAAAACGCCGGTACGGAAGATTTTGGGATGGTTGATGTGTCTCGTGTCGGTGCTGGCGTGGACTGCCGATTCGCCCGCCTTGGCGCTGGGCGTGCGGGTCGCCAACACCACCTTGCGGCTTCCTCAAAACCCCGCGCAACTCGGCTACTCCCTCGTTGACGCCTTCCCGGGTGTGACGTTCTCCGAGCCGGTCTGCATCGCCTCGCCGCCGGGTGAAACCAACCGCCTGTTCATCCTCGAAAAGGGCGGAACAATGGTGGTCATCACCAACCTCGCGCATCCCACCCGGACGGTGTTCATGCAGCTCACGGTGATGTCCGACAGTGAATCGGGCCTGCTCGGCCTCGCGTTTCATCCCGGGTACGCCACCAACCGACTCTTCTTCCTCTCGCTGACCCGCAACCTGACCACAACGCTCGGATCTGGCCGGCATCAGGGCATCGCCCGATTCGAATGCTCCCCGACCAATTCAAACCAGGGCCTTCCCGGTTCCGAGGTTCCGCTTCTCAATCAGTACGACACCGCCGGGAATCATCAGGGCGGTGACCTGCACTTTGGTCCCGATGGCTATCTCTACGCGTCGATGGGCGATGAAGGTCCGCAATACGACGGCGGAAATAATTCGCAGAACATCACCAAGAACTACTTTTCGGCGATCCTCCGACTCGATGTCGACAAACGGCCCGGCAATCTCCTTCCCAACGTTCATCCTGCCGTCACGACCAATTACTTCGTCCCGGCCGACAATCCGTACGTCGGTGCCACCAACTTCAACGGAAAGACCGTCGATCCCACGAAGGTGCGAACGGAATTCTACGCCGTCGGGTTTCGCAATCCCTGGCGGATGTCGTTCGACAGCGTGACCGGCCAGCTCTATGTCGGCGATGTGGGACAGGATCTCTGGGAATGGGTCGATGTAGTGGTGAAGGGCGGAAACTACGGCTGGGCTTTTTTTGAAGGCTTGCATCCGGGGTTCAAAACTCCACCCGCCGGATTCACCCGCATCAATCCGATCCATGAATATCCGCACGGAACCGGACCGAGCCGCGGCAATGCCATCATCGGCGGGGTCGTGTATCGCGGGAAACACCTGTCTCAGCTCTATGGCACCTATGTGTTTTCCGACAACGGGACGGGCAACGTGTGGATCCTCCGACCGAACGGCACCAACTTCGTGACCTCCGAACGGATCACCGGTGCCGCGGGACCTTCAGCGATTGGAATCGATCCTTCCAACGGCGACGTGTTGATCGCTCAAACCGGCGGACAGATCGCGCGGTTGCAATACAATGCGACTCCTGTGGGAACTCCGTTGCCGCCGACGCTCGCCGATGCGGGTGCGTTCGGTGATCTGGCCGCCCTCACGCCCCAGCCCGGCGTCGTTCCCTACGATCTCAACGTGCCGTTCTGGTCGGATGGCGCTCTCAAGCGCCGCTGGTTCTCGATTCCCGATCTCACTGCGCAGATGGGCTTCAACCGCGACGGCAACTGGCAGTTTCCGGCGGGATCGGTTTGGGTGAAACACTTCGACTTGGAACTTACCAACGGCGTTCCGGCATCGCGTCGCCGGCTGGAAACACGGTTCATCGTCAAGACCACCAACGATCTCTACGGCGTGACCTATCGCTGGGACGACACTCAGAAGAACGCCACGCTTGTGCCCGAGGTGGGTCTCGACGAAACGTTCGTCATCCACGACGGGTCCACAGTTCGGACCCAGGTCTGGCACTATCCCGGCCGCGCGGAATGCCTGACGTGCCACACGGCGGTGGGTGGCGGCGCATTGGGCTTCAACACACCGCAGTTGAATCGTGACTTTGATTCCGGTGATGGATTGGAGAATCAGATCCTGGCGTTGAACCGGGCGGGATACTTCTCAAGCCCGGCCACTGGACTTCAAACCCTGCGCGCACTCGTTCCTGCGACCGATCGCACGGCCAGTGCCGAGGCCCGCGTGCGATCGTATCTCGCCGCGAATTGCTCCCAATGCCATCAGCCGGGCGGTCCGACGACGGCCGCCTTTGATACCCGCATCGCCACCCCGACTAGCCTGGCTGGACTGATCAATGGACATTTGAATGTCTCCGGTGGAGGAGATGCCTTCCACGTCATCAGTCCGGGAGCGCCAGAGGCTTCAGAAATGTTGGAGCGCATTTCAAAGCGCGGCTCCGAACAGATGCCGCCGTTGGCATCGAATGTCGTCGACACCAACGCCGTGGCCCTGTTGACCGAATGGATCAACGGTGATGCCGTGACCTTCCAGAGTTTTGCCGACTGGCAGGTGGTTCATTTCGGCGATCCCAAACTGCCCCAGGCCGCGGCCACTGCCGATCCGGATGCCGACGGCCAGTCGAACGAGCTCGAATTCCTCGTCGGCACCGATCCACTGGCCGCTTTGGATCCGTGGCGGGTTTCGGCCCGGCTTGGCAACGGCGTGGTGCAGATCCGTTTTCCCCGGATCGCCCGGCGCGGATTTGAAGTGCAGGTCAGCGGGAATTTCGCGGACCCGCTCGGCTGGCAGCCGTTGGATGTCCCGTCGAACCGGCCTTTCTTCTCCGCCGCAACGGCGGATGCGATCGTGGAAGATCCGATCGTCGATTCGCACCCGCGCTTTTATCGGGTGCGGGTGTTCGAACAGTGATTCGAGCGGTCCCGTCGGCGTGAGGCTTCAGAAAACGCTTGCCGTCGTGGAGTGCGGCGGCAGAGCGAAGCGTCGACACCGCTTTGGAACGGGGCTTCGATTCGCGAGCCACGGATCCATTCACCACGCTCGACTGAAGTTCGCGCCCGTCCGGCAAGGCGGCGGCTCCGCCGTGCTCAGTCCAGGACGCAGTCGCGACTGCCAATGCCACCGGCGAATCAACCGGCGACCGGACGTTGTTTCGGAGGGATCGGCATCAGCCAGGCGAGGATGAGTCCGGCCGGGATGTAACCCGAGACCCCGAAGAGAAAGCTCATCCCAAAGGCATGCCAGTTGTTGTATCCATAGAAATGGGGTCGAGAAGTCGAAATGATGGCCCACTGGAATAGGGCGTCTATCGCGATTCCAGCAATGATGACAACTGCAGCAGCGCGCAGGCGAGTTGCCACCATCGGAACCCATCGATTCAGCCCCGATTTCCAGCGCCCTCTTGCCAACTGGATCGCGACAACCAGTGGGATCATTCCGATCAAGAAATAAACCGAGATGACGAACGCATTTACGAATTGAACGGGTATCTTTTGCGCAAGATTGGCGACAGAAAACCGCGCCAGATTGGCAATCGATCCCCAGAGGTGAGCCGCGACCCAGCCGACCAAAATCCAAAAAACTCGACGGCGCCAGACGGCGGCCGGATCGGACTGCCCGAATTCCCCAGCCAACGCCGTAGGCGATCCCAACCGCCGGAACGCGATCAGGAACGATTCCTCTTCCGAAAGCCCCCGCTGACCAAGGTCGGCGAGCGCGGTGCGAAGGTGTTCCTCCAGTTCGGAAATGGTGTCGCCGCCGGCCGGGAGTTCCTCGACGAGTCGTTGCCGCCAACTCCGGATGGCGTTTTCTAAATCGAAACGGGTCGAAGGTTCCATAGTTTCCCCAGGGTGTTGTGGACGGCCAGCCAATTGGCTTTCTCCGTGTTGAGAGTCTTCCCGCCCTTGCTCGTCAGGCGGTAATATTTCCGTTCACGACCGGTTTCTGATTTCCGCCATTCCGCGACGATCAACTTGTCCCGTTCGAGTCGGTGCAGGACCGGATAGAGCATGCCGTCGGTCCACTGCATCTCCGCGCCGGACAATTCCCTGACCCGCTGGATGATCGCGTAACCGTAGCTCTCATTCTCCGCCAGGATGGACAAGACCAGCGGCGTCGACGAAGCGGCAATTAGATCACGTGGCAGCACGAACGAGATTATACATAACCGAGCTATGTATTCAATCGAAAACGAAACCGAAAATGGCCTGGACGGGTCGAAACGGGGAATGCGGTCCGCGGGTAGGGTCGAGGCTCCCGCCGAGCCGGGAACGTGGTAGGACGTGGGACGCACCTGGACAGAGTTGAATCCGTCCGTCCACCTGGGTCACTCGGAAGTTCGCCCTACCGACGCTGGTTCCGCGTCGACGATGGATCCGTGCGGGCTGGCGAGCACCAGGGTGTATCCATCGGGATCGCGCAGCCAGCATTCCCAGTAGGCGTTCTCACTCCGGTGTTTTGGCTTGAAGATGTCGGCCTTCAGCTCCACGGCGCGCGCGACTGCGGCGTCGAAATCGACGAGTTCGAACCAGAGTAGAACTCCGTTTCCATACGGACGAAGTTCGGGATCGCCGAGCCGACCGTGGTGGTGCTCCACGTCCCAGTTGTGCAATTGAAGAATCAACGTTCCCTGCGACACGAGCCGTTCATAATCCGGTCCACCGTGATCGCTCTGGACACCGAGCAGCCGTTGATACCACCGACTGCTGGCCTCGACATTGCGGACGCAAATGAGGGGCTGGAGATGCATATGAAATCGGTGCCCGTCGGAAAACGTCGGGATTCGGCGCCGGCGCCAGGCCGACTTGTCGGAGCTCCAGATCGTCGTGTGCTCATCCCGACACCGGCAGGAGTTCGTCGATGGGTTGGCCGAAGGGAAGGATCGGCATCGGGCGGCCGGTGAAATCGAGCAGCGAATCAGTGTAGTCGATTCCAAGATGCCGATAGACCGTTGCCCAAAGATCATTCGGAGTCAGGGGGCGATGGTCGGGATGTTCGCCTCTGGAATTGGTGGCCCCGATGATCTGACCTGTTCGCATGCCGCCTCCCGCGACGATGAACGACATCGCCTGAGGCCAATGATCGCGGCCAGGTTGCAAGACCCCGGTCTGGGTCCCCTTGTTGCGTTCGAGCCGCGGAGTGCGGCCGAACTCACCCGTGACCACCAGCAGCACCCGCTTGTCGAGACCGCGGGAGTAGAGATCCTCGATCAGCGCCGAAACTGCCCGATCGTAGGGAGGGAATCGCCATTTCGAGTCTTCAAAGATGTGGCAGTTGACGGCGTGGGAATCCCAGTTGTAACAGCATCCCGCGGGCATTGGTTTGCTGGGAAATGGATTCTCCCAGACCATGGTTACGAAGGGACATCCGGCCTCGACCAAGCGCCGGGCCATTAGTCCGCGCTGGCCATACGCGCTCCAGCCGTACCGTTCGCGGACTGCCGCCGGCTCCAGCGAGAGGTCAAACGCATCACGCACCCCTGGACTGGTCAGCATCGTCACCGCCCGCTGACTGAAATGATCCATCGCCCCCATCAATCCACTGCCGTCCAGATCACGGCGCAACCGATCCATGCCCTGAAGCAAATGGACCCGGTCATCGAGCCGGGTCGCCATGTCCGGTGTCAGGCCGAGGTTCTGGACCTTGAAATCTTTGGCGCTGGGATCACCGACCACCATGAAGGGCGTATAGGCGGACCCCAGGTAGGCCGGGCCGAGACTGAAGACGTCAATCTGGCTGCGGCCGTTGTCGACCCCGGCGACGCACGACGCCATGCCGGCGCTGTTCCGGCTTTCGAGCGATTTGGTGATGATCGAGGCGACCGACGGGGCATCGTTGACGAACTCGGTGGGCGTGGCGGGGATGCGACCGGTCATGAACCGTTTGTGGGCGCCGCCATGGTCGGCAAACTCGTGGGAAACTGATCGGATGATGTTGAACTTGTCGGCGATTTTCGCCTGACGTTGGAACAGTTCGCAGATCTCGATCCCGGGAACATTGGTGCGGATGGGCCTGAAATCGCCTCGAATCTCGGCCGGCGCATCCGGCTTCATATCGTAGGTGTCGAGATGGGCTGGACCCCCAGGCAACCAGACGAAGATGACGGCAGCGTCCTGGGACGCGCGGGCAGCTGGGGATGTCTGGCCACCGATCGCTCGGAGTTTGAGCAGATCGGTCAGGCCCAATCCCGCCGCACTCAGGGCGCCGGCCTCCAGGAAACTGCGGCGCGACATTGGGCCACCGCACAGCGAGGACTGGGGGCGGAATCCGAGCATAATGGGTGACGCTACGCTGCGACCCCGGGGCGTCAAGCGGTGCGATCCGGTTGAATCGCTTCCGACTCAGTTTGTCGCGAGCACCCGGAGTTCATGAATGCTCCAGAACAGGCCGTTCACAGCACCGGTCTGGGTGATGCGGATGAATCGGGCTTTCGCTGGTGGAAAGGTGATGTCGGTGATGGCTCCGGTTCCTTTGCCTTCGGCGACCGGCTGGCTCCAGCGGCTGCCGTCGGTGCTCAACTCCACCTTGTATCCGCGCGGATAATCCTGGGGCGATTGGAGCGTATCGAGTCGCAGTCCGCCGACGTTGGCCTCGGCGGGCAATTCGATGGCGAACCATTGTCCCGGGGTCTGGCTCGCACCGGTGTCCCAGCGGGTGTCGCTCTTGCCGTCGGCGGCGGCGGAGCATTGGTTGGTCGAGGCGCTGGCGGTGAGTTTCCAGGTGGCGGAATTGGTCAGTGCGCGGGGCAGGGTGGATCGCAATTCCTGTTCGGTCCAGGGATCGGTCCGGGCAGCGTACGCGGCGCGCAACCGTTGAACCGCCTCGGGTTGGACGAACCCGCCGCGATTCCCGAAGTTGTTGCGGACATAGCTGGCAGCTGCGGCGATCCAGTCGTCGGGATTGCTGGCCATCGAGACCATCTGGGCTTCGTACGGCTTGCCGTTCACCGGTCCGGCGAGGCCGTTGAGCAGGACCATGACCGGTCCGTCAGGATGGCCGTTGACCGTCTTCGAGCCCGAGAGCGGTGGTCCCAGCGTAGATCCGGGGACGGCGCCCTGCTGGGCCATGCCCTTGCCATCGATGCCGTGACAGGCGAAACACAATTCGCGATAGATGGCTTCGCCCTTCTTGAGAATATCCACTTCCGCTGCGGTGAAGACATTGCTGCGGGGCTTGGGTGCGGTGACCAATCCGCCGCCAATCTGTTTGACACCTTCGCTGGTGCTGGCGGCGATCACCCCATCCGCCCAGACCGGCCAGGCGGGGAGATTCAATCGCTTCACCGTGCCGATCGCCTGGATCACCACGTTGGGATCACGGTCTTTGGCCATCGCCATCACGTCGTTGGTCAGCGAGGCGTCTCCAATCTTGATCAACGATTCACTCACCCGGATGGCATTTTCACGAACCCGCGGATGCTCGTCTCGAAACGCGGACCGCACCAACGAGGCGTCGAGGCTGCCGAGACCTTCCAGGGTCCAGAGGGCATGAGCGCGGGCCAGCGGATTGCTGCTGGTGCGAACCAGCCGGGTCAGCGCTGGAACCACACTCTTGTCCTGACGCACCACGAGCAGGCGTTGGGCACTGTCCCGCCACCAGCCATTGGGATGCTCAAGATGGGCGACCAATTGAGCACTGGTTTCTTCCAGCATCCGAGGTTGGGGGCCGGGCTTGAAATCCCGATGAGTGAGGCGCCAGATGCGGCCGTGGCCGGTGTTCTTGTCGAGTCCCCAGCGTTGAATCTGGGGACGCAGGAAGGAATCGGACCGCGTCCAATTGCCTTCCTGAATGATGCCCCGGTAGACGTCGACAATGTAGAGACAGCCGTCGGGGGCGGTGATCATGTTGACCGGACGGAAATTGGCGTCCGTGCTCCGGATGAACTCGGACTGCGGGTACGGATTCCGCAGCGTGGTGATGCCGTCCTTCACCTCCACGATCCCACGGCGGATCAGGCGTCCGACCGGTTCCGGCAGAAACACGTTCCCGCGGAGTTCGACGGGGAGACGGTCGCCCCGAAAGATCTGCTGACCGCAGGTGGCGGTGAAATGATTCAGGGTTCCATCCGGACGCAGCCGACCGGTGCCGCCCTGGACATCGCCGAGACCGATGGCGGGCCAGACGGCGTTCCAATCTTCCGACCATTGCGAAGGGACGTTGATCGCGCCGTAGGCAATGTGGGTCTGAAAATTCCAGACACCGATTTCACCGCCCGCATTGCTGAACCAGAGCTTTCCCCAATCGTCTTGGGCGAGCCCCCACTGCCCGCCGTTCGGAGCGGTGGGTTCGTTCAACGCCATGCCATTCGGCGTCCAGCGAAGGCGATAGGCGTTGTAGGTGGTGTAGATCCAATTATCCATCGCCCACACCAATCCACTTGGCTGATGTTCCATGTTCCCGCCGCGCGGGCCGCCCTTGTAAAAGAGACGGTTGGTGTCGGCGGTTCCGTCACCGTTCTGATCACGCCAGGCCACGATGTCGCTGGTGTCGGTCAGGCCGATGAGGACCTCATCCTGCAGTGGCAACACCATGCGGGGGAGCAGCAGATTGTCGGCGAACACGACGTGTTGATCGAAGATGCCGTCGCGTTTGCTGGATTCGTGGCGCGACACCCGGGACTTGGGCTGAAGTTCACCGGTGCCCTCGATGTCCTGCATGTAGGTGCGCATTTCCACCACGTACATGCGGCCATTGCCATCGAAAGCGATGGCCATGGGTTCCTTGATGTCCGGCTCGCTGAGAACGAGTTCCAGTCGATAGCCGTCCGGGAGCTGAATCATCTTCAATTCGTCGGCCGGAGACAGGGCCTCCAAATGCCGCTCCACGGCGGCCGGTTTGCCAGCGGGGAGTGGTTCAAACGGCGCGGAGAACACCGTGACGCGCGGCGCGATCAACATCGCAACCGCCAGCATCAAGGATTCGGAGTGGCGCGCCAGGCGGTTGGGAATGCCGCAGCCGGGCTGAAAGGATTTCGGGAACTGCATTCAAGAAAGGGATCAAACCCTGCGCCCGCTTGTAAAGACCGCAGGACGTTAAGGACTGTCCGCTGACATCAGACGTGCCCGTAGAAAGAACAACCTTGGGCCGAAAACGCACCCAATCGACTTCCCTCGCCCTGCGGAGCGGGGAGAGGGCCAGGGTGAGGGGTGCCGAGCGGTGCCGGACCGGCGTGTGGTGACATCACGTTCGGTTGTTTGAGTCAGGCTGCGAAGACACGGTCACGCCACCTGCCCGGCCCTCACCTCTGTCGGCAACGGAGGGGAGGGAGATCGGCGGGCGAGAGTGGCAGGGCGTCGCGGCTGATCTGGCGGGGTTGGAACTGCAAGGATGCCTGGTCCGAGGTTTCACGAATCCAGAATCCGAATCCCACTTGACTATATCCGTAGTGGATATAACTGTGACGGACGTAATTCGATTCCATGGGTATTTCGAGACAGACGGCAGGAGGTGGGGGCGGTTCGGCGGATTCGGGTCCGTTGACCCCCGCTGTGTTTCATATTCTGGTCGCGCTCGCCGAGGGGGAGCGTCACGGATATGCCATCATGCAGGATGTACTGGAGACCACCGAGGGACGGATCCGCATGGGACCGGGGACGCTTTACGGCACTTTGAAACGCTTGCTGGAAGCCGGCCTGATTGCCGAGGCCGGGGAACGGCCGGATCCCGAACCGGGTGAGGAACGTCGCCGCTATTATCGACTGACCGCGCAAGGCAGCCGGGCGGCAACAGCGGAGACCCATCGCCTGAACCAGATCGTCCGCGCTGCGTCGCGTCGTGGATTGGGCCGGCCGCCATTGGGATCGCCGGGCCCCGCCTGATCGTTGCCATGACACCGCGCGACACCCTCCAAAGGATCCAACGCCACGCGGGCGTTTACCGCCGTTTGACGCGCCTGTTCCCGGCCGGGTTCCGCAGCGAGTACGAGGAACCGATGGTCCAGTTGTTCCGCGATCATTGCCGCGAGGCGATGGAATCCGATCGAACCACCGACTGGCTGGCGCTGTGGAGCCGGACCCTGGCCGATGCTGGAGTCTCGCTCATCCGCGAACACGCCTCCGCCCTGCGTCGCCGTTTTCAAAACTGGGGCCGGAAAGTCCCTTCTGCCGCTGCTCTTATGACTGCCTCCAAGACTTCTCGTCGCTTTCCGTGGTGCTGCATTCCCCTATTGGCGGTGGTGGGCGGGGTCGTGGCCGGAGGGATCAGCGCAACGATGCCCAATCGTTACCGGGCCACCTCGACATTGGTCAGCGTTCCCAGGCTTGCAGCGTTGCCGCCGGCAAATCAGGTGAGTCCGATGTCGGCCGATAGCATCCTGGCTTCGATGACTCAGGAGGCGGTCATTCAGCGGACGCTGGGCAAACTGCAGGAAGGTCACGGCAATACCAACAAGTTGATCCGCCCGGCGCTTTCCGCACGTTCCGGTTTCGGCGGAACGTTTGTCATGGAGGTCACCAGTACCGAGTTCGACTATTCGCGGAGATTCGCGGCCAAGTGGGCGAATGAATTCGTTGATTTCACCCGGGAGGTACGAAGAAACCAGATAGGGAACAGTGAGGCGCAGACAACCTCCCTGATTCTGACATTTCAACGAAAATGGGAGTCGGCGCAACAGGCGTTGGATGATTTTCAGAAAAAGAACAGCACGATCGTGGCGACCGATTCCGAAAGTGTTCAGGAAACATTGAAGGCGCACCGTGCGACGCTGGCTGGGTTAAGACAGGAACGGATGCGGCTGGAAACCGCGCCGCGCTTGACGCTTGGGACCGTGAGTTCCGGGAATCCCGCATTTGATCTCAAATTTGAAATCCGGAAACTCGAGAACCGGCTGGCGGGGCATCCCGAGGATGCTGGGTTGAAATCCGAACTCGCCCTCAAGAAAGCGGACCTTGAATCCTATTCCGAACTCGTGAAGGAGGATCTTCAGGCACGAATCGCGGAAACGGAACGGTTGGAAAAGCTCGTGGAAATGCAGATGCGTGAAGAGCAACAGGCGGTCTTCGAGACGGCGGCACTTGTCGTTGAAGAACGCCGCCTCCGGGAGGAAATGGACCGGTATAAACAGCAGTTGGATGCCCTGAACAACCAACTGGTTCAAATGGGGCGATTTACCGTCGACGAAGACCCGTTCCAGATTGTCGCGGTCGGCACCGGTTCACCCATCCCCATCGGTCCCAATCGCCCACTGAACGTCGCGGTGGGCATCGGCTGCGGTGGACTCGCGGGCATGATCGTCATGATTCTGTTGGTGGGTGCACGCCGGCTTCGTTCCACGCCCACCGCGCCGGGACTGGCACCCGGTTGAACGGCACCGTGCCCCCCCTGGGAGCGCCGTCATCTTGACGGCCCGGTGGTTTTCGCCGGCTTTGTAGCGGGGCTTGGATTCCTCCTTGCCGGCAGGATGACGGCGCTCCCGGTGGATTCCCCCCAATGTGTCCGTAGTGCACAACTTGACCGGATGGCCGATAGATACGGTAGCGTAGCGAACCGGCTGTTTTCAGGGCGCTGAGAGTCTCACTTCGTCCGCAACAACCGGATCGAAGGAGGTTCCATGAAGCGTTGTTTCAGCCGTGGAGTTGGATGCGGTGTTGGGTTCCGCTCGTCGTTGTTCCCCGGTGTTATGCTGTGGATCTACGTGTGGCTGAGTTTCGGGTCCGTCTCAGCCGCAGTGCTGGCGCAGTGGGATTTCAACGCAACCACCGATACCAATCATCCCGCCACATCCTCGGGTGAAGGAATAGCGACCGTTCTCGGCGGTCTGAACGTACAGTTCGCTTCCGGCACGGGATCGAGTGATCCGGCAGTGACCGATGACTTCGCGTTGGCCTTGTCGCGGTTTCCCGCGCAGGGAATGGCTGCACGCAGTGCCGGTGTCCAATTGGCCGTCAGCACGGCGGGCTACAATTCGATCGGCCTGAAATTCGATATTCGGGCATCAGCGACTGCCAGTCGAAAAGGGGTCGTCCTCGTTTCCGGCGACGGGATTACCTTCTCCGAGGCCGTGAGTTTTTTCATCGCCGCGGATGGCTCCTTCACCAACGGGATAACCATTCCACTCACAGCATTTGCCGGAGCTTCGAACAATCCACGATTCACCCTCCGCATCGTTTCAGATTTCTCCACCGGAACCAATTATATCGCGGTCAAATCCGGATCGAACTACGGAACGACCGGCACCTGGCGACTCGACCGGGTGACCGTCACCGGCGAGCCCACGACGCCCGCTCAGGAAGCCCCGCGAATCACACACCAACCGGAATCCCAATCCGTCGCCGCGGGTGCGGCGGTGCAATTTCA
Source organism: uncultured Verrucomicrobiota bacterium (assembly GCA_903907925.1). Classification (GTDB taxonomy): domain Bacteria; phylum Verrucomicrobiota; class Verrucomicrobiia; order Limisphaerales; family UBA9464; genus CAIVQB01. Next base: position 29,885 of record CAIVQB010000001.1, read on the forward strand.
AGTGACGGCGAGCGGCACGGAGCCCTTGCAGTACCAATGGCTCTATCAGGATGCCGAACTCGACGGCGAGACGGCATCGAGTCTCGTTCTTCCGGAGGTCACACCCGATCGGGCCGGTGTGTATCGGGTGAAGATTTCGAATGCCGCGGGCTTCGTCGTCAGCGAGCCCGCGGTTCTCGCGATCGACGTTGCGGACGTGCCGATTGTTGCCCGGGTGGAGGTGACGTCCGCCGGGAGGATTCGCGTTCATTGGAATGCGGTTCCGGGTGTTTGGTACCGGGTCGAACGATCGTCCACGGCATCTGGTCCCTTCACCGAGGTGATGTCCTCCGCGGAGATCGACGCGTTCGAGGAGGATTTTGGACCAGAGGAATCGACAGCGTTCTACCGGGTTCGAACACCATGATAGGCACCGCGAAAACCCTCCGAGCGGCGGGCTTCACGCTCGTTGAGTTGCTGGTGGTGATGGCGATCATCGCGGTGCTCGGCGGATTGTTGCTGCCGGCATTCACGCGGGCGCTGGCGCAGGGGCGTGGTGCGTCGTGCATTTCCAATCTCCGCCAATGGGGAATCGCCACCCACGAATACGCGGCGGACAACGCCGACTTCCTTCCACCCGACGGCGCACCGAACGGAGCCTCCACCGAGGCGGGTTGGTATGTCGACCTGGCGCGGACGTTGGCGGCGGTTCCGTATCATGAGGTCCCGTGGCGGACCAATCCCGCAGTGACCTTGCCGCGTTCAGTGTGGCTGTGCCCGGCCAATCGTCGTCGCAGCAATGGAATCAATCTCTTCCACTATTGCCTGAATGAAAACGTGAACGGGCAGGGGACCGGGCGTCAGATCCGCTTGGGCAACGTTCCCGATCCAGCGCTCACGGTCTGGATGTTCGACAATGGGCGACTCGCGGCGGTGGCTTCGTTGAACAATCCGCACACCAACCTGCATTCGGGTGGGTGCCATTTCCTCTTCCTCGACGGGCATGTCACCCGATGGCCTGCGCGCGTCTTTTGGGATTTCAAACTCGATCGGGGACGACCGGATGTTCCCGGGCTGATGTGGAATCCGTTCCCGGACGGTCCGTCGTCCTGAACCCGCCGCGCTCGAGGTGCGGGTTGCAAATCTCATGGACGCACCGCGTTGCCTGTGCTTCGTTCCGTCAACAACCGGTCCCCCCCTGCCTCCCATGTTCCTTGTCGCCTCCATCCTCGTTGGCCTCGCCGGCGGGTTCATTCTTTTGGCGCTCACCGCCTTCCTGTTCTGGCGCATCAGCAAGGCGGGAAGCGCGCAGGACGCGATTGACCTGCCGAGCAAGCTGATCATTACGGCCATTTTGCTGGGAGGTGGGATATGGGCATTCAAGAGCGGGAATCCGTTCATGGCTTTGGTCGCGGTCCTGGTGGCTGCCGTCCCGCTGTGCGCTCTCTGGGTCCCTTCCGTGATCGCTCTCGTCCTCGGCCCGATTCTCGGTTCGATGACCGGGGGATCGGAATCGGTCGAGCCGCGGCCGTTCTATTCCCGGGCCACAGCGTATCGGAAGCGTGGGGATTATCCGGCGGCGGTCGCCGAGGTGGAGGCGCAATTGGTCCGGTTTCCGGGCGATCCGGAAGGCCTGTTGATGCTGGCGGATATCCACGCCGATGATTTGAAGGACGTGAACACGGCGTCCGCGGTGCTGGCCGAAATGATTTCGCTACCCGGGATGGACACCTCGGCGGTGGCGCGGGCGATGAGCCGGTTGGCGGATTTGAAGCTCAATCGGATGGGCGATGTTGCCGGTGCCCGCGAGCTGTTCACGCGGATCGTTACCAACTTTCCCGGAAGCGAAGCTGCATTCACCGCCACCCAGCGCCTGGCGCATCTTCCCGATCCCGACGATATGGCCCGACGCGCCGAAGCGGCACCGCTGAAGATGGCCCACCATGAGGAGCGATTGGGACTAACTGAGGACTTTGGCGCGGGCCAGCTCCCCGGGGAGGATTTCGAGGCGCAGACCCGCGACTGGGTGGCTCGCATGGAGGAATTCCCGGATGACTGGGAAACGCGTGAAAAACTGGCCCGGCTTTATGTCGAACGCTGGGGGCGGATCGATCTGGCGACAGACCTTCTGGAATACCTCATCCGCCATCCTGGAATGGCACCGAAGCAGGTGGCGCGATGGTTGAATGAACTGGCCGACCTGCAGCTCAAGTCCACGGACGGTGCCTCAGTGGCGCGGTTGACCCTGGAGCGGATCATGCAGCTTTTCCCGGGTACACCCTGGGCGCAGCAGGCGGAGTCGAGGATCAGTCTCCTGGGCCTGGATCGCCGTGCGAAAACCGTTCCTCGCACCGTCAAACTTGGTACCTACGAATCGAACATCGGATTGAAACGCGGTGATCCCACAATTCCCGATCCGTCGCAGCACGCAGTGTGATTAGGGGGCGTCCGACCGGAAACCGCAGACGCGCTCTAATGGTTCTCCCGAGTTTTCAGACGGGATGAACCGAATAAACTGGATCCGATCCATTCATCAGAACCCCGTGCGGGTCCTGCCGATGCGTCGCGTCCTGTCGCCGGCCCCGAACTCGGAAAAACGACACCCACGATACCGATTGTTGCAGCTTCCTGAGGGGCCGATCCCATTCAGTTGATTCTGTCCATTCCGTCTCAATCAGTGAATCCGCGTCCCTCGTTGGCCTCTTCTGCGTCGTCGCGGTCAGGGGCGTCGTCCGGAACGAAATTCACTGGCATTGATGCCGGTGTGGCGCTTGAACGCGACGCTCAGGTATTCCACGTGGGTGAAACCGGTCCGTTCGGCAATCGCCGCCAGAGGCAGATCCGTTTCGGCCAGGAGACGTTTCACGCGATCCAGTTTCACGTTGAGGATCTGTTCGTGGGGTGAACGGCCCAGAAGCTTTCGAAATCGGGTTTCCAACACCCGGCGTGACATCGGAACCGCCTTCAGCACTTCGCGAACGCCGATGCCGCTGCAGGCGTGTTCGCGGATGAAGCGGACCGCGTCGGAGATGTTTTTGTCGGCGACGGCGACGACGTCGGTGGATTGCCGCGTGGCGACGCCCTGCGGGGCGAACAGCCGGCCTTCACCGCGAATCTTTTCACCCCGCATCAGGCGCGCGAGGAGCGCGGCCGCCTCGTATCCCGTCCGGCGGACGTCGGGGATCACGCTGGACAGCGGAGGGTCCGCGAGGTCACAGAGCAGTTCGTCATTGTCCACTCCGATCACCGCGACCGCGTCGGGCACGGCCACACCCAGCCGGCGGCAGGCCTCCAGGATTTGAACGCCGCGAATGTCGTAGCCGGCAAAGATGCCGACCGGTTTGGGCAGTTCCTGGATCCAGTCGGCGAGGGACGAGAGTTCAGTTTCCCAATCCGTGGTGCGGATCTTTGAACCCGCAGCTTCAGGGAACAGGGCACAATCGAAATCGTGTCCCGCCAGATGAGCGCGGAACGCTTCGCCCCGCCAGCGTGACCAGTTGAACCGGGCATCGCCGCAATAGCCGAAGCTTTGAAACCCGCGTTCCCGCAGGTGTTCGGCGGCCATGTGGGCGATCGCGCGATCATCGGTTTCCAACCAGGGAAGATCGTGGAGAAGACGTGCGGCACTGACGTCGACGGTGGGCAGTCCGGTGGCGGCGACGGCGCGCGCGATGGCCGGGGTTTCCACGCGGGCGATGATTCCGTCGCCCTTCCAATCGCGCAGCCATCCCGGCGGTGCGGCGCCACGTCCCGCCTCGGCCAGCCACAAAACCCAGGGGCCGTGTTCCCGGAGCCAGGCGCGGACGCCATGGAGCAGTTCCCGGGCGTAGGCGTTGGACGTCTCCACCAGCAGAGCCACTTTCGGGGGGCGATGCACAGGGACACCGTATCGGGATCCGGATCGGTTGAATACGGCGGTTTGCCGAACCGACGAGTGTGAAAAACCTCAATTCAAACGCGCGCAACTTCATGGACTGTGCCTGGCATTGGTGGTTGTGTATGCACACCACCTTCCTGCCGTACGGCGACGCCCGCACTTTTGATGCGCTGTTCCCTTGGGATGTGTGGTGTGCCCGTTATGAACACCCCTATCTCTTCGTCCCGTCGGTGCTTCACTGCCCGAGGGTTCACCCTTATTGAGCTTCTGGTGGTGATCGCCATCATCGCCATCCTGGCCGGCATGTTGTTGCCCGCGTTGGCCAAAGCCAAATCCAAGGCCATCCAGGTCAAGTGCAGCAGCAACCTGCGCCAATTGGGCATCGCCGTCCGCATGTACGCCGACGACAACAAGGAAAACTTTCCGGACTGCTCGGGCGCGGTGTGGCCTTGGGACATTCCGGCCATGGCCGCCAACGCACTGGTTCGTAACGGTGGTCAGCGCCACATTCTTTACGATCCCGCCTTCGCCAAGCAGGACAACGACACGCTCTGGAGTTTTACGACTGGAACCACCAACGAGTTGACCAAGGAAGGTAACACGGGCTACCGGGTGATCGGCTATGCCGTCGCCTTCAAGGGAGCCGGCCGGGTTGTGGCCACCAACATCACCGAATCACTCAATCCCAAGCCCTGGAAAATCGCCGGCGAAGACGTCAACCCCGGTTCCTCCGAGCGGGTGATCGTTGCCGACGGTACTCTTTCGAGCGGAAACAACATGGTGGACCGCACCAAGAATCGTTATGTGGGTATCGATGGCGGCTGGAAGGGCCACCAATCACCCCATCTCAACGGAAAACTGCCCGCCGGTGGCAACGCCCTGATGCTGGATGGCCACGTGGAATGGCGGAAATTCCAACGTCTGGTGGTGCGGACCGATGGTTCGGATCCCAGCTTCTGGTGGTGAGCTTTTCGCCGGGTTCGCCACGGCGGGAAAGAAGGGGACAGGTTAAAATGCCGAGAGGTTGAAGGGTTGAGGGGTTGAGGGGTTGAGGGGTTGAGGGGTTGAGGGGTTGAGGGGTTGAGGGGTTGAGGGGTTGAGGGGTTGAGGGGTTGAGGGGTTGAAGGGTTGAAGAGGGGACGCAGTCCAAGCCGTGAATGTGGTAAGATGTGGCACGCCGCCGTGCGTGGTGAAATCCGTCCGTCCACTCGGCTCATCAGGAGATTCGCCTTACCGCGGTCGGAGTTCCGCGTTCACGCGGTTCGGGGAGCCAGGTTTCCTCGGTTCCGCGCGGAATTCGCCGTGGGGAGGCGGAAGAAAATCGGACACCGATTTCACGAAGAGCCGATCGGATTCAGTTCATTCTGTTCATCCTGTCTCTCAATAGGTGAATTCGTGTCCCCCCTGTGCAGCCCTGTTGATCATGCATTGACCGCCGGGGCTTTCCCGTCAGTTTAGCCGTCGTCACCCCGCATGAACCTGCCGATTCTTCTCCTTGTAGCCGGCGTTGCCACCGCCTCCGTTGCCGTCGCCGATGAATCCGCCACGCCGCACCCGCGCTTCGGTTTCCCGGTCTACAAAAACCGGCCCGCCGGACGGCAATTGACCGGTCAACACGCACCCGCCGGCACGCCCGCTCTTTCGCCGGAGGAGGAACAGAAAACCTTCAAGGTTCCGCCGGGATTCGAAGTGCGGCTCTTCGCGTCGGAGCCGGATATTTCCAACCCGGTGGCCATGTCCTTCGATGAACGCGGACGGTTGTGGGTCCTGGAACTCTACGAATATCCGCTGGGGGCCAAGCCGGGCGAAAAAGGGCGGGACCGCATCAAGATCCTCGAAGACACCGATGGCGATGGACGGGTCGACAAGGTGACGGTGTTTGCCGACGGCATGAGCCTCGCCACGGGTTTATTGGTCGGAAACGGCGGGGTGTACGTTGGCGAAGCACCGCATCTGTGGTTCCTGGAAGACACCGATGGCGACGGAGTTGCCGATCGCAAGACCGAGGTCCTGACGGGATTCGGCAAGGAGGACCGCCATGAATTGTTGAATGGATTCACCTGGGGGCCGGATGGGCAGCTCTACATGACCCACGGCGTGTTCACCCGGACCGAAGCCCGCGACCCGTCCAATCCCAATGCCCGTCCGGCAATGATTTCGGCCGGTGTGGCGCGGTTGAATCCAGCCACCCGGGGCATCGAAGTGTTCGCCGAGGGCACCAGCAATCCCTGGGGCGTCGATTTTGACGCCCGCGGAAATGCTTTCGTCAGCGCCTGCGTGATTGATCATCTGTTTCATCTCGCCCCTGGCGGCATCTACAACCGACAGGCGGGGCAGCCGCCCTTTCAATACGCGTACGGCGAATTGAAGAGCATCGTCGATCATCGCCACCACATGGCCGCGTATGCCGGTGTCGATGTGTATCAGGGCGACCAGTGGCCGGGCTCGTGGAAGGGTGAAATCCTGATGGGCAACATCCACCAGAACGCCATCAACCACGATCATGTGGATCCCGCCGGAGCGTCGTTCAAGGCCACGGGAAAACCCGATTTTCTCACCACGACCGATGGCTGGTTCATGCCCGTCAGCACCCAGACCGGTCCCGACGGCGCGGTCTGGATCATGGATTGGTATGATCGTTATCCCTGCTATCAGAACGCGAATGCTGATCCTGACGGTGTGGATCGAGAACGCGGGCGCATCTGGCGGGTGGTGTGGGTCGGGGATCAACCGGGCAAACCGGTCGCATCGCGTCCGTCGCGGGACATGGATCTGGCGAAACTGTCGAGTGACGCGCTTTCGGCGACGTTGACCCACCCCAATATCTGGCAGCGCCGGACCGCCCAGCGGATTCTATCGGGACGCGGCGAAACGGCGTTCGGACCGCGCAGCCTTCATCACACGACGCCGGTTCACGAACTGGTTCGGCACGGAGCGACTCCGGAAATCCGGCTCAGCGCGTTGTGGACGCTGCACGGAATGGGCCTTTTGGAAGATGAACTGTTGGATGACGTGGCGAAGGATGCCGATCCGGGCGTGCGGGCTTGGGCGGCGCGGTTGACGGGTGAACGCGGGTTTCCGTTGGGTGCGGCTCTCAAGCGTTTGTCGTCCCTGGCAGAGGATCCCGATCCGACGGTGCGTCTCGGCGTCACCGTCGCGGCGCGTCAATTCGTTTCGGGCACCCTCACTCTCGACAGCCCTCCGCGGGTTCCGATTCCCGAGGTCATTACCGGACCCATCCTCACCGCACTGTTCCTCGGTCATCGCGATGCCGCAAAAAAACAGCCCGATCCGACGCTCGACCTTCTCTACTGGATGGCGCTGGAACCGATCGTGGCCTACGACCCGGTTCATGCCGTCTCCGCCTACGAGAAAGATGGCGCTCGGGCGGAACTTCCGTTTTCCGCGATGCTCCTTACCAAGATCGTGCGGCGTGCCTGTGATTTGCGGGATGACGCGCTTCTCGGGCGGGTGGTCCTCGCGTTCGGAAAAATCCCCGACACCGCGGTTCCGGCTCAACTCGCCGGATTGCGCGGTTTGATGGACGGCCAGCGTGGTCGCGCCTCCAACCCGGGACCGGAAGCGGTCGCCGTGATCTCTCGGCTCACCGGTTCGAAGGATGCGGAAGTGGCGCAGGCGGCGCGACAGCTTGGTGCGCTGTGGGGCGATGCCGTTTCGCTCGCGGCCAGCCTGGCGCGGGTCAACGATCCTTCGGCTCCCGAGGCCGAACGCATCGCGGGAATCCGCGCGGCGCGGACGGCCCGCGGCGAGGATGTCCGCCGCTCATTGCTCGCGATGATCACTTCGTCGTCCTCGGAATCCTTGAAAATCGAAGCCATCCGGGCGCTGGCCGACACCGGCGTGGACGACAGCGGCCGGCAGGTCCTGTCGGCATGGGCGGGTATGTCTCCGGTGCTGCGCCGCGCCGCCGCGGAGCTCTGCACCACGCGCAGTGCCTGGCGATGGTCGTTGTTCCAGGCGATTGAAAAGGGCGACGTGAAGCGGGGTGATTTGCCGCCGACGGTGGTGCGGACTTTGGCGACGTCGAAGGACGACGATCAACGGATGAAGGCGCAGCGATTGTTCGGTCGCGTCAATGCGTCCTCCGCGGAGAAACTCAAGTTGATCTCCGACAAGCGCCGAGTGGTGATCAACGGCCCGGTGGATCTCGCGGCGGGTCATGAGGTCGCCAAACGGACCTGTTTCGTCTGCCACAAGATGTATGGCGAAGGGGCCGAGATCGGTCCGGATCTCACCGGCGTCGGCCGAAGCTCGCTCGATGCCCTGTTGCACAACGTCATCAATCCGAACGAAATCATCGGCCAGGGTTATGAGAATGTTGAGGTCGAGACGAAGGACGACCGGCAGCTCAGCGGGCGCATGGTTGAAAACAACGACCGCATCGTCCGTTTGATGATCGCCGGGCCGTCCGAGGTGGTGGTTTCGAAGGCCGACGTCAAATCGCTTCGGGTGACGGAGAATTCCGTGATGCCCGAGGGATTGGAGCAGATTCCTGAGGCCGATTTCCGGAATCTGATCTGGTATATTTTGGCACCGCCCGGGGATGCGAAGCCCCTGACCGAGGAGCGTCGACGCGAATTGATGGGGGGGAGCGACGACCGTGCATCGGTGGATCCGGCCGGCAGTTCGGACGGCGAAAGCGTGGCGCTTTGGAATCCCGAATGGCAGGTCAGCAATCGAGCCTTTGGCGATGCGCCACGGAAACTCCCCGAATTCCGCGGCCGCCACAACGTGCTGGTCACCCATCCTCCTGATTCCCAATCACCCGCGGCTCTGGTGCAGGTGCTTGAAATCCCGGCGGGTGCCCGGAAAACGCTGGAATTCTGGGTGTCGGCCCGGAATCGGGAACCCTGGGACCTGCGGATCCTGGCGGATGGTGAAGTCCTGCAGCGTCAGCGGATTGGGGCTGAGAACGTTCCGTGGCGGAAGATGGAGATCGATCTCAGCCGGCTCGCGGGTCGTCGAATCGTGCTTCGATTGGAGCACTTGATGGGCGACGGCGACGGCGCGTACGGATATTGGAGTGATTTACGGCTCACTAACCGCGATTTGGTAAAACGGTGAATTTGGACTGTGGGATTGCGCTGGAGCGCTCCCGCAGAGATAGTTGGAAGGCTGCCAAGACGGTTGATGGACAAACGATGATTCGGGATGAGTCACGTTGTTGCGTGATTTCCATCGCGGTGGAGCGTTGGGGATTGCTCCGCGGTCGTCCGCCAAGGTCCGGAATGGCAGGTTTGGAAGGATGCGGTTCATTTTTTGAACCAGGGGAACATGGGTTTGTTCGGCAAAGACGCAGGTGAGGTGCAGATTTCTTCGGGTCCCGAGTTCAGGGACACGTCGAAATACTTCGTCATCGGGCTGGTCCTCGTCGCCGCGCTGGCGATTGGTGGCTGGATGTCCGCCCGCCCGGTTTATCGGATGGTGAAGCGGTATCGCGCCCTGGGAATGACGGCTGCTGTGGCGGCGGATATCGACGCCGGGAAGTGGGTCGAGGCCGGACGCTCCCTGAAGGTCTTGTTGGAAATGGCACCGGCGGAGCCCCGGGTGCTGCGGCTGGCCGCCCGTTTTTGCACCAAGCGCGCCTTGCCTGAGGGGATCAACTACTGGCAACTCTTGCTCGCGAGTCCCGAGGCCACCGCCGAAGACCATCTGGGTTACGCCGAGCTGGCGGTGAATTTCAACCGTGCGGATATTGCCGGCCCCGAGCTGCGGTCGCTCATTTCGACCAACCGGACTGACGAAGCGTTGCTCCGGCTGTATGTTCGTTTCCTTCGCAACACGGATTCTCCGGCGGCGACCATCATCGCCGCCCGGTTCTGGCTGGAGAACTGCCCTTCGAGCGAAGAGGCGGAAATGAGCCTCGGATTTCTCCTCATCGCGTCGATCAATCCCGACGAACGAGCCGAGGGCCGCCGCCTGCTCTGGCCGCTGGCGGTCGGCCATGGCCCCTTTCAATCGCAGGCCGTCGACGCGCTGGTTCCGAGCCGTGAACTGAATTCCGCCGAAAACCAGATCCTCTTGAATTCGCTGGCCGACCGGACGGACCGAAAGGCCTGGGTGGTGGAATTGAAGACCAAGCTCAAGCCGGATGAGCGGGTCGCGATTCTGGACAATTACGAGGTGGAGGCGCGTCAGTCGACCAATGTCGCGGTCCTCGCCGAGGCGGTGGCCTGGTTTTCCGAACACAGTGAGCCCAAGCGCGCCCTGGCGTTGCTCCCGGTCGATGTGGTGAAGAAGTATCCCTCCCTTCTCAGTGCCCGGTTGCAGGTCCTGCTGGAACTCGACCGGCCGGAAGAGGTGCGTCCGTTTCTGGAAAGCGAGAAATCCGGTGTCGACCCGTACATCGCGCACTGCCTGCAAGCCCTCTCCGCCCTCAAGGCCGGGCAATACCAGATGGTGACCGTGCATTTCATGAGCGCCATCGCCGCCTGCACCAATCAACCCGCGCGGCTTCAGTTCGTCGCCGGTTATGCCGAACGCATCGGACAACCGATGGCGGCCGTCGCGGCCTACGAACGGCTGATGACCTGGCCGCCCGCGACCTACACTGCCGGCCGCGAGGTGCTGCGTCTGCTGTCCGCCATCGATGACACCAAGCGGGCGTGGGAAGCCCTCAACCGCCTCACCCAGTTCATGCCCGGCGATGAATCGCTCTTCAGCTCCAGCGCCTATTTTGGATTTTTACTCGGTGAACGCCTTCCCTCCGCAAAGGCCCGGCTGGAAAAACTGGTCCTCGCCAACGGAAAGGATCCGCTCTACCCGCTCATTCTCGCGCTGGCTGAATATCGGGACGGCAATGCCGCCAAGGCGCTGGCGTTGATTGAGGGTTCGGAGGTGGATTGGAGCCGCGCCGAGCCGCGAATGAAGGCGTTGTACGCGGCGGTGTTGAACGCCAACGACCAGCGTGCCGCCGCCCGCGAAATGGCCCGCCGAATCGATACCGCGACCCTCCGTCCCGAGGAACGCGAATTGGTCAAAGCGGCGCTCTGACGACTGACCGGTAAGGCGGCTCAGACCCCTTCCCGGCACCCGGTTTATCGGCAGTCGGGAACTCGTCGCAGTCCGGTGAGCTGCCCGGCAATCCTCCACACAAAGCGCGGATTGTTTCGCAGGTAACGCCGCCAGAGCCGCCGCGGTTCCTTGAACAGGCGGTACAGCCATTCGAAACCGCTGCGTTGAATCCAGCGCGGTGCCTGCGCCACCCGGCCGGCATGGAAATCGAACGCCGCGCCGACCCCCACCAAAATGCGGGCCTCCAAACGGTCGAGTTCGGCCGACATGAACCGTTCCTGTTTCGGCGTGCTCAGACCGACCCACAGAAAATCCGGTTGCGCCCGGCGCACCTGTTCCGCTAGGTCCGCGTGTTCCGCGTCGGTGAGCGGCCGGAACGGTGGCGTGTAGGTGCCCACCACCAGCAGCCCCGGATGTTTTTGCTGCATTCGATTCCGCAATTCCTCCGCCACGCCCGGGTTTCCGCCGTAGAAAAAGTGGGTCTTTCCCATCCCCGCACTCCAGGCGAACACCACTTCCATCAAGTCCGGTCCGTACACCCGTCCCATCGTCGCATGACCGGCCAGCCGCCCCATCCACACCATCGGCATCCCGTCGGGCGTCGACAGCAACGAGCGGTTGTGGATGGCGCGCAGGTCGGGATCATCCTGCGACTCGATGACCCCATGAACGCCGGTCACCGTGACGTATCCGCGTTGCCCTGATTCCAACGCCGCCGCCAGAGTGGAGACGACGGTCGACAGGTTCAGCACGGAAATGCCGACGCCGAGCACGTTGACGCGCGGAGGCGGCAGGAACTCGGTCGGGTTCAGCGGTGTCGAAAGGGGTGCCATCTTTCAGACGGGCTCTTACCAGCGAATCACCCGTGCGGTGGACCCGGCCTCCAGGTGGGAATTCGGTGCCAAATCCACCAGTCCGTCCGCCGCCGCCAGTGAAGCCATCCGATGAGACGCCTGCTGGCCTGACAGGCGGATTCGGCCTCCCTCATCGGTCACCACCCGGACAAAATGGCGGCGCGAATCCGGATTGTCGACCGCGGTCAGCCAGGTGGCGGAATCCATGGGCGGCCGGCAATCGATCGTCCCTTGCAGGCGGCGCAATGCGGGAAGCAGCAGGACGACGGCGGTCACGAAGGCAGAGACCGGATTCCCAGGAAGGCCGAACAGCGGTGTTCCGTGAAGCTGACCGTGCAGAAACGGTTTGCCCGGCTTGATGTCAACGCGCCAGAACTCAAGGGTTCCCCCCGCTGCCGACAACGCGGTTCGGACGAGGTCATGGTCCCCAGCCGAGGCACCGCCCACTGTGATCACCGCGTCCGCCTCGCCGACCGCCGTCTCGATTGCGTTTCGGAGGCGAGCCAGATCGTCCGCCACACAATGAACGCCGACCGGGACCGCTCCGACCCGCCGGATGAGACTGGCCAGCATTGCCGTGTTGCTTTCGTAGATTTGGCCCGCTGCCAGCGAACTTCCCGGCGGTCGAAGTTCCGATCCGTTGGCGATCAAGACCACGCGTGGAGCGCGGTGCACCTCGATCCGATCCATTCCCGAAGCCAGCAGGACGGCGAGATGTTGGGGTCCGAGGGGAACGCCCGCCGACACCAGTTGAGCGCCCACCGCAACATCCTCGCCGCGGAAGCGGACGTTCTCCCAGGGCGCAACAGGCTCCAAGACCTGGATGTGGAGACCGTCCGGATCTGGCTTCACATCCTCCTGCATCACCACTGCATCGGCTCCGGGAGGGAGCGGAGCGCCGGTGAAAATCCGGATGGCAGTTCCCGTCAACACCGTTCCCGGATCGGAGACTCCGGCGGCGGATATGCCAACGAGCCGCAGGCGGGCCGGGAGTTGCTTCAGGTCGGCGGACCGCACGGCATAGCCATCCATCGCCGAGTTGTCGAACGACGGAACTTCAATGGCAGCGAAGCAGGGGTGGACGGGACAGCGTCCGGCAGCGTCCCGCACGGGAATGGATTCGCCGGGAAGGGGGACGAGCCCCGTGAGCAGGCAGGCAACGGCGGTTTCGAGCGAAACCGGCGGATTCACCGGGGACGATCCTCTGGGGTGGGTTCGTCCGAATGCCGGTTGCCGCCATCCTGACTGCGCGCCCAGCGTTTCCAGACAAATCCGGCGGCGAGACTCAGGAAGCAGAACAACAGGGTGAACGGCAGTTGCCGGTGGGTGCCGACCAGCACCAGCGCGATGGAAAAGGAGCCGGTGATGATGGCGATGGCGTAGAGGAACCAGGCGGCCTGCCGGTGATTGAACCCCAGCTCCAGCAGTCGGTGATGCACGTGTCCCTTGTCGGCCTGAAAAATGGACACTCCGCGTCGCCACCGCTTGAACATCACCCGGCAGGTGTCAAAGACCGGCAGACCCAACAGGATGAGCGGAACCGAAATCAACGGACTGGCGGCATGGTGGGAGTCCTGAAAAAAGGAGGCGATGCCGACACAGGCGAGCACCAGGCCGATGGTGAGACTCCCCGAATCCCCGAGGAAAATCCGCGCCGGTGAATGGTTGTAGGGCAGGAATCCGAAGCAGGCGCCGGCCAGCGAGACGGTCAGCAGCGCCACCACCACATGGCCGCCGATGGCGTTGATGATGGCGAGGGCGATGGCCATGAAGGCGGTCACGCCGGTGACCAGGCCGTCGATGCCATCCAGGAGATTGATGGCGTTGGTGATTCCCACGATCCACAGGACGGTGATGGGCAGGCCCACCCAGCCGAGGTCGATCGCGTGGCCCCAGGGATTCTGCAACGCGGTGATGCGGAAATGGGCCAGCCACATGCCGACGGCGATGAAGGATTGCGCGAGCAGCTTCTTGAGGGCGTTGGCGCCCTTGATGTCGTCGTAAACGCCGAGCGTGAGCATCGCCGTCGCCCCGAGCACCAGGGACAGGAACTGTTTTTCGCTGTTTTGGAATTCGTCGGTGATGAGGTTGTGAAGAATATACAGGCCGGCCCACGGCAGGAGAAAACCGAGGTAGACGGCGACGCCACCCATCCGCGGCATGGGGCGCGCGTGCAGCTTTCGCGGTCCGGGAAGATCGATGGCTCCGTAGCGATGGGCGAGCCATGCGGCGAGGGGGGTCAGCCAGAAGGCCCCCAGTCCGGACAGCACGAACATTGCAATGTAGGTTTTGTAACTCATTCCGCTTCGTCCGCGACGACCAGGCCGGCGAACAGTTGTCGATACCGCTGGATCATCACCGGTGCCGAGAATTCGGCATACGCCCGTGCCCGGCCGGCTTCACCCATCCGCCGGCGGAGGCATTCGTCGCCGAGAAGCGGTTCCAGTGCAAGTGCAAGGCTCCGTCCGCTTTCCGGCGGGACCACCCGCCCGGTCTCGCCGTCGCGACAGACCCAGGGAACCCCGCTCTTCAAATCGGTGGCCACAACCGGCTTGGAGCAGGACATGGCTTCCACCTGAACCAGTCCAAACGCCTCGTTGGGTGAGATCGAGGGAAACACGAAAATATCGCAGGCCTGAAAAAAACAGGGCAGTTCGGAATCCGGAACGTCCCCCCAAAAAATCACCCGATCGGTCACACCCAACTGCGCCGCGTGCCGATGCAGTTCCTCCTCCAGTGGGCCTGTGCCCACCAGCCACAGCAGGGTCCCGGGGAGATCCTTCAACGCTTCGATCGCGTAGCGCTGCCCCTTGTAGCCGACCAGTCGTCCGACGTTGAGGAGCACCGGCCGCCCGGCGGCGCTGTGCTTGAGGTCCGCCACCCGTTGCTGGTTCACCGATTGGGGTTCAAACCGCCGCAGATCCAGGCCGAAGGGAATCACCACCACCTTGTCGGCAAACGCCGGGAGACAATCGGAGTAGGTGAGGTGATTCGGAGTGGCCACGACGATTCGCGTGGCCCGTCGGAGCAGGGCGTCCTGCAGGGGACGATACAGTCGCAGGACCGATTTCTGACGGACGATGTCGCTGTGCCAGGTGACGACGATGGGAAGCTTGGGCGGTGCCATCACGCAGGCGACGTCGGCCAGCGGATTGGGGAAATGGGCGTGAATCAGATCGGCCGGGTAGCGGTAGGGTGTGGTCGGATACGACGGGCAGATGGACGTGCTCATCGCCATACCCAGGCTGGCCAGTCGATGAACCCTCACGCCGTTGATCCGCGACCGCTCGGTCCGCGCGGAACGGTTGGCCACCACGCAGTCCACTTCATCGCCGGCCGCGACAAAACCCTCACACCAGATTCGAAGGAGGGTTTCGATTCCACCGCGATCGGGCGGATAGAATTTTCCCAACTCGAGGATCCTCATCGAAGACCTCCCGGCCAGCCCGCGGTTCCGACTTCATCAAACGCCCGCTCGATCGCGTCAGCCGGGCGGTCCCATCGGAATTCGGCGCGAGCATATTGGGCGCAGTGCGCGCGGCCGGGCAGGATTGTTTCTCCCGACAGGATCCGCTCCAGAATGGCCGAAATCGAACCCGGATCTCCCGGCTCGAAAAGCAATCCAGCGCCGAGGGGCGAAATTAGTTCCGGATTCGCCCCCGCCCGTGACGCCACCACGGGAGTGCCGCAGGCCAGCGATTCCGCGGTGGAGAGACCGAATCCCTCCAGATCGAGCGAAGGCATCAGGGTGCAGTCGGCCACGCCGTAGATCCGGGGAAGTTCCTCCTCGGTCACAAAGCCCAACAGACGCACGCGATCACCCAATCCAGCGGCGTCAATCCGGGCCTGTAATGCCTCCTTCTGCGCCCCTTTTCCTGCAATCCACAACCGTACCTCCGGATGGCGCACGGCCACCGGGGCGAATCCCTCCACAAGGTCCATCAACCCCATCCGTGGGTCGAGTCGTCGAACCGCCAGAAACACCCTGTCGGCCGGGCTGAGTCCCCGGGCTGCTCGCAGGGCCGCCCGGTCGTCGGGCGGATGAAACCGTGAAAAGTCCGCACCACCTCCGATCACTTCGGCAGTCCGGTGGATTCCGGAATGCCATTTCGGAAGGCAGGTACGCGAGTAGTCGCTGGCGACGAACAATTTTCGGGCGGAGATCAGGGCGCGGCGTTCGATCTGAGTCATGGCCGTGACCGAAAGACGGTCGATCCACCGTCGCGGCCATGACCGCGATAGTGCCTGTTGGGCGAACCGGTGTTCAAGACCCCATGGGCCCTGTAGAATCATAGCGTAGGGCAACCCTCGCAGCGCTGGAGAAAGGTAGGCCTGGTGTAGGAACAGCAGCGTGCGCACCGGTGAATCGCTCAACAGTCCGCGCACGACGGTGCGGGCGGACCGGTTGGCGGCGCGAAATCCAGAGATGAATCCGCCCCCGCCCTTGCTCACCCGATGCAACTCCACGCCCCGCCGCCGTTCTCGTGCGGGAAAGGCATCCCGCGGGTTGGGATAGATGGCGTGAACCTCATTTCCTCGTTCTGCCAACAGTTCCGCCACCTCGGTGGCATAGCGGTACCCGCCGCCGTCGAGGTCCGGCGTGTAGCCCAGGGTCAGGAAGACCAGCCGTTGGTGTGCCGGTGCACTCATCAGCGATCTTTGGATTCAACCGCGGCGGCGGCTTGGATCACGTGGACGAAATCGGCGACGACCCGTTCCACGGTGAAACGTCGGGCCACCGTTTGGCGTCCGTTCGCGGTCAATGTGGCGCGCAGATCGGGATCCAGGGTTACTCGTTCGAGGGCGTCAAGATAGGCCTTCCGATCGCCGGGGGCGACGAGGATGCCGTCGATGCCATCGGTGATGATTTCAGGCACCCCGCCGGCGTGGGCTGCGATCACCGGCACTCCGACTGCCATTGCTTCGATGATCACCCGGCCGAACGGTTCCGGCCGGGTCGAGCAGTGCAGCAGAATGTCCATCGCCGAAAGCGCCGCCGCGATGTCCTTTTGGAAGGCGAGGAATTCGACCCGATCCTGGAGTCCTTGCGCTTCAATAAAGGACCGCAGTTCCGCCTCGAACGGGGCGTCTTCGTTGAAGGCACGGCCCAGAATAACAAAGCGACCAGGCCGTCCGCGGCGCACCCAGTCGGCGGCAATTTCGAGGAACAACCGCTGCCCCTTCCACGCGGTGATGCGTCCGGCAATGCCGATCACCGGACCGGATTCCGGTGATCGGGTTGATCCTGCCGGTGATTCCGGTCGGCGATAGTGGTCGAGTGGAATTCCGTTGTGCACCGTGACACAACGATCCGGCGGGACGCCTTCCCGGATGAGAGCGGATCGGCAGTAGTCTGAAACGGGGGCCAGCCGTTTCGCCCACTGGCGTGCGCGGAGGGCGAACAGCTTCCGCACCGGCCAGGGAAAGAAATCGGCGGAAATCACGTCGTTGATCCACCAAATCGACGGGATCTGTGCGGCGTGACTGGCGGCACCGGCGGCGAAGTGATCCTTGTTGGTGCATGAGACCACGGCGTCGGGTCGTACCGCCTGGAGGAGTCCGGCCAGTCGTTCCGAGCCCCGGCGGACTTCGCGCCAGCCGCGGATCTTTGCCGCCGGATTGAAGCGGCGGCCCACCACCCGCAATTCGTTGAGCGCCGGCGCGAAGGCGTGCGGGTGCCGGGTGAGGGTGACGTTGAGCCGGCTCAGGGCGAGGTCCAGCGGACTTTCCGGAGCGCAGGCGACGTGGAGTTCCCAAGCTGCCGCCGCTGCGGGGGTGGCGAGGAGCTCGAGCAGATTGATCTCCGCCCCGCCGAGCACCTTGCTGACGTGGTTGACGAAGAGGATGCGATTCCGACGGGCGGCCATGTGGCGTCGGCAGCATGAAAGGAAGGGCGCACCGGCACCAAGCCCCAAACACAGCGCGATGACAATCCGCGGCGGGCCCCGCTGGGATTCGGGACGGTCCCGGTCTATGCTGGTCCGGTGCCGGGAAAATATCATGTGGTCGGCGAGGACCCGACGGCCCGGGCTGCCCGGGTCGGCGATCTCTTCGCGGCGGTCGCCCCGCGGTATGACCTGATCAACGATCTGCAGAGTTTTGGACTGCACCGATGGTGGAAACGGCGGTTGGTCCGTGAATCCGGAGCGGGTCCCGGTGTTCGGGCGTTGGATGTCTGTTGTGGGACCGGGGATGTCGCGTTTGCCCTCGCCCGCGCGGGTGCCGAAACCATCGGCATCGATTTCAGCGACGCCATGCTGGAGGTGGCGCGCCGTCGGACGTTGAAAGGGGAAGGCGGTGCTTCACCCCCGCGTTTTCAACAGGGGGATGCACTGGCGCTTCCTTTCGCGGAGGCGTCCTTTGACGTGGTGACGATCAGCTACGGTCTCCGCAACCTGGCCAATCTGGATGATGGACTCGCGGAACTGAGGCGGGTTCTTTGCCCCGGTGGACGCCTGCTGATCCTCGACTTCGGGAAACCCGATTTCGGTCCCTGGCGCTGGGTGTATTTCCAGTATCTGCGGTGGTTTGTTCCGGTGTTGGGGCGGTTGTTCTGTGGTGATCGCGACACCCACGGCTACATTTTGGAGTCGTTGCAGGCCTACCCGGGTCAGCGTGGGGTCGATTCCCGGCTGCGGGCGATGGGTTTTGCCGACACCCGCGTCCGCCAGCTTCTGGGGGGCGTGATGGCAATCAATCGCGGCGTCCGGCCGTCCGATGCCGTGGTTCCGAAGCCGGAACCTGCCGTTCGTTGAAAATTCCGGCTGCACCTTTCGAAAAGCGCAGGCTAGCTTCATCCCTGTCGTGGCCACGGACAGGAACCGCAGCACGAGTCCGGAGAGCGCCGTCACCGCTTTCCTTCTCCGTCGTGGACCGGTCGCCCGGCTGATGGTGTTGATGGCCGGGTTGCTGTTGGGGATTCCCAACTCCCAGGCCCTGAACCCGTCCAAGCGCCTCACGCAGTTCCTTCGCAGTCAGTGGCAGGTCCAGGCCGGGTTTCCACAGAACTCGGTCGCGTGTCTGGCGCAGTCGCCGGAGGGCTTTCTTTGGATCGGGACCGGCGATGGTGTTTCCCGGTTTGATGGGGCCAATTTCACCGCCTTCGAGGACCGCTCGGCAGTGGCCAATCGCAATCTGTCCATCCGCGCCCTGTGTGCCGCGCGGGATGGATCGGTGTGGTTCGGGACCAAGGGCGGGTTGAACCGGATCGTCGGAGACCGGGTGACCGCCCGCTACACCCGCGCTGACGGCCTGCCCTCAGAACACATACAGGCCCTGCACGAGGACGTTGCGGGTCAGTTGTGGATTGGTTCCGCTGGTGGTGTCACCCGGGTGGACAAGGATTCCTTCACCACCTTCACCCTGTCCAAGGACGAGACCCCCTGTTCGGTCTGGTCGATTGCCGACGCGCGGGGAGGCGGGTTGTGGCTGGCGACCGACCATGGACTCATCCTGTTCGATGGGGCCCGATGGTTGAGTTACGGAGAGGCGGAGGGAATGCCCGAGGGGGACCTGCTGAGCGTGACGTTGGATGCCGCGGGGAATCCGTGGGTGGGTTCCGACAACGGTTTCATCGCCCAGTTCGCCAATGGAAAGTTCACCTCCCACAGGCCTCCGGATGGATTGGAAGCGCGGAGCTTCAGTTACATGGCCTTCGATCGGGACGGCAGCCTTTGGATCGCCACTTATGGTGCCGGAGTGCTTCGATTTCGGGAGGGAAAATTCGAATCCCTGGGCCGGGCGGAGGGATTCGCGCGCGACATCGAATGCGTGTGGATGGATGCGCGGGATGAGTTGTGGATCGGTGCCTCCAACAATGGATTGATCCAACTGCGCGACGCACCCTTCACCCCGTTCGGTCCGCCGGAAGGGTTGTCGGACCCGCTGACCGACCTGGTGTTTGAGGACCGTGAAGGCGCGATCTGGGTTGGCACCGGTGAGGAGAATGGCGCCGACCGGATCAAAAATGGAACGGTGACTCACTTTGGATTCCGCGAGGGCCTGCCGTCCCTCGACGTTCTGACCTTCAGCGATCGGCGGGTCGGCGGCATCTGGATCGGGACCGATCACGGGATTGTGTCCTGGAATGCAGGGGTGATACAGCCGTTCACGCTTCCGGGTCTGCCACCGAAGGCGGATTATTTTGTCGTTCTCGAGGACGGTCCGGACCGCACCTGGTACGGAACCGATCTCGGACTGTGGGAGAGGCAGGGAGACACGTTGGTTCACCACACAGCCACCAATGGATTGCCGTCCGACCAGGTGCGGAGCGTGGTGTCCGACGGATCGAACGGAGTGTGGGTGGGCACTTACGACGGCGGCGTGGCGCACTTTTCGTCGAATCGCGTCTGGCGGACGTGGTCCACGCGGGATGGGTTGGGGGGCAATTTCATCCGGTCGTTGCTACGTGATACGGATGGAACACTGTGGATCGGTTCCAACGGCGGTGGATTGGCGCGCCTGCGCGGGACCAATTTGTTCGTGTTCAACGAGGCCAACGGTCTTCCGAATGATCAGGTGTTTCAGGTGCTGGACGATGGTCTGGGCAATCTCTGGCTGCCGTCGCTTCGGGGCATTCACCGGGTATCGCGGGCGCAGTTGGATGGCGTCGTCGCCGGCCAAAATCCACGGGTGCTGGCCCGGAGTTTTGGCACCAGCCATGGATTGCGCAGCCGCGAAGGCGGTGGTGGCGTTCAGCCCGCAGCCTGCCGCGCCCGCGATGGACGTTTATGGTTTTCCGGCGGCGGTGGTGTGGCGGTGGTCGATCCCGGGACGGTGCTCGCGCCACCGCCGGCCCCGCGCATTGTCATCACCCAGGTCCGGATCGATTCGCAGATCCTGCCCACCAGCGTGCCGGCTCGATTGCTGCCCCGGATCGGAAATCTGGAGATCAGCTACACCGCGCTGGAACTGTCGATGGCCGATCTCGTTCGCTACCGCTTTCGCTTGGAGGGCCTGGAAGGTGATTGGGTCGACCCGGGATTGCGCAAGACGGCGTACTACACCCACGTAGCTCCGGGCACCTACCGGTTCGTCGTTGAAACCGCGCTGGACGGCGGCAAGTGGGGCGATTCCGGCGCGGTTTTCCAATTGGAGATCCTCCCGCACTTTTATCAGACGATCTGGTTTCAACTGGCCCTGATTGCAACGGCCGGGTTGCTGGTGCTGCTGTCCGTCCATTGGCGGATGCAATCGCTCGTCAGGCGCAGGACCGTTCTCGCCGGTCTGGTGGCCCAACGCACCCGTGAGCTCGAACGCTCGGTGCGTGTGCTGGAACAAACCAACGCGGAACTGGCCCGTGCGACCCGGGTGAAGTCGGAGTTCCTCGCCAACATGAGTCACGAGATCCGCACGCCCCTCAATGCGGTCCTCGGCTTTTCCCAACTGCTCCTCGCCAGCGGACTCAACCGGATCCAGCGCGACTACGCCGAACATGTGCGAACCAGCGGCGAGGCGTTGCTCGGTCTTATTTCCGACATTCTCGACCTGACCAAGATCGAGAGCGGGCGGTTGGAATTGGAATCCATTCCGTTCGACGCCGGCGAATCGGTGGAACAGGCGCTGGAAGTGTTCACTCTCGCGATCGGTGAAAAACGATTGGAGCTGGTGTACCGGCCGGCGCCCGGCAGCCACACCGGGTTCGTCGGTGATCCCACACGCCTGCGGCAGGTTCTCATCAATCTCGTCGGCAATGCGGTGAAGTTCACCCGCTCCGGCGAGGTGGTGGTGACCCTGCGTTCCACTGATCTTCCGGAGGGCCGCCGCCGGCTGGAGTTTGAGGTCCGCGACACCGGAATCGGAATCGCTCCCGATCGTCTGGATCGATTGTTTCAGCCGTTCAGTCAGGTGGATTCCTCCAACACCCGCGAGTTTGGAGGCTCCGGCCTCGGTCTGGTGATCAGCCGGCGGCTCGTTGACCTCATGGGCGGCGCGATCACGGTCGAAAGTCAGGCGGGTGTGGGATCGATCTTCCGGTTCACACTGGTGGGAGGCATTCCCACCTCGCTTCCAGATCCCGCTGTCGTCACTCCGGTCCTTGAAGGGCTGCGGGCTCTGATCCTGGAGCCGAACATCTCGCAGCGGGAACGGCTGGTGGAATTGGCACGTCAGACGGGACTCCAGGTCACCGCGGCGGCGGATCCATCCGGACTCGTCGGGTCGTTGGAAAGCGCGGTGGGGAGTGCCGACGTGGTGATCGCCGAAGTAAAGAGCTTTGGTCCGGCACTGGCGGCCCTCGCCTCGGCGACGCCCGCGTTGGCCGGGAAGATTCTTTGGTTGGATCATCGTCAGGGCGACACGACCGCGGAGGGCCTGCTTGCCTCGCGTCCCACCGTGGTCAAGCCGGTGCGGGCCACGCGATTCTTCGAGGCGTTGGTTCGGGTCGCTCACACACCGGCGAACCGCCCGGGCCCCCGGACTCCGTTCATTCCCCTGCCAGCCCTGCGGATCCTGGTGGGTGAGGACAATCCGGTGAACCAGCACCTTGCCCATGCCATGCTCGCGGCATTGGGCCAGAAGTGCGAACTGCTGGCCGACGGCGCACTCCTGTTGAACGCCATTCGAAAGGGTGACTGCGATGTGGTCATTGCCGATCTCCAGATGCCGGTTCTCGACGGATCCGAAGTGGCGCGACGGGTCCATCAGGAAATGACCGACGCCACCCGTCCGTACCTGATCACTCTGACGGCGGCCGTGACTCTGGCGGATCGGCAGCGGTGTCTCGAGGCGGGCATGGACGATTTTCTGACCAAACCGCTTCGCATGGCCACGTTGCGCGAAGCCCTGGCGCGTGCCGATCAATGGCTCGGCCGTCACCGGAACGGCTACGGCAGTGATTGACGGGCGGCGGGTTCCGAACGGCGGGAGGAGCGTCGCCAGACCTGCTGGACCTTGACCGGCGAGAAGCTCAGCGCCTCGTAAAAAGCCTGTCCGTCGCCGCGGACCACGTTGCAGCGGACGGTCACAATCGGTGTCCGCTGTTCTTCAGCCCAATCGAACACCCGCCCGACCAGAAGTCGACCGATGCCCTGCCGTCGGGCGGTGTTCGACACGATCAGCCCCCCGATCTCGGTGGAGGATTCCGATTCGAGCGACGGGCGGACGAAGGCGTGGATCCAACCGACCACGGAACCATCGATGGTCTCGGCCACCCACACGGAAGAATCGGGCCGCTGCAGCAGGCGGGTGAGGCGTTGCGAAAACTCACGATCACCGACCGGGTAGCCCAATTGCCCGGTCAACGCGACCAGAGCGGATGCATCGGTCTCGGTGGCGGGACGAATCGTCATGGTTCCTGTTTCAGAATCCAGTCGGCGGCTGCCTCCAATCCGTCGACCACGATGGCACCGCGCAGTTTCCCGGCTTCCCGGCGTTCGGTCTCGGCCCCGTAACCGGTTCGCACCAGGATGCTGGCGGCGACCTTCGCATTCCAACCGGCCTCCAGATCGATCCGTTTGTCGCCGATCATGTAACTCCGGCTGAGGTCCACTTCGAAGGCCTCTTGCGCTTCCAGGAGGAATCCAGGCGATGGCTTGCGGCCGTGGCTGGGTTGATCGGGCGCCTCCGGGGCGACGTAAATGGCGGTGAAGGTGACATCCTCCGCCGCGAGCTCCGCTTCGAGATGGGCATGAACCCGGGTGACATCCTCCAGCGTGAAATACCCGCGGCCCACGCCGGACTGGTTGGTGACGATGAACAGGAGGAATCCGGTGTCCTGAAGTCGTCGCAACGCGTGGGCCGCCCCGGCGAGGATTTCCACCTCCTCCGGTTGGTGGAGATAATGTTTGTCGACGATCAGGGTGCCGTCGCGATCCAGGAAAATGGCGCGGTTCATTTCCCGGGGAGAAAGCTGGAGGCCAGTTCCTCGGGCGAAACCGTCGCGGTCCCGACCTTGCCGACGACCACTCCGGCGGCGTGATTGGAAAAAATCGCCGCCTCGATCGGTGAAGCTCCCGCCGCAATGGCCAGAGTGAAGCTGGCGATCACGGTGTCGCCGGCACCTGAGACGTCGAACACTTCCTGGGCGACCGTCGGGATGTGGAACGGTTTTTGTCCGCGCTGACACAGCAGCAGGCCCAGCTCGCCCAGCGTGATGAGCAACAGCGCCGGTGAGAGATCCGCCAACAGGGCGTCGGCGGCCTTCATCAATTGGGAATCGGCGAACGGATCGGGGTTGCGGGTGGTGTCCTGCAGCCCCGCCAGTTCGAAAGTCTCCTTCCGGTTGGGCGTGATGAGGGACAATCCCCGAAGTTGAAGCTGATGAACAGGTTTCGGATCGAGGCTCAACCATTTGGCCTGGGCCCGGCATCGCTCGCGGATGCCATCCAACAATTCCTGGGTGACCACTCCCTTGCCGTAGTCGCCCACGCTCACGGCATCGGCCTGCGGCAGCAGCGCATCGATTCGGCGAAGCAGCGCGGCCGTGGTGTTTTTGCTGACCTCTCCGCGGGTCTCCCGGTCGACGCGGACGACCTGTTGTTGATGGGCGACGATCCGGGTTTTGGTGGCGGTGAACCGACCCCGCACCGGTGTCAGTCCCGAACACCCCACCTGTTGTTCGGCGAGCAGGTGCCGGAGATGCCGCGCATTGGCGTCGGCTCCCACGACTCCGCAGAGATCGGCCGCGGCACCGAGGGAAGTCAGGTTGCGGGCGACATTGGCCGCACCGCCGGGCATGAAGCTTTCCCGGTCGAATTCCACCACCGGCACCGGCGCTTCGGGGGAGATCCGCGAAACATGGCCCCAGACGAACTGATCGAGCATCACGTCACCCACCACCAGGATGCGGGCCCGGGTGGCCCGGTCGAGAAGCTGGCGGACGCGTTGCGGACTGATCGAACCCATGGGCGCGGACGCTAGCCGGGCCGAAGGCAGAGGGGCCAGCCCAGAAAGTGTATTGAGGCGGGTCACTTCACGCCTGCCCTGGCCGCGGCCTCGGGATCGATCTGCTTCAGCGCCCGCGGGACGGCGATGATGATTTCCTTCGAGCTCCGGTCGGTGAGCAGCTTCACCAGGATGGGCACGGCGGCCCTGGCTTTTGAGCCATATTCCGCCAGCGCCTCGACGACGTCGGTCCGTCCGCGTCCGTCATCGGTGACCAGACACGGGATCAGGGCAGGGACGGCGACCCCGGGATCGGTCTGCATCTTCACCAGCGCATCCGCCGTGGGGCCGATCAAGAGCTCGTCCTTGGAAGCCAGAACGCCGAGCAATGTTGGAATGGCGGTCTGCGCCGCCGGACCGAAACGGGCAAGATCCTACACCGCCTGCACGCGGCGAGCGTCCGCCCCGGTGAAATCAACGCGGATCCCCGGCAGTTGATCGAGGTGTTCGACCAGCCACAGTGTCGATGGCGAATCGTTGGTGTCAGAGAGGATCCTGCGCGTGAGTTGAGGAAGGATCAGGTCGCGCAAAACTCCCGCGGCCTCGTTGCTCGATCCCGGACCGCGCGGGTTCAAGTGATCGGCCCAGAAATCGGCCGGCTGTCCCCGGTACAAGGGCTCCTGACTGGCGAGGGACCGCGTGAGAATCACGATGGCTCCGACCACCGCGCCCAAGCCCAGCGCGATGCTGATGAGGAATCGGGGCAGGGATTTCACGGTGTCCCGGCGGCGGGATGCTAGTTCAGAAATGCCGTCAGCGGACTGGTCGGACTGGCGTGATCGAGGGGCGCGCCGAGTCCCAGTTCGTAGGCCGTTCGCCCTGCTTCGACTGCCTGCCGGAATGCGATGGCCATCAGGTTCGGATCCGAAGCGACCGCGATCGCCGTGTTCACCAGGACAGCGTCGGCACCGAGTTCCATGGCTTCGGCGGCGTGGCTCGGCGCGCCGATGCCGGCGTCCACCACCACCGGTACGGTCGCCTGTTCGATGATGATGCGAATCTGGTCACGGGTCTGGATGCCGCGGTGCGAACCAATCGGGGATCCGAGGGGCATCACCGTGGCAGTTCCCACTTCCTGGAGGCGTTTCGCCAGGACCGGGTCGGCATTGATGTAGGGCAGGACCACGAAGCCTTCCTTCACCAATTGTTCCGCCGCCGCGAGGGTTTCGATCGGGTCGGGAAGCAGGTAGCGGGGATCCGGATGGATTTCGAGTTTCACCCACTTCGGCAGGCCCGCGGCGACGGCAAGCCGGGCAAGCCGGACCGCCTCGGCCGCGTTCATCGCGCCGCTGGTGTTGGGCAGGAGCAGGTATTTGTCGGGATCGATGAAGTCGAGGATGTTGGCGAAGGGATCCCGGGTGCCGGTGAGATCCGCCCGCCGCAACGCAACAGTCACGATCTGGGTACCGCTGGCCGCCAGGGCGTCCCGCATCGATTCCGGCGACGGGAACTTGCCCGTGCCCAGAAACAGGCGGGAGGCAAAGGTGCGGCCGGCAATGACGAGCGGTCGAGCGGACATGTCGGGTGATTGAACAACAAAGGCGCGAAGTAACAAAGCGGAAGGCGGCTTTGTTTCGGCGGGCAGTTGGTGTTAATTATTCCCTGCTTGAGCGCCGCAACGTCCATGGTTTCCCCGCCCGCCCGGGTCAAACTCCCCGAACTTCTCTCCCCGGCCGGGGATTGGGAATGCGCGCGTGCCGCCGTCGAGAACGGGGCGGACGCGATCTACTTCGGTCTCGACCGCTTCAATGCCCGGATGCGGGCCCACAATTTCACCGAGGCGGATCTCCCCGGGCTGATGGAGTTTCTGCACCGGCGCGGCGTGCGGGGCTATGTCACCTTCAACACGCTGGTGTTCGCCGACGAACTGCCCGCGGCAGCCGAGTATCTCCGCAGCATCATCGCCGCCGGGGTCGATGCGGCCATCGTGCAGGACATCGGCGTGTGCCGCCTGATTCGATCCCTATCGCCCGATTTTCCGATCCATGCCTCGACCCAAATGACCGTCTCGAGTGCGGCCGGCGTGGAATTCGCCAAGGACCTTGGATGCAATCTAGTGGTCCTCGCGCGGGAAAACTCGTTGAAAGACATCGTGGCGATTCGGAATTCTGAAAGTCCAAAGTCCGAAGTCCAAAGTTTAAAGTCTCAGGTTCCAAGTTCAACGGGGGCGGGCGAGTCGGTTGACCTTAAACCTGAAACTTTGAACTTCGAACTTCCGATCGAAGTCTTCGTTCACGGTGCTCTTTGCGTCGCGTACTCCGGTCAATGCCTGACCAGCGAGGCGCTCGGCGGACGTAGCGCGAACCGGGGAGAGTGCGCGCAGGCCTGCCGGATGCCTTACGAATTGGTTTCCGACGGCCAGGTCGTTCCCTTGGGCGATCGGCGGTACCTCCTCAGTCCGCAGGATCTTTCCGGTCTGGACGTCCTGCCCGATCTGGTGGCAGCCGGGGTTTCTTCGCTGAAAATCGAAGGGCGTCTCAAATCGCCGGAATACGTGGCCAGCATCACCCGGGTGTATCGCCAGGCGCTCGACCGACTGGCCGGGGATCGGGCCCCGCAGGGAATGGCTCGCACCTCGGGTTCGTCCGACCCGGCCGCGCCGGACCCGGCCCGGATTGCGGCGGACGATCGTTACACCCTGGAGATGGCGTTTTCCCGCGGCCTCTACACCGGCTGGTTCCGCGGCATCAACAATCAGGAACTGGCCCACGCCCGTTTCGGCAAAAAGCGCGGCGTGTATCTCGGCGAAGTCGTCCGGGTGGATCGGGACCGCGTCTGGCTCCGCCTCGAAGGTCCGTTGAAACCCGGCGACGGCGTGGTGTTCGATGCCGGTCGTCCCGATGAAAAAGAGGAAGGCGGCCGGGTCTATACGATCGACGAACGGGCCGGGCTTCACTCGATGACCTTCGGGCCGGAGGCGGTCGATTTTCGCCGGGTTCTGCAGGGTCACAAAGTGTGGAAGACCGATGATCCGGCGTTCAATCGCGAGGTGCGGCGAACCTTTGAAGGCGAGACTGTGAACTGGACGCGTCCTGTGACGCTGGAGGTCCACGGGCATGCGGGCAGTCCGTTGACCGTGATCCTTCGCGACGACGTGGGACATGTCGTTCAGGTGGCGTCCTCGGTGCCGCTGGCGGTGGCGGAGAAACGGCCGATGACCGCCGAGTCGCTCCGGGAGTCCCTCGGTCGATTGGGCGGGACGCCGTTTCATCTGGGGGAAGTTCGCTGTCATCTGGAAGGGCCGGTGATCGTGCCGGTGAGCGAATTGAACCGGATGCGCCGCGAAGCCGTGGCCCAGTTGGACGGGCTGCGCACCCAGCCGAGGCGTTGGACGACGGTGGAGGGCGCGCCAAGCATCGAAGTGGTGGTGACGCGCGAAGAAACCGTGTCCCCGGATCCCGGCGCCAGGATTGAGGAACCCTCTCTCAAGGTTCTGGTGCGCACGCTTCCTCAATTGGAGGCGGCCTTGCGCTGCGGAACTCACGAGGTCTACTGCGATTTCGAAGATCCGAAAAAGTACCGCGATGCGGTCCGGATTGTCCGGGAAACCGGTACCTGTTCGCTCCCGGCGAAAACCATCTGGGTGGCGCCTCCGCGCATCACCAAGCCGGGTGAGGAATGGATTCTGCGTCAGGTCCGTTCGTGCGACGCCGACGGCTACCTGATCCGGAATTATGATCATCTGAAGTTTTTTGCCGGCGACCGGCGGATCGCCGATTTTTCGTTCAACGTGGCCAATCCGTTGACGGCGGACTACCTGATGAAGCGCTACGGCGTGGAGCGGGTGACGGCCAGCTACGATCTGAATCTGGCCCAGTTGGAAGGGTTGCTGCAGGGGGCGCCGCCGGAGTGGTTTGAGGTCACGGTGCACCAGCACATGCCGATGTTTCACATGGAGCACTGCGTGTTCTGCGCCTTTCTCTCCAAGGGAACCGACTACACCAATTGCGGCCGGCCCTGCGACACGCATGACGTGAAGCTGCGCGACCGGGTGGGAATGGAGCATCCGTTGAAGGCGGATTCCGGATGTCGCAACACGGTGTTCAATGCGCGGGCCCAGACCGGTGCGGAGTTTGTCGACCGGCTGCTGACGCTCGGATTGAAGGCGTTCCGGGTGGAGTTTGTGAACGAGACTCCGGAAGAGGTGGAAACGACCCTGGCGCGCTACCGGGCCCTGCTGCGCGGCGAAATCACCGGAGGCCAGTTGTGGCGCGAACTCAAGCTGCAGAGCCAGCTCGGTGTCACCCGTGGCCAGTTGGAACTCAGCGGCGATCGCAAGGTGTTTCCCAAGGCCGGTTGATCCGGCGGCTCATCCCATTTTCTGCCGGAACCGGACCACGCAGAGGGCGAACAATCCCGCCCCCATGCCGATGAGGATCACCAGATGCGGCGCGAATTCGCCCAGCGTCGCGCCACGAAGAATGATGGCCCGCGCGAGCTCGATGAAATAGGTCGTCGGCAGACAGGCGCCGATCCACCAGAACACCGGCGGCATCGTCTCCCGCGGAAAAATAAATCCGCTGAAGAACACCGATGGCATGATGAACACCATGGTCATCTGGAGGGCCTGCATCTGGTTTTGCGCGCGCGTGGAGAGCAACAACCCGAGGCTCAACAGGCAGAACAAATAGACAACCGTGGCGGCGGCGAGGGCGGTCAGGCTGCCCACGATCGGGACATCGAACAGCCAGTACATGATCGCGTACAAACCCGCGGCCATCGTTCCGCCGATGCAGAGATACGGGATCAGTTTCCCGAGCATCAATCCCCAGCGCGACAACGGACTGACCAGCAATTGTTCGAGCGTGCCGCGTTCGCGTTCACGCACCAGGGACATCGCGGTGGCAAAGGTCGTCGCGATCTGGAGCACCACACCGATCACGCCGGGCACGAAGAAATTCGGACTCCGCATCGCCGGGTTGTAGAGGATTTGCGGTCGGACCTCGACCGGCAGATCCGTGCGACCCGATGCGGCCAGCAGCGACACGACGGATTCCCGGAGGGCGATTGCCACCGCCGTGTTGAGCGCCGAGCCGGCGATGGTCGAACTGGATCCGTCGATCAACAGTTGAACGCGGGCGGTGCGGCCGGCGTGAAGATTCCGGGTGAAATCGGGGGGGATCTGAAGTCCGACATACGCCCGGCCCCGGCGCAACATCGCGGCAAGTTCGACCGGGTTGTTGACGGTGCCGGTGACCCGGAAGGTTTGGGTGTTGACGAAGCGCTGGAGGATCTGGCGGCTTTCCGCGGTGCGATCCTCGTCGAGAACCACCATCGACATGTGTTTCACGTCATTGTCGAGGGCGTAGCCGAAGGCGATCATTTCCATCAACGGCGGGAACAGCATGAAGAACAGCGTGAGGGGATCGCGCAGTACGACCAGGAACTCCTTGTAGAGGATGGCGGTAAAACCGCGAAAGGGATGGCTCATGGGAGGCTGGATGCGGGGGAATCCTGCGCGTCGGTCAGAGCGACGAAGACATCCTCCAGTGAGGGTGCAATCGGGCGGATGTCGGCGCCGGTGATTCCGGCGCGCTCCAGTTCCGCACGCAGTCGTGTCTCCTGAAGCGAATCGTCGACCAACAGGTGCATCGATTGCCCGAAGACCGTGGCGGCCCGGACCCCGTCGAGGTGGCGGAGCGCCTGCAATCCCGACATCACGTGGGCGCAGGTCACGTCGAGGCGCCGCGTCCCGGGTGGATTCACCAGCGGCAGCTCCTTCAACCGGTCGGGTTCGCCGCAGACAATGAGCCGGGACATATGAATGTATCCCACCTGGGAACAGCGTTCCGCTTCGTCCATGTAGTGGGTGGTGACGAACAACGTCATGCCGAGCGCGGCGAATTCGAACAACAAATCCCACAACTCGCGGCGGGCCACTGGATCAATTCCAGCGGTCGGTTCATCGAGGAAGAGTACCTGCGGTCGGTGGACCAGCGAGCACGCCATCGCCAACCGCTGCCGCCACCCTCCCGACAGCAAAGCGGCCCGCCGGTGGAGATAGGGACTGAGATGGGTCAGCTCCACCAATTCAGCGTATCGCCGTTGAAGCGCGGCACCGGACAAACCGTACAGGCGACCGTAGAACTGGAGGTTCTCATGGACGGTCAATTCATCGTAGAGCGAGAACTTCTGCGACATGTAGCCGATCAACGACTTGATCCGGTTGGATTCCCGCGCGGTGTCGATTCCGGCGATCCGCGCGGTCCCGGCGGTCGGTTCCAACAGTCCACACAACATCCGGATGACCGTGGATTTACCGGAACCGTTCGGTCCCAGAAATCCAAAGATTCCACCCTTCGCGACGGAAAACGAAACGCGATCAACCGCGGTGAACTGCCCGAACCGCTTGGTCAGGTCCCGGCATTCGATCATGGGTTCGGTCATGGAACCTCGGAGGCGGGATCAGGACGCCACGAGCCGCAGACGTTCGTAGACGGCTTCAATGAGGTGTTTCAATGCCGATAGCCGCATAGCTCCTTTGCTCTCCGCCGTTCCTCACGGGTGAGGATGCCGGCCAGTGGGTGGAATTCCCTCAGTCGCGCACCGGCTTCGTCGTCGCCAAGCAGCACCCCGCGCAATCGTGCCAATCCCGATTCGCCTGCCTGGGCTTCCGCGAGCAGTGCATCCCATTCGTTCAGGCGGCGGGCTCCGCTGTGGCCCTCGCGCAACCAGCGGGCGCAGTTTTCACGGGCAACGGCCAACAGCTCCGGATGCGACGACAGTTTGTCGGCAAACAACTCCCACAAGCTGGGCAAGGCGTCGCTCATGGCGTGGGCTGTGGAAATCGCACTTCGGCGGACATCCCTGCCCGGAGTGCGCCGGCAGGATCGGTCAGGCGTACCTTGACGGCGAACACCTGCTGGATGCGATCGGCCGGCGTTTGCACATTTCGCGGGGTGAATTCCGCCTCGCGGGCAACCTGCTCGATGACCCCGGGAAAATCGCGCCCGGGAATGGCATCGGTTCGGACGGACACGTTTTGTCCGGGCTTGATCCGAACCAACCAGGGTTGCGGCACGTACACCCGGACCCATAGGTGATCGGTGAGCAACAGCGTCAATGCTTCGCGGCCGGGCTCGAGCACGTCACCGGGCTTCACCGCGAGCACCTCGACGGAGCCGGCGGAGGGTGCGGCGAGATGGAGTTCCGCCAGTTCGGATTCGACCTCGGCGAGTTGGGCCTCGGCGAGCGTCACCCGCTCGCGTCGGGTGCCAGCCAGCAGCAGATCCAGTCGGGCTTGTGCGGTGGCCGCCGTTTTTTCCAGCGTCGTGGCATGGGCGGCGGCACGATCCAAATCGGTCTCAGAGACGGCCCGCTTGGCAAACAGGGCCTGTGTCCGGCGCAGCTCCGTGCGGGCGAGCTGAAGTTCGGCGGTCTGGGCGTCGAGTTCCGCGCGCGCGACCGCGATCTCCTCCGGACGCGGGCCCACCTTCAACTCGGTGAGCTGGGCCCGGATCTGATCCCGCCGGGCCTGAAGTTCCGGGGCCTCCAGTTCGAGCAACGCCGCGCCGGAAGTCACCAAATCCCCTTCGTGCACGAGAATCTTGATCACCCGCCCGCCGTGACGGGATGCGATCCGGACGTGATCGACTTCGAGGGTGCCGGTCGGCGGACCTCCATCCGGCGATGAGGGATGGCAGCCCGCCAGCAGTCCTGCCAGTGCGGCGACCCAGACCCGCCGGGCTGCGGTTCCTTTCATTGGCCGCAGCCTAGTCGGATTTCGGCCGGGTGCCAATCCGACAACCGTGCACGAGGCAGACGCCGGTGCTGAATCTGAGAGGACCGGTCAACCTCCCAGAATTCGGGCCGGGAGAAACAGGAGGGCGCGGACCAGACGCAGCCCGGCTTCGACGGAAATGAAGACCAACCGGAACGGCAGGGTGATCAGCCAGAGAATCGGGATGACGATCAACAACAGCAGCGCGAGCGGCCAGAACAGGACCAGCACCACGCACGCCGCGAGAAAAAGGATCGGTTTCATGGTGGGAGAGAAATCGCGCTGTGGGTTTAACCCGGGAATCATGCCTGGAGTTTCACGGAACTGCCGCCTCTTCCGGCGGGGCGGGTGAGACGCCATCGGTCACCTGACTGTCCATGACCGTGACAAACTCCAACCGGACCGAGTTGAGCAATTCGGAAAGCCGGCTGGTTTCCTCGGGGGTACGATTGCCTTTGGTCTTCGCCTCGATCATTTCCAACTGGTCGATGAACATCTTGGCGGCCTCCAGATTGACCGGCTCGAGTTCGTTGGTGTGAAGGTTGGGAAGCTTCCCAAGCAGCATCAGCGCCATCTGGGCGTGACCGGTCACCAGTTGGACAAACAGAGCCGAGTGGATTTCTTCCAACGTGGCGGTGCCCAGGGTGTCTTCATCCAGCGGAGGCGGGTTCATTCGATGGGATCCTTTTGAGCGCGGACGATTTCGGCCGTGAGAAAGCGGTTGAGGTGGCGGAGGCGTTCCTCGATGTCGAGGGACTGGAGGATGGTCTGCCGGGCGCCGCCATCCGACAACAGCAGAGATGCGATGAGATCGGCCAAGGCACCGCGGCATTCGATTTCGCGCAGGGCGTTCATGCAATCCTCGACCCGCACGGCACCGTCTACCGCCGCCTTCGGCACGAGCGGGTGGAGCAGGGCCGCGGGCAGGTGGGTCGCCATCTGCAGGCGCTGTTCGACCAGATCCAGAGCGCGTTCCGCAAGTGCATCCGCGGCGAGGCTTTCCGTTTCCGGAGCCGCGACCGGCTCGATCAGGTGTTGCCGATAGGGTTTGGTTTGGACCAGCCGGCCGAGTCGGACCCGGGTGATTCCCAGCAGGACTAGGTGCGAGGTTCCGTTCTCGTTGAGGACGGAGGCTCGGATCAGGCCGAGTCCGGCAATGGGGCAGGGCGACTCCCGTTTGGCGTCCGGTTTCTGCATGGCGATGCAGAACATCCGCTGACCTTCCAGCGCCTCGGCCAGCAGGGTGCGATACCGCGGTTCAAAGATGAACAACGGCAGCAGGGACTGCGGGAACAGGTTGCATCCCCCGAGAATCATCACGCCGGCACGGTCCGGAATCTCCATGAATTCAGCGTACTCCGCGGCGGTCGTATCGCAAGCGGCGGCGTGGGGGTTGTCACCCCTGTCACTTGCCAATGGCGGATCTCATGCGCAGGGTGAGGCTGATTTATGAACTCGAAAACACTCACGGTTCTTCTGGTGGTGGGGATCGCTGGCTTGGCGGCCGGCTGGATCTACACCAGCAAGCAGGCCTCCGAGGAACGGGTGATGGCTTATTCCCGGATCTCGACCCTGTCCAATGAACTGGTCCAAACCACCGTGCAGTTGACCGATCAGAAATCGGTGAACGGGCGGTTGAACACCGACCTGTCGCAGCGTGAATCGGAACTGTCCGCGATTTCGAACAAATGGACGACGGTCACCGGCGAACTCGTCAAGACCGAGGCCGAGGCCAAGGCGGCCTCCGAGGCGGCCAAGGCCGAAATCGACAAGCGCAATACACGCATCACCGAGCTGGAGGGCGAGAAGGACGAATTGACCCACAAGATGGACGGGCTCACCACCCAGATCGGCGGTCTCAGCACCCAGATCAAGGAAACCGAACGCCGGCTTTCGGCAAGCGAAGGGGACCGGAACCTGCTTCAGAAGGAGTTGAAGCGGTTGCTCGCCGAAAAGGCGGAATTGGAACGGAAGTTCAATGACCTCGTCGTCCTGCGCGAACAGGTCAAGAAGTTGAAGGAGGAACTCAGCATCCGCACGCGGCTCGATTTCATCCGCCGTGGACTCTACGGATTCGAAAAGAAGGGGGCGCAACTGCTCACCGAGGGCATCAAGTCGCCCGGCCCGAAGACCACCAATGCCCCGGCTGAGATCCACGCGGAAGTGGGGACCGACGGCTCGGCGAAGACCGCCACCTCGACCAACGCGCCGGCCGCCAAATGACCGGCGCGGCTCGATCCGGGGTTGGATTGGGTTCCCGGATGGCACGACGCCGTTTGCAAACGAGCTCTGGCTCTGGTTCGCGCGCCGGCTATCCTGCGCGCCGATGAGCACCGGCCAGTTGAGGGATTCGCACGGGCGGGTGATGCGTGATCTGCGGATCAGCATCACCGACCGCTGCAATTTCCGCTGCCTTTACTGCCTTCCTGAGACCGAGGAGGCGGCGAATTTTTACCGCTCACGCTTCGACGCCGTCCGCAATCCGCGTCCCTTTTCGCTCCAACCGATCCAATACGACTGGAAGCCGCGGGACCGACTCCTGACCTACGAAGAGATCGAGCGGATGGTACGAATTTCGGTTTCACTGGGTGTCGACAAGATCCGAATCACCGGGGGCGAGCCGCTGCTCCGCAAGGGGGTTCCGGAGTTGATCGGACGGGTCTCGGCAATTCCCGGAGTACGGGATCTGGCGATGACCACCAACGGATTCCTGTTCGCCCGCCATGCCACCGCCCTGCGGGCTGCCGGACTGCAGCGGATCAGCTTCAGCATGGATTCACTGGATCCGGTCAATTTCAAGAAGATGACCGGCCGCGAAGGCCAGGCCGAAGTCGTCGCCGCCATCGCGCTGGCGCGTGAACTCGGATTCAAGCCGGTCAAGGTGAACGCCGTCGTCATCCGTGGCTTGAACGATCACGAGTTGGAGGCGCTGGCGGAATTTGCCCGCGAACGCGAGCTGACCCTGCGGTTCATTGAATTCATGCCGCTCGATTCCGGCCATGCCTGGCAACGGGATCTGGTGGTCTCCGGTCGCGAGATCTTGGAGCGCCTCCTGGCCCGGTTCGACCTCACACCGATCGATCCATCGGGCAACCCCGCCGAGACCGCCCGGCGTCATGCCTTCGCCGACGGCCGTGGGGAATTGGGCATAATCGCCCCGGTTACGGAACCGTTCTGCGGACATTGCAATCGTCTTCGCCTCACCGCCGACGGACGCATCCGCACCTGCCTGTTCAGCCTGCAAGAACACGACCTGATGCCGCTGCTGCGAGGGGACGCCACCGATGCTGAAATCGCCGCCCGCCTGGTGTCGATCGTCCAGGGCAAGGAAGCCGGGCACCGGATCGGTCAGGCGGATTTCGTCCAACCCGCCCGCACCATGAGCTGCATCGGTGGATGAAGTGGATTCGGACGGATGGGATGAATCTGGAAAGCATGAAAGCAGGACACTGAACAACCAGAGTGTGGCGTCACCCGACGCTCTTCATTCCCTACCTGCTTTCCTGCTTTCCAGATTATTCACCCTCACGCGCCATCATTCGAAATCGGCGCGGCCCCAATCCTCTGGACGGCCCTGGACTCCGGGGCGGGGTGCCCAGGCGATGCGGGATTTGTTGATGTTCTCGCCGGGCGCGGCGTCGCGTTTGTCGCCGTCATATACCAGTACGTTGAATCCAATCCGGCCGTTGTTGGGCGCGGGTTTGAATCCGATTTCTGACAGCGGAATTGCGGCGCGGATCGCGTAGCCTTCCGGGGTTCTCCACGAGGCCAGGCGGGTGCCGGGAGCGGTCGACTCGATCGGGCCGGCGTTGGCATCCGCATCGCGCGCCGCACGCACCCGGCCGGTGCTGTCGAACGGAAAGATCCCCAACTTGTAGCACCCCAGCGTGTGTTCAGCGCCCGCGACGGGATCGAAACACAGCTCCACCGAGTCGCTGCGCCAATGTCCCTTGATGTCATCGGGGGCAATGTTGCTCACCACGATGTCGTCGGTCACCCGCACCTCGACGTAGACCGTGGTGGCGTCGTGGGCGATCCGGAATCGAGCTCCGAGATCGGCGGCGCTGGCGACCGTTCCCTGCCAGGTGTTGGTGGATGGGATTTCGTGGGACGGAAGCGCGGCCCAGGTGGATTCAGTGTCGTTGGTGGAGAGGGGTAGCGCGGATGCGACCCGCGGAATGCCGAGCTTGGGAACCGGATGCAGCCGCGCCGCAATGCGGGTTTCGCGACCGTTCAGTTGAGTGGTGGCTACCACTTCACCGTCCGCCGGCTGGCCGGCGGGTGGACGGACCAGGATTCGCATCCGATTAGTCCGATTTGGCGAGAACCGCATCGTGACATCGCTGAAGTTCGCTTCCCAACCGGGCGAGGTGGCAAACCGGATCAGCGCGCTTTCGCCGGTGGACGTCGAATTCCGGGTGTAGAGGAAAATGTCGTTCCGTTCCCCGGCGACCACCGGGATGTCGGTGACCAGTCGGGAGGCGACGTGTTCGATCCGCTCGGCATGGACCCAGGCTTGGTACCGTTCAAGGGAGGGCCGCGGGACGAATTCCAACATCAAGCCGTCGAAGATCGGTGCATCGCCGGAAGCCAGGATCCGCGCGGGCAGATCCCCGGCGACCGGGAGTCCCTGCAACAGGTCGGTTTCCTGGGTCGCGAACGGGATCACCGATTTGACCAGCGTGAAGCTCTGCGGCCGTCGGAGCCAGGTCGCGCCAGCGAAATTTCCAAACCCCTGCGACCGATGATGCGCGAGTGCGGCTGCGGCGACCGAAGCGGGAGTCCGTCCTCCGGGCAATGATTGATCCACCACAATCGTGGCGCCCGTGCCAGCGGCACCACCAAAGTAGAGTTTCCGGGTCTGCCACGGATGCAATCCCTCCTGAGTGATCTGCTCGGGAAACCAGGTGGGGTCGGCCGCGAGATCAAAGGCCTCAATGGCAAACACGCCGGCGGCCTGATGATTGCCATGCTGTCCCGGCGTCGGTGCGGGATTCATGGTAACGATCACCTCCGGTCGAAGCGCGCGAACCAGCCGGACCAATCGTCCGAGCGTTTCCTCGTTGCCCCATTTTTCGAGGGTGATCGAAAGGCTTTCGGTGTAGGCGAAATCCGCCTTGTCGAGGAAGTGGCAGCGGTGAATGCCAAGTTCCGCGAGGCAATCGCGGAGTTCGGTTTCCCGCAGGACGCCGAGCGCCGGACCGAGATGGGTCCCGACCATGTTGCCGCCCCCTTCACCGCGGGTGCAGTAGACGTGGGCGATCCGCGAATGCCGACCCAGCGCGTAGGAGGCCAGCGTGGCGGCCATTCCCGTTTCATCGTCCGGATGGGCAAACACGCCAAGGATGTCGGTCTTGAGCAAATCCGCTCCCTGGGCGGCGGGTGCGGGAGCGGCCGCTGGTTCCGCGGCCGGAGCGATGCCACATGCGAGAGTGGTCGTAAGGGCACCAACGGCCAATCGCAGGAGACGGGGAAGGTTCACCGCTTGATTCAACCGCACGGAACGGTTTGAGGCGAAATCAAAGTGATGGACTGGAGCCGATCCCAATTCATCGAACGCCGGGTCAGCTCAAAATTTCGGTGACCACGCGTCCTTCGCCCGTCGGCCCGATCAATCGTTGATCCAACCCTTGATCGCGGAAGGTGAGCGCGTGCGCGTCGAGGCCGAGTTGGTGGAGGACGGTGGTCTGGAGATCGCGGATTGTCACTTTGTCCTCAGCGATGGCGTAGCCGAAATCGTCGGTCGATCCATGGACCGCACCGCGCCGGATGCCGCCGCCGGCCATCCACATGGTGAAACAGGCCGGGTGATGGTCGCGTCCGAGAAAGGTCGAACCGCCGCGGGCCTCGTTCATCGGTGTCCGACCGAATTCACCG
The DNA here is from genome assembly GCA_903907925.1 of uncultured Verrucomicrobiota bacterium. Taxonomy (GTDB): domain Bacteria; phylum Verrucomicrobiota; class Verrucomicrobiia; order Limisphaerales; family UBA9464; genus CAIVQB01. The sequence continues at coordinate 68,109 of CAIVQB010000001.1, forward strand.
CCCCAGATCACCAGGGTTTCATCGAGCAATCCGCGCTGTTTGAGATCGTTAATGAGGGCGGCGCAGGAACGATCCACGTCCCGGCATTTCTTGGGGAATTGCTCCATCAGATCGTCCCCGGGACTGGTTCCGTGAATGTCCCATCCCCAGTCGTACAATTGGACGTAGCGCACTCCCTTTTCCACCAGACGACGGGCCAGCAGGCAGTTGTTGGCGAAGGAGCCTTCGCCGGGCTTTGCGCCGTATTTTTCCCGGATGGATTCCGGTTCCCGCGCGATGTCGAAGGCGTCCGGCACCGAGACCTGCATCCGGTAGGCCAGTTCGTATTGTTCGATCCGCGTCCGGGTTTCAGGGTCGTGAAACATCCGGGCCTCGGATTCATTGATCGAGCGGATGGCGTCGAGTGTCCGGCGACGGGTGTCGCGGCTCATGCCCGGTGGATTCTCGGCGAACAGGATCGGCTCGCCGGTGGTTCGGCACTGGGTTCCCTGATAGACGCCGGGCAGGAAACCGGAACCCCACAGGCTCTTGCCGCCGGTGGGATCGGTGCCACCGCTCAACAACACCACGAAGCCGGGCAGATCCTGGTTGATCGACCCGAGGCCGTACGTCGTCCACGAACCCATGCTGGCCGCGCCCGCCCGCATGTTGCCGGTGTGGACCATCAACTCCGCCGGCGCGTGATTGAACTGATCGGTCCACATCGAGCGAACGACAGTGATCTCATCGGCGATGCCGGCGAGATGCGGAATGGTTTCGCTGAACCATCCGCCGGCCTGTCCGTGTCGGGAAAAACGGTAGGGCGATCCAAGCATCTTGGGCCGGCCGCGGATGAAGGCGAACTTCTTGCCCTCGATCAATGATTCGGGGCAGTCCTGCAAATGCATCGCCTTGAGGCGCGGTTTCCAATCAAACAGATCCAGGGAGGGCGGTGCCCCGGACATGTGGAGATAGATCACTGACTTGGCCCGGCCCGGGAGGTGGGGCGGTTTTGCAGCGAGCGGGCCGGGAGTGACCGAAGCCCGTGTGGCGGCGGCGAAGGCATCGGGTGCCATTCCCTTCAACGCCAGCGCGCCGAGACTGAAGACACCGCCGCGGGCGAAGAATTCGCGGCGGGTCAGCGCGCGGGCGCGGGCCAGTCGAAGTTCGGCGGCGGTGGATGCCATGGGCCGAACGATAGTCCGTGATTCGGGCAAGACAACGCGGGAGATCGGGTGGTGGGTTGAAAGAAATGAGAATTTGGAAAGGAAAGGGAGTGAGTGAGTGAGCCAGTGTGAGGTTCAGCGCCCCCTCCGGAAGGAACGGACCGCCTTTTAATTGCCGGATGGCTTCTGCTTGGCGTTGCTGGGCGGAACGCGGTTCACTGGCCAGGTGATTGATGTGATTCCCAAAACCATGCGGGCGGTGGTTTATCGCGGGGTGAATGATCTTCGGGTCGAGACGCTTCCCGTTCCGCGCATCCAGAGTGGTGAACTGCTGGTCCGCGTGGCGGCGTGTGGTGTTTGTCCCACCGACATCAAGAAGGTGCGGCAGGGAACGGTGTCCGCGCCGCGCGTCTTCGGCCATGAAACGGCGGGCACGATCGTCCGGGTCGGAGCGCGGGTCCGTGGATTCGAGGTCGGCGACCGGGTCGGATTGCATCATCACGTCCCGTGCATGGATTGCCATTTCTGCCGGCACCGCGCGTTCGCCCAATGCGCGACCTACAAGCGAACTGGCGTCACGGCTGGATTTGAACCGGCCGGCGGCGGCTATGCGGAATACGTCCGGGTGATGCCGTTCTGCCTTCCCGGCGTGGTGAAGATTCCCGCGCGTTCGACCTTTGAAGAAGGTGCCATGCTGGAACCGGTGAACACGGTGTTGAAGGCCGTGGAACAATTGCCGCTGTTGAAGGGCGACACGGTTCTGGTGGTGGGCCAGGGGCCGATTGGATTGATGTTCACCGCCCTGTTGGCTCTCCGCGGCGCGCGCGTCATCGCGACCGATCTGTTGGAAAATCGTCGCGTACTGGCGCGGCGCGCGGGCGCGTGGCGGACCTTCGATGCCGCCGATCCGCGGCTGGTCGATATGTTGCGGAAGGCGTCGGGCGGCCGGGGTGTGGATGCCGCGATCGTCGCGGTTCCCGTCGATGCGGCCGTGCTCCAGGCTCAGGAGGCACTCCGCGGTGGCGGTGTGGTTCTTCTCTTTGCCCACACAGTGCGGGGACACGAAACGCCGATCGATCTGGGCCGGATCTGCGTGGATGAAAAAACGCTGACCGGCAGTTATTCGTCGGATTTCGTCCTGCAACAGCGCGTCGCGCGGCTGGTCTTTTCGCGGAAGCTTGATGTCCGGCCGCTGATCACCCATCGCTTCCCGTTGGAACAAACGTCCGCGGCCATTGACCTGGCCTCACGCCCGACACCGGAATCGTTGAAGATCATGATCACGGTGGCCGCCTAGCCATTGTTCCGCAGGAGTGAAAGAGGGTTACCGCTTGCGGGCAGCTCGCCCGTTCCATTCACCACGCCAATCCGATCCCGGCGAGGTTCCTTCGGAGAGCCTCCGGTTCGATCAGGTCGATGCGTCCGTCCCGCCAATGGATCGCAAACCGTTTTCCGTCGTGAAGAAACCGGATGCCGGCCGCGAGCCCTGTGGTTTCTGACAGATCGAAGCGGGTGAGGATCCGGCCGGCGGGCGAAACAATGTGAATTGTCTGGTCGCGGGAAATAACGGCATACGCGCCATCCAGCGAAAGGGCGAAGGTCGTGGTGTCGCCACCGATGGCACCGTCGAGAACGGCACGCGGCGTCCAATCGGCCGTGTTCCAAATCACACTCCGGGTCTGCCCGTTTGAGGTGAGCGCGATGGCACCGTCCGTCGACCACGAAACATCGCTCGAGGCGCGATCCGGTAGTTCGCGGACCAGCGTTCCGTCGGCGACGCGATAGAGTGCGGGATGGAGACCGGCCGCGTTGGTTCCGAGTCCGGCCGGATTGATCAACACGAGGGAACGGTCGGGGCTGAAGGCACCACTGTACACATCGGGAACCTTCCAGCTCGAAACGGTGCGCGCGATTCCCGCGTCGACGTCGAGGACCTTCACTCCCGCGGATTCCGGATGGATCAGGAGCAGGCGGTGGCCGTCGGCGACGTGATCGGAAATCAAGTGGCCGGTTTCGGAGTTCAGGAGTTCTGCGGGTCCGAAGTGCGGGCGCCCGGCGGCGTCGAATTTCAAGGGCAGGCGGTTGATTCCCGTCAGCGTGGAACAACGCAGCAGCGCCCGGCCGTTTTCGGTGAACGCGACGGTGGAGTATTCCCGGGTCTTTCGGTCGCCGCTGTCCAGCTCCTCAACCAGACGGCCCGATTCGGCGTCCTGAAGGATCGTGTACCGACCGTAGGCCGCCGCCAGCCAGCGTCCGTCGGGAGTGAAATCGAGACTGCAATTGTTCCAGGCGATCGGGTAGCCGGCGGAATGGGGTGACATCAGCGTCCGCAGGCCGATCGGAAGTTGCAGTTGGTAGCGGGTGGCGACGCCCATCGTCGAACTGATGACGAACGCGTCGCCGGACGAAGGGGCGACCGGCGTCGGTGAACTGACGCCACTGAGGACCAATTCCTCGGCACCGGTGGTCAGATTTTCCAATCGGACCATGGTGGCGAGGCCGGGGACGGCGACGAATTGATCGTGGCCCAGAAAGACGAGCCCCCCGACATCCGGCCCCGGCCGCACGATCCGGCGCAGCAACCGGCCGTCGAAGAGATCCACCAGGGAGACCATTCCGTCCTGCGTTGCCACCACCAGCAGGCGGCTGTCGGAAGACCAGGCGAAACCACCGATGGAGGTGGCCATCTCGATGCGCCGCTCGATGTCGAGACTGGGCAGCTTCAAAACCACCACCGAACGGGCGGCGGGTTCGGAAATCGTCGCCGCCGCAACCCGGGTTCCGTCCGGTGACACCCGCACGATGTTGAACCGATGCGGCCAGGTCAGACGCGCCTGCTCCACGCCGTCGGGAATCCGATGGAGGCTCATGCCGCCCCCGGGCGCTCCGATCGCGAGCAGGGACCCGTCGAGGTTGAAATCATAATCGTCGTTGAATGCACCACCGGGCTGATCCGGCCTGGGGGGTGGATTGTGGGACAGGGTCAGTTCCGCCGTGCCGTCCCCGACCCGCCAGACCCGCACGGTGTTGTCGGAATACCGGGCGACGACGTGGCGACTGTCCGGGGAGAACCGGAGGGCGCTGACAGCTTGGATCCCGGGCGGGGTGGCGATGGTGGTCCGGCCGGTGGAGCTGCCCCAGGACCGGAGCGGTGAGGGAACCTCGGAGAATCCATCGACTCCCTTGTATTGAAGCGCGGCCATCCGTCCCGAAGAATCGAAAGGGATTCCCACCGGACTGCCGGGATTGAGATTCCAGCGCTCGACCTCCCGCACGTCGGTCAACAGCAGGGCCGCCACTGCTTCATCCCGCAAATCTTCGCCGGGCCGGATCTGGACCGCTTCCGCAAGGGCTTCCAACGCCTGGGTGCGGCGTCCGGGTACCGAGGTCCGGCGGATGGCCCGGGCTTGGGCGACGCGGGCCTCGCGCAGGCGTTCCCGACCGGCGGCCTGGGCAGCGCGGGCCTTCGAGGCTGAGTCTTCAGCCAGCGATCGGGCGCGTCCGATCCAGAACGAAGCCACCGTCGATCCGACCGCCAGCGTCATCACCAACAACCACACCGTCGCCAGTGCCGGACGCCGGTGGCACCAGCGTAGAAACCGGTCCGGCGCCGACAACGGACGCGCCAGGATCGGCTCGCCGTCGCGGAAACGTTCGAGGTCGCAGACCAGTGCGGCTGCCGTCGCATACCGGCGCAGGGGATCGCGCTCGAGGCATTTCAGACAGATCGTTTCCAGATCCCGCGGAACTTCCGGATTCAACATCCGCGGCGAAACCGGTTCCTCGGAAAGCACCTGCCGCAGGGTTTCCTGCAATGAACCGGCGGCAAAGGGTGCCCGGGCGGTCAGCATGAAATAGAGGACGGCACCCAGGGAATAGACGTCGGAAGCCTGGGTTACCGCGCCGCACCGAGGATCGGCCTGTTCAGGAGGCAGGTAACCCGGCGTTCCCAGCACCTGCCCGGTGAGGGTGAGATCGGAGTGTTCGGTGAGGTCCCGGGCCAGACCGAAATCGGTGACCCGGGGTTGGTCGTCGGGGTCGATCAGGATGTTGGAAGGCTTGAGATCCCGGTGCAGGATTCCGTGGTCGTGCGCGTGTTGAACGGCTTCGGCGACCTTTCGGAGCAGGTCGGCCGCGGCACCCGGCCGGAGCGGTTTCCCGTCGAGTTCGCGGGCCAGATTGCGGCCTTCGACGAACTCCATCGAGAAGTAGCGGATCCCCTCGTGGCAACCGACCTCATGGATCGAAACGATTCCGGGATGACGCAGTCGGGCGGTGGCCTCCGCCTCCGCTTGGAATCGTCGGATCCCCTCCGCACTGGCGAACTCGCCGGAGGACATGACCTTGACGGCGACGATGCGGCCGAGGCTGCGCTGGCGGGCGCGATAGACGACACCCATTCCTCCCCGGGCGACTTCGTGCAGCAGGTCATAGTCACCGAAGGACTGCGGTCCGGAGGATATTCCGGTTGGGTTCAAACCTTCGACGGCTTCGAATCCAATGTCCGGCGCGTCACCTTCGGAAGTCAGGCCTTCGACAATGAGGCATCGACCGCACAGACCCTCGAGGCCGGGTTCCACAAGGCTGATGCCGCATTTTTCGCAGGTGTCCATGCACAGTGTGGCACCGGCTTATCGAAGGCGCGGTGCCGTACGCAGGAGATGGTAGGACAAAAACCGCCCGGGGTAACCGATCAACGTGCGAAGACCTCAAGCAGGTAGCGCAATTCCGCCTCGACTTCACCGCCGTGTTCGACCGTTTGCGCCACTTCCCGGTGGAGGAGATGACGGAACCGCTGGCGAAGGCGGTGGACGGCGACCTTGACCGCGCCTTCGTTGATTCCGAGACGTGTCGCCATGTCGGCGTAGGACAATTCCGCCTGTCGACCCCAGAGAAACTGCTGCAATTGGCGGTAGACGTCGCTCCGGCCGGTGGCGGCGTAGTCGGCCTGGAGTTGATGCAGGACTCGTTCCAGCAAGGCCTCGGCCCAGCGGCGTTCGTAAAGGTGGTCCGGCGAAAGCGTGTCGCGGAGCCCGGCGGCGTAGCGGAGTTCGGCGTCTTCGACGGAGAGCGGTTGGAGGGCGTTGGGGCCACCGCGTTTGATCCGGGTCGATCGTCGCCAATCCTCATTGAGGAAGTGTTTCAGGCAGGTCAGCAGAAAGCTCCGGAACCGTCCGCGCTCGCGATCCGCGCGGGCGAAATAGCCGTGTTCCAGAAATCGGGCAAAGAATTCCTGGGTGAGATCCTGGGCGTCCTCCGGGGAGCGGCCCTGGCGGCGGACAAAGGCGAAGATCGGAAACCAGTAGACCGAGCAGAGCCGTTCCAATGCCCCGCGGGAGACGCTCTCCGAAACCGCGCCCGCGGACAGGATGATGCTCCATTGGGTGGTCTTGAACGCGTCGGCTGATCCCGCGCCGCCCGGCGTGGGGGTCGGATCGTGCAATTCCGGCGGCGGAAACGGTGTGGGGTTCGAATTCATCCGGTCGCGGGGGATGGGAATTCAGGGCAACGGACTGGCGCGGATTCCCAGGAGTCCCCCAATCGGGCGTTCGAACCCGGTGAGGAAGGGGTGACACGGGCGGTTGAGAACGGTGGCACCAAACCAGCGCCCCTGGCGGACGAGGGTTACCACGCTGCCGCCGTCGAAGTTGATGGCGTCACTGGCTCCGAGTTCCTTCAGGAGCCGCGCACTGTCGGACGGACTCGCTCCCTCGGACCAACCGAGTTGACGCCCATCGACCATCAGCCAGTAGAGGTAACGTCCGTCGGCGCTGATCCCGGCCGCACTGGAGGCCTCGGGTGGTAGAAATTCCGCCCGATCGATTCCGTCACGAAGGATGATGAGATTGCCACCCATGGCATTCCAGGCGTCGCGGGTGTTGCCGCCGGCGGGGACCACCCGGGCCTCGTTTTTCGCGGTGATGAGGAGGGAGTCGAGATTGCTGACCGCCTCCGAGTATCGGTCGCCCTCGGACACCGAGAGTCCCATGATGTCCACCGGTTGCCCGGGCCATTTCACAAACGGATAGAACGCGCTGGAGCTGACCGCGATCTGGAGGTGGTGTTGCCGGAGGAAACGGCTCGGAAACTGGCTGTCGGTATCGAGATCCCGGCTGCCGTTCGACGGTTTGGCAAGGAAGCTCACGCCGGGATTCTTGAGATCCACCCGGATGGCGTGGCATTTCATCGGACGGGGCAGGCTGAAGTTGGCCCGGGCGTAGTCGACGCCGCTATAAATCGGTTCCCAAGGAGCGAAGCCAGCGTCGGCTGCCGGCCATTTCTCCAGAAACCGGGGCGTCGGAATGGAGGGAATCGTCCAGAGAACGGCCGCAATCAGAAGGACCGCGATCAGCACGCGACTCCGCCGCCGACGCGTCGCCCGGGCCGAAAGGCCGTTGCGTCGCTTGCGTCGAACGATGCGGAGGACACCCATGGTGACGGGGTTCAGCGGCGCGGACGTTTCCGAAGGATCGCGCCGACCGCGCTGAGCAGGCGGTCGGTTTCAGCGTCAGTTCCGATGGTGATGCGGAGCCGGTCAGAAATTCCGGGCGTGGAAAACCAACGGACCAGGATGCGGCGCTCGCGGAGCGCCTGAAGCCATTCGCGCGCTTCGGGTCCCGGCGGTTTCACCAGGATGAAATTGGTCTGGCTGGGAATCACCGAGAACCCGAGGTCGGTGAGCGCCCCGGTCAATCGCTCGCGCGTGGCGATGATCTTTCGGAAATTCGCCCGGTAATACGGCAGGTCCTGCAACGTCGCGAGCGCGGCCACCTGCCCGAGACCGTTGACATTGTAGCTGTCCCGAATCCGGTCCAACGCTCCGATCAGATCCGCCGGACCCACGCAGTATCCGACGCGCTGGAAACACAGCGAATAGGCCTTGGAAAAGGTTCGGAACACCAGCACATGCGGATGGCGCAGCGCGAGTTCAAGGGCGTTTTCGCGGGCGAAATCGACGTAAGCCTCATCGAGCACCACCACGCCCCGGGTGGCAGCACATAATTCCTCCAACTCCGCGGTGGCGAATCCCCGGCCGCCGGGTGCGTTGGGCGTGGTCACCAGGCTCAACGCGGCACCGGCGTCCCATCGCTTTTCGCGACCGCGGCCGGTGACCCGGGGGAGGTGAAATTCGGGAGCCAGCGGGACCGGGTTGACCCGTGCGCCATGGATCGCCGCCAGGACCGGGTAGAGCGAATAGCTCGGGTCGAAATACTGAACCGTCGCCGCCGAAAGCGTCTTGGAGCCGGCTTCCGGTTCGACAAAAGCGCGCACCGCCAGGGCTAGCAATTCATCAGAACCATTTCCGATCAGGATGTGTTCGGGACGACAGCCATGGAGCCGGGCCAGGCGTTCGCGCAGGAGCTGCGAAGTGGGATTCGGATAGCGACGCAGACGATCATCGACCGCTGCGCGGGTCGCTGCGAGGACTCGTTCCGAGGGTGGATACGGATTCTCGTTGGTGTTCAGTTTGATCAGGCCGCGGATCCGGGGTTGTTCACCCGGGACATAGGCGTGCAACGCTTGGACCAGCGGACGGATGAGCGGGCGCGGTTTCGGCATGATCCGGAGGGAATGGGGTCAGGCGTCGACGCGAATGGCGGCTGAGCGTCCGTGGGCGTCCAGTCCTTCGAGATCGGCAAAGGTGCGCACCGACTTGAGCGCTTTCTTCAACGACGCCTTGCCGTATTGGGTGACGCTGGTGCGCCGTTGAAACTGGTCGACGGTCAGCCCGGAGAAACTCGCGCCCGCTCCGCCGGTGGGGAGGGTGTGACTGGGACCGGCAACATAATCGCCGAGGACGGTCGGGGAATAATTGCCGAGAAAAATGGCCCCGGCGGTCAGGATCCGTTCAGAAAGACCGGAGGGATTCCGGGTCATGATTTCGCAGTGTTCCGGTGCCAGGCGGTTGACCAGATCAATCCCTTCGTCGAGGGATTTCACCTGGATCAACCAGCCGTTGGCCGTCAGGGCTTTTTCGATGAATTCGCGGCGTGCCAGCTTGGGGAGTTGGCGCCGGATTTCGCGTTCTACCGACCGGATCAACGTGGCGGAAGGGGTGACCAACCAGACCCGTTCGTGCCCGGACCCGTGCTCGGCCTGGGCAAGAAGATCAGCGGCGATGAAGCGTGGTTCGGCGGTGTCATCGGCCAGCACCAGGACCTCGCTCGGCCCGGGAAGCAGATCGATGGCGACGTGACCGAAGAGCAGGCGCTTGGCGGCGACCACATAGGCGTTGCCGGGTCCAAAGACCTTTTGGACCTGCCGAACGGTCGAGGTGCCGAAGGCCATGGCCGCCACCGCTTGTGAGCCGCCGATGCGGTAGATCTCCGTGGCTCCGGCCGATCCGGCGGCGTACAGCAGGGCTGGATTGATGGAGCCATCCTTTCCCGGCGGGGTGCAGACCACGATTTCCGGACAACCGGCCACCCGGGCCAGGGTGATGGTCATCAACGCCGTCGAGACCAGCGGTGCGGTGCCGCCGGGGATGTAAATGCCGACCCGGGTGAAGGGATCGAATTTTTCGGCGACGGTGGCACCGTGGGAATTGGTGCAGCTCCAGCCGCGCCGTCGCGAACGCCGGGCGAAGGCGGCGATGTTCGCCTGCGCCTCGGCGACGGCTGCGCGCAACGGCGCATCAGCCTTCAATGCGGCCGCCATTCGATCCGCGGCGGTGACCCCCATCTGTTCCGCGGTGAGCGTCGCTCCGTCGAAACGCCGGGTGAACTCCAGCAGGGCGGCATCGCCGTCGCGGCGGACTGATTCGATGATCGACCGGGTGCGCTCCTCGATCACCGGATCGAACAGGGACGATGCCGCCGCGGCACGGTTCAATTGTTCCCGGTAATCGACGTCGGAATGGCGGACAAGGTGCATTGGACCGGCAGGTTAGGGAGAGGCCGCCGGAAGTCAAAACGGAGCGCATCCCGGAAACGGTGGCGTCGGGAGTGCCGTCGGGTGGTTGAGGGTCGCAACGTTTTTTGGAACCGTTTGGCATCCGGGCGGTCTTCGGCAAGAGTGTGTGGGCGGTGGGGCGAAAGAATCAGCAGCCGTCGCCGTTCCCACCCGACAGTGGCGCAATGCCGGGGGCTTGCCCGCCGCTGCCAATAAAGACACCTTCCAACATATGCCGTCCTCCATCGCGGATCATGGATTGAATCGTTGCTGCGCCGGTTCGGTTCGGCAGTACGTCGCAAGGCACTCCGCGGGTCGTTTGTCGGCGGTAATCCTGTCGCTGCTGTTGCAGGCGACGCCGTTGATGCGGCTGGCGGTGGGCGGTGGAGCGGCTGCAATGTCGCCGGTGGCCATTTTGGTCCGCTGGCTGGCGGGTGCGGCGGCGGTGTGCGGATCCATGCACGCTGTATCCGGTGCCACTGGCGTGACCCTCACCCAGGGCGGCAAGGCGGTCCAGGCGCCGCAAGGCACCAATGGAATCGCCTTCCTGGGCACCCGGGTGACGATTCGCAGCGATCAATTTGGAACGGCGCAGTCGTATCAGTTGGACGGTCTCCCACCCGGTTTGAAGGCCAGCGCCCAAGGCGTGGTGACAGGGATTCCAACCGCCTCCGGTGAGTTTCCGGTGAGCGTCACCGGCTTTCAGTTCAGCAATGGTGGCGGGTTCGCATCCTTTGGCGATTATACCGTGGTGATTGTCGATGGGGTGCCGGTGGTGACCCCGCCACAGGTGGACGCACCGCCACTGGCCCAATCGGGAGATCTCAACGGCACGGTCACGCTGAGTGTCGGCGCCTCGGGCACGGATTTGCAGTATCAATGGATCAAGGATGACAACGATATTCTCGGAAGGACCGCGTCGTCATTGGTCCTCACGCCGCTTCAACCGTCCGATGGCGGATTGTACAAGGTCCGGATCTTCAACAGCGCGGGCTCGATCACTACAACGGCGGTGCGGGTGTCGGTGATCGTCCCGCCGCCGGCGGTGAGTCCGCTGCCGCTCGCCGTTTCCCTTTACGAAGGCGAACCGCTTCGGGTCCAAGCCCAGGCCACCGGATTCGGCGTTCTCACCTTCCAATGGGGCTTGAATGGTCTCCCGCTGGTGGGATTCACGAGCCCGGTGCTGCTGCGCGACCCGGTTGAAGCCGGATTCGCTGGAGTCTATTCGGTGGCTGTGACCGATGGGGTTGGGACGACGACTCCAGGCGGACCGATCCAGGTGACGGTGGTTCCTGCGCCGGTCCTGCGCTGGGTGAATGGAAGTCCCGGGGCTGGACCCTCCCTCGAGGGCGATACCATTCCCGGAAGGCAGTATGGTTTGGAAACCACGGTTTCACTTAGTTCCCCGGCCTGGACGGAGGTTTCCGTTCGGACGGCTGCTGCGACCGTCACCCGCTTTGATGGGGCGACAACGGCCGGCGGCGAACAGTTTTGGAGGTTACACGCCAAGCCGTTGGTCCAGTGACCGGATCGTTCGTCCTCGGTGAGGTGCCTGCATTCCTCTGCCTGGGCGGGCAGGAATCGAACGGTCGCCTGCGGTTCGTGAATTCATTTTCAGAGGCGTTGAAACACGGCAGGCATGCGTTCGAGTGCCGTCTGAAAGGCGTAACTCCTTCCAAGCGACGGCGTGATGAAGCTCCTCCAGGTTGTGACCGGATTCATTTTAGGAATTTATGCTCTTGACCATCCGTCGAATCTTTCGTTAGATCGCCCCATGCAAAGGCCCAGTAGGGCAGCGGCAATTTTGTTTTAACCCACAAACGAGAAAATCATGAAATTGACACTCAACGTCGTTTTCGCCGGAGTCTGCGCATCAGCAGTGCTCAGTTCGGTCGCGGTCAACGCCGACACCGTCTATCAGGTGCCGACCTCGACCAGTAGCTCCCAAGTCATCAACCCCAACGGAGGGGAATTTGGCCAGACGGTTATCTTCGGCAACCAGACTGAGAAGTTGCTGACTCAGTTTTCGTTCGCTTACAACGCCAACTACACTCGCAACGCGGGTTTGGAAGTGCGTTTCTACGACGTTGACGCCACCGGTGCCCCCAAGAACCTGCTCTACCAGAGCAACGCCTTGGACATCAAGTCGGGTTACAATGATGTCGTCATCAACTTCGACAGCGCCGAGGTTCCTGCGACGTTCACCTACACGGTGTCCTTCGACGGGGTTGACTCCAACAACACCGCGGGCTTGCTCGCCCCGAACCTGATCCCGACCAAGGGTTTTGGTTACAACGACATCTGGGTCAAAGACGGCAGTGGCAACTGGTCCAACCAAGTGATTCCCGGTGGAACTCCTGGAGCTCCGGTTTACTCGTTCTTCTCCGCCAAGATCACGGCCGTTCCTGAGCCGAGCACCTACGCCCTCGCCGGCCTCGCTGGTCTGGCTTGGCTCGGTGTTGCCGGTGTCCGCCGCTTCCGCGGCTGATCTTCGGATTTCTCCTTCAAAGGCGCAGCTCCGGCTGCGCCTTTTTTATTTTACGCTGGCGTGATCACCGCCGGTCGACAGTGTTGAGCGGTTGTGGCACGTTCCGTTTCAATCGCCCTTATGTCGCGTCATTCACGATGGCCTCAAGTTCTGATTGCCGCACTTTTGGGTCTGACTCTGTTGTTCCCGGCGCGGGCACAGGCCCTCACCCGGGTTCGATTGATTCTCGACCAAGCGTCGGTGCGGCCGGGTGATTCGCTGACCGCTGCCGTGGAATTGGAGATGCCGGCCGGGTGGCATACCTATTGGCGCAACCCCAGCGAACTCGGCGGGGCGGGCATCAGGACCAAGATTGAGTGGACGCTCCCGGCGGGGGTGACGGCGGGCGAAATTCAATGGCCGGTGCCGGTGAAACATCCCGATCCGGCGGGTGATGCCCACGCCTACGAGGGCACTGTTGCCCTTTTGGTGCCGCTCAAGGTCGCTTCAACGTTCCCCACCGGTCCTCTGGAACTCAAAGCCCGCGTTTCATGGCTGGAATGTGCCTCCAATTGCGTGCCCGGCCGGGTCTTTGTCGATGCCAAACTCCAGGTGGGTACCGCAGCGCAGTCCTCTCCGGAAGCCCAGCGCGTTGCGGCCGCCCGTGGACTGCTGCCGGTGGTCGATGCTTCTCCCGAAGCCCGCGCGCTGTGGGAAGGGGCTCCATCCGGTGATTCGCGGACCTTCGTTCTGGAATGGAAGACGGAGGCCACGTCCGCCGATTTCTTCGCATTTGAAGGGGCCGACGCTGCGGTGTCGGCCCATACCGATACGCTGCCGTCGATGGATGGACGCCTGCGCCTCCGCAAAACCGTGGCCAAGCCCGATGCCGGATGGCCCGATCGCGTTCACGGGATCCTGGTTTCCAATCCGGGCACTCCGCAGCAGAAGGGCTTCGAGGCGACACTTCTTTTGGCGGACTCCGGTCCGGCGGCGGCCGCTCCCACCTCGGAACCGTTTTCCTTTGCCGCGTTGCTGCCCATGCTTGGATTGGCATTCGTGGGGGGGCTGATCTTGAACATCATGCCCTGCGTGTTGCCGGTGCTCGCCCTGAAGATTCTCGGATTCGTCCGGCAGGCTGGCAGCGATCCCCGTCGGGTTCGGCAATTGGGTCTTGTTTACGGCGCCGGAGTCCTCACGTCCTTTCTGGTCCTGGCCGGGGTGGCCCTCGCGGTTCAGGCGGCGGGCGGAGTCGCTGGATGGAGCACCGCATTCCAGAATCCGCAGTTCCGGGTGCTGATGTGCATTCTACTGGTTCTGGTGGCACTCAATCTATTCGGCGTGTTTGAAGTGACGTTGTCGGGTGGAGCGATGGGAGTGGCTGGAGATCTCACTGCCAAGGAGGGTTCCGCCGGAGCGTTTTTCAATGGTGTTCTGGCCGCCGTCCTCGCCACACCGTGTACCGCGCCCTTTCTTGCCACCGCGATCGGCTTTGCCTTTACCCAGCCCCCGGTGGTCCTCCTCGCCATCTTCCTGACGGTCGGCCTCGGCCTGGCGGCACCGTTCGTGATCCTGTGTTGGAAGCCGGGCTGGTTGAAGCTGATGCCCAAACCAGGTTTGTGGATGTTGCGATTCAAGGTCGCGATGGGTTTCCCGCTTCTGGCAACCGCCGTCTGGGTCTTTTGGTTTACCGCCGGCCGAATGGGATCCTCCGGAGTGCTCTGGTTGGGGCTATTGCTGGTGCTGGTTTCGGCAGCCGCGTGGATCTGGGGTGAGTTCGGTCAGAAGGATCGGAAAACCATCGGCGCAGGTTCCGTGGCGCTGGCGCTGTTGCTGATTGGCTATTTCGGAATCCTTGAATCGCAACTCGATTGGCGCACGCCCGCCGGCGCGCGGAAACCCAAGGTGGATTGGCATCCCTGGACCGCCACCGCCGTTTCGAAAGCGGTCGGCGAAGGGCATCCGGTCCTCGTCGATTTCACCGCCGACGGTTGCCTCAATTGCCAGCTCAACAAAAGGACCTCGATCGAAATCAATTCGACGATGACCCGGATCCGGGATCAAAAGGTGGTCGCCTTGGAAGGTGATTTCACCGACTTGGATCCTGCCATTGCCGCCGAACTACAGAAGTTTGGTCGCCGTGGTGTTCCTCTGGTGCTGGTCTATTCCCGCGACCCGGCGAAGCCCCCGCGCGTCCTTCCTACCGTCCTGACCCCTTCCGTCGTTCACGAAGCACTCGAATGGGCGGCTCAATAGTTCGAGGCCGACGCGGCGATCGGGCGGGGATTCCTTCGATGCGGGTTTCGGATCAAAGAAGCCGGAATACGGACCGAGGTTTAGTCGGCGCCTGAATCCCACGGAGCCTCGAAGGTGTCGAGAGCCCTGCGTTCGCGTTTGGTGGGACGGCCCGCTCCAGTCGGGCGCTGGGTTGCCCGCAGGCGTGACTCCTCGCGAGCCCGGGTGTATTCCGCTTCAGGGGTCAGGTCTTCGGCGTACAAAGCCACCTGCGGCGCGCCCACCTTGGATCGCGGCGAATCGATCACGCGGAGGGTCCGGCACAGAATACCGATGCGCACGGTCACGATTTCCCCGGGTCGGACGGCATGGGCCGGCTTCACCACGTTTCCATTCACCCGCACTCGTCCCGCCCGCAGTTCGGTGACGGCGAGGGAGCGGGTCTTGCAGGCGCGCACCGCCCACAGCCATTGATCCAGGCGCATGATCCGGAGTCTGTACCAAACACTTCAGAAAAAGCGAATGAGACGGGATGGACAGAATGTACCGAGTCGGGTCGGACGTTCAGGAACCCGTGATCATTCGTCCATCAGTGTCGTTTTTTCAAATCGAGCCCCGGCCTTTTTCGTGTGCCGCTGGCACGGCGGTGGTAGCATGGCACCGATGCTTTCGCAGAAGGCCAAGTATGGAATTCGAGCTCTCCTATTCCTGTGCCGGCAGGAGGTGGGAACACCGGTCCTGATCCGCGACATCGCGGAGAAGGAGCACCTGCCCCGGAAATTTCTGGAGGCCATCCTTCTGGAGCTCAAGAGCGCCGGAATCCTTCACAGCCGTCCGGGAAAAGGGGGCGGCTACACACTGAACCGTTCGCCGCAATCCATCACCCTGGGCCGGGTGATCCGGTTGATCGATGGACCGCTGGCACCCAGTCCCTGCGTGAGCCAGACCGCCTATGCGCCGTGCCGGGATTGTCCGGACGAAAAGATTTGCGTGTTGCGGATGGTGATGCGCCAGGTGCGGGATCGGACGGCCGACGTTTTGGATGCGACCACTTTCGCCACGCTGGTGGAGCAGGAGGACGCGCTGGCCCGGGCCGGTTCCGCCGTCGATTTTAGCATCTGATCGCACGGGGCAGCCGGGATGGCCGTGGTCCTGAAGGCGGACGGAACCCGATTCCCGCTGGCGTTCCCGTCGGATTGCGATTCACTTCCCGGACACTCCCCAATCCATGAACCCGCCTCGAATGTCCCCGGTGCCCGTTGAATATCGTGATCGAAGCCTGGGGTTGATCTTGTTCGGTGCGTTCACGGTGGTGATCGGGTGCCTAGCGCTGTTGATCGTCCCGTTGGCGATCTTTGGCGCGGCTGCGGTGGCGAAAGCCGCGGGGACGGCACCGCAATATGGACAGGCGGTGTTCGCCGCGATCGTCTATGCCGGGATCGGCGGGGGGTTGATCAGTCTGGGGTACGGGTCGATCCGCAAGCGTCGCTGGGCCCGAAGCCTCCTGGTGATCTTTTCCTGGACCTGGCTGCTGACGGGGATTTTCGCGGTCGGCCTCCTCATGGCTTTCCTGCCCGACCTCGCCGAAGGGATCAGTCGGAGCATTGCCGCCCAGGGGGGACCCAAACCGCTGCCGGTGATGATTCACACGGCGTTGTTTTCGATGTTGGTGTTTTCCACGTCCTTCCTGGTGGTGATTCCGGCGATATGGGTCTTCTTTTACGGCAGTAAGAACGTCCGCATCACCTGCGAAGTGGAGGATGATCAGGAACGTTGGACCGATCGTTGTCCGCCGACCGTGCTGGCGGTGAGTTTGTGGCTCGGCATCTCCGTGCCAATGATGGTGATGATGGCGTTTGCCTATCACGGAGTCTTTCCTTTCTTCGGACTCATGCTGTCCGGACTGCCGGGTGGACTGATGTATCTGATGGTAGCGGCGGTTTGGGGCTATGCGGCGTGGGCCACCTACCACCTTCGGATGATCGGTTGGTGGGTGACCACGGTGAGCTTTTGTCTGCTGATGGCCTCCGCTTGGATGACATTCCTGCAGCACGACCTGATCGAAATGTACCGCCTGATGGGCATGCCGCCCCAGCAGTTGCAGCAGATTGAGATACTGGGGCCTGCCCTGCGTCCGATGATGCTGTGGTCGTCCGGCCTGTTTCAGGCACCGCTTCTGCTGTCGTTGATCTGGATTCGGAAATACTTCAACCGACCTCCGGAGATCTGATTCAGGAGGGGAAACGGTGGCCTTCGGCGGGGATGGACAAACCGCCTTCAACAGCGAAACATCCCGCCCGTCCCGCTCCCGGCATGACCTGCTGGAATTGCGTCGGGACCCGGTGTCCGCGGGGGCGAATACCGAAAACGAGAAAAGTCATCCAATCCACAGTCGCGTTCGCCAGTAATGAAAGCACGTCTCATGAAGGGTGTCGGTGTCGTTCCCAAGCAACGCGCGCTGGCGCTGGTTGATCATCCCGAGCCGTCGATCACCTCGGATCACCAGATCAAGGTGCGGACCCTGGAGGTCGGCATTTGCGGGACGGATCGCGAGATTTGCACCTTTGCCTACGGGCGTCCGCCGGCTGGCGATGAGTATCTACTGCTGGGCCACGAATGTCTGGGCGAGGTCGTGGAAGCGGGTTCTTCGGTGACCGGTTTCAAGCCCGGCGACCTGGTCGTCCCGAGCGTCCGGCGTCCGTGTCCGCACCCGGAATGCCGGCCGTGCCGCGAGGGGCGCCAGGATTTTTGCTGCACCTGGGAGTTCACCGAGCGCGGCATCAACCAGCGTCACGGTTTCATGACCGAACTCTTCGTCGAGGAGGAGGCGTTTCTCACCCCGGTTCCCGCCCACTTGCGAACCCTGGCGGTGATGGCGGAACCGCTGACCATCGCCGAGAAGGGATTGGCGCAGGCCTGGCAGGTTCAGAAGCGTCTGAGTTGGGCGGATCCGAACTTGAATGGGCTCGGCCGCGGCCAGGGTCGGAATGCCGTTGTTCTGGGTGCGGGTCCGATCGGATTGCTCGGGGCGATGAAGCTGTTGATCGAGGGATTCCGGGTCTTCATTTATTCCCGGTCACCGAAACCGAATTTCAAGGCGGAGATCGCCGCGGCCATCGGTGCGGAATACGTCTCTTCGAAGGAAGTTACTCCGGAAGGCCTGGCGGCGATGGTGGGCAACATCGACCTGATTTATGAGGCAGTCGGCGAAGGGCAGGTGACCTTCGATGTCATGCGGGTTCTCGGGATCAACGGTGTTTACATCTTCACCGGCATCCCGCCCGAGAAGGATCCGATCCCCGTGTTCGCCGACACGCTGATGCGCAATATCACCCTTAAGAATCAGGCTGTGATCGGCACGGTGAATGCCAGTCCGGAGGCATTCGCCGAGGCCATTCATGATCTCGCGGAGTTCCAGCGTCGGTGGCCATCCGCGGTCAACGCCCTGATCACCGGGCGCCATTCCATCGATGCCCATCGTGAATTGCTGATGGGCCGCGCGTCCGGCATCAAGAATGTGATCCGGTTCAATTGATTCTCTGAATTATGAACAATCCCTGGATGGACGTTTCGGTGCCGATCGACAGCCGGATGCACGGTTGGCCGGAGAATCCGCCGACCTTTGTCAGCATGCACCTCGGCACCGCCAAGGGGGATGTCTGCAATGTCTCGGCGATCCAGATCAGCAGTCATGCGGGCACCCACATGGACTCGCCGTTCCATTTCCTTCCCGGAGCACCCACGCTGGATGACATTCCTTGGGACGCGGTGATCGGCCCCGCGCGGGTCGTTGAAATCCGGGATCGGGAGGCGATCCGTCCGGTCGAACTGAAAAAGATGCGCCTGAAGGCCGGTGAACGGATTCTCTTCAAGACCCGGAATTCATCGGTCAGTTGGAAGAAGCCCGCCTTCGATCGCGACTTCGTCTACATCGCCAAGGAAGGCGCGCAGTATCTCGTGGATCGTGGAATCCAGACGGTCGGCGTCGACTACCTGAGCGTGGGCGGATTTTACAAGGACGGGATCGAGACCCATCACATCCTTCTCGGTGCGCGGGTTTGGATCATCGAGGGATTGAATCTTTCCGCGGTGAAACCCGGCGCCTACGACCTCGTCTGCATGCCGATCAAGCTCGCCCAGGGCGATGGCGCTCCGGCGCGCTGCTTGTTGCGGAAACGGTGACCCCGGGAACACGGCGGCGATTTTTCCCCGCGGGCGGGTTTAGAACTGGGGGTGCCGCAGCGTGCGGATCAGGGCGCTGAGACCGAAGCCGACGAGGACCACACCCGAGAGGCGATTGATCGTCCGCAACCAGCGCGGCTCGAAGTACCGCCGGAGCCCGGAGACCCCGACACTTAACAACAGCCACCACGCGGCCGAGCCGGCGAATACGCCGGCGATCCAGATGGGAATCGCCGCCCGAGGAATGCTCGAGCCCACCCCGAATCCTGCAAAGAGGGCGGTGAACGAAAGGATCGTGGCCGGATTCGCCAGCGTCAGAACCACCGTCGACCCCAGGGCGCGCAGCAGGTTCACCGGGGTGGTCGGTTCACCAGTGCCCGGGGGCGGTTTACTGCGCCAGGTTCGGACTCCGATCCCGACAAGGAACACCCCTCCAATGACGCCGAGGAAACCACTTCCGCGGATCAGAAAATGGGTGAGGGCATCGAGGCCAAGTGCGGCCACACAGCCATAGAGCGCGTCCGCCACGGCCGCGCCCAGACCGGTGGCAAGCCCCAGCTTCCACCCGCCGGAGAGGGCGCGGCGTATGCAGAGGACGCCGATGGGTCCCACCGGGGCCGCGATCGAAAGTCCGACGATGGCGCCGCTGATAAAGGGCGGAAGGTTCATCTGAATGGAAAAGGACGTCGTGCGGGCGCTCTGGAACCGGCGATGGGATTCGTCGTCCGCTTCCGGTTCATCGTGTCGTTCGTTGGCGGTGGATTTCAACTTCGGCTTGATCGTCTGGACGGGTTCGAGTTCGATCGCTGCCAGGTGCTGCGGCGCGGCACCGTTCGTTGTCGGAGTTTTCCAAGGAGGTTTCGTTGGTCCTGCCGGAGTTCGCGTTGAAACGTGGATTTCGTGGGGTCTGTCGCTTATGAAAAAACCACGCTGGTTCGACGTGTTTCAAGCATTTGGGGTGATGCTTGTGCTTCAACGGTTGACGGCCGTCGATGCGTTGGCAGGCGGGCCGGTGACTGTGGTTCGAGCGTCTGCGCCGAACCGGCCGCCGCCGGGTTTCGATCTATGGCGCGACGGCATTCAACACGGCCGGATTGTCACCGAGGATTACGATTCCACGCTGGTGGGAACCCGGCGTAAGTGGGTGGTCTATCTGCCGCCGGGGTATCTGCCGACCGGGCGATACCCGGTTCTCTATCTGCTTCACGGCATTTCGGATGTGGAGACCGCCTGGTGGCGGAAAGGGAGTGTGGATACGATCTTCGACAATCTTTACGCCGATGGGAAACTGGTGCCCATGGTGGTGGTGATGCCCAACGGACGCGCCGCCCCGGAGGCAACGGTCGAGACGGTCTGGGAAGGGCAGTACACCGCATTTGAAGCCTTCGGCACGGAACTTCTGCGGGACATCATTCCCCGAATCGAGGTGCGTTATTCAGTCCTTCGGGACCGGGAACATCGGGCGATCGCGGGGTTGTCCGCCGGCGGAGGACAGGCCTTGAACATCGGACTGTCCCATCGCGAGATGTTCGCGTGGTTGGGCGCGTTTTCGCCCGCCTCCAATACCCAACGAATGAATGCCGTCCTGACCGATGTTCCCGATGCCACCCGGCGTCTACGACTCCTGTGGCTGTCGTGCGGAAACAGGGATCCGCTGATCGATTTGGCGCAAGGCTGTCATGAAGCCCTGACCGGGATGAACTTCGCGCATTCGTGGCACCTGGATTCCGGCGGACACACCTGGTCGGTTTGGAAGGGAGATCTGTACCGGTTCGCCCAAGAGCTCTTCCATTGATGGTGGCGCAAGAAACAGTGGACGACGCGGGGCCTTGATAGCATGGGTCTTTTTTCTGCTTTCCAACGATGGGAGGCACCGTTAGCACGACAAGGAACCCCAGTGGATTGATGGCACCGGCCGCGAGGATGCGTCCCTCGCTCCAGGCGTCGTTGATCGTCAACAACCCATGAACTCACGCGCCTCCACTCCCGGCTCCCGCCCGGCGTTCACCTTGATCGAACTGTTGGTCGTGATCGCGATCATCGCGATTCTGGCAGGCCTCCTCCTTCCGGGACTGGCCCGGGCTCGGGAAACGAGCCGGGCTGCGGTTTGTTCCAACAATGTCCGCCAATTGGGCATTGGGTCGATGACCTACACGCTGGACAATCGGGGTACGCTTCCTTCGTTCCGGAACTGGCTCTATGTCCGCATTGGCGATTTGTCGACCGGCACCCTCTTTCCCTATCTCAAGAGCCGTCCGGTCTACCTTTGCCCGACCGATCAGAATGAGATCGCCTCAAAAAAGAGGATCGTCGCGCCGGACAGCGGATTCGGGAATGCCCACGCCAAGCGGGACTATAGCTACGCGATGAATTGCGGCCTGTGTCACGTCACCGATCTGGCCCAGTTCATGGCACCGACGGACACGATGATGTACATGGAGGCCGTGATGGCGACCAACGACTATTCCGGTCAGGCGGGACCCAACTTCGGGGATCACACCCTTTCCCTGCGTCACAACAATCGCGGGAACTATCTGATGGCGGATCTTCACATCGAGAAGATGCGCAAGCAGCAGAGCATCGATATCGAGAAGAAGAAGCGGTTTTGGTTCCCGAACGACGACACCACCGGACCGAATGGCATGCAGTTCGGAGCCGGTTTGCAGTGAGGCCCGCCAGTTTTGCGTGTCGTTGAAGGCTCGGATCCGTTCGGGAGACTATTCGTAGGTCAACACGACTGTTCCCGCCGTTGCCTGGATCGCCTTGATGTGGAGCACCGCGTCGCTCCGGATCCGGAAGAAGCGGGTTCCCGTACTTTGCGGGATCGAAGCGGTCTTTGCCGTGGTGTTCACGACGGCTGCGGATTCGATAGTGTAGGTTCCGTCGACGGTTCCAGAGCTCTCCACAGTCACCACGGGTACGGCGTTGAAGGTGATATAGGACGCAATACCGCCGGTGGCGTTGACGAGCGTACGAACACCGGTGGCGGGATCCACGGTAAACCATTCCACGTAGGCAGCACCGCCGCGCTCGTACCAGACCAGGCGATAGGGATAGAGCCCGGCCTGCGAAACCACCACGTCCACTGTTTCATCGGCGGGACCACCATTGTGAAAGGCCTGCGGAATGGTGGTGGGTCCAGGCACCGCGCCGAACGCCAGCTTGTAGCCGTCGTCGCACTTGACCCCGAATCGAATGATGCCGGCGGGAAGGTTCAGCGCACCGGTGACCTCCATCGCGAAGTTGTCGTCGCCGTTGTCCACGGTCTGACCCGGAATCGGAAGATCGCCATCGAAATAGCCATCGGTCCCACCATCATTGATCGCCTGCTGGGAATAGTTGATCGTCGAGGCGATCACGGTGGTATCGTAGAGTTTGGCGATCAAGGAATCGGGGGCCAGTTGTTGTTCGGCCCGATCGAGGGAGTTGTCCCCGGCATCCACCGACTGCGTCACACGGACCGTCAGCCCGCGATCCTTGCCGGTTCCCGCAATCCGCCACGCGGGATCCAGTCCCTTGTAAGTGATGGTGAAGGTCCACTGGTTGGTCTGGCTGACTCCAAGATTGTCGCGGAAGACGATGACCGCGGTGTTGACGGCTCCACTGGTTGGGAGGGTCGGAAAAACATAGCGGACCGTGGCGCCGTCGGCGGTTGTCGTAACCTGGGAGGTGACGGCGGCTCCGTTGACCGTCAACGCGATGCTCGAAGGGACGACCGTGGTGTCCTGGTTGCGAAGCGCGACGTCGATCTCTGGAGCGGTGGTTTCCACGGCGCTTCCTGGTCCCGGTGTCAGGGACGAAATCGCCACCCGTTGAATCCCGGGATCGGCCACCGGCACCAGCACAAGGTAGTTCAGATAACGTCCCCCATCTCGCGTGTCAGCCGTGAGATGACGCAGCCGCAACGTCGTGTCACCGGACAGGCGGAGCAGGGTGTGGTTGGCACCGGCACCGTCGGTCAGGGCAAAATTGCGGTATTGGAATCCGGTCTTCGTCCCGAGAAAAGTCCCGAGCAGTTTGACCGTCTGGTTGGGTGCGGTGCGGTCCCCAGTCACCAACTCGAGCACACTGTCGCCCGACTCCAGATTGGCGACCGCTTCCCGAAGATAGACTTCGTAGGATCCGCCCGGGATGGTGCGGGTGTAGTTCAACCATTCACCCACATCGAGGTCACCGACGTCGTAGTCATAGACACCGGCATCGGGTCCGCCCGCGGCGGTGTACTTGGCGCGGCGAACATCGAGGGAATGCTGCATCCGGACCGGATCATCCGAGCGATAGAGCGTGTCGGTGCCGTTCGGGGTAGTGCGGGTGTCGTGGAAATCCACCTCCGGAGTGCCGTCGAGCTGGCCATAGGCATTCACCCCTCCGGCACCTTCCACCGACACGGCAGGATTGTTGAAGAAGTGTCCGCTGCCGTAGTTGTAGTCCTCCGCCTCGATCACGAGGGCGGCGGCGCTGAAGGTGTCAAAATGAACGATGTTGGTGGTCGCGGCACCGTTGCTGTCGGTGGCGATGATCGATGCGGTGTAGTTTTGGTCGGCCTTCAGTCCACCCAGGGTTCCGGTCCGGGCGGTGCCGGAGCCTCCGAGCGTCAAACCATTCGTCCGGGTGAAACGCGCGCCGTTTAGGATGACCGCGAGGGAGTCGTCGCCCAGCGCCTTGTCGTCGCTCACGCTGAAGCTGATCTGCGCGGATGCCGGCAGAAAATTGGCACCTTCGGTCGGGTTGTTGATGGAAATGATCGGGGCGACATTTGCCGCCGCGGGCGGCGCGGACACGACCGCATTGTCGTAGTAAACCTTGTAGGGGTTCTCAGGAGCCGCAGCCGAGAAATCCTCGTAGCAATAGAGGGTGTAATAGCCGGAAGTGATGAAAGGCGCGGCCGGGCTGTCGCTGCCGGCGGCGAAGACGTCGGCGGCGGGAGTGTCGATGACAGTCTTGTCGTAGAGGACCTTGTTGGCGTTGTCCTTGTCGAGAATGCGGGCGTTGATCTCCACGTTGCCGTTCCGGACGGTCAGGGTGAGGGAGAGTGTGATGTTCTCGTTCTTGCCGTCGGCGGGCCAACTGTCGGTGACAAAGTAGCGGTTGATGCCTTTGGTGATGAGGATGTCGGTGGTCGACTTGGCGAATCCGTACCCGGCGAGGGTGCCCGGGGAATTGGCGGTGGGAATGAAGGCCAGCACGGCGAAGGAATCCTTTCCGCCCGTCTGGATCACGTCGGCGCGGAACTCAACCCGTTCCCCTTCGGCGAGGTCGAACGTCCGGGACTTCTTCTGACTGGCGCTGAAGATGGCCTGTCCGGCGGGTGGCAGTTCGAAACGGAACTGACCGCTGGTTTCAGTCGGCAAACCAAAGCCCGGTTGGAATGTGAAATCCGCCCAATCGGTTTTCACGTTGTCATCGAAGTTGTCGAGTACGGTTGTGTCGTTCACGAACGTCTCAGCATTGTCGTAGTAGACTTTGTAGGGGTTCTCGGGAGCCGCAGCCGAGAAATCCTCGTAGCAATAGAGGGTGTAGTAGCCGGAAGTGATGAAGGGCGCAGCCGGGCTGTCGCTGCCGGCGGCGAAGACATCGGCGGCGGGAGTGTCGATGACAGTCTTGTCGTAGAGGACCTTGTTGGCGTTGTCCTTGTCGAGAATACGGGCGTTGATCTCCACGTTGCCGTTCCGGACGGTCAGGGTGAGGGAGAGTGTGATGTTCTCGTTTTTCCCGTCGGCGGGCCAACTGTCGGTGACGAAGTAGCGGTTGATGCCCTTGGTGATGAGGATGTCGGTCGTTGATTTGGCGAAGCCGTACCCGGCCAGAGTGCCGGGGGAATTGGCGGTGGGGATGAACGCCAGCACGGCGAAGGAATCCTTCCCACCCGTCTGGATCACGTCCGCCCGAAACTCAACCGTGCGGCCTTCCTTGAGTTCGAAGGTTTCGGACTTCTTCTGGCTGGCGCTGAAGATGGCCTGTCCGGCGGGCGGCAGTTCGAAACGAAACTGGCCGCTGGTTTCCGTGGGCAGACCGAAGCCCGGCTGAAAGGTGAAATCCGCCCAATCGGTTTTCACGTTGTCATCGAAGTTATCCAACACCTTGGCCTGTGGCGTGATCATCGCTATCCAGACCATGGAAAACCCGGCGATCAATCGTGCGACGAAGGAGGTGCAGCGAGAAGTGTTCATAGGGTGGAAGGCGAACCGAGGGGTGACCCTTTCTCTCTCCCGCGTGGCTTGTCGTCAAAAGGTTTCTGGGGGCACCCGAACGTTTTTCAGGCAGGTCGCGCGAAGGCATTCGGCACGTCTTGGAACGGTTTTCGTTCATTCGCGTCGATGTGCCGAAGTAAGCACAGTTGCGTGGGTGATTGCGGGTTGGGGAGGGTGATGTCCTTTCCGATGAACACCCGTGAAGCCCTGATTGCCCTCAACATGATCGATCATCTCGGACCGATCCGGTTGCGGCAGTTGCTGGACCGATTCGACGGCGATCCGGTGGCGGTGCTGAATGCGGGACGGGACCGGCTCCTGGCCGTGCCGGGAATCGGTCCGGAGACGGCGGAATCGGTGGCCAACGGTTTGCGGACGGTGGATCTCAAAGGAGAATTGCGCCGGATCGCGGAGGCCGGATGCCAGGTGGTGATCGCCACCGATCCCGAGTATCCCCCGCTGCTGCGCGAGATCTACGATCCGCCGGTGGTGCTCTACGTGAAGGGGCGGCTCACGATGGAGGATCGCGGTGCGGTCGCTGTGGTGGGTTCCCGGTTGACCACTCACTACGGCGTCGAAGTGGCCCGCAAGTTGTCCTATCAGCTCGGCTACACCGGCGTGACGGTGGTCAGCGGCGGCGCGCGCGGGATCGATGCCGCGGCCCATGCGGGGGCGATGGCGGCCAAGGGGCGAACGATTGCCGTGCTGGGTTCGGGCATCGACATCGTTTTTCCGGCGGAACACCGCGATCTGTTTGAACGGGTCGCGGCGAGTGGTGCGGTGGTGACCCAGTTCCAATTCGGCCGGACGCCTGACAAGCAGACCTTTCCCATCCGCAACCGGATCGTGGCCGGCATGAGTCTCGGTACCGTGGTGGTGGAGGCGAACCTGACCAGCGGGGCATTGATCACCGCGAATTTTGCCGCCGACTACGGCCGACAGGTGTTCGCCGTGCCGGGTAGAATCGATTCCCCGCGCAGCAAGGGCTGCCATGAATTAATCCGAAAAGGTGCCCGGCTGTGTGAAGGATTGGAGGACATCCTTTCCGAGTTCGAATACCTGTTCCCCCCCGTTCCCCTGCGGCCCGACCCAGGTCATCCGTGCCGCACCGGATCCGATCCTACTGGAGCCGAAGCGGTCATCCTGAACGCACTGGATGTCGCGGATGAACGAACACTCGACGATGTCATCGAAACGACGGGCCTGCCGGCAGCGACGGTTTCAGTGGCGTTGTTTAGTCTCGAAATGAAACGAAAGGTGAAACAGCTCGCAGGAAAACGGTTCCTCCGTATCGACCGGTCGTAGCTTGTTTCCGCGTCTGCGATCTCGAAGACGGACACGGATTTCACGAATTCACACGGATTCAGAGAGAATGCACACCGAATGAACCGGATCCGATCAGCTCTTCAAAAATCCGTGCAAATCCGTGAAATCCGTGTCCTCCCCGCTTCCATCGATTCGTCGGCTCACCGGAAACGAATCTCGACCTCGGTGAAACCCGCGGTTCGCGTGAGGGCTTCCAATTGGATCCGGGTGCGATCGGCGGCGTCCTGGAGAAGTCCCGAGGCGCGGGCCGCCTTGCGAATCTCCTCCACCGCCTGGCGTCGGGCATCCTGTTCCATCTGCTGATCGAACTCGCGCAACATTCCCGTCGAGCGTTCCACCACCTCGGTCTTGTTCTCGTCGAGGTAGACATCCAACAACTGGGGCTTTGGTACCGACAACACCAGCTTGCCGCCGTGGATCTCGATGTCCTCCGGTTTGAGGTGCTGCAGGTCCACACCCGCCTTGGCCACGCCGTGGGCGATCATCAGCAGACGGTTCTGACCGTACCACTTGATGTCGTCCATGCGGACCACCTTCTCAAAGACGTAGCGCACCGTGACCAGTTCGGCGACCGACCGGATCTGGGTGATGACGGTGGCGGAATCGGCGATCCGGGGACGTTCGCTCCCGGGCAGGAATCGACCGAGGAACACTCCTCCGATCACCCCAAGAATTAGCAGCAGGATCAACCCGCCGCCCGCTGCCAGAATCGCGAGGCGTTCCTTCATCGGATCGGTGGAGTCCGCGGTCCCGGCGAAACGCCCGGTTTGAGGACTTACCAGCGCACCTTGGCCGGGAAGAATTCGGCGATCAATTCCTCGTAGAAGGGACGGAGCGCCTTCACATCCGGCTTGGCGTGGCTCTTGGTGTAGAGATCGTAGGGATTGAACGCATGGACCCATTTCAGGTGACTCCGGTCCTGATCGTTCAACAGGTGGCCGTATTCGCCCTCACGATGCCAGGGATAGAAACTGTGGTACCGGAGCATGTAGAGACCCGAGAGCGGCAGATAGTCTTTGCAGACGTGGTAGATGTATTCGTCGTGGCCCCAGGACAGATTCACGGCGTCCAATCCGCAGCCTTCTTTGTAGACGCCATTCCGGGTCTGGAACCGCGGATTCTGGCTGTCCGGATTGGCCTCGAAGAATTTCGGGAAGACGATCTTCTGCGAATAGGCGCAGCCGGTCGGAAAAGTGTCGCCCACCACTGCCCACTGGGGTTCGCCCCACAGGCAGAGAATTTTGCCGAGGTCATGGACGAACCCGGTGAGGATCATCCAGCGCGGCTGGCCGTCCGAGCGGAGATGTTCGGCGGTCTGGAGGAGGTGCTCCAATTGGGACATGTCGGTGTCTGGATCGCTGTCGTCGACCAGCTTGTTGAGGTATTCGGCGGCGTCCCAAATGCCCATGGTCATGCGGTTCAGGCCGAGGAACTCCTTCCGCTTGGTGGCGGAGAAGTCGTAGGTCTGGAACGTGTGGTTCAACCGGTAGAATTCGCGAACCGTCGGCCGCGCATCGGCTTCGTAGTTGCGGAATTCCTCGGTCTTCTTTTCCGGCGCGTATCCCACCTTGGGCACCGCTCCCGCCGCGGGCATCGGCTCCGGGTAGCGTGTCTTGTAGAAATCCTCGACCTCATCGAGGCTCTGAAGTGGTTGGTTCGAAGTGGAGGTGGCGATAGCGGAGCTCATGGATCGTACGGCAATGACCGGACCTGTTGGTCGCGCAGAACCCACTTTTCCTCAAGCCCGAAAACTCACCCTCCCTTGCTCTCACCCTTCTTCCGTTTTGCCCTTTTCCTTTTAACTTTTGCCTTTTCTACCGCTGCAACCGCGCCTGTCGCCACTTGTCCAATCCCACCGCCAGGACGATCACCACGCCGATGATGATTTCCTGGGTAAAGGTCTGCCAGCCGAGCTGGTTGGTGCCGTTCCGCAACAGCGCCATGATCAAGGCGCCGATCAACGATCCGAGGATGCTTCCCGCGCCGCCGCTCAGGCTGGCGCCCCCGATCACCACCGCGGCGATGATGTCGAGTTCCAGGCCGACAGCCACCGTCGGATCCCCCTGGGTGAGTCGCGACATCTGCAGGAGCCCGGCAAAACCGAACAACATCCCGGCGATGGCATAGGTGGCCGCCTTGACCCAGGCCACCCGGACGCCGCTGTAACGCGCCGCCGTTTCGTTGGCGCCGATGGCGAAGACATGTCGGCCAAAAACCGTCCGGCGCAACAACAGCGCCATCACCACCGCCAATCCGAGCAGGATCCACACGCCAGGAGGCAGGGGCCAGAAGTCTGAGGGATTGATCCGGGCCATCAATTTGTGGACCGGAGATTCCGGCGGCGCGTTGATGGTCTGGTTCGTTCCGAGCCATTTTGCCGATCCGCGAACAATCCCCATCATTCCCAAAGTCACGATGAAGGGCATCATGCGGAATCCCGCGACGATCAAGCCGTTGAACGCCCCGATGCCCGCCCCGACCACGACCAGGGCTGCGGCCGTCGCCCACGGATTCCAACCGGCGAGGAGCAGCTTGGCCCCGAGCACCCCGGTGAAGGCGACCACCGATCCCACACTCAGGTCGATGCCGCCACCGATGATGATCAACGTCATGCCCAACGCACCCACGGCGACGATGACCGTCTGGGTCAGGATGTTCTTGAAATTGCCGCCGGTGAAAATGAACTCCCGCTCCTCGGTCAGCCCGAACAACGCGCAAACCAACAGCAGCCCAAAAAACGGGCCGCCCGTCTGAAGAAGGCGCGCAAGACGAGACATGGGAATGGTGACGGGAAGATGAGTCGGTATTTCGTGGTCGGTCGATGCGCGTCGAATGGAACTCTCACTCACTCGCCCATTCGCCCACTCGCTCACTGGTTCCCACTATTCCTTCAAATACTTGGCAATCGGCGGTGCCAGCAGTGCCGCATTGTCCGCCTGGTTCATATTCTCCCGGGTGATCAACGTCACGCCGGTGTCGATCCGTTTTTCCACCGACTTGCCCTGCAGTTTCTCCACGATGGTGAGCACGCCCAGATAACCCATCTTCACCGGATCCTGGACCACCAACGCCTGCACTTCGCCCTGCTTGAGATCGAGGACCGATTGGGTGCCGGAATCGAAGCCCACGATCTTCACCTTGCCGCCGGTCCGGCCGATGTCGCGCAACGCCTTGGTCATGGCGATGGTCGCCGTCTCGTTGGCGCAGAAGACGCCATCCACATCGCGGCCGAAGCGGTTGAGGATGTTTTGCGACGCCTGATAGGCCGTCTCTCGCGTCGGTCCGGCGTGTTGATCGGAAGAAATCACCTGAATGCCGGGATACTTCTGGATGGCATCGAGGAAGCCGGCTTCGCGCGCCTCGGTGCTGGCGCTGCCGACCTGGTAGCGGAGCAGGATGACCTTGCCCTTGCCGCCCAGCATGCCGGCGAGGGAGTCGCCGCCCATCTGGCCGCCCTTGAAATTGTCGGTGGCCACAAAGCTGATTTGCTTGTCCGACTTGAGATCCGAATCGATCACCACCGTGGGAATCCCGGCCTGCGTGGCGCTGGCCACCGGCGCGACCAGCGCCTGCGAATCGAGCGGGGCGAGGACGATGCCGCTGACCTTCCGGGCAGTGAAATTCTCCACCACCTGGATCTGCTGGTCGCGATCGTCTTCGCGGAGCGGTCCCTTCCAGAAAAGTCGGACATGAATGCCCTTGGTGGCCAATTCCACCTCGGCCTTCACCGCGCCGGCGTGGATGGATTTCCAAAACTCATGCGTCGTGCCCTTGGGAATCACGGCGATGGAATACTGGGTGTCGGCTCCGAGGGCGGTCAGGACCAGGGTGGCGGACAGCGCCAGTGCGCGCAGCGGGGAATGCATAACCGAAGCCTAGTCAGGCCCATCGCCTCCGGGCAAGCGCGGTGCCAAGCCTTCGAACAGAAAAGAGGACACGAATTTCACGAATTCTCACGGATTGAAACCGGATGAAGACGAATGAACCGAAATCGATCTACCCTTCCCCAATCCGTGTAAATCCGTGCAATCCGTGTCCACATTCCCTAAGCCCTGCGTTCGCCGTGTGGGCAGCAGAAAAGAGGACACGAATTTCACGAATTCTCACGGATTGAAACCGGATGAAGACGAATGAACCGAAATCGATCTACCCTTCCCCAATCCGTGTAAATCCGTGCAATCCGTGTCCACATTCCGACGGGTTACATCTC
>CAIVQB010000002.1 GCA_903907925.1 uncultured Verrucomicrobiota bacterium
ACTCTTGGACACTCCGGCGTGCTTTGCCATGGAACGAATGCTCCACTGCGTCCGGGTCAGCGGAGGTTGGGTCACTTCGGTCAGCACTTTGCTGAGCCGGGCCGCAGACAGCCGTATGGGCCGCCCACTTCTCGGCGCATCCACAAGGCCTGCCATACCAGACTTCACAAACCGTCTCCGCCACTTCCCGACCGTTTGTTCCGGAATCTCAAGTGTCTGCGCGATCTCCTGGCTGGGGATTCCCTTGGCGGCCAACAACACGATTCGGGAGCGGGTCACAACCGCTGCCGGAGAACCGCCGGCGCGGACACGGCGCTCCAACTCTTTGAACTGTTCAGGCGACAATTCGATCAGCGGCGCAACCCTCGGCATGGCCATACTTTGACACCGCAGCCTGTACTGTAAAGCACTTAGTGGTCAGTACACTAGTCGGGGTCGAGGCTCCGTCCCACACACGGAACTCTCCTCCTCCCGTTCCAGGTTCCGGTAGCTGTTCCGCAGTGGACCGCCAATGGGCTCCACGCGGCAATTGAGGTCATCCCCATCTGACCCATTCGATCCCCATCATGCGCCATCAACGGTCCCCATCACCGTCGGAGCCCGCTTCCAGTCCAATCGATCGCCATCACCACCCCGGTTTCCGCCGGATCAAGCGGTGGCTGCGCGAAGTGATCTGGCAATCGCCGGCGCTCTACCATCGCCTCTTCGAACTGCGGTACCGGGGGCGGGAACAATTCGAATGTCGCGGATCCTTCTGGATCGTCGGGTTTCAACGATCAGGGAACACCTTCGCCGGCCTGCTGATCGACGAAGTGCTGTATCCGGGCCGGGTCGATTTTCATCTGCACCTCGCCAGCAGTCTCAGGATTTGTATCGATTCGGGAAGACCCGGCTTTCTGGTGATCCGGAAGCCGTTGGATGCGGCGATTTCACTGGCCATCTTCCAGAGATGGCCACTCGTTCGCGCTCTGGAGGACTAAATCGATCTCCACCGTTTCTGGCTCCGCGAGTGCCCGGAGGTATCGGTCGCACCCTTCGAGTGGTTCACCCAACAACCGGACCAACTCATCACCGCAGCCGCCAGCCTGTCCGATCTGACCCTGCCCGGATCGCCGGTCACCCCGGGCGTCCTGCAACGGGTTCAGAATCGGATCGAAAATCTGTTCACCAACGCGAACGGATCGCTGAATGAATCCCAGGTCGCACGCCCCTCCGGCTTCCGGTCACCGCTTCAACACCAACTCGAATCCGCCGCCCGCGAAAGCCGGGTGGTCCGGGAACGGGTCGTCGCAGCCGAATCCATTCGCCAGGAGTTTCTCGCGCGATCGATCGAGCACTCAACGATGATCGCCACACAGGAACCGGCCACCGGGATCCGTCGGGTCGTCCTCGGACGCCGCTAAATACTACCCGGCGGAAGGTCGGAAAACAAAACGCCCCGTGCCGGCGAAGCGACACGGGGCGAAGTTCAAAGCGAGCGATTGCCGATCAGTGGTAGGAACGAACCGTCTTCCCCGACTGACGAGCGACCATCTGGTCATGGATCCAACGGTACGTTTTCTCCATGCCGTCGCGCAATCGGGTCGAGGGTTCCCACTGGAAGACCTGCTGGATCAGGGTGTTGTCGGAGTTGCGTCCGTTGACCCCCTTTGGTGCCTTCAGGTTGTAGCTCCGTTTCAATTTCACCCCGGCGATCTCCTCGACGATGTCCACCAATTGATTGATGGAGACGAGTTCGCTGCTGCCGATATTGATCGGTTCGACGAAATCGCTGTGAGTCAGCATCTGTGTGCCCTTGAGACAATCATCGATGTACATGAACGACCGGGTCTGGTGGCCGTCGCCCCAGATCTCGATCTCCGGCTTCCCGCCCATGACCGCCTGGATCACCTTGCGGCAAGTCGCCGCCGGTGCTTTTTCGCGGCCGCCATCGTAGGTGCCGTGGGGTCCGTAGACGTTGTGGTAACGGGCAACGCGGGTGGCGATCCCATAGTCCTCCCGGAAATGCCGGCACATCCGCTCGCTGAACATCTTTTCCCAGCCGTAACCGTCTTCCGGCAGCGCCGGATAGGCGTCGGCTTCCTTGAGGGCGGTGACGTTCGGATCCTTCTGCTTGTCGCCGTTGTAGACGCACGCGCTGGACGCGTAGAAAAACCGCTGAATCCCGATATCCTTGGCCGCAATCAGGAGGTGAGTGTTGATGAGCACCGACAACATGCACAGCGCCTTGTTGTTCTCGATGAACCCCATGCCGCCCATGTCCGCCGCCAGATTGTAGACCGTGTGGGCACCTTGCAGTGCCTGGTAACAATTGGCCTTGTCGTCCAGATCCAGCACCCGGTTCTCAACGTCTTCAAACCGTTGGTACCAATCGGCCTGCGACTTGATGTCCACGGCCCGGATGCGTGTGTATCCCTGTCGGCGCAAATCGGCGACCAAATGGCCACCGATGAAACCGCCGCCCCCGCAAACTACAACAATGTCATTCTTCATCTTCTGAAGGACTCTATCCGCTGTTCTGGTGATGCTGTGTGTGCCGGATCCGAACAGGATGGTTCACTTCCACCCGTCGGAACCCATGCCCCCGGCCACCGACCGAAGCTAGCCCCGATGGGCGGCCCGCAGGACACGTTTTCCCAGCCGTAAACTCACGTCCTGCTGCCCGCGCGTCCGCTGGAATCCGTCCGGGTAATTTCCCATGTTCCAAACCCCATGGCAAGCCCGCGCGGCAAGAGGCTCACAGGCGCACGAGTTCCGCGTTTGCGCGGCCGCAGACCGCCCGTCACGTAGCGGCAACGTCATAACCAAGATTCTCCAACTGAATCCTCAGCTTCTGAAATCCCGGAGTCCAAAAGAAGACAGAAGTCCAGAACACGACAAATCCGGGTAGCGACTCTTGAGTGTGGTCGACGCGAAGTCCAACCGAGAACAAACCACGGTGCTCGTGCAATTGCCGGATGCCATTTCGTGGAAAGTGATAGTCTCGCCCAAGGCAGGAGAGGCGCAACGCCTGGGCATCACCAGAAAGCGTAGCAAACGGAAAACTCGCGTTCAGATTCCCGATTCTGGCTCCACCCGTCTGTGTAAATTGGGTCATGCGCGGGCGTTCTGAATCATCCGAATGTCGCAGGTTCACGGGCAACTCCCTTCTCGGTCGCGACTCCAAAACAATGGGAGTAGCCGTCGTCGTCGGTGACAAAGAACTCCGTTTGACCGTAGTCGCGATCCACGATCTCCGACGCCGAGTAGCCCAACAGCAAGAGACGTTCCCTGAGCGCGTAAATGTCGTTCGGTGCCCAATACAGCTGGAGCCCCTCGTAGTGATCCGGCTTGATCGGCGAGCCGGCGCGCTGATTGAGCCAAAAGTACAACCTCTCGTTATGGACCATACATCCGATCAGACGACCCTCCTTCCGCATGGGGCGATCCATGGATAACCCAAGGCCGTCCACCCAAAATCGAAGACTCCTTTCCAGATTAGCACTGGGTACGACAGGAATGCACGATTCAACAAGCATAGGCGTTTCGGTTCGGTGAAATGCAGGAAACTGAGTCACCGTCGACTTGTGACGCAAACCGCACCGGCGGATTCCCGCACACGCGGGACGCCAACGGCGGTTGGCCTCGGCGACTTGTTAGTCACCCTCCAATCTCACGCGCTCTTTCATGTCGGCGCAGGCTGCTTCGATGAGCTTCGTGAGCGCCACCGGGTCAATGTCAACCCCCGGTCGAAGCTTCACATGCCGCATCCACTTGCCAGTGCCCTCCAGCAACCCACTCGGATCCGCAATCTCAGCCCCGCGAAAAAATCCAACATTCACATGGGCCATGAACGCATTGACGTAGGCAAATCCTGCGTCACCCACGCACGCCGTCGGATGACCATCATGCAACAGTTCGCGAACGTCGGTCCCACACTTTCGCATCACCTCAAACCAACGCCTCGCGATGGCACCCAGCTCGCCTTCCCGCTCGCGCATCCACTCTTCGATCGCGGGGTCTCGCACGACCGATCCAGAAAATCGCAGAAGCTGAGTCATGGAATCCTGCCTCGAACATTGAGCGTCATCCAAACTGGAGGCCCATTATTCCGAAATGCTCAATGTCGGGTTGTTGATCGACTTGTAATGGTCATCAAACGTCCAGGTGATCTTCACCGAGTCTTGCGGCGTGTCTCCGCCGGTAAACGGATCCTCGATGACGTGTTCCTTGACGTGGAGCGGCGTGGCTGAAGCGGCGGCGGAAGTGAGCCGTGCGTTCACCGTGTAGGTCCCCAGCGGAAGATCATAAAGGTAATAATAACCGCCGGGCTGCTTGAGATGAAGGGAGCGCCGAATCGTTTTGGCTTCCGAGCCATCCACGAGGGGACCGTCCGGCGTCAGAGTGATCTCCACCGTTCGGCCCACCTGAGCCACAGCGGCATCCAGAGACACCGTGACAGTCTGTCCCCAGAAACCGTGCTTCACGTCGTACGCATCGCTGTCCGCGACCGCGGCAGGATCCATCACCGCGTGGCCCGGCTGTGTGCCTGTGAGCTTGAAGATGAAGTCACGGACGGCCCCCTTCTGGATGTCGGCCCGCCACTCGTCCGAACCCCGGTCGTCCGGCTTGTTGTCGACGGGCGCAAGCGGCAGAACGTAGGTCTTGCCGCGGAAGGGGATGCGGATTCGAGCCTGCGCGTTGCGGACAATGATGGCATCCGGATGCTGGTTCTTGACCGCATACTCGCCGTTGCGGCCCTCGCCGCTGCTGCCTCCGCCAAATCCGCCCTCATAGCCCACTTCGAACTCGGGAACCGGTTTCCCGTTTTCGAAGAGGGCGCGGCCGATGAGGTGATTTGGACGGGCACGCAGCGCCGGCAGCGACACGCCATCCGGACCGCCACCCGCTTTGGCCTCGGCTTTCCCAGGCGGCTCAGACGGCCCACCGGAGCATACTGTCGTCATGCCGAAGCTGATGGTGGCGATCAGAAGGACGCCGCTGTTTCGCCCAACGCACCGGGCGTTAGTGTGAAGCGGCAAATTCATAGTGGCCTTAGTATAAGAGGACGTTTGAAAATGGGAAGACTACTCGCGGTGCCAACCGCGACAGCGGAATGGACAGCGCCAACAGCGGTTGGCCCCGGCGACTCGGCTGATGGCCAATCATAACTCACCCGGCCGATGGAATCGGAACCTTGATCCCGTCCGGATCCAGTTTCCCAAGCAGTTTGAGGAAGTCGTTTTTCCCCATTCCCACCTCGACCCGTTCCCGGATGTTCCCTTTGGGATCAATAAGGATCGTGGTCGGCGTGGAACGGACATGGTAACGACTCACCGTTTCGGCGGCGTTGGGATCATCCAGGTCGATCATCACGGGAATGAACCCTGCCTTGACCGTAGCCTCCACCTGCGGATCCGCCCAGACGGTGCGTTTCATGATCCGACAGGGGACGCACCACGTGCCAGTGAAGAACAGGATGATGGGTTTTCCCGATTGGACAGCTTGTTGTTGAGCTGAGGCGTAGTCCTCGGCCCAGGTAACGTGGTTGGAGGGAACGTAGAAGTCGTAATAGACCCAAACGAGGGAGACTGGAATGGAGCCAAGCCAGAACGATCGCCAAAAGTTGAACTTGCCGCGCCGCGGCGGCGAAGCGGGGTCCGGGGCGGACGTTGATTGGGATGGGGTGTCGTTCATCGAAATTGCCGGTCGGAAATGCAGCCGAGCGTGGACAGATAATCCACTGCGGCAAGCGGCTTCCCTGGAACAGGGACACTACCGGCCGGCGGCTCGACCCGAGGGTTGGACGCTTCGTTCATTTGGATTCCGGCGGGGCATTCTCTTCGCCGGATTGGGCCACTCTGCGCTCGCGCAGGGGTGCAATGCTCAGGAACACAACGCAGAGCGAGAGAAAGGCAACCCCCTGCGCGATGGCGGAGTTTGGGCGCTCGCCGATTCGGTGTTCATCGTATGCCAGGGCGAAAAGAAGAACTGCCACCAGTGCAAACACGATTGCGGAGACGCGGAGACGCCTGGCAGCGGTCTTAGGATTGGATGCCATAGTCGTAGCAACTGAAGTGGGTGAGAGCTTTATCCTGCGTTGAAAATCGGCGCACACAACCGCCAAACGCGACGGGTGAGCCACCGCCCGCCGCTTACGGTGGATTGGAAGCTGCGGGCCCACGGCGGTTGGCTCGAACCGATGGCGTTTGAATCACAACCTTAATAACGCTTCTTGTGAACATCACTATTGGAATTGCGGGTAATCTTCCACCGCACATTCAAAATGGATGCATTGATCGGCTCATGGCAGGAAGATTCCACTTTCGACAACGCCATTGCTGATTTCCACCGAGTGGAGGGGGGGGGGGAATCCATGCGGTCAAATCCAACTTTAGAACGTGTTTTGAAGCAGCGGTGTTTCGCAAAAAAGCCGACCGCTCGAACCGGTTTCAATTCAATTGTTCCGTCTGACCTCTTTGCCGCTTGGCCGGCCGCGGGTTTCCGGAACAGGATCGTCGGGTGAACCATCCCCGCGGATTGCAGACGCTGTTCTTCACCGAGATGTGGGAGCGGTTCAGCTATTACGGCATGCGGGCCCTCCTGGTGCTGTTCATGACCGCGGAAATCAATCGAGGCGGCCTCGGGCTCACCGACCGGGTGGCCACTTCGATCTACGGACTCTATGTGGCCGGGGTGTATCTCTCGGCGCTTCCCGGCGGTTGGATAGCGGACCGGTTGCTGGGTGCGCAACGGGCGTTGATGGCCGGCGGCCTGCTCATCGCCCTGGGCCATTTCTCGCTCGCGGTGCCGTCGATCCGGTTCTTCTTCCTCGGCCTGTCATTCGTGGTGATCGGAACCGGCCTGCTCAAGCCGAACATCAGCTCCCTGGTGGGCCAACTGTATCCGGAAGGCGGTCCGCGCCGGGATGCCGGATTCACCCTCTTCTACATGGGGATCAATCTGGGTGCCGCCATCGGCCCGCTGCTCTGCGGTTCGCTCGGCGAGCGGGTGGGCTGGCACTTTGGTTTCGGGGCCGCCGGCATCGGGATGGTGCTGGGACTCGTTCAATTCCAGTTGACCCGTCGTCATCTTGGTGACGCGGGACTGACCCCGGCGCATCGCGGCCCGGCCACCCGGCGCGACTGGATCCTCTGTGGTGCTGCGGTCGCGCTCATCGTCTCCACCCTGATCGTGACGCTCGCGGGTTGGGTGGTCATCGATCCGGTGTGGCTGGCCCGTCGGACCACGGTGGTCATCGTTGGAATGGCCGTCGCCTATTTCGTGTGGGCGTTCCTGTTTGCGGGATTGGACCGGGTGGAGAAGGGACGAATGTCGGTGATCGCCATTCTCTTTGTCGCTTCGGCGATCTTCTGGAGCGGTTACGAACAGGCCGGTTCGTCACTGAATCTCTTCGCCGAGCGTTACACCGGGCGGGCCGTGGCCGGGATGGACTGGGTGGTGCCGGCCAGCTGGTTTCAATCGCTACCGGCGGTGTTTGTCATCGTGTTCGCCCCGGTCGCCGCCGGGATTTGGATCTGGCTCGCGCGAAGGAACCGAAACACGTCACTCGGCGCCAAGATGGGCTGGGGGCTCCTGCTCCTGGCGCTCGGTTTCCTGGTGCTTACCGTTGCTTCCCGACGGGCGCTGGCCCACGGACCGGTCTGGCCGAGCTGGTTGATCATCACCTACCTGTTGCACGTGTTCGGCGAACTCCTGGTCAGTCCGGTGGGGCTGAGTTCGGTCACCCAACTCGCCCCACCCCGCCTCGGCGGCCAGATGATGGGCATCTGGTTCCTG
Organism: uncultured Verrucomicrobiota bacterium; assembly: GCA_903907925.1. Lineage (GTDB taxonomy): Bacteria > Verrucomicrobiota > Verrucomicrobiia > Limisphaerales > UBA9464 > CAIVQB01. The sequence continues at coordinate 7,780 of CAIVQB010000002.1, forward strand.
GCCACCTCCCTCGGCAATCTTATCGCCGGACTTTTCGCCGGTGAAGTGAGTGGCGAAAACGCCGCCGCCATGCCGGGCCGATTCCTGCAGGTGGTCCTCACCGCGGGCGTGGCCGGGCTGATCCTGTTGCTCGTCGCCAAACCCATCCGCCGCCTGATGCCGGGAGTGGGATGACCAGCCGGCGTCGCCGGGTTTCCAGGCCGGGATGCGACCTGAACCTTGCACCAGCGCTCCGAATCCCATGAGAGTTTGCCGCATGAACCGCCTGCTGTTCACCTGGGGATGCTGGCTCATCTTCGCAGCCTTCGCCGCCGCCGAGCCACCGGTTCCTCGGGTCGCTCCCATTCCCGAACGACTGCGTCAGGAGTTTCACCTTTCCCCATTCTATCAGAAACATCTGCTCGTCCAATCGCTGCCTGTCGTCGGTTCGCCGAAGGTTTCGGACAACGCCTTGCGCGAAGCGGCGTGGATCGTCAGCCACATGCTGCCGCAGCGGCCGGATCTCCTGCGTGCGATGGCGTCGAATCATGTCCGGCTGGCGGTTATGGCCTGGAACGAGTTCACCACCGACATCCCGGAACACGCCTTCCTGACGCCGAAAATTTTCTGGGACCGCCGCGCCCGTGGATTGGGGGCGACCCCGGAGGCGCCGGCCGTCAGTTGCGCGGAGGAGAATCTTCTCTGTTTCCGCAATGACCCCTACTCGACCGAGAACATTCTCATCCATGAATTCGCCCACGCCATTCATGAAACCGGACTGAACACGCTGGATCCCACCTTCGATGCCCGATTGAAGACCGCGTACCACAGCGCGACCAATCAGGGTCTTTGGAGGAACACCTATGCCGGCACCAATCCCCAGGAATACTGGGCGGAGGCCAGCCAGTCGTGGTTCGACAACAACCGGGCGAACGACGCGCTCCACAACGACATCGACACCCGCGCCAAATTGAAACGGTACGACACCGGCGTGGCCCGTTTGTGTGAGGAAGTCTACGGCGACCTGCCGTGGCGCTATCACAAGCCGGCCGCCCGGTCCGCCGCCGATCGCCGGCACCTCCGCGAATTCGATCCGGCGACGGCTCCGATCTTCGAGTGGCGCGACGAACCCATCGGACCTCATCCAGCCGTGTCGATTCAAACCGCACTGGGTGACATCGAGGTCGAACTGGATGCCGTGAAAGCCCCGGTCACGACCCGGAATTTCCTGCGCTACGTGCGGCTCGGGCTCTACGCGGATGGACGATTCCACCGGACTGTCACGCCGGAGAATCAGCCCACCAACAGGATCCGCATCGAAGTGATCCAGGTCGATGCGAATCCCGCCCGCGAAGAGGAAGTCGCGCCGGCGATCGTTCTGGAACGCACCTGCGACACCGGCTTGAAGCATCTCGACGGCACGATCTCCATGGCCCGCGACGGTCCGGATTCGGCGACCAGCGACATCTTCATCTGCATCGGCGATCAACCCGAACTGGACTTCGGCGGAAAACGAAACCCGGACGGCCAGGGATTCGCCGCATTTGGAAGGGTTGTGAAAGGGATGGAAGTGGTCCGCGCCATTCAACATCAACCGGCCGACGGACAGAGCCTTCGTCCGCCGATCAAAATTCAGCGCGCCGTCCGCATTCAGTGAACGGGGCGGAGGAACAAAGCCAGTCCCGGCAGATCCGCCCCTGCTTCGGAAGGAATGGCAATTTCCCGAGCCACCGGTTCACTCTCACCCATGCCCCGCTCGTGGAATTGTCCGGCTGCCTGGAGATTTCTGATCGCCGGCCTGGCGGTAGCCGGGTCGCTGCGGGCCGCACCGCCTGCCGGTTATTCCATTCCGGTGTTGGATCTTTCCGGCCAGACCGCACGCCAGGTCGTCGTGGACCGGCGCCCGGGTCAATATCTCGGGCACCCGACCACTGTCCTCCTGGAAGACGGTCACACGATTCTCTGCGTTTACCCGATGGGCCATGGCAAGGGCGCCATCCAGTTGAAACGCAGTCCGGACGGCGGACGAACCTGGTCGGATCCACTGCCGGTTCCCGACAACTGGTCCACGTCGCGGGAAACCCCGACGATCCATCGCGTCGTGGATGCCGCCGGACACCGACGGTTGATCGTCTGGTCCGGGTTGTGGCCCGCCCGGCTGTCGGTTTCCGAAGACGACGGAGGGCACTGGACACCCCTCAAGGCCGTCGGGGATTGGGGCGGCATTGTCGTGATGAGTTCGGTCGAGGCGGTCCGCGGAAAACCCGGGCACTATCGGGCGTGGTTTCACGACGACGGCCGATTCCTGCACGCCGATGCGGTTCCCGTGAAGCCACCGGTCTTCCGTCTCTACCAGGTGGAATCCGTGGATGGCGGATTGAATTGGGGCGCCCCCCGGGAACTGTTTGCCTCCGCGGACGTGAACCTTTGTGAACCGGGTGCGATCCGTTCACCCGATGGAAAGACGCTGGCACTGTTGCTGCGGGAAAACCGGCGGGTGCGGAATTCGCACCTGACGGTTTCGCGGGACGAAGGCGATACCTGGTCGGCACCGGTGGAATTGCCGGGTGCCCTGACCGGTGACCGGCACGTCGGCCGCTATGCGCCGGACGGACGGCTTTTGATCTCGTTCCGGGACACCACCCGTGAATCGGCAACCCACGGCGATTGGGTGGCCTGGGTGGGACGGTTCGAAGACCTGTTGCAGGGTCGCGAAGGCCAGTACCGGGTGCGGTTGATGAAGAACACCCGGGACGCCGACTGCGCCTATCCGGGTGTTGAATGCCTGCCCGACGGCACCTTCGTCACCACGACGTACGGGCACTGGACCCGTGGAGAATCCCCCTGGATCGTCAGCCTGCGGTTCCGTCTTGATGAACTCGACGCGCTTCGAAACACGCGTTCGCCATGAATTTCCCACCCTTTTCCTCATTCGAACGCCCTCAATCGCCTGCGTCTCACCGTTTCCCATGAATCCTGCCCCTCTCGTTCGGTTTCTCCTTCGCGCGTCACTTCTCTGCCTGGGGGCGTGGATCGGATTCGCGGGACAAAACCCAGACGGACGCATTGTGTTTCCCGCGAAGGAAGCGGTGTTGACCGCCGGAGCCATCCTCGCAGGGCCTGCGGAAGCCGAGCCTTCGATTCGTTTTCCCGCAGGCCACACCAGCAGCGCACGCTGGGATTTCAAACCCACCCGCTGGGGTAAATACGATGTCGTCGTCGAGGGAATCGATGCCGGCGATGCGCGGTTCGCGGTGTCCGTGGCGGGAGTCACCGTTCCGTTTCAAGCGACCGAGACCGCCGCCGGCACGACCTCTCCCAGTCTTGGAAAAAGAGCCGTCGGAAGGGTTTACGTGGCGAAGTCAGATCCGTTTTCGGTTGTTCTCACCGCGGATTCGCAAAACCGATCAGATCTCCAGGTGAAGTCGGTGGAACTCGTTCCGGCACCGGAAGGAGATCCGATTCGGCAGGAGGCCTCCGGAGAGATCCTTCTCAAATCCGGCCAGGCCACGACTCACAGCGTCACGATGCGGTACGAGCCGGCTTCCATTAAAAACTGTCTCGGATACTGGGTGAATCCGGCCGATTGGGCGGACTGGCAGTTCACCGCGTCCCGCGCGGGCGCGTACGAGGTGGAAGTCTGGCAGGGCTGCGGCAAGGGCCAGGGCGGCAGCGACGTGGCGGTCGAAATTGACGATCGCCGCTTTGAATTCGTGGTCGAGGAAACCGGGCATTTCCAGATCTTCCTGCCGCGCAAACTCGGACGGGTCTGGCTGGCCGCCGGCACGCCTCACACGCTCGCCATCAAACCCCAGAAGAAAAAGGCGGGTGCGGTGATGGACATCCGGCAGGTCCGCCTGATTCCCGCCACGGACACCGTGACAACGCCCTCCGCGAAAGCGCCGTGGCACTCGCCAACGCGCGTTGTCGTCCTGGGCGACAGCATCACCTACAGCGGCGCGTGGGTCGAATGGGTGGAAACCTGGATGCGCCTGCAGCATCCGAATGCCGCAGTGGAATGGATCAATGTCGGTCTGCCCAGCGAAACGGTGTCCGGCCTATCCGAAGAGGGTCATGCCGGTGGTTCGTTTCCACGGCCCGATGTTCATGAACGCCTCGGTCGCGTGCTCGAACGGACGAAACCCGACCTGGTCCTGGTCTGTTACGGCATGAACGACGGAATTTATTTCCCGTACGATCCGGCGCGGGCCGCCCGTTTTCAGGACGGCATGCGGCGGTTCCACGACAAGGTTGCGGCCAGCGGCGCGCGAGTCATTCACCTCACGCCGCCGGTGTTTGACGCGTTGCCGTTGCACGGAAAAACGCTGCCCGCGGGACGAGATCGTTATCCGCAACCGTTCGAAGGCTATGATGGCGTTCTCGCCCGGTATTCCGACTGGCTTCTGTCTCAGCAAAAGGCCGGCTGGGAAGTGATCGATATTCACGGACCGATGCGGCGTTACATCGATGCCCGTCGCAAGACCGAGCCGGGATTCACCCTCGCCGGTGACGGTGTGCATCCGAACGCGCAGGGCCACTGGATCATCGCACGGGAGGTGTTGCGGCATTTCGGTGCCGCCGCGGCCACGGTGACGGTGGATTCGCCGGACGTGTTGTTGCGGTCACATCCGGAGGGCAAGTCGGTGCACGACCTCGTCGCGCGCCGTCAGCAGATGACCAAGGACGCCTGGCTGACAGCCACCGGCCACCAACGGCCCGGCATGGCAAAGGGGCGCCCCTTGGCCGACGCCGAAAAGGAATCCGGCGTGTTGACCGCCCGGATCCATGCGCTCGCCGATCAGCAATTCCCAGGCAAACGTTCGCGCTGGTACGGATTCGAGCGTTTTGACTTCGAGGTCGACGGCCATCCCGTGACCGTGGTGGCGCCACGCCAAGCGGCCCCGGGCCGTCCGTGGCTGTGGGAGGCGGAATTTTTCGGACACAAACCCAACCCCGACCTGGCCCTGCTCGGCCGGGGATTTCATGTCGTGTACCTCGGTGTACCCGATCTTTTGGGAAGCCCGACGGCCGTGTCCGATTGGAACGCCTTGCACCGGGAATTGACCACGCGCTACGGATTTTCATCCAAGCCCGCCCTGTCGGCGCTGAGTCGCGGAGGCCTCTATGCCTACAATTGGGCGGCGGCGAATCCTGACAAGGTGTCCTGCATTTACGCCGATGCGCCGGTCTGCGATTTCAAAAGCTGGCCCGGCGGCAAGGGCAAGGGACCGGGCAGCACCACCGAATGGCAGCGGGTGATGGACCGGTACGGCTTCACGTCGGAGGCCGAGGCGCTCGCCTATTCCGGCAATCCGGTCGACCGTCTGGAACCGCTGGCAAAAGCCGGCGTCCCGCTGCTCCATGTGTATGGCGACGCCGATGAAGTGGTCCCCTGGGATGAAAACACGGGCGTGGTGGTGGCCCGTTATCGAAAGCTCGGCGGCAACATCACCGTGATCGCCAAGCCGGGCGTGAAACACCATCCGCACGGCCTGGACGATTCCACGCCGATCGTCGACTTCATCTGGCATCACGCGGCGAGTCCCGCCGCCCAATCCTGGCTGGCGGGCCGCGGCGGCGGCCCCCGGGACGCCGCGGGGCGACCCCTGATCCGCAAGCTCGGGACCGTGGACGTGGACCTCGTCGAAACAACCCCGGTCGTGTTGAACGGCCGGTTGTGGCGATTCGAATGGGTGCGCCAGGGAACCGGCCAGCAGTATTGGGACAACAAGCGGGCAACAAATTATTTCCGATTCCGCGATCCGGAGACCGGTGAAGTGACGGCTCCGTTTGCCGACGGACATGAGTTCGGCAGCGCCTTCGTCGAGGGTGACACCGTGTACGTCACCGGCACCGCCGGACGGGACCATGTCGACCTGTTCGTGTCGCACGACCTGAAGAATTGGGAAACCCGGACGGTGATTCCGGCCGGCCGTTACGGCATCTTCAACACCTCGCTGTGCCGGACCGCGAAGGATTACGTGTTGATGTTCGAGATCGATCATCCCAAGGAAGAGGCCGGAGTGCCGTTCACCGCGCGGTTCATCCGGTCGACCGATCTCAAGCAATGGAAGCTGACCCCGGCGGAGTGCAACTATTCCCGCGACCGCTACACCGCACCGCATTGTTTGCGATGGAAGAATGGGTGGTTCTACGACTTCTTCCTCGAGGCTCACGACGGCTACGAGATGCGGGTGGTCCGCTCCCGGGACCTCAAGGCCTGGGAGGCCAGTCCGCTGAACCCTGTCTTGAAGGCCTCGCCCGAGGACAAACTCATCGCGCAACCATCCTTGACCGACGCTCAACGGGGGCGGATCGCCAATGCGGTCAATCTCAACAATTCCGACATCGACTTCTGCGAGCGCGACGGCCGGTTGGTGATCCAGTATTCCTGGGGCAACCAGCAGGGCGTCGAACACTTGGCCTCGGCCACCTACGACGGAACGCTCGCTCAGTTCCTCGACGGCTGGTTTCCAAAGCCTTGACGCCAGACACCAGACCTCAGCCGGGACCTGATGCGGAAGAAAGAGGATCGACCCAAGATTCAGACGGGATGAACAGAATGAACGGAATTTGACCCGCTCATTTGAATCCAGCGCGAATTCTACCAGGGAATGTCATTCTTTCGCCGGCCTCGAATTGGAAAAAGCGCGACGGACGGCACACGTCGTCGCCGATTCCTGAAGAGCCACTCCCATCAGGCTCATTCAGTTCATTCTGTTCATCCCGTCTAAATCTTCCGTCGCAGCCCCCATCCCGTCCCATTGGCTCGGAAATTAGGGATTGCCCGGCGGGCGGCCGTTTGACAGGTTCCACGCTCCCTGCCGGTAAAACGGACGGGGAAAACGGCCTATAAACGGAACGTCGCGCGTGCGATGGGCGGCCACAATCACATCGAAACGAATCCGGTTCTTCCGCCGGATGGCGTCCAGGCCTCAGGCCCGGCACACGCCGCTACCATGGGAAGTGCAATAGAAATGACTACGATCGGCATTAAAGAACTCCTCGAGGCAGGCGTTCATTTCGGACATCAGACACGGCGTTGGAATCCGAAGATGAAGAAATTCATCTTCGAAGCCCGCAACGGCATCCACGTCATCGATCTCAGCAAGACCCTTCCCCAGCTCGAAGCCGCCTGCACCTACGTGGCCCAGATCGCCGGCAAGGGCGGCCAGATCCTCTTCGTCGGCACCAAGAAGCAGGCCCAGGAGGCCGTGAAGGAAGCCGCCAAGAGTTCCGGACAGCTCCACGTCACCGAACGCTGGCTCGGCGGCACCCTGACCAACCTCAAAACCGTCAAGCGTTCGATGAAGCGCATGAAGGAAATCGAGGCGATGGAAAAGGACGGCTCCATCAACCAGTACGTGAAGCAGGAGCAATCGATGATCCGCCGCGAACACGCGCGGTTGTTCAAAAATCTCGACGGTCTCCGCACCATGGACGGCGTGCCTGACGCCATGTTCATCGTCGACGTGAAGCGGGAACACAACGCGGTCGCCGAAGCGCGCCGCTTGAAGATCCCCATCGTCGCCATTGTCGACACCAACTGCGATCCCGACCTCGTTGATTATCCGGTGGTCGGCAACGACGACGCGATCCGCTCGGTGAAGCTCATCCTCACCGCGATCACCGAATCGATCACCAACGCCCGCGCCGAATTCGAGGCGCGCAAGTCCCGCAAGGTCGCCGCCGCTGCTGAGGCTTCGGCAGCTCCCGCCGCCGCACCGGCCGTCGAAGTCGCCGCGCCCGCCGGACTCTAACCCACCACTTCAGGGCGCCGCCGGTCCCAAAGGCCGCGGCGCCTTCCCGCTTTAATCCCCTCCAACCGCTCCCGTTCCCATGGCTGAAATCACTCCCGCCCTCGTTGGCAAACTTCGCGAAATGACCAATGCCGGCCTCATGGCCTGCAAAAACGCCCTCGTCGAATCGAGCGGCGACCTGGACGGCGCCGTGGACATCCTCCGCAAAAAGGGTGCCGCCAGCGCCGCCAAGAAGGCGGATCGCGAGGCCAAGGAAGGCCTGATCGCCCAGTGCGTCCTCTCCGGCGCCCGCGTCGGCGTCCTGGTCGAAATCAACTGCGAAACCGATTTCGTCGCCCGCAACGACGGCTTCAAGGCCGCCTGCGATGATCTCGCCCGCAAGATCGCCACCACCCCCGGCGTGGATCTCGAAGCCGACCGCGTCGCCCTCGTCGCCAAGATCGGCGAAAACATCCAGGTGCGCCGCCAGGCCCGCCTCGAGGTCAAGGGCAACGGCCTCGTCGCCGCCTACATCCACACCGGCGGCAAGGTCGGCGTGCTCGTGGAAGTCGGCGCCGGCAAGGAAGGCACCAGCGCCACCGAGGAGTTCAAGCAACTCGTGCGCGACATCACCCTCCAGATCGCCGCCGCCCATCCCACCGCGGTCAGCCGTGAAGAGGTGCCCGCCGCCCTCATCGAGAAGGAACGCGAAATCGCCGCCCAATCGGACGCCCTCAAGGGCAAGCCCGCCGCCGCGATGGAAAACATCCTCAAGGGCAAACTGGAAAAGTACTACCAGACCATCTGCCTCATCGAGCAGGGCTTCGTGAAGAATCCCGATCTCTCGGTCAAGGCTCACGTCGCCTCCGTCGGCAAGACGTTGGGTGACGAAATCACCGTGCGCGGTTTCGTCCGCTTCCAGGTCGGCGAAGCCATCGCCTGAACCCGGAAGACCGCGACTTCAAAACAGGGCGGCCTTCACCGGCCGCCCTGTTTCGCTTTTGTCACCGTCGTTGGCGTCGCCGCCGCCCCTCCAGCATTGGCACTCGTCCCCTCACCACCCATCCTTCCCCGGACAGCAGACCGCGCCTTTCCCATTCATGATGTTCATCGGCATTGAAATTGGTGGAACAAAACTCCAACTCGTCGCCGGCACTTCCAACGGTGCCATCCTGGACCGCCGCCGGCTGGCCGTGGCACCCGCGTCCGGCGGCGAAGGCATCCGACAGCAGATTGCCGCGACGCTTCCCGAGTTGGTCCACATTCACCGACCGGCCGCCATCGGCGTGGGCTTCGGTGGACCGGTCGACTGGCGGACCGGCCGGATCGAATGCTCACATCAGGTTCCCGGCTGGCACGGATTTCCCCTCGGCGACTGGCTGCGCCGGCAGGTCCCCATCCCGGTGCATATCGACAACGACGCCAACGTCGCCGCATTGGGCGAAGCCCGCTTCGGTGCCGGACGCGACCGCAATCCGGTCTTCTGGATCAACATGGGCAGCGGCATCGGCGGCGGCCTGGTCGAAAACGGCCGGCTGTATCACGGTGCCATTCCCGGTGAGGCCGAAATTGGCCATCTCCGGCTGGACCGCGACGGAACTATTCTCGAACACCGCTGCTCCGGTTGGGCGGTCGATGCGCGCCTCCGCGCCGCGGCAAACACCCACCCCGACGGCATTCTCGCCGGACTCGTCCGCGATCTCGCACGCGGTGAAGCCCGCTTCCTCGTACCGGCATTGAACGCAGGCGACCCCGACGCCCGCCGGATTTTGGCGGAAGTGTCCGAGGAATTGGCGTTCGCCCTGTCCCATGCGGTGCATTTGTTTCATCCGGAAATGATCGTGATGGGCGGTGGCCTGTCCCTCGTGGGTGCGCCCCTGCGGGACGCAGTGGCCGCCAACCTGCCGCGGTTCCTCATGGACTCCTTCCAACCCGGTCCCGAGGTGCGCCTCGCGGGACTCGGTGAGGATTCAGTCCCCGTGGGTGCCCTGGCGCTCGCCGCGTCGCGACTCGACGCGGCGGTCTGATTCGGCCATCTTCATCCCCTATGCAGCACTGGATTGCCGACTACATCGCCGCACAGCAACGGGCTCTCTCCTCCGTCACCCCGGCTCAACTCGCACCGCTGATCGAGACGCTCCGTGAAGCGCACCGGAATGACCGCCAGATTTTCGTCATCGGAAACGGCGGCAGCGCCTCGAACGCCAGCCATTTCGCGGTCGACCTCGGCAAGGGTGCCAGTGACAAGCTGCCCCGGCGTTTCCGGGTTCAATCGCTGACCGACAACACCGCCTGGATCACCGCCATCGGCAACGATTATTCCTACGACGACATTTTCGTCCGCCAGTTGCAGAACTTCGCCCGTCCCGGCGACGTGCTCATCACCGCGAGCGTGAGCGGCAATTCGCCGAACCTGGTCAAGGCCTTCCAATGGGCTCAGGACACCGGGTTGAAAACCATCGCGCTGGTCGGATCCAAACGGGGTCGGCTCGCGGATCTGGGAACGGAATCGGGCCATCAGGTGATTGTCATCGACGACACCCACTACGGCCGGGTCGAGGACGTGCAGATGAACATTCTCCACATGTTGTGCTACGCGTTCTGGGAACACCCCGAGTGGGCCGCCTGAAGCGGAGCCGCGGTTGGAAGAAACCCCTCGAAGCGGACACGCGCGCGGGTGGCGGAGGTCGGATAAAGCTGTGTCGCTGTTCGTCCATCGGTGGTGGCTGGGAGTCTGTCCGACACTTCGGAGGACTCTGATGATATTGTCGGTGCTCGGGTGGTTTCTGGGCGCCGCTCCGGAAGCGCGCGGAGACATCCTTCCACACGCGCCCCTGATTCCGACCGCGGACGAGCTTTCCCGTCTCGCCCGCGTGAGAGCGCTGCTGGCGTCCAGCACCCGGGAAAATCCCAACCTCGTTCGGATCCGGTTCTACGGGCAATCCATCACCCTGGCCCACTGGTGGCAGGTGGTCGCAGCCGAGCTGCGAGTCGCCTATCCCGACGCCAATCTCGACATCCAAAACCTGGCCATCTCCGGATTTCAGGATTGGGCGCTGGATCGCACGGTCGACGTCGACATGGTCCCGGTTCAACCGGATCTGGTGATCCTTCACGCGTTCGGCAACGGAATCCTGCTGAAGGACGTGGTCCATGTGATCCGGACCGGGACCACGTCGGAAGTCTTGCTGCAACAAGACTACGTGCTGGGATACGAACCGTTGGATGAGGACACCAATCCGGCGACGATCACAATCGACAATCTATTGTCCTATCGCAACTACGTCTCCCTCCCGGACGCCGCGAACAGCAACGGTGCCTGCCTCGCACGCATCCATGACCCCTGGAAGGATTATTGTCGCACCAACAACGTGGATCCTGCCTCGATGCTGGAGGCCGATGGCGTCCATCCGGGCGACGATGCCAACCAGTTGCTGGCCGAATTGACGCTGGCCTATCTTCTTCCCGACGGAAAACCGCCGGCCTTGGATCCCTGGAATTGCTCGACAGTCCGCACGGCGAACTTCGCCACGGAGCCCTTGTGGCGCGACGGACAATTGATCTGTGACGTGGTGGGGAATGTGATCGAAATCAGCCTGAAATCACTCGTTCCGGCCAACGTGGAGATTTACATCGATGGCGTCCGACCGTCACGCCGACCCGAGCTCTACGGATTCGACCGGGTCTCCCCCACCCAGTTCAGTCTCTGGCCGGCGGTCAGCCAGGTCGGATCGCTGGTGCCGTTGGTGGTGGAGGATTGGACGTTGACCCCCTTCAACGTCACCCTCGACGGACAGGGATTCAACTTCCGGGTCTCCGGTTCGGTCACCGGCGATGACGGTGTCGGCACCAACAAAATGAAATTCACCTCCCGGTCACGCCGGGTGGTGATCGAGCCCGGCGATCATTGGCTGGATCGGTCAGTCTATTATTCGGGAGGCAATCCCATCCCGCACGGATACTCGGCGCATTGGAAGGCGTTGTTCCACGGGATGGACCGGATCGAGGCCTCGACCGTGCCGGTGTTAAGCCTGGGCGGCGATGTCTTCACCGTGGCGCTGGGACTTTCCGACGATGTCCACCGTCTGACCCTGTCGACCGAACCTGGCAGCGAAAGCGCATTGCGATTTCTGCGTGTCCGAAGTCCATCGGGTCACGCGCGCGTCACCAACGCAGCGCCACCGCCGGAAATACCACCGCCGGGTTCTCTCTCGATCCTGTCCGTCCCCGGTCGCATCCTGATCACTTGGTCCGCTGATCCGGGATGGAAACTGGTGAGTAGTTCCAGCCTCTTCCCCCGGACGTACTGGCGGGAGTATCCGCAGGTCCTGATTCACGACCAAACCGATCACAAGCTGGTCTCCATCATCGACCCCGACACCCAGGCGTATTTCAAGCTGGTACCGGTCGGGACGAACCCTTGAAGCCCGCGGCCGGTGAATCGCCGCGCGCCGGGTTCAGGAGATGGATCCGAAAACGGGAAGACGGGAAAACGAGTGGGCGAGAGCGGCCGTTCGACGGCGGTACGGCAGGATCCCTTCCGTTCCGAAGGCTGAAGGCCCGCGCCATACCAGCCTTGGGCATCGCCCAAGGATTCAATTCCGCCACCCTCATTTCCATTGGAGGGCCCGGTTCCACCCGAGCCCCATATTCGTCTTTGAACGAGATTGAATGGCCGCCATTGGTCGGATGCGCGCCCGATGTGATTCCGCCGCGCTCCAGGACTGGGATGCGAGGCTAAACCACCTCCGTTCCTAACCCGACTTCCGCTACTGGAGGCGGGAAAAGGGAAGTTTTCGGGGATTTCGCAAAAACCGGTCCTGCAACCCGTTGAAAACGAAGGGACGGTTTCGGTGCCGCCGTCGAAACGCCGTGTAGTGGCGACCCAACCCC
>CAIVQB010000003.1 GCA_903907925.1 uncultured Verrucomicrobiota bacterium
CGAAAAGCACCATCTGGCCGCCGGGGAATTCAAATCGAAAAAACACCGAAACCTACTTCTCGCCAATGTTTGCAGCGGTCTTCTACGTTTCCCCAGAAATCCAACCGGACAGTACTGTCCCCGCGATTATATTAACCCACGGAAATTTCTCCTCGGTCGTGCTCCAGTCGCCGTTGCCGATCTTTGTCTATTTCTGGGCCGAATGGTGTCACCGCTGCACGACGGTGAGCCCGGTTGTGAATCAATTGGCCGCGCAGTACGGTGACCGGGTCAAAATTTGTACGGTCAACATCGACGAACAGCCCGGGCTGGCCGCCGAATATGGTGTTCGAGCCATCCCCACCGTGGTGGTCCTGCGCGACGGCCAGGTTGCCGGTCAGGTCGTCGGACCCACCAACCGGAGCGATCTTGAGAACACCCTGGATCTCGTGATGCCCTGAATTCCGGAAGGGGACCGAACACGACTGGTGTCTGCGCCAGTTCGACGCCGAGCCCGACGCGTGGAAGAGAGCCTAGTCTGAGAGCAGGAAGCGGAAATCGTCGAGGGTCAGTCCCTGAGCGAAGGTTTCCTCGCCGAGAATGTCGTTGGCCAGATACGATTTGGTCTTTTGCAGCGCGCGGATTTTCTCCTCCACGCTGTCTTTGATCAGCAGACGGTAGGCCATGACTTTCTGGGTCTGGCCAATGCGATGGGTGCGGTCGATCGCCTGGGCTTCGACGGCGGGATTCCACCAGGGATCGAACAGAACCACGTAACTGGCGGCTGTCAGGTTCAATCCGAATCCACCGGCCTTGAGCGAGATCAGGAAAACAGAGGCGCCTTCCTGTTCCTGGAACTTCCGAACCAGGTCGCCGCGGTTTTCCGTCGCGCCGACGAGGAAGTACGACGGCCATTCCCGCGCGGTGACGGCGTCCCGGAGCAATTCCAGCATTTCGACGAACTGTGAGAACACGAGGACCTTCTGCCCCTCCTCCATCAACGGTTCCAGGGTCTCCATCAAGGCTTCCAGCTTGGCGGATTCGGCCTTGGATTCTGCCTGGACCAGGCGCGGGTGACAGCAGATCTGCCGGAGCCGGAGCAATGAGGTGAGGAAATTGAACCGGTGTTTGGCCAGCGCCGCGGGCGTGTTGACGCGCAGCAGCATGGATTGCGCCCGCTTCAATTCGGCGCGATAGAGGAGGCGCTGTTCTCCTTCGAGTTCGCAGAACAGATCCTCCTCGACGCGATCAGGGAGGTCGCGGGCCACCTGGTTCTTGGTTCGTCGGAGCAGGAATGGCCGGACCCTTGCGGCCAGTCGACGGCGTGCCAGCGGATCGGTCTTGGAATCGAACAACCGGACGAATTCAGTGCGCGATCCGAGAACTCCCGGCATGGAGAAGTTCATCAGGCTCCAGAGATCGAGCAGTTTGTTCTCGATCGGCGTGCCGGACAGGATGAGGCGATGCTCACACTTCAAACCCCGCGCCAGTTGTGCGGTGATGCTGGAGGGATTCTTGATGTACTGGCCGTCATCGAGAATGACGGCGTGAAACTCCACCTGCGCGAGGGACTCCCCGATCATGCGCAGTTGATTGTAGTTGATGACGTGCAACTCCGCGGCACCGGCGTCGGTCGGGAGCTTCTTTACCTCCTCGGCCGACCAGACCTTTACCGTGAGATCCGGCAGGAACCGCGCCGCCTCCGCCCGCCAGTTGTCGGTGACGGATTTGGGGCAGACGACCAGGAAGGGTCGCGAGCGATCGGGTTCCGCTGCAGCAGTTTTGGATTTGCCACGCCGCGGAGATGCCGGGGTGGGTGTGGCGGCGGCCGTTTCGGGGGGAAGGGTCTTGAGCCAGGCGATCCAACCGAGGGTTTGGAGAGTTTTGCCGAGACCCATGTCGTCGGCCAGGATGCCGCCGAAATGGTTGGCGGCGAGATAGCCGAGAAAATGGAATCCTTCGCGTTGATACGGCCGGAGATCGGCCTTCAACGAAGTGGGAACGTCCGGTGTGACACGGGCCTGGATGTCTTCCGCCCGGCGGCGGATAGCCTGGTAGGCTTCTTCGCCGAGATAAGCCCGGGCGGCCGGGTCGGCCAACTGCAGCGCATGGATTCGCTGCGGTTCGGAGGTCAATTCATGCGGGTTGATGCCCATGCGGGCGAGGTGTCCGTCTTCCTCCGCGGACAACTTGAAGTCGAGTTTGCGCCAGCCTTTGATGCCCAGGCGGACCCATTTCCCGCGGGCATCCAGCAGGGCGCTGATTTCTTCAGGGGAAAGTTGAGCGTCGGCGACGTCCAGAATCACCTTGAGATCGAACCAGTCTGTACCGCCGTCCGCGGGTTGAACCTCGAGCCGGATCCGACCGGCGACCGAGGCGTGGCGCAGGGAACCGAGCTCACCGCGGAGATCCAGTTCCACGTCCAGCGGCAGGGATGTGATCCAGTTGAGAAACAGGTCGGGAAACTTGGCCGTGACCCGCATCAACCAGCGTTGGCGCGCAAAATCCCATTTGAAGCCCGCGGGTTCCAATTGTCGGACCGCCTCGGACAGACCGCTGCGGTCAAGGGTGATCAGGCGATCGCCTGCGGGCGGGGCGCTGGGATCCTCGATCCAGGCGGTGCCATTCCAGCGTTCCTGAATTGAGCCGTCTTCACGGACGGCAATGGCCTCCAGGACGGCGTACTCGGTATCGTTGCCGAAGGCGATGGTCCGCAATTCGCCGCGAATGACCGGCCGGAGACGCACGGTTTCGACGCGATCCGCGAGACGGGGCGGAAGCGGGAGACCGTGAAGTTGGAGGAAGCGGACGCCGGCGGCGGATTCCAGGGCGGGTGCCGGGATCCGTGTTTCCACCATCGGATCGACCGCGCGATCCTCAATCGGGGCACTGATCCATACCGTATCCCGGGTGACATAAAGCGTCGGGCGTCCGGGCAGGATGATGACCGGTTTGGGCGCGGGAGAACCGTCCGCCTTCACCAATCGGAGTCGGTAGTCGTCGGTTTCGTCCCCGGCGGGGGTCATGTCCCATCGCAAGGCTTCCTCCGGGCGTTGAAGCGGTTCGCCGTCGATGCCGACAATGAACGGATTCAATCCAGGCATCCGCAGCAGTCGGTTCAGAAGGCGGCGCGTCTGTGTCTCGTGATAGACAAGATTGATCGTGTAGCCGTAGCGGGCGCGTTGGGCGAGCGGTTGCCACAGCAACGCCAGTTCGGGTGCCAGTTGGTCCCCGGACTTTTCGTCGAAATCCTTGAACCGCCCGGGCTTGATCGCCGACCAGTCAGGCGCACCTGACTTGCGGAATTCGACCAGCACCTCGGTTTCGGTCAACCGCAGCCGGAGTTCGACCTCATCGGCGTCGGTCGCTTCCGAGGCCGAGCCGGGCTGGAGATGGGTCAACAGTTGGCGCCAGCGTTCGACATCACGGCCCCGGCGCCATTGCTGGAGACGTTCACGAATCTCGTCCAACGGAGTGATCGGACGCAGGAATTCGGGCCACTTCAGTTCACGTTCCTCGGCGGCAAGGGCGATGTGACGCCAGAATTCGATGACATCGCGGGGCGGAGCCGGCCAGAGATCGAGCTTTTCCCACGAGTGCGTTCCCTGAAATCGCAGACCGAGCGCGAGAAGATCGTCGCCGGTGACCACCGGATGGGTGGGAAGGGTGGCAAAGCGTTCCTCGACCCGAGTGACAAAGTCCTGCTCGGTGCGGGTCAACGGACGGCTCAAGGCCTCGGTGGCGGCTGCGGCCAACCGGCCATTGGCGGTGCGCGAGGGCAGGGGGTCGACGGTTCCGGGCTTCCTGGCCTTGGGACGGCCGGCGCTGAGGGTGCGGACGGTGACCGAACCGTGCTCGGCGAGCAGACCGCGCATCGCCGCCGCGGCGTGTTCGCATCCGCCTCCCGCGGAACAGGTGCACAATTCCCACCAGGATTTGGTGTCGGAATCGTAGGTAAGCCGCGTCTCGACCGGTGGGGTCGAATTCAGGGCCGCGAGGTACTGGGTTCCGGGCGATTCGCAGCGCAGCTCCAGGATGGCACCTTCGCCGGCAATGCGTTCGCCGCGCCGCCGGGTCTCCGCGGGCATTTCGGCGAGGAACAGTCGGGCGGCGTCGGCGTCGAAGCGGGCGAAATCAGCGGCATCCATTAAATTCGGGACGCGCAACATAGCGGGCGTTTCCCTGCCGACAAGACAATGGGGTCGAAGTGAACCGGGAATGCATGAGCTACCCTGCGCTGGGTTGGAGGTCTAATGCAGCCTGTGAACCGCAGAAATTACATCTGTTTTCGTCGGCGGGTTTGCGGAACTTGGCATTGAACTGGCTAAACCAAGTCCAGCTCCGGCCGAGTAGCCGGGCTGGGTTAGGGTCGTTTGGGTGAAACGCCGTCTGCCGTGGGGTGGACGGCGTTTCTTCGTGCCGGCTGCCACGCCGCGAACTGTTGCATCGCGTCGACGGACGCCGGAATGCCTATGGCTGCGGCAACAATCCGGCGGCGGTCCACTGGCGCAGGACTTCCCCGGTTCGTGCCGGGAAGTAGTCCTGGAGCAATCGGTTCACCTCCGGTCGCCAGTGCGTTTCCCGTGTATAAATTTCATACGGCCCGGTCCGGAACGGGGCCACCTTCTTCCGGTAGCTGCCCCAGCGCGCCGCCTCGGCGGAGATGGCTGGCTCCAGCGCGTCGGCCATCCGGCGGTAGCGGGCGGCGGCCTGGGCTGGTGAGAGCGGGCCGCCTTCGCCGAGAACCACCCGTGCCCGCGCGGCGAAGGCCCGGACAAACGCCGGATGCTCGCGCAATCGATGGAACAGGCGCATCGGACTTTCATCGTCGTCGGTGGTCAGGCGGTTGTCGGCGATCGCTTCCAACGTTCGTTCACCATCCCACTCAAAAAAATGGTACGGCCCCGCTGGCGTTCGTTTGCGGGCCGCGTACCAGTTGGAAGACCGGTCCCAATCCGCGTTGGCTCCGTAAAGGTTGAGGAGGATGAAATCGATGAAGCTGGGGAGATCGAGCAACGCGCCGATCCGTTGGTAGTTGGCATCGGAATGGATGTCGGCATTGGCCGCCGCGAAGAGTTGCTTCCACGCGACGTCGTCACCCGAAATGATTTTGTCGGCATTCCGGGCGTCAAAATCGGAGGCGGCACCACCCAGGGCCTTCGCCGCAAAATGGCCGTCGGGCCGTTCGGTGATCTGGTAGAGGCCCCAATACAGCCCATTCAGATACAGGTGCACGAAACGACCCCGGGCGGCGGGATGCCCCAGCGCAGCGGAGGTTTCGCGCATCCACGAGTCGCGGAGATATTCAGCCCGCCCACGTTCCACGGCATCCGGATGCAGCCACGAATTGTTGTTTCCACCCCGAAGGATCAGCGTGGTGAAATCGTCCGCCGGTTCTCCGAACACCGGATACCGAAGGCGGCTGGCTCCGTACCGTTTTCGGAAAATCAGCCGGAGGGAATGCTTCGGTGATTCTTCAGGACGCCGACTCCATCCGCCTTGAATGCGAATCCCGCAGTCGAGTTGGACGGCCTTATCGCCGTCCGACGGCAGGAACTCAAACGATCCGGCCCGTTCCCATTCCTCGCCGGTTTCCTGCGGATTCAAATAGATCCCACGCCGGGAATCCCACAGCGATTCAGGCGGAAGCACGAGGGAGATCGATGGCAGCGATCGCAGCGCCGTGGCGAAGGCCTCCGCCGTTTGGCCGCGGAGATCCGGTCTCACATTCACCCCGTAATGAGCGGTCATGGGGTGTCCCTCGTAAGTGCCCCAGATCGGGGGACAGCCGGCACCCGTTTGTTGCGCGACGCCCGATGGCAGCAAAAAGGTCCCGGTGACCACGGCCGAGACCGCCTTGTCTCGAATTGCGGCGGCGCGAATCACGGTCGGGGTCGCAATGCGGATCGGCGTGGCGTAGGTCTCGCCGTGCTCCGCTGTCGGCATCGAACCATCGCGAGTGAACCGAAGTGTGACACCGGGTTCCGTCGCGGTGATTCGCAGGTCGAACGGTGCAATGCGGTTCGCCCGTGGGGGATCCAGTTCGGGACTTGGAACCGCCCGCAAAGCCAGCACTCCAACGAACCGGACGATCAAAACGCCCCACAGAACGCGGCTCAACCGTCCGAACCGCCGGAGCGTGGCGATCCGGCGATTGTGGAATGGCGCTGTTGTTTCAACCACAGTCTCAGACCGTTTGGGCTTCAAGATCAGTGCTCCACAGCCGGGTTCCTACGCGATTGAAATGGGTCACCGTCGCGACGCCGGTCTTTCCGTTCACTCGAACGGTTCCAAAATACTGTTCATTGGTGAACGGCCCGGACGCCGGCGAACCTTCCGGTCGCGAATTCCAGCGGGCCACCGGACCAAAGGTGCCGTCGAGCGGATTGGGGCCCAGCGTCATGGAGTGGAGGGGGCCGCTGACAAACTCCCAAAACGGATCGAACTCAGTGAACTTGGCGCGCGAGGGATCGTAGTGATGCGAGGCTGCATAGTGAACATCGGCGGTGAGCCAGATGACGTTGCGGATCGCGTGCCGCTTCTTGAAGGCGAGCAGGTCGGCGATTTCCTGTTCGCGTCCCAACGGCACCCCGTTGTCGCCGTTGGCCCAGGCCTCCCAATCGCGGGCGCCGTCGGTCACCAGGAGTGACAAGGGCATGTCGGTGCAAATGACCTTCCACAGCGACCGGCTGGCGAGCAGCGATTGTTTCAGCCATTCCAACTGGGTGACCCCCATGAAATCGGCTTCACGCGACCGAACTGGCTGACGATTCGGACTATTTGCCCCCCGGTAGCTTCGCAAATCGAGGAAGAACAACTCACACAGCGGACCACGGGCTACCGTCCGATAGATGATCGAATCCGCACTCGGCCGCATCGGCATGTAGTCGAAAAACGCCCGACGCGCCCGCGTGGAAAGCACGTCGACGCTCTTCTCGGTGTACCGTGAATCCTCGAGGAGTTTTTGCCCGGGATACCAGTTGTTGCGGACCTCGTGATCATCCCACTGCGCCAGAACCGGTACCCGGGAATTGAAGGCGCGGACGTGGGAATCGAGGAGGTTGTAACGGTGATTCCCCCGGAACTCGGCCAGGGTCTCGGCGACCTTGGCCTTTTCTGCTGTCAGTACGTTGCGCCAGACGGTTCCGTCGGGAAGACTCATGCCACTGGACAATGGATTGTCGGCATAAATCGTGTCGCCGCTGTGAACGAAGAAATCAGGTCGGGCCTCCATGATCGAGGCATAGGTCTTCATCCCCCCGTGGGCGGGATCTATTCCGAATCCCTGGCCCGCGGTGTCGCCGCTCCAGGCGAACAGAATATCGCGACGGTCGCGTGGGGCGGTGATGAGTTCACCCGCCGCGGCGGGACCCACTTCACCGGGGGTGCCGCGATCTTCAAATCGGGCCCGGTAGAAAATGCGCTCTCCGGCCGGCAAATCGGTGAGGAGTGTTTTGGCGGTGAAATCCGCCTCGGGTCCGGTGACCGGCCCGACAACGCGTGACACCTCGGTGAACCGTTCATTCCGGCTCCATTCCACCACCATCCGCGCGGTGCGATCGGTGCGGCTCCAAATCACCGCCGTGTCCGCCGTGACATCCCCGCTCATGACGCCCTGTGGAACCTGGGGCAGTGACCCGGAAATCACCGCCGGCGAAGAGGGCGAATCGGCTGCCCAACCGGGAATCCATGCGGGTAGAGTCGCTGCCGCCACACCCGCCCGGACCAGGCGGGTGGAGAATTGGCGGCGGCTCAAGCGGGAGCGCATTTGGAGAAACTAGTCGTAACCGTTGGTATTGGCGAGGCCGCTGAACCGGGGACGCAGCGCATTTCTGAATCGGACAAATCCCGGACTTTCCCTGAAGCCCTTCCTTCGCCAGCATCGACTGCAATGACACACGCGATCCTGTCGCCCGGCGAAAAGGTCCACCTCATCCACCGGCGCCACTCGGAGAATGAACCCCACCGCCATTTCGTCGGAGTGGTGAACGCCTACGATCACGGAATGCTCCGGGTCACCGGTCACGTGTACACCGTCGATTCCATGACGCTTCTGTTCTTTCGGCGTCCGGAGACCCGCATTCGCATCGTGGCTGCGGCGAGCGGTGAGGTGTTGATCAATGTCCTTCCCGCCGCGGTCCAGCTCGACAAGGTGGTCTACAAGATCGAAGCCAACGGCATGCGCGTGACCGACGGCAGCGACTGGCACCTGGACATCAGCGACCTCTCCTGGAAGTAACCGGCATCGTCTGGAGTCCCGCTTTCAGGCGGCTCACACTCCACCTCGAACCGCGTAAACGCGGAACTTCAACGTCACACGCCAGTCAATTTCACCTCGCGGCTTGTGCTGTCGCCGTCGTCGGCCTAGAACGAACGCATGAACCGCCGTCACTTCCTTCAAGGGGGCGCTGCCGCGCTCGCGTTGTCCCAGGTCAATGCCCGATTCGTGGATGCCGCCGATGTCAAAAAACGGGTCGGCCTGATCGGATGTGGATGGTACGGGAAGGCGGACCTGCTGCGGCTCATCCAGGTCGCGCCCGTGGATGTGGTTTCCTTGTGTGATGTCGACAGTCAGATGCTGGGGAACGCCGCCGAACTGGTCGCCACCCGCCAATTGTCGAAGCAAAAACCGCGTCTCTATTCCGATTATCGGAAGATGCTGAAGGAAAAGGATCTCGACCTCGTTCTCATCGGCACGCCGGACCATTGGCATGCGTTGAACATGATCGAGGCGGTAAAGTCGGGAGTCGATGTTTACTGCCAGAAGCCGATCAGCGTCGATGTGATCGAAGGCCAGGCCATGCTGGCGGCCGCGCGAAAATACAAGCGGGTGGTCCAGATCGGCACCCAGCGTCGCTCCACGCCGCATCTCATTGAAGCGCGTGACCGGATTCTGAGGGAGGGATTGCTAGGGAACATCAGTCACGTCGAGATTTGCTGCTACTGGCACATGCGGGCTTCGGGAAATCCGCCCGACACCGCGCCGCCGGCGAATCTGGACTATGAGATGTGGACCGGCCCCGCACCGATGCGTCCATACAATTCCTGGGTCCATCCGCGCGGCTGGCGGGCGTTCATGGAATATGGAAACGGCATCGTGGGTGACATGTGTGTCCACATGCTCGACATGGTCCGCTGGATGATGGAACTCGGGTGGCCGATCCGCGTGGATTCCTCGGGTGGAATCCTGGTCGACAAGGCGAGCAAGGCCAACATCAGCGACACCCAGGTGGCCACTTTCGATTTCGGCAAGCTCCAGGTGGTGTGGAATCATCGAACCTGGGGTGAAGGCGTGGATCCCAAATACCCGTGGAGCGCGACCTTCTACGGCGACAAGGGAACGCTCAAGGCCAGTGTCTACGGGTATGACTTCATTCCCCACGGTGGTGGAAAAGCCGTCAGCAAGGATGTGGTCTACGAGTTCGACAAGTATCCCGAGGACAAGACCGAGAAAGATCTGGAGACCCATTGCGCGCCCGCGATTCGCGGCCACATGCGGGACCTGTTGGCCAACATTGCCACCCGCGGAAAACCGGTGGCGGACATCGAGCAGGGCTATATTTCAAGCACTTCATGCATTTTGGCCAACCTGTCGATGAAGTTGGGCCGGTCGCTGACGTGGGATCCGGTCGCCGGTCGGATCGCTGGTGACGAACAGGCGAACCACCTGCTGCGGCGTCCGTATCGCGCCCCTTGGATTCACCCTGAGGCGGCCAAGGTATAAAAAGATCGGGAGGCGGTACTGGGTGCCGACTTGGCCCGCCCCGGTCGGCTATTTCGCCTGTCGTTTCACCCAGGAGGCGTGGATCTCCTCGAAGGTGGTTCGCAGATCCTTGGTGATGTCCCAGGAGGGATAATGCGCCCGGAGTTTCGATAGATTCGAGATGTAGCAGATGTGGTCGCCCTGCCGGTTTTGGTCGACGTATTCGTGCCGCATCGGCTTGCCGGAGATTTCGGAAATCAGCCGGAAGGCTTCGAGGATGGAGATCGAATTCGCCCTCCCGCCGCCCAAGTTGTAGACCTCGCCGCAACGCGGGGCCGCGATGAAGGCGTCGATGAAGCGTACCACATCATGGCTGTGGATGTTGTCGCGAACCTGTTTTCCCTTGTAGCCAAACACCCGGTAGGTGCGCTCCTCCAGGTTGCATTTGATCAGGTAGCTGAGGAATCCGTGCAGCTCGACGCCGCTGTGGTTGGGGCCGGTCAGGCAACCCCCGCGCAGCGCGCAGGTGGGCATGCCGAAATAACGGCCGTATTCCTGGACCATGATGTCCGCCGCGACCTTTGAGGCACCGAACAACGAGTGTTTCGACTGGTCGATCCGGAATCGTTCCGTGATGCCATCGGCATAGTCGGGATCGGCGTAGTCCCATCGCAATTCGAGTTCGTTTAGCGCGATTTCATTTGGGGCATCCCCGTACACCTTGTTGGTGCTGAGATGAACGAAGGGCGATTCAGGACAGGCGTTTCGGGCGGACTCCAGCAGATTGAGGGTGCCAACCGCGTTGACATCAAAATCGTCAAACGGACGGCTCGCCGCCAGGTCATGGCTTGGTTGCGCCGCCGCGTGAACCGTCGCGTCGGGCTTGAGCTCCCGGAGTAATTCCATCACCGCCGGGCGGTTCCGGATGTCCACTTCGTGATGATGGAAGTGGGGATGCGTCTCCTTCAGCCGGCCCAGATTCCACCGGGTGTCGCCCTGCGGACCGAAGAAATCCGCGCGCATGTTGTTGTCGACGCCATGGACGGTCCAGCCGGCGTTGGAAAAGTGGGCGACCACTTCGCTGCCGATCAGGCCGCTGCATCCGGTGACGAGTAATTTTTTCAATCGATGAAGTTCCGAAGCGCCAGCATCAGGCGGAAACCCGTCTCATCGGCGTTCCGGTGGCTCGGGCCAGCGTCTGGAAAACGTGCCCGACCGATGGGCGGGAAACAAGCAGGACCCTCGCGAACGGTCCGGCCCGGGCGCATCCCGACACTGCCCCCGCTTGGAGTTCCGTCGGCCGCTCGATGGCAATGTTGCCGCGGGTCACAGGCCCGCGCTCCAGGACGGGGAGGCAAAACTTCCGCTGTTCTCAGGGCCAACGGCCCGCCCCATACCAGCCTTGGGCATCGCCCAAGGTGGAAGGCCCGGTTCCACCCGAGCCCCATATTCGTTTTGGTACGCGGTGGATCGGCCGCCGTGGGCCGGATGCATGCCCAACGTTATTCCGAGGTGATTCCATTGGGGTAGGGTAGGCCGATATTCGGCCATCCCTGCACTATAAACGGGGGCAGTATCCGGATGCGCCCGTTCGCCAGTATTGACCCGCAACCGACAGGCCGCAGAATCGCGTGATGCTTGATGGCGGCATGTTTCGCGACGCGGCGTCCCCGCTGGTCTCCACGGCGCTGGATCACCTGCGGCAGATGGTGGGGATCAACAGTTGGACTCTGAACCGACCCGGCGTGCAGCGGGTGGGTGATTTCACCGAATCCCTGTTTGCGGACCTCGGTTTCGTCGGAGAACGAATTCCCTCGGTGAATGGGGCGTACGGTGAACATCGAATCTTGACCCGATCGGGCCGCAGTGATCGGGTTATCCTGCTGGTTTCCCACCTCGACACCGTCTTTTCGCCCGAAGAGGAGGAGCGGAATCATTTCCAGTGGTTGCTGGAAGGTGACCGCATCTACGGCCCGGGTACCCATGACATCAAGGGGGGAACCGCCCTGATGTGGCTGCTGCTGCAAACGCTGCAAACCACCGCACCGACCGTGCTCGATGCGGTGACCTGGAAGCTGGCGTTCAATTCATCGGAGGAAGTGCTCGCTCCCGATTTTGGCTCCGTATGCCGCGATCGTCTGGGAGCTCATCCGGTGGCCGCGCTGGTGTTTGAGGCGGAAGGACGGCTTGCCGGTGGACGCCGTCTGGTCACTTCGCGCAAGGGTCGTGGCACGTTTCGAGTGGAGGTCGCCGGTCGTGCTTCTCATGCCGGGGTTAAACACGGTCAGGGCGCGAATGCCATTCTTCAAATCGCCGAAACGGTCCGCCAGATCGAAGCGCTGACGGACTACTCCCAGGACCTGACGGTGAATACCGGGCTGATCTCCGGCGGCTCGGGACTGAACCGGGTTCCACATCACGCGGTGGCGGAGGGAGAATTTCGCGCCTTCAAACCCGATGTGTACGCAGCGGCTCGGGCTCGCCTGTTGCGACTTTCGGGCGACGGCACAGTCCGGAGTATCGTCGACGGACATCCCTGCGTGGTCCGCGTGGAAGTCGAAAGTGAATCGGCTCCGTGGCCGCGCAATCCGGGGTCGGAGCAGGTGATGGAGGTTTGGCGAAAGGCGGGGGCGGTTTTGGGACAGGCGGTGGACAGCGAGGCGCGCGGCGGTTTGAGTGATGGCAATTTCCTGTGGGACGCGGTGCCAACTCTGGATGGACTTGGACCCTCCGGTGACAACGACCATTGCTCGGAACGCAGCGCCGATGGCGCCAAGTTGCCGGAGTTCGTCGAACCCGGATCGTTTCTTCCCAAGACCGTGCTAAACGCAACCGCGATCGATGCGTTGTTGCGGAACGAGGGCGTGATCGAATAGACGGCGTGGCGGAGGCGTAGTCGCAACCCTGCGGCCGGGTGCAATTCAGCGATTGTTTTCCGACGTTTGGAACGCCCAAAGGTGACGTGCCGAACGCAGATAGATCATGCCATCGACGACGGCCGGAGTTGCGAAGATCTCCTCACCCATCGAATTCCGCGCCAACACTTCAAACTGGTCGCCAGCCCGCAGCACCGCCACCGTGCCGTTCTGGGCTGCGATGTACACGCGTCCATCGACGCCGACTGCCGAGGCATAGAAATCGGATCCAACACCGATGCGCTGATCCTGATAGGAGGGTTTGCCGGTCGCGGCGTCGTAGCACGAGGCGAGGCCGCCGTTTTTCATCGTGTACAGACGTCCGTCGTAGAACAGCGGCGACGACACATACGGCAGGCTCCGGGTGACCCTCCAGGCCACGTGGCTGGCGGTGATGTCCCCGTGACCTCCGGGTCGAATGGCCATCACCGCATTGCCCGCCTTGGCGAACATGGTTCGCATGGTTTCCCATTCCTCGCGGGTCACCACGCCGTCCTTGTCGAGGTCCATTTGAGTGAACCGCTGTTTCACCGGACCCTCGGGCAATTCCTCCGGCGTGAACCGGCCATCGCCGTTCTTGTCGTGGACCTTCGCGTAGTCGTCAAACGGTTCCATGCTGATGCGATCGTCGGCATCACCTCCGACGTTCCAACTGCCGGTGAACAGCATTCCGTCGCCGACGGCCGGCGAACTGGTCGCCACCCGCGAGGTGCCGGTCACGGTCCAATTCTCCGCACCGGTGGCGGGTTGGTACGACTTCAACCAGATCGATCCCGGCACGATCAATTCCTGGGTTCCATCGTGTTCCCAGACCAGCGGGGTGGCGAAACTCCGGCGAAACTCCGGTCGCTCTTTTCGCCAGACGATCTCCCCGGTCGAGCGGCGCAAGGCCAGCAAATGGGAACCGGTGTCCTGGTCGCGGACGAGAATCAGCAGATCACCGACCAGGACCGGCGACGCGGCGGTTCCAAACTCGACCACCGGTGGCGGGAGTTCGTGATGCCAGACCTCGCTGCCATTCCGATCGTAGGCGACCACACCGAATGAACCGAAATAGCAGTATACCCGTTCGGGATCCGCCACCGGCGTGGGTGTCGAGGGATTCGACAGCCGATGGGTGGGTTCCAGGGCTTTGGGTTTGATCGAACGTTTCCATTCGAGGACGCCGTCGCGACGACGATAGCAGAGCGTGGTCAGGCCCTCGTCGGTGGTGGCGGTGAGGATCAAATGATCCGACCAGAGGATCGGGGAGGAGTTGCCGGGCGGCACATCCAGTTGCCAGGCGACGTTGGTCTGCGGACCGAATTCGATTGGGGGATGACCGGATCCAACCGATCGCCCGCCCGGGCCGCGGAATTGAGGCCAATCGCCAGCAAAGACCTGGCCCGCACCGACGAGGGTCAGCAGGAAACGGAGGAGCGAGCGCATGCGATGGCCTCAGGCTAGAACGCCGGCGGCGATTCTGCGAGACCGTCTTTTCGGGTCTGGTTTCGGGAGGTGGGCACCGGGTTGGGTGCCCTCCCGCGACGGCCTATGATGTCCGCCAAATTCTGTCCGATGGACGAATCCTGTGGCAGCCTTCGGCCGTGGAAATCGATGCCGAGTCCAAGCCGTTGCTAGTGTTTGCCGTGCCTCAGGAGACGGGGCCGTTTCTTCGGCGGGCCCGCAGGCGTTGGGGAAAACCTGTCGATTCGAAACGGATTCGCCGCGGAGCGAATGGATTGGAAGTGACGGAGTGGCCGGTGCGGATTTTGACCACCGGGATGGGTGCAGCAAATGCGGTCTCGGCCACGGCGGCGGCGCTCGATGCGGCCCGGGCACCGTGGGTGATGACCTGCGGCTTTGCGGGTGCTCTCGATCCTCAGCTGAAGTTGGCAGCCGTGGTGTGGGATGCCGATGCCGATTTTTCAGGCACCGCCTGGCTTATGGATTCAGGTGCCGTTCGGTCCCGGTTTCTGTGCGAGACGCGGGTGGCAGTGACGGCCGCGGAGAAAGCGGTTCTGCGAAAACGCACCGGAGCCGATGTCGTCGAAATGGAATCGGGTGTGATTCGCGCATTGTGCCGCGAACGTGGAATCCCATCGGCGACGGTGCGGGTTGTTTCGGACACCGCCGGTGAGGATTTGCCATTGGATTTCAATGCGCTCACCACGCCTGATCTCAGATTGGATCCGTTCAAACTGGCACTCGCCCTGATCCGTTCACCAGGGCGAATCCCGGAGCTGATGCGATTTCAACGACGCGTCCAGAGTGCCGCCCACCGCCTGGCCGAAGTGCTGGCAGGAACGCCGGTGTAAGGCGGGCGGCAATCTGGAAAGCATGAAAGCAGCCCACACCTCCTGTGAGGAGGCTAATGGAGAAAGAAACTGGCGTTGGGTTAGGGGCGTTGCTACGTGAGGGGTGTGGGGC
>CAIVQB010000004.1 GCA_903907925.1 uncultured Verrucomicrobiota bacterium
GTGGCGCTACGCTTCCCGCCGCAGTCCATAGGGCCGGCAGGATGCCAGCGCTCCCAGTAGAAGGAGTCATTCCGCATCCCGTTTTCTCCCGCTCTCGTTTTCCCTTCTTCCTTCGGTTCCTGCCTTCCAGATTCCATCCCTCTCGCCACTTCGTGCGGATTGTTCAGACAATACTACACCAGCGGAGGAGTTGAAGCCCGGGGGTTTTCGCCGCGCGGGCGGCTTCCAGGTCCACTTCGAATTCCATCATCCAATCGTTGTGTTCCTCGGGATCGATGAGGATTTGGCGGACGATCCAGGTCTTCCGCTCGGCCTCGGGGCCGGAACGGGTGACGAGGGTGTTCCGCAGATTCCGCGCACCGGGATCGAGCAGGAAACACTTCCGGATGTCGCGGTAATGTTCGGTTGCGGCGCGGAGACGCAGCACGGTCCAGGGGTTGCCCTCCGCGTCCTCGGGAACGATCAACTGGGTGAGCACCTCCTCGAAATCGCCGTTGGCAATGGATCGGAGGATTCCAAAAATGCGGACCCGGATCGCCGCCGTGAACGCCGGGATATCGCGGGTGATGTCGGCTGCCGCGGCTTCGGCACCGGGCGGACGCACTTCCGGCATCGCCACCGGGGCCTGGAATTCCGGGTTCCGCATCCGCTCCCATTCGTCGAGCAGGCTGGAATCCACCTGCCGTAGCATCAGCACCAGATAAGCCTCCATGTCGCGCACCGCCTCCGTCTTGGCGGAGGCGGGAACGGTTTGCGACAGCACCTTGTAGACGGAATTGAGGTGCCGGAGCAGGAGTCCCTCAGTGCGGAAAAGTTCGTAGATCTTGATGTAATCGCCGAAGGAACGGAACTGCTCGAACATCTCCCGGGCGATGGATTTGGGGCGGATGTTTTCGGTGCCCACCCACGGATGTTTTTCTGACCAGGCGTTGAAGGTCTCGTAGATGAATTCCCGACGCGGCTTGGGGTGTTCGAGTTTTTCCAACTCGGCCATGCGATCGTCGTACTCCATCCCCTGCGCCTTGAGCTCGGCGACCTTTTCACCCTTCAACCGGTTGAGTTGCGCGCGGAGAATGGCTTCCGGTTCTTCGAGGATCGATTCGACCAACGTCAACAGATCGAGCGGATAATCCGGCGCGGCCGGATCCAGCAGCGGGATGGTGTCGAGCAGGTAGAGCGAGAGGACCTGGTTGAGCGAAAAATCCTCCGGCAACGCCACGTTCACGCGCAGTTTGGCGCCCTCTGCTGTTTGCGGAATGAACTCAATGATGCCGCGATCCACCAGCGACCGGAACAACTGCCACGCCCGGGTGCGATGGGCCTTTTTCTGGCGATCCGATTCGTGGGAATTCCGGATCAACTGTTGCAGCGCGGTGCAGCCGTCGGTGGGACGCCCCAGCACGTTGAGTAACATCGCGTGCGTCACCTGGAATCGGGACACCAACCGTTCCGGTGGCGCGGATTGCAGGCGGATGAAGGTGTTGCGATCCCAGTTGACGAAGTTTCGGTCGGGCGCCTGGCGCTTGACGATCTTCTTGCCGTCGCGCTTCGACTTTTCCTCGAGCTTGAGATTGTCGATGACGTGTTCGGGCGCCTGGACGACGACGTAGCCGACGGTGTCGAAACCCTTGCGTCCGGCGCGCCCGGAGATCTGGTGGAAGTCGCGGGAATTCAGGATGGCGACCTTTTCGCCGCCGTACTTGAACAGTCGGGTGAACAGGACCGTGCGGATGGGAACATTGATGCCGACACCGAGCGTGTCGGTGCCGCAGATCACCTTGAGCAGGCCTTTTTGGGCGAGTTGCTCGACGAGGATGCGGTACTTCGGGAGGAGTCCAGCGTGATGGATGCCAATGCCCTGTCGCAGCCATTTGCGGATGTCCGGTCCGTGCGGACTGTTGAAGGAAAATCCTTCGAGCGCGGTGGCGATGGCAGCGCGTTCATCGCGGGTGGCCACCGGTATACTGGTGAAGGCTTGCGCGTTTTCCGCCGCATCGGCCTGGGTGAAGTGGACCACATAGACCGGACTTTTTCCCGCGGTCACCAGGGCTTCGAGCGTCTGCGCGAGCGGAGTTTCGGCGTAGGTAAACTCCAGCGGAACCGGGCGGGTCTCTGACCTTACCGTGACCGCCGGAAGCCCGGTGATGCGGGTGAGCGATTCCTCGAAGAATGCGGTTTCGCCGAGGGTCGCCGACATCAACAGGAACCGGGCCCGCGGCAGGGTCAGCAACGGCACCTGCCAGGCCACGCCGCGATCGCGATCGGAGTAGTAGTGGAACTCGTCCATCACCACGTCGCGGAATTCGCAGCGTTCGCCGTCGCGGAGCGCGATGTTGGAAAGGATTTCCGCCGTGCAGCAGAGGATTGGCGCCTCGTGATTGACCGTGGCGTCGCCGGTGCTCAACCCCACGTTCTCGGGTCCGAATTCCTTGCAAAGGGACAACCACTTTTCATTCACCAACGCCTTGATCGGGCAGGTGTAGACCGAACGCCGTCCCTGGGCGATGGACTGGAAATGAACCGCCGACGCGACCAGAGATTTGCCTGAGCCGGTGGGTGTGTTGAGGATGACGTTGGAGCCCTGATACCATTCGAGAATGGCCTCTTCCTGCGCTGGATAGAGTTCGAGTCCGCGGGCGGTGACGTAGTCGAGAAACCCGCCGAGCAACGCGTCATTGCTGGTCGAGTCGGTCCGCGTCAATTGATCGTAGAGCGTCACCGGTCGGACGGGGTTTCAGGCGCGCAACAGGAGCCGGCCTCGAAGTAGCAGTCGTCGCAGAGGTGCAAGCCGGCGATCTCCCGGACGTCGAATTGGCCGCAGCGTTCGCAGGCCGTCGGGGCGGGTGGAGTGTCGGACCGAGGGCGGGAAGTGTCGGAGGCCGGCCCATTCTGCGGGCGAGGCTCGGACGCGGGATGTGGCGTCGGGGGAATCATCGTTTGGGACGCTCCAAGGTGTTCAGCCGCGGCCCACGCTCAAGAATCCATCTTGCGATCGATGATCACGTCCAACTCCAGCGCGACCTTCTTCTCGAAGCGATCCCGCAACGCCCGCTGCGCTGCCAGCCGGATCTGACGGATCTTCCGTGCGCCGGTGCCGATGAGCATGCGCTGATAGCGTTCGTTGGGCGTAATGATGGCGGCGTTGACGTGCACGACCGGGATTCCGTCCTTACCGGGCTTTTCCTCGATGGAATCGAGTTCGACCTGGGTGCGGTAGGGGACTTCTTCGCCGGTGTAGAGATAGACCTTTTCGCGGATCAACTCGGCCGCCTGGAAATCGATGGTGGTGTTGGTCGTCTGGCCCGCCGGATACAACTCCGGTCCTTCGGGCATGCGTTCCAGGAGCAGGTCCACCAATTGGGAAGTTCCTTCGCCCGTGATGCCGGAGACCTCCACCACCGCGGCGTATTCCGAGGCCACCCGCATCCAGGCGTCGCGGAAGGGCCGCTCAGGAATGTCCAGCTTGCTGAGGCACAGAATACGCGGCTGCTGTACCCGAGCCAGGATCGCGTTGACCATGTCGTTTTCCGCACCCGAATCGCGGGTGGGATCAACCACATGAACCACCACGTCGATGCCCTTCAACGATTCCTGCGCCCGCTGATGCAGGGTGTCCACCAGCGAACTCTTGTGGGTCTTGAAGAAGCCCGGCGTGTCGACGAACACCACCTGACCGCCCGGCCGGTGCACGATGCCGTGGATCGGATGCCGCGTCGTCTGGGGACGGGGCGTCACGATGGAGACCTGCGCGCCGACGAGCGAGTTGATCAACGTGGACTTGCCGGCATTGGTGCGGCCGATCAGGACGGCCAGGCCGGATCGGAAGGGGGCGGGAGTGGAAGTGGGAATGGATTCGGACATGCAGAACGCGAAGCTCATCATCCGCGAAACCCCCGTTGAAACAAGCCGGCGGTGCACAAAGTTTGGTCCGTCGTGGCCCTGAAAACAGGCGTCTTCCGGCTCCCTTGAACCGGGTTCTAAAACAAACTGAAAGGTGTGCGTGCCGGCTGCGACACAAGCGGAACCCACCACGGATTCTGTCCTTTCTGAGGAATCCGACTGGGCAAAACGGACGACTAGCTTATGGGAAACTCCAAAGGAATTCAGGCGCACCAACTCTTCAAACTGGGCAAGGCCCGTCCGAAGTCGGACCACCGCACCTTCCAACTCGCCGGCTTGTTCAAAGCGCCTCCCCCCGCGCCGCCGCGATATGACTTTGATCTTCTGCACCCGGGAATCCCGACGCCGCTGTTTGCGAATGATGTTCACGGCGATTGCGTCATCGCGGCCCGCGCGCACTTGACCCTGCGGTTTGAGGATATCGAACAGGGATCGCCGTTGATGATTTCGGATCAGGATGTGCTCCGGGAATACTTCAAGGAAACGGGTGGTCCGGACAGCGGGTTGAACCTGCTCGACTCGCTCAACGAATGGCGTCAGCGCGGCTGGCAGGTGGCGCGGAAGGGCTACAAGATCCACGCCTTCGCCCAAATCGACCCGCTCCATCGTCCCGAAGTGGAAGCAGCCGTGTACCTGCTCACTGCGGCCTATGTTGGAATCGCGCTGCCCAAATCCGCCCAAGCGCAAATTCAGACCGGTCAACCGTGGGAAGTGACCAACGGCCCCGGCGCCGCTCCCAACTCCTGGGGTGGCCATTGCGTCATCATCCCTGGATACACTCCCGTCGGACCGGTCTGCGTCACCTGGGGTCGCAAGCAGCAGATGACCTGGGAATTCTTCAGAACCTATTGCGACGAGGCCTACGCGATCGTGGATGAAGTGGATTCCAAAAAGGGCAGGCCGGGTATCGATGTTCAGAAGCTGATGGAATGGCTCGATCGACTGAAATGAAGCCGAATCCCATTCGAGTCGTTTCGCTCGTCCTTCTCGGCATTGCGCTGACGGGTTGCGTCAACCTCAAGGCGGTCCGTGAATTCGCGACGGCTTCCACCGAGGACGCGACCTTGAAAGCCATCGCCGGCGAGATGGTCGATTCACCCCGGCGCAAGGTTCGTTACGCCGCAGATGACGACACGAAGAAAGCCTTCGAGGCCGCCGCCGCGGTCGGTCGAACGAAGCGGGCGGAACTCGTTCGATCCCATGAAGTGATCCGTGCCTACATGGCGACGCTGGCCACTCTGGCCGGCGGCGGTACCGTCGAACCGAATTCGTCGGTAGCTGGATTCACTGCGGAGGTCGGGGATTCGAGTCTGTTGAATGCATCCGAGCAGCAGGCCTTCGGTAAACTCGCCACGCTGGTTTCCCACGCGGCGACCGATTCCTATCGACGGACCACCGTTCGCCAAATGATCCGGCAGTCCGCGTCCGATTTCCCTGCGGCCATCGCGGCGCTCCAACGGGCGGTCCGACTGATCGGCGACGAACAATTGGGCGGAGAAGTCGGCGCGTTGAATCAATACTATCGGATCCAAAGCAACCTCCCCGATCCGACCACTCCAGCCTGGGCAAGGGTGTTGGTGGAAGAGATCCGGCAGGACCGCGAAGCCGGCGTTCAACAAAAGATCGAGGTCTGCCGGAACTACGCCACCGCCCTGGGTCGGATCGCCGATGGACACGCCGCGATGCTCAAGAACCTGGATCACCTCGACGCCCAGGAGTTGGTGGTTCTCCTGAAACAATATGAACAGGAGATCGCCGCGGCTTATGAAGCGATCAAGCGACTCTGACCGGGGCCGCCGAAATACTCCGGAATTGCCTCGTCTTATGGCAACCACTCTCACCACGGATCAGGCGGCGGAACTCGCACACAGTTTACTCGAGAGTGCCGACGCGATCGACCGCCGGATCGTCGCCGAATGGACGACCTTGGATCCCGCCACTCGCGGGAACCTGATGTCCCAGGCCCAAGGCATGCGCGCCCAGTCCGCTGAAATCGCCAACGTCGCGGTCGGCATGGTCCTGGATGATGCCGGAGATGCCTTTGGGCAAATCGCCAGTGCCACCCTGGAGGGCAAAGCCGCCCTCGAAAGGATTCAATCGATCGACCGGATCATCGCCATCGCGGCGGCCCTCGTCAGACTGGGTGCGGCGGTGGCAAAAAAGAACCTGGGAGAAAGCCTCAACGCCGCCGGGGCCCTTTTTGGGGAGATCGCTTGAGACGGGCTGACACCCTCCCCACCATTCGGAATGGAGGGGAGGGCCGGGTAGAGGCGGCGCTCCCTGTGAACCCTTGCGCGACCTCCATCCGGTCGTCGGGGATCACTGCAGCGGACCTGTTCCGACTGGCGACTGAGACCAGCTTCGGGTGTTTTTGTCGGCGAATTCATTCCCTCTGAGTTTGCTGGCCGGCAGGATGCCAGCGCTCCCGGCTGCCTGGGGATTGCCATTTTTCGGAATTCGGGCTCCATTGGAGGCGATTCGGTTCCCCTCCTTTTCCATGCGTTCCATCACCCGTTCCCTCCTCGCCGGGCTTTCGCTCGCCACCACTCTCGTTGCCGCCGACTGGCCGCAGTGGCGCGGACCGTCCCGCAATGATCATTCGCCCGACACCGGTCTGCTGAAGCAATGGCCGGAAGGCGGACCCAAACAGGTCTGGCTCTTCAAGGATGCCGGCCTGGGTTATTCCGGATATTCGGTGGTGGGCGGAAAACTCTTCACCATGGGCCTCCGCAACCAAAAGGAGCAGATCATCGCCTTGGACGCCACAACGGGCAAGGAGCTGTGGTCGGCTCCCGCCGGCGACAAATACCCGAACGACTGGGGCGACGGTCCGCGCGCGACGCCCACCGTGGACGGCGACCGCGTTTACGCCGTCGGCGGCAACGGACTGCTGATTTGCGCGCAAACCTCGGACGGCAAGGTCCTGTGGCAAAAATCGCTGGTGAGCGATCTCGGCGGGAAGCTGCAGGGATGGGGTTATACCGAGTCTCCGATGGTGGTTGGCGACAAGGTCATCTGCACCCCGGGCGGCTCGAAGGGCACCCTGGCGGCCCTCAATAAAATGACCGGCGACGTGCTGTGGCGAACGACGGATGTCACCGATGAAGCCCAGTATTCTTCGCCGATTCTCATCCAACACGATGGAAAACCGCAGGTGGTTCAGTTGGTGGGTCAGAAGGTGTTCGGTGTGGATCCTGCCACGGGTGCGCTGCTGTGGAAGAGTCCGTTCCCAGGTCGTGTCGCGGTCATTCCGACGCCGATTGATGGCGGCGAGGGACGCATTTACGTCACCGCCGCATATGGTGTCGGATGCCAGATGATCCAGTTGGGCGCCAACAACTCGGTCGAGGTGGTCTACGAAAACAACAAGGTGATGAAGAACCACCACGGCGGCGTGGTGCTCGTCGACGGTTACCTTTACGGCCATTCGGATGGTTACGGCTGGGTCTGTCAGGACTTGAAGACCGGCAAGGAAGTCTGGGTTCACAAGGGCTTCGGCAAGGGCGCGATCCATTTCGCGGACGGCATGTTGTACTGCCTGAATGAAAAGTCCGGCGAGGTCGCATTGGTCGAGGCATCGACCAAGGGTTGGAGCCAGAAGGGCCAGTTCACGCTCGCGCCACTCTCGGCCCAGCGGAATCCGCAGGGCGGCATCTGGCCCCATCCAGTGGTCATCAACGGCCGCCTTTACCTGCGCGACCAGGAGTTCCTCTACTGCTTCGACGTGAAGGGCTCGTAGGCGTCCGGCGGATGAACGATCCCGGCCGGGTCCCGCGGTTTCCATCGCTCCGGATGTCCTGGTGCGATTTGTTGTTCGCCCATTGGCGCATGGATCCGGAAGCGTTGCGGGCGCTCCTGCCGCGGACGGATCCGCCTTGGGAACTTGATCTGTGGAATGGTGAAGCCTGGATTGGGATCGTGCCGTTCCGAATGACGAATGTTGGGTTGACCGGCATGCCGGGTCTGCCCGGAGCCCGAGCGTTTCCGGAGCTCAATGTCCGGACGTACGTCATCGGCGGCGGCCGCCCGGGGGTTTGGTTTTTCAGTTTGGATGCGGCGTCCTGGTTGGCAGTGCGTGGAGCTCGGATCGGATTTCATCTCCCGTATTTTGATGCCCGGATGCACTGCGAACTGCGGGGCAACGGGGTCCGATATCAGAGTCACCGGACGCATCGGGGCGGAGGAACTGCCGTGTTGGAGGTGGATTACCGGCCGATCGGTGATGTCTTTCGAAGCCAGCCCGGCAGTCTGGAACATTGGCTCACTGAACGGTACCGACTGTTCGCCGCCGATTCCCGAGGCTGTCTTTATCGTGGCGAAATCGAGCATCAGCCGTGGCCCCTGCAACCGGCCGCCGCTGAATTCGCGACCTGTAATATGACCGGCGAACTGGGACTCGCCCTGCCTGCGGAGTCGCCGCATCTCTTGTTCGCCCGGCAGCTTGATGTTCGTGCAGCCCGTCTCGTTCCGGCGTGAACCGATTTCGAACGACGAGGCACGGCTTCACCACGCATGCGGGTCTCAGCAAACGCTTGTCGTCGTGGAGTGCGGCGGGAAGCGTAGCGCCACGCCGCTGTGGAGCGGGACTTCGCCTGCAAGCCACTGATCCTTCCACCACGCCGGTTTCGAGATCGCACCCGTCCGGCAAAGCGGCGGCTTCGCTCTGCCCCGCCGCACGCAGTCAAAGACGCTGTCGCGCCATCCGCAGCGTTGTTTGATCCTCCAGTTGAGCGCGCGATTGATTTGGGCGCGGGTGGAACCACGCCCTCCCCATCCTCTCCGCCCGTTTCGCCGGCTTGCATGGTCGAACGAATGTCGCGAGGGTTTCCGGCGTCTCACACCCCATTGTCCCATGAGCCGCGCCATTCGATCCCTTTTCGCCCTCGTTTTCATCGGTGTCAGCCTGATCGGCCTCCATGCCGCCGACCGGTTTGAGCTTCAGAACGGAGACCGCGTCCTCTTCATCGGCGACACCTTTTTCGAGCGGGAAGTGGACTACGGCTCAATCGAGACCCGCCTCACCGCCGCCTTTCCGGAGCACGCGGTAACCTTCCGAAACCTCGGCTGGGCCGGTGATTCGCCGATGGGCCGCGCGCGGGCGAGCTTTGACTGGAACAAATCGGAGACCGAGTGGCTCAAGCGGGTGAAGGAACAGCTCGCGCTCGTCAAACCCACGGTGGCCTTCCTGAGCTACGGAATGACCGCCGCCCTCGAAGCGGCCGAGGCGAAATCTCCCGAGGACCAACAGGCGTTGATGGCGCGCTTCAAGTCGGGCATGACGCAGTTGATGGCGGCGATCGACGAGGTCAGCGGCCAGAAGGTGCGGTTCGTTTTGCTGTCCCCGATCCCGCAGGAGGCTTCTCCCGGCGTTGGTAATGCAGAGTTGGCGGCCCACAACAGCCTGCTTGGAACCTACACGGCGGCGATCGAGCAGTTGGCTTCGGGAAATGGCGCGCGCTTTGTGCCGATGTTGGCAGTGGGACGTGACGCTCACGGGCTTTATGGAACCAGTTCGGTGAGCCAATTCGGTGTGGTCCTCGGACCCAAGGGCTATCAACGCGCGGCGGAGGTTGTCGCCGAATCGCTCGGGCTCCCGAAGAGTGGCGGTGCCGCGGAGGCCCGGGAACGTCTTCAGGCTGCGATTGTGAAGAAGAACGAACTCTTCTTCCACCGCTGGCGGCCGGAGAACTGGACCTACATCTTCGGTTTCCGGAAACACGAACAAGGCCAGAACGCGGTGGAGATTCCACGGTTCGATCCGCTGATTGAGGAATGGGATGGAGTAATTGCCGGCCTGAGGAACCTTGACCGGCCGGATCCGAATACCGTGACTCGCGTTGATGCAGCCTTGGGAACTTCGACCCGTGAAACCGAGCAGAAGCGGTTCGTCGGCCGAAACCGCATTGCCGACGAGGCCCTCAAGGCGCAGTCCGCCGCGCCGAAACCCCGGGCACCCCAACCCATCCCCACCTTCGATGTCGCCGACGGCTTCGAGGTTTCCTTGTGGGCCGAGAATCCACTGCTGCACAAGCCGATCCAGATGAACTGGGATTCGCAGGGCCGACTGTGGGTCGCATCGTCCGAGGTGTATCCGCAGATCAAACCCGGCCAGCCGGCCACCGATTCCATCGTGGTTCTGGAAGACACCACCGGCAGCGGCAAGGCCGACAAACACACGGTGTTCGCCGGCGGTTTGTTGATTCCGACCGGGGTCCTGCCTGACAACCGGGGTGGCGTTTACGTCGCCGCCAGCAGCCAGCTTCTGCACTTCGCCGACACCCAGGGTACCGGTCATGCCGATCAAAAAACCGTCGTCCTCTCCAGCTTCGGCACCGAGGACACCCACCACAATCTCCACACTCTGCGCTGGGGTTACGATGGGCACCTCTATCTCAATCAATCGATCTACACCCACACCCACATCGAAACGCCGTTCGGTGTCCGGCGGCTCAACAGTGCAGGCATCTGGCGGTTCAATCCCGACACCGGTTCGATGAGCATCTTCACCAAGGGCGGGTGCAATCCCTGGGGACATCACTGGGATCAGTTCGGGAATTCCTTCTTCACCGACGGTGCCGGCGGCAAGGGCGTGTATCACGCGATGGAAGGGGCCACCTATTTCACCTACTCGGACATGCGCCGGGAAGCCGACAGCATCAGCCCGGGTAGCTATCCGAAGTTCGCCAGCCTGGAACTGGTTCACAGCCCGAATTTTCCGGCCGACTGGCAGGGCAGCGCGATCACCTGTGATTTCCGGGCGCATCGCGTGGTGCACTTCGCGATGACAGAAGTGGGTTCCACCTTCCAAACCCGGGAGATGCCCGATCTCCTCCGTTCCACAAACGTCACCTTCCGTCCGATCGATTTGCGCTTCGGACCGGATGGCGCGTTGTACGTCGCCGACTGGTCGAACCCGATCATTCAGCACGGCGAAGTCGATTTCCGCGACCCGCGCCGCGACAAGGAACACGGCCGGATCTGGCGCATCGCGGCCCGCCAGGGAACGGTCGCCGTGCGACAAAACCTGAACCGCCTTTCGGTCACCGAACTGTTGGATCGCACGCTCTCGGCCAGCGGTTGGGAACAGGAACAATCCCGTGCGGTGTTGCGTCAGCGCGGATCCGACAAGGTCCTGCCTTCCGTGAAATCCTGGCTGGCCCGGCAATTGGATCCACGGGCGAAATTGGAGGCGATGTGGATTTATGAGGCGTTCGAGAAACCCAACGACGCGATCCTCGCCGAGGTGATCGCATCGCCCGACGGACATGTTCGCACCGCCGCCGCCCGCCAGCTCAGCCGCTGATTGAACGGACCGCACCGCCGCCGCACCCCATTCCACGACACCTTTTCGCGAACTCTCCCTCCGATGAAATCTTCCCGCCCTTTCTGGTTCACCGGCCTGATGTCCCTGGGCCTCGCCGGCCAGTTGCAATGGGTCAGCGTCACCGCCACCGCCGCGGATGCCAGCCGACTGGTTGTCCTCGAAAAACTGGTGCACGACCCGGCACCCCGGGTGCGTTTGGAGGCCTTGCGCGCGCTGGCCAAGGTGGGGACCGGCCGCGCGGCAGAACTCGCTTTGGGTGCGTTGAACGAGCCGATGGATCCTACTCTGGATTACGCGCTCTGGCTGACGATTAACGATTTGTCCGAGCCCTGGATCGCCGCGCTTCAATCGGGCGCCTGGAAAACCGAGGGCCGCGAGAAGCAATTGGAATTCGGTCTCAAGGCCATCAAGCCCGAACAGGCCAGCCGCGTTCTGGGACAATTGCTCGCGCAACATCCGCTGGGTCGCGATGGCGCCGGGCCATGGATTGAATTGATCGGTTCCGCGGGAACGCCACGGGAACTGCAGGCGCTGTTCCAGCAGGTGCTCTCCGGCGGATTCGATGACGCGGCCTCGGTGCGCGCCTTGAAGTCACTGGCCGACGCGACCCGGTTGCGAAATATCCGACCGGACGGTCCTCAGGCGGATCTGGGTCGTCTGTTCGATTCGTCGTCAGACAGTGTCCGGGTGGAAGCCATCAAGCTGGCGGCGGTCTGGAAGACATTGGGGACCTCGTTCGGTCGGCTATCTGAAATTGCCGGAGCGGCGGGTTCCAGTGATGCCGCGCGGACCGTGGCCATCACGGCGTTGCGTTCGATTGGCGGTAAGGGTGCGGCCGATGCGCTGGCCGGGTTGGCGGGTGAAGGAAAGGAACCGGCCGTACGCTGGCAGGCCGCGGCCGCCCTGGCCGGACTCGACCTGGGCCGCGCCGTTCCGGTGGTCGTTGCCGTGGCGCGTTCGTTGAACGACGAGCCGGTGGCGATTGAATTCTGGCGTCGCGTTCTCGCGGTCAAAGGCGCTTCTAAGGCGGTTGCCGAGGCGTTGCCGGCCTCGGGCGTTCCGCAGTCGGCCGCACGCGCTGGCATGCGTGTCGCGCGCGAAGGCGGACGCAACGAAGTGGATCTGGTGGTCGCGCTCGCCCGCTCGTCAGGACTGGCGACCGACACCCAGGCGTTCACCGGCCAGTTGATCCGCGAACTCGCCGCCAAGGCCGCGACCCAGGGCGATCCGATTCGCGGCGAATTGATTTATCGTCGCACCGATCTCGCCTGCATCGGATGCCATTCCATCGGCGGTGCCGGCGGAAAAGTCGGGCCTGACATGACCAGCATCGGGGCCAGTGCGCCGATCGATTACCTGGTGGAATCCGTGCTCCTGCCGAACGCGAAGATCAAGGAAGGCTACGGCACCGTGATGGTTACGACTCGCGACGGCACCGAATGGTCGGGAACTCTGGCGCGCGAAACGGGGCAGGAAATCGTGCTGCGCAATGCCGCCGGTGCGGAGCAACCGATCGCGAAAAATGACGTCGCCAAGCGCGACTTGGGAACCCTGTCGCTCATGCCGTCGGGCTTGATGGATCCGCTGGGCGAACAGGAGCAGTTGGATTTGTTCGCCTTCCTGTCGCGGCTCGGCAAGCCGGGCGACTACGACGCCAGTCACGGCGGTGTGGCCCGTCGTTGGCGCCTCTACACTCTGACGCATACCGATCAGCAGAACGGCCGAGGCAATTTCATGTGGGAATCACCGTTTACCGACCGGTCTTGGGCGCCGGTGTATTCGCTGGTCAACGGACGCCTGAGCCGTTCACTGATTCAAGAAGCCACCCGGCGTTCACAATGGGAGGGAACGATCGCCCTGTACGCCGCCACCGAAATCAACGCCGCCAAGGCCGGACCGGTGAAGCTGAAACTGGACGCCTCGGCCGGTGAAGTGTGGATCGACGGACGCAAGATCGGCGGGACCGGGGAGTTGACCACGGACCTGACCGCCGGCACGCACCGGGTCATCGTCCGGATGGATCCGAAACAAATCCCCGACGCCCTCCGCCTCGAATCCGACGGAAGTTTCGTGCTGAATTAGGGCGCGGTCGATGTGCCGGGTTTTGACGTGAACCGAGTGCATCCATTGTAGATCCATGAAAACGGCGGTTCAAAAGTGGGGGAACAGTTTGGCGCTTCGGATTCCCAAGGCCTACGCCGATGAAATCTCACTCCGGGAGGGGGCTTCGGTCGACCTGACTCTCGAATCCGGGACCTTGGTCGTCCGGCCGATTCGGAAGCCGACGCCGACCCTCGAAGATCTTCTCCAGGGCGTGAATTCAAGAAACCGCCATCAAAGTGTCGAAACCGGCCCGGTGGTGGGACGTGAGGTTTGGTGACGTGGAATCCCCAGGTTGGCTGCCCGCCGGCACCATTGGTGCGTCGTCAGTTTCCCGGCTCGATTGCCAACTTCGCCTTTTCTTTATCGGTGTGAGTTGGGACTCTTTCCGCACCGCAGAGCTGCCCCATCCCTGATTCCCATGCAACGATCCCTTCTTCCGACGCTGGTCGCCACCGCCCTGGCGACGTCGTTCACCTCTGGCTTGGTCCGCGCCCATGAGGTGGGTGCTGGACATGCCGAAACCACCACCGCCACGCCGCTGCCGTTCGGTGTCGAAAAGAGCGGGCCCGTCCGCACGCCGGCCGGCGTCAAACTTGCACCGGGCACCGGAGTGAGTGGCACCGGATTCTGGCGCTTTGTCGCGGCGAAGGAATTGACGCCGGTTCCCGCCGAGGCCATGCCCAAGATCAAGGGCGCCCACGGCACCATCATCGTCGATGGCGAACGGGACATGGTTTATTGGGGTCTCGCGAACGTCGGTTGGGTGGCCTTCAGCGAACATCTCACCAAGTCCTGGGTGGTGAAGGGCGACCCCGCCTTCGCCAAGGGCAACCTCCATGGTGCCGACATTCTTCCGCGCGCCGGCAAACTTCCGCTGGTGGTCGCTGCTGACAACGACGAGGGCGAGGTCTACCTGACCGACACCTCGTTCCAGCACGCCGAGACCCTCCGTATGCCGGACCTGCCGCCGTACGCCGACAAGAAGGGCTATGCTCCGACCGATGCCGCCTTCGTCAGCAAGGACGAGGTCTGGATCACCGATGGATACGCCAAGGCCTACTTCATGTCGGCCACCACCCAGCCGTTCCGGTTCACCGGGAAATTCTACGGGGGCAAGAAAATGTCCAACACCCCGCACGGGATCACCTTTGATCCGCAGGACAAATCGCTGCTGATTTCCGCCCGCCCGGAGGCTCAGGTGAAGCGCTGGGATCCGAAGCACGAACACTTCCACGATATCGCCGGTCTTCCCCCGGGCAGCACGGTGTGTGATGTCGATCTCTGGGGCGACTACGCGCTGGCACCCTGCCTCGACGGTCCGAATGGCTCACCCGGACCGATCTACATCATCAACATGAAGAAGCGGGCCATCGTCGCCACGCTCCGTCCCAAGGTGGATCTCGGATACTCCGATGCCCAACACATCCACGACGCGGCCTGGTACGTCACCGGCAAGGGATCGCGCAAGGAAGTGTACGTCCTCTTCACCAATTGGAATCCGGGCGGCGTGGGTGCGTTGAAGTTGGTCAACCCGCTGGAATAAGGACGGGTTTCGAACAGCATCTGTCCGCAGCATTTTCGAAGGGCGACCCGGCTTGGGTCGCCTTTTTTTGTTCCAGACTGCGAGGATCGGGAGATGTGAAAATCTGGAAAACAGGAAAGCAGGAATATGAAAGTGAGCGAGTGGGCGAAGGTGTGAGTCAAATGGGCCGGGCCTTCAGCCCTTGTGGCGTTTGAAACCGGTTCCCTGGGGCGAGTGCCCCAGGCTGGTATGGGACGCACCGTTGGCGCTGAAACCCGCCCTGTTTGCATCAAATGCCTCAGGTCCTGCTTTTCTGCTTTCCAGATTTTCAACCGTCTTCAAGGCTTCCTTCGGATCGCCACGTCGCCTGCAGGGAGTTCGAGACGCTCCGTATTGGTGGAGAGCGAACCGATGGGGAAGTTGGTCTGCCACCGGATGAAGCTGCCGTGCTGGACGGTGAGCCGGGTGTTCAATGGCGTTTCACCCCAAGCGAACAGCAGCGCCACCTGGCGCGGGGGCAGATCGAAGGCTCCGTCCCGACCGGTCCGGACGTAGTCGTGTGACAACACCATCTCCTCGGCTCCCTTCAAAAACTCACCGGTGCCACCGCGCCAGGTCCAGATCTGTCGTCCAACACGGGCGTTTCGAACCGGCGCGCCGTCCTTGCCATCGATCACCCGGCCGGTGATTCGCGGTGCGGTGTAGTCAATACCCGGACCGCGAAACGTATCGCATCCGCCCGCAATCAGAGCCAGTGCAGCGGCAGACACGAGGTGCCAGGTGTTGACGTTCGGGCACCGATTCATCGGGTGACTCATTGAATTCAGAGTGGTGCAATGGCGGTGAAAGGCCATCGCGCAGCGCGTGACGATTCCGGGAATCTCTCCGGCGGCCGCCTACTTCAACCGGACCACCAGCTCCTTCGTGAGCGCGCGAAACGCCTCGGCTCCGGTGGCCGTGCTGTCATGCAATTCGATGGGCTTCGCCTCCATCGGTGCCTCGGCGAGCTTGATGTTTTCCGGGATGACGGTCTCGAAGAAGTAGAGGCGCTTGAACTCCTTGGCCGAACGCAGGCGTTCCATGGTTTCCGCGTGGTAGCGCAACCAGCCGCGAACCCGCGTGAACACGACACCGAGGCAGCGGATCTTGAATTCCAGTTCCCGCGTCAGGTAGCCCAAACGATCCTGCAGGAGATTCAATCCCAGCGTGGACAGATAGTCTGGCTGCATCGGGATCAGATAGGCGTCGCTGGCGTAGAGCGCGTTCTGCGTCGCGGTCATCAGGTTGGGCGGGCAATCGCAGAGGATCACGTCGTAGTCGCCGAGAACCTTTTCGATCTTCCGGGAAAAAATCCGCTCCCGACCGGGCCGCGCCGCCAGATCGAGATCAATGAAGGTGAGCGCCAGGTGGGACGGAATGAGGTCGAGACCGGGCACCTCCGGTAGCACGTCATGAACGATGCAGTCGGCCAGCTTCGCGGGTTCGCCGCGCTTCTTTTTCCCGTGGACTTCGAGGACGTCGGCCATCGTGCCGTGTTTGTCCGCCCATTTTTCCCAGGCGGTCTCGGACATGACCGAAAGCGAGGTGTTGGTCTGGGAATCGAAATCCACCAACAGCACTCGTTTGCCGTGGTCGCGGGCGAGGTAGGTGGCGAGGTTTACGGCGCACGTCGTTTTCCCGACGCCGCCCTTCATGTTGATGAGGGAAATGACCTGCGCTTTGGCCATGTGAAGACTGTTGGCAAGGGCGACGGGTTCGTCCAGTGGGGAGTGGCCGGGACGCGGAATATCCTGTCAAAGGCCCGGCCGACCAGTCCGGGATGGCGCAATGCCCCGGGGTGAGTAGGCTTCGCGGCGTCACCCTTTCTGCGAATCCCAATCGATGCCAGCCATGAACCCATCCCCACTTTTCCGACGAATTTTAACCGGACGAGACCTCTTCCTGGCTTCCCGCCTGGGTTTGTGGTTGGGACTGGGGTTGGGGCTTGCCCTCGCTCGAACCGCGGTTGCCGCCCCGCCGGTCCGCGTTCTGGTCTGGGATGAACAACAGCCGGCACAGCGGCGGGTCTACACCAACTGGCTCGGCAATCAGATCGCCGCCTTCCTGAAGACTCGACCCGGGTTTTCAGTGGCCACCGCCCGTCTCGACGATCCGGAGCAGGGCCTTTCGATGGCGCAATTGGACGCCACCGATGTCCTGGTCTGGTGGGGACACGTCCGCAACGGCGAAGTATCGGCGGACCACGCTCGCGACATCGTGCGTCGGATCCAGGCCGGCCGGCTTTCGTTGATGGCGCTGCATTCCGCTCATTGGTCGGCACCTTTCATGGAAGCGATGAAT
Organism: uncultured Verrucomicrobiota bacterium; assembly: GCA_903907925.1. Classification (GTDB taxonomy): domain Bacteria; phylum Verrucomicrobiota; class Verrucomicrobiia; order Limisphaerales; family UBA9464; genus CAIVQB01. The sequence goes on from CAIVQB010000004.1 coordinate 17,190, forward strand.
GTCCGCGCCCGGGAGGATGCCCTCCGCGTCCTGTCGCCCGCTGAACGGGCCATGGCGGTGATCCACGAGACGAACCTTTTCGCGAACCTGCGAACCCCGCCGAAGTACACCGACCGCCTCAGCCCGTCCGCGATTTATCGCAAACCTTTCGACGGTCCGTTCGAGGTTCAATTGACGCTTCCGAACTGCTGTTTTCCCGCCTATCGACCCGACGCCATGCCCAGCCGTGTTCGCGTTCTCCTGCCCAAGCACCCGATCGCCCGTGGGCTGCCGGCGGAATTCGTGGTCGAACAAACGGAGATGTATGACGAGCCGTTCCACGTCCCCGCGCCCGATGCCGTCGTCCTCGAAGAACGTTGGGAACATGGAGAATGGTTTCGCAGCGGCAGTGTTTGGAACATCGGCAAGGGGCGGGTTTTCTACTTCCGACCGGGGCATGAGCTTTACCCGGTCTTCAAGAATCCCGACGTGTTAAAGGTGATCGAAAACGCCGCACGCTGGATGGGTACGCGCGAGTAACGGTGCATTCCAGCCAGCCCCTGTCGCCGGCAGGTCGTGCACGGCGCATCCGGAGCGCCGGCATCCTGCCGGCCAGTTTGAAATCCAAACGCCGTCGAAAACCTCCTCGCCGCCAGGATGGCAGCGCTCCCAGTCGGAGTCTTCGTGTTGTTCCAATAGGCCGACAGCCAAACACCTCCCCGGACGTGCGGTTTTTCCAGGAAATCGACAGGCAGGTTGTGCGGCGGCGTTCCGGTGCTAGCGTTCCCGCGGCGTTGACCCGACTCCCATGACTTCCCCCTCGAATCCGCGGCGCGGCCACCGGCTCGCCATTCCCATCACTGTCTGGCTGCTGGTCGTCGTGGCCAGCATCGGCCTCCGTTTGCAGTCCGATCTGGAACGCAACTTCCTAAGTTGGATGCAGTCGGGCCTCATCCTCCTCGGTCTGATTTTCACCGCAGTTTGGTTCGTCTTCCTGAGCCGGTTTCGTTGGACCACCCGGCTGGTTTCGATCGTGGCCGCCGTCGCTGCGGTCTGGGGATTCAGCCGGATGGTCCGGATTGATGGTGCCGCCGATGGACGCGGTCTGCCCCGATGGGTGTGGGTGTGGGCGAAACCTCGATCCGGTCCGGTGACTCCGTCCGCGGTCATCACTCCCGCCCCGGTGGCCGCGGCCAAGGATGGCCCGGTCGCGTCACAGAGTTTCGCCGCGGTTCCCCAGTATTTTGGACCGAATCGCGATGGAATTATCTTGGGAGCTCGATTGTCCACCGATTGGGGTTCCAACCCGCCGCGCCAACTGTGGCGTCAACCCGTCGGAGCCGGTTGGTCCGGGTTCTCCAGCGTCAACGGTCGGCTGTTCACCCACGAGCAGTTCGGACCGGACGAGTGTGTGACTTGTTACGATCTGCTGTCCGGACGCCGCATCTGGTCGCACACCAATCATGTCCGATTCTTCCAATGGCAGGCCGGTGAGGGACCGCATGACACGCCGACGATCTTTGATGGCCGGGTCTACACCCACGGCGCAACCGGTGTCTTGACCTGTGTCGATGCCGAATCCGGTCACCTCGTCTGGTCGCGTTCGGTGCTGGACGAGAACCAGCTTCCCAACCTGATGTGGGCGGTGAGCGATTCGCCGCTTGTCACCGAAACCCAGGTCGTGGTCTCGGGCGGCGCGACCAATCGCTGCTCGCTGTTGTCCTTCGATCGGATGACTGGGAAACCGTTGTGGCAGGCCGGCACCGACCAGGCCAGTTACGCCTCCCCGATGCTCGCCACGCTGGCGGGAAAATCGGTGATTCTCTCGGTCAACGCCGCGTCCTTCACCGCCCATGATCCGGACGATGGCCATGTCCTGCTGGACTACCACTGGGCCACTGTTAATTGGCCCAAGGCGGCACAGCCGGTTCTTGTGGGCGGGGATCGCGTCTTTCTTTCCGCCGGCTATGGGGTTGGCTGCGTGCTTCTTCAAGTGCGCGTGGGCACCGACGGCCAATGGACCGCCACCGAAGTTTGGAAGACGAAGACGATGAAGACGCAGTTCAACAGCGCGGCGTTGCGGGATGGATTCTTGTACGGCTTGGACGACGGACTCCTGGCCTGTGTCGACGTCGCGACCGGTCAGCGAAAGTGGAAGGATGGACATTACGGATCCGGCCAGACGCTCCTCGTGGACGACTTGGTGATCGTCCAGAACGAAGCGGGATCTGTGCATCTGGCCCAGGCGCATCCGGATGGATTCAAGGAATTCGGCAGCATTCCGGTGTTCGATTCCAAGACGTGGAATCACCCGCTGGTCGTCGGGCATTACCTGGTGGTCCGAAACGATCGCGAGGCCGCCTGTTTCGATCTGCCCGTGCGCCCCGCCGCCGGAGCCGCCGCGGGCGGTCCGTAAGTTGCCCAAAGGCCAGTCCAACCGTGGAGGGCGCGGTTCCACCCGCGCCCCAATCCATCGCGAACCGGGCGAAAGGATAACCCCGTATTCCAACCCACGACCCGCGGCCAACATACCCGCAACGAAAACGTAGATGGGGCTCGGGTGGAATCGAAGGGGATGAAAATCCGGGGCCGGACCGAACCTTGGGCGATGCCCAAGGCTGGTATGGTCTGGGCCTTTGGCCCTCAATGCCACCCGCCTCCCAACTTCCGTCTGGCCGGTGGCCTCAGTTTTACCTATTTTCCGCGCTCCGTTTCGCCCAGCGCATTCCATGATCACGTCCGCCCAGATCCGCCAGAGCTACCTCGATTTCTTCAGATCGAAGCAGCATACCCTCGTCACCAGCTCCAGCCTGATGCCGGACAGCCCGAACCTGCTGTTCACCAACGCCGGAATGAACCAGTTCGTGCCGATCTTCCTCGGCGAACGGAAAGCCGATGTTTCCAAATGGGCGGGAGCCATCCCCGGCAGCGATACACGCGCGGCCGACACCCAGAAATGCATCCGCGCCGGCGGCAAGCACAACGATCTCGATGACGTCGGACTGGACACTTATCACCACACCTTTTTCGAGATGCTGGGGAATTGGTCCTTCGGCGATTATTTCAAGAAGGAAGCCATCGATTGGGCGTGGGAACTGGTGGTTGGCATCTGGAAATTCCAGCCGCAACGGGTCTACGCCACGATCTACAATCCCGACAAATCGAAGGGCGATCCGAGCGATCGCGACGAGGAAGCCTGGGGCTATTGGGCCGAAAAATTCCGCAGCGTGGGACTCGATCCCGCGGTCCACATCGTCAACGGCAACAAGAAGGACAACTTCTGGATGATGGGCGACACCGGGCCCTGCGGTCCGTGCTCGGAACTCCACATCGACCTCACCCCGAACGGCGATACCAAGGGCGCTTTGGTCAATAAGGGCAGCCCGGATTGCATCGAGATCTGGAACCTGGTGTTCATCCAGTTCAATGCCAACCCGGACGGCACCTTCTCGCCACTGCCGGCCAAACATGTCGACACCGGCATGGGCTTCGAGCGCGTCACCAGCATCATTCAGGGGACCAAGGAATTCTCCGATTTCGCCAACGCCCGGATTTCCAATTACGAGACCGACATCTTCCGGCCGATCTTCGACGAGATCGAGAAACACAGCGGGAAGAAGTACGGCTCGACGCTGCCCAAGCCGGGCAGCACCGGGGACACCGAACAGGAGAAGATTGACGTGGCCTTCCGCGTCATCGCCGATCATATCCGCACCCTGAGCTTCGCGGTGGCGGACGGCATCCAGCCCGGCAACAACGACCGCAACTACGTCCTGCGCCGCATCCTGCGTCGCGCGGTGCGGTACGGTCGGACGCTGGGATTCAAGGAACCGTTCTTCTATAAATTGGTCGACGTACTGGCCCGGACCATGGGCGATGTGTTCCCGGAGATTCGGACGAAGCAGCAGCATGTGAAGGACGTGCTGAAGTTGGAAGAGGAGGCGTTTAATAAGACCTTGGATCGGGGAATTGAGCTATTTGTCACGATGTGCAGGGCGAACAAATTGCCCGGAAACACTGGTTTTGTTGTGCCCGGAAAAGGCAACTGGTTAAAGGCCACCGAAGTGCCGAGTTGGGTCGCCTTTGAACTTTACGACACCTACGGCTTCCCGCTCGATCTCACCGAGCTCATGGCCCGTGAACACGGTCTGAAAGTCGACACGGCCGGCTTTGAAACGTTGATGAACGAGCAACGCGCCCGCGCCCGCGCTGCTCAAAAGAAAACCGTCATCGAGCTCTCCCAAATCGAGACTCAAACCCCGACCCGCTTCCTCGGCTACGACGCCTTGGAAACGGAAGCGACTGTGTTGGAAGTGGTCGGTCTCAAGGATAAGACAGCGGTGATTCTCGACGCGTCCACCTGCTACGCTGAGATGGGTGGTCAGGTGGGCGATTCGGGTGAACTCACCGGTTCCGGTCAGCTCTGGCGGATCGGCACGACCCAAAAGAGCGGCAACACCTGGCTCCATTTCATCGAGAGCGCCGACGCACCGACGGTGGGACAATCCGTGCGGCTGTCCGTCGACGCCCCACGCCGTGCCGCCATTCAGCGGCATCACACCGTCACCCATTTGCTTCACTGGGCGTTGCATGAAGTGGCCAGTCAGGACGCCTCGCAGAAGGGTTCATCGGTCACGCCGGAGAAGTTGACCTTCGATTTCAACAGCGCGCCGTTGACCCCGCAGCAGGTGGCCGACATTGAGCGGTTGGTGAACGAGCGAATCCTGGAAAACGCCGGGGTGAGCTGGTCCGAAGTGCCCTATGCCGAGATCAAGGGCCGCAAGGACGTGATGCAGTTCTTCGGCGACAAATACGGCGACGTGGTCCGCGTGGTGCAGATCGGCGGACAGGCCGGGAAGCTCGACGGCTACGACATGGAATTGTGCGGCGGAACGCATACCCGGGCGACGGGCGAGATCGGTCAGTTCCGCATTCTCAGTGAGGCGGCGGTGTCGGCCGGTGTTCGGCGGATTGAAGCCGTGGCCGGTTTGTCGGCCTTCGACAAGGCGCGCGGCGACGAGGCCTTGATCCGGGCGTTGGCGGGTCGGTTGAACAGTCCGCTGGCCGAACTGGAAAAGAAGGTGGAGAACCTTTTGGCGCATCAGAAGGAGCTGGAGAAGGCTCTCAAAGCGGCGGCGCAACGAGAGGCGTCGGGCCGGGCGCAGGAATTGTTGTCGCGGGTGGAGACGTTGAATGGCGTCCCGGCAGTGATCGCGAATCTGGGCGAAGCCGACGGCGACACCCTGCAAATCGTGGCCGACGCGTTGAAGAGCCAGTTCAAGGGTCTGATCGTGTTGGGCGGCCACAGCGGCGGCGCGGTGGCCTTGGTGGCGGCGGTGACCTCCGAGTTCACCGCGAAGGTTCAGGCTGGAAAAGTGATCCAAACCATCGCCCCAATCGTGGGTGGCAAGGGTGGTGGAAAACCCGACAACGCCCGTGGTGGCGGCAAGGATGCCGGCAAGCTCGACGAAGCCCTGGCGAAGGCCCGGACATTGCTGGGCTGAGCGGACCAGGGGCGCCGAAACCCGGCAAATGTCACTGCATCGGCTTCGCTGTTGGCGTTGGCGGAATTCTTGCTTAGATTCCGGCACTCTGATGAATGTGAATTATCGATCGGTGTTTCGATGGCTCGTGCTGGCTTTCTGGATAGGTGCCTTCGGATCGGTCCACGGCCAGATCAACCGGATCACCGTCGACTACGACCTGCCGTCGCCGGTTGCGGACGGTGTTTCGGTCTATTCCATTGGCAACGGAATCATCCGGGAAGCTGATGGCAGCCTGACCGTGGCCTACGTGCGGAATCATCCGTTTGGCTCTCAGCAAAGTCCCAATTTCATTTACCTGGCCCGCAGTCTTGATGCCGGTGCGCACTGGACGTTCACCCGGACCGACAATTTCAGCTTCGCGGCCCGAGCCGACTGCTTCATTCGCCTGCCCGCGGGGGGCTACGGTCTGGCGATGACCGATGACAACCGGGCCTATGTCAACCGTTCGTACGATGAGCAGACCTGGTTGCCGCTGGACGGCACGTCCGAGCTCGGCCAGGTGTATCCGATGGCCTCCACGACGTTGACCTTTGGAACGGCGCTGGATGTGGACGCTTCCGGGAAGCAGCATCTGGCCTACACCCGAACCTTCGATGCCGGCGACAAGCCCTTCAACATCGGTTATCGCAGTTCCACCAATGGCGGCACCAATTGGTCGGCGGAGATCGACGTAACGGGAATACCCCATGACTTCGCCAGCCAAGGCTTCGGAGCGTTGTACCCCACGTTGACCACCGGTCCGGATGGAAAGGTGTTCATCGCATTCAGTCATTGGTACGTCACCAACATCGTCACGGCCACGGCCACCAACGCGGTCCACTACAACATCCCGGAAATGGTGACCTTTGACGGGACCCGCTGGCTTCCCCCGCAGGCGATTGGAGACGGCAGCATCGGGTGGTATTCCTATCCCACGCTGTGCACCGATGCCGCGGGGAACCTGCATATCGCCCACGTTCAACACCCGGGTCAGAGCGCGGCCGGCCGGGTGATTTACCGCAAGATGCCCCGGGGTGGAACGGCGTTGACCGATCCAATCTTCGTGTCCCCGGCCACCAACAACGTGGCCAATTTTTCAATGGGAGTGTTCGAATCAGATTCCGTGGTGGTCGCCTGGGACGATTACGAAACGGCGACTTCGGTGTATCACGGGGTTTACGCCGCCGGATCACCGGACGGCTTCCAGCGCACTATTGCGGTCTCGACTCCTGGAGCCACAGCCCGCACCCCGTCGGTTCGACGTCGTCTTGGAGCGTTCAACGAGCCGACCCGGATGGATGTCGCTTGGGTCGAGAACGATGCTGTGACCGATCCCAACCTGCAGTTTGACCGCCTGATGTATGCCGATTTGGGTCCGGTGCTGCCGCGCGCGATCGTGCTTTCGCTGCAACGAAAACCCACCGGGGCGGATCTTCAGTTCACCGGGGTCAATGGCCGGTCCTACCAGGTGCAATCCTCTGCCGATCTCTCGGCCTGGACGCCATTGGGGGCGGCGGTGAACGGAACGGGGAGTGTCACGACGATCCAGGTGACCGTCTCGGCTGCTGCGGCCTACTACCGGTTGGCGGATGTGACGCCTTGAGTTGAAGGAAAGCGGTTAAAGAGTGAAGGAGTTGAAGGGTTGAAGAGGGGGACGCGGAAGTGCGGGGTGGAATCCGTCCGTCCACTGCGGCTCACCGGGAGGTTCGCCCTACCGAGGAGGAGTTCCGCGTTCACGCGGGCGACGGGGAATTTCATTTTCCCTCTGAAGTATTCCGTCTGGCTGGGCTTTAGCCGACGAATCGCGATCGGATTTCCGGGGTGGGGATCAGGCAGGACTCGTTCCGGCCGAACCAGCGGTAGCGATTCCGGGCGATGAAGTCGTAGACTGGATCTCGTAGCGCCCGCGGGATCCATTTCAGAGCCGCAGCCAGCTTCCAGATTCCGCCGCATCGGATCAGAACCTCCAGGGCGGCGTCGCTCCGGAGCAGCGCCCGTCCGCCGGTGATCATCATGAAACTGGGGAGGACGGCGGGGTCGAGTCCGTGCTTCCGGTACAATTCCTGTCCGAGGGGCGATTGAATGGACGCAAATCGGAACGCGCCGGAGCGGTCGTGGCGAATGATGAACTGGATGGAGGCAGCGCAGAGATTGCAGACGCCGTCGTAGAGGACGAGAGGGTCTGGAATCGAATTCATGATGGCAGGGCGAGTTTCGATCTGAATCGATCGAAGCGCAAACCGAATGCCGACCCGACCCGAACTCCGGGGCCGGACGGGTATTCGTGCCCGAGTGTTTTGGGGGTGGGATCCGGCTTTTCATTTCGTCCTGATCAACTAGGCTCGGAGCGGTCTTGGAAGAGCGGGTGATCGCTCGGGGCGTGAGCCTCGGGAGGAAAGTCCGAACTCCACAGGGCGCGATGCTGAGGAAACCGGTTGCACCGGACGAAAGTTCGGGAACGCCGGCATGACCGCAGGCGCTTCGGGTGAAAGCCCGTTGCGACAGACAGTGCCACAGAAAACAAACCGCCGGCGGTCGCAAGGCCGCAGGTCAGGGTGAAAAGGCGGGGTAAGAGCCCACCGCCCGCATTGCGAAATGCGGGGCACGGAAAACCTCATCGGGAGCAAGGCCAAATAGGGGACCCTGGACGGCCCGTCCATGCCGGCGAAAGCTGGCGGGTCCCGGGTATCGGCTGCTGAGACAAATGATCGCCGCGTTCCGAAAGGGACGAACAGAACTCGGCTTACAGCTCTTCCAAGACCATTTACCCCCGGCGGCCGGACGGTCCCGCGGGTGCCCCTACGCACAGGATTGGCCTTCGCAGTGGGTCCTGTCACTTTCGCCGCGTGAAACGATCCGGTGTCTCCGGTTCCCCAGCCGGTGTCCGTGAACCCGCTCCGCTCCGTCGTTCCCTCGAATCGCCGGTGTCCGTCGCGTGGGGCGTCGGACCGGAACGGCTCCACCAATTGGAACGCCTGGGGATCCGGACCCTCGGCGATCTTCTGTTCCATGCCCCCCGACGCTACGAGGATCGGCGCCGGTTTCGCACCATTCGTGAGCTTCAGTTGGGGGAGAGTTCGACCATTTTCGGCCGGGTTGTCGCGGCGGGCGTGAAGCGGTTTCGCAACGGAAGGTCGGTGTTTGAACTGGTGCTGGATGATGGTTCGGCGCGATTGCATTGCCGCTGGTGGAATCTGCCGTTCATGGAGCGATTCTTCACCGTCGGCGACGAATACTTGGCTTATGGCAAACCGAATTCGCTGCGCCCGCGGGCCATGGACCATCCGGAAACCGAGCGGGCCGAACCCGGCGAGGACGCGGCGGTCCACCTGAACCGGGTGGTTCCGATTTATCCGCTGACCGAGGGGCTACCGCAGCGGGCGTTGCGCTCCATTCTGGCGCGGGCGGTCGATGACTTTGCGGGATTGATCACCGATCCCCATCCGGAACTTCACGTGGAAGAAATCCAGACGCGCGCGGCGGGTGATCCCTTGCGACAGCAACCGGGGTTGTTGCTGCAACCGTTGCCGGACCGGGCGACTGCCATCCGTTCCCTTCATTTTCCCGCGGAACCGGAGGATGCCGAACGGGCGCGGCAACGGCTGGCGCTGGATGAGTTCGTCGGGCTGCAACTGGAAATCCAGCGCCGCCGTCTCAAGCTGGAGCGGGAGGCGCATGCACCGAGATGCGATGGCGACAACCGGCTGATGAAGCCGTTTCTGGCGGCGTTGGGCTTCAAGCTGACCGGGGCGCAGGTGCGGGTGCTTCGGGAGTTGCGTAACGCGCTGGCGGGACCCATTCCGATGCGCCGCCTGCTGCAAGGGGATGTCGGGTCCGGCAAGACCGTTGTCGCCGCACTGGCCGCACTCATGACGCTGGAGAGCGGTCGGAATGTCGCCTTGATGGCCCCGACCGAGATTTTGGCCGAGCAATTGTACCGGACCTTTTCCACTTGGTTGGGACCGCTGGGAATCACCACCGAACTGCATTCCAGTGGACACCGCGGTTCCGGAGCGGGGGCGCAATCGCCGCGGTTGGCCCAGGGGCCGCGGGTCTGGATCGGAACCCACGCCCTGCTCGAGGATCGGGTGGGAATGGATCCGCTCGGATTGGTGATCATCGATGAACAGCACAAGTTTGGCGTGGCCCAGCGCGAGACCTTGCTCCGGAAGGGACGCGACGGTGCGTTGTATCCTCACTTGCTGGTAATGACCGCCACGCCGATTCCCCGGACATTGGGGCTGACCCTTTACGGCGATCTCGACGTGAGCCTCCTCGATGAAGTGCCCGCCGGTCGCGGCCGGGTGCGCACCCATGTGCGGAATCCTTCGGTGCTTCCCAAGGTGTGGCAGTTCATCGGTGCCCAGCTCGATCGCGGCCGTCAGGCGTACGTCGTTTACCCCCGCATCACCGCCTCGGATCGTGATGAGGTGAAGGCAGTCACCCAGGAGTTCGGACGGATTCGTGACCTTCTGGCGCCGCATACCGTGGGCCTGTTGCACGGGCAACTGGCATCACCGCAAAAGGAGGCGGTGATGCAGGCGTTCCGGTCGGGCCAATTGGACGTGCTCGTCGCCACCAGCGTGATCGAAGTCGGGGTCGATGTTCCCAATGCCACGGTGATGGTGATTGAAAACGCGGAACAATTCGGCCTCGCCCAATTGCATCAATTGCGGGGCCGCATCGGTCGCGGAGCGCACGAGTCCCATTGCATTCTGGTGGCGGGTGAATCGACCGATTCGGCCAAGGAACGGCTGGGAATCCTCGCAAAAACCAGCGACGGATTTGAACTCGCCGAGGCGGATTTGCGGCTTCGCGGACCGGGCGAACTGGTCGGCCGCCAGCAGAGCGGGTTGCCCGATTTCAAGTTTGGCGACCTGATCCGCGATCGCGAGTTGGTGGAAGCCGCCCGGGAACGGGTGCGTGCGTACCTTTGGGGAGGCGTGAAGGGCAGGGCGAGTGCTCCCGCCGAGCCGGGAATGTTGCACGAGGTGGTTAAGACCAAGCCCGTTTCGGAAACTCGATCGGGTTCCATCGCGAAACCGTGAAGGGGCGTTCCGGCACCGACGCCAGGTCCGTCTCTCAATTGGCCCAGCGATCGAGCAGCGTCGCCCAGGAAAGAATAGTGGTCTGCATCTTCCGCAAATCGGGAATTTGGGACGCCGGAATGACCGGGGCACCGACGGTCAATCCTTTCTTGTAGACCTGCCAGCGGAAGTGTTCCACGTGGCCGTCGAGGAACGCCAGATTACCGCCGCGGTTGTGACGGTCGGCCGGCACGTCGAGCCAGCGCTTGCCCCAGTCGGGATCCTCGGGCGGCAGCAATCCGAACGTCGCGTCGGCAATGGTGTCCTCGTGAGTGTCCACGAACGTCTGACATTGCGAGATCGACGGATCGAGCACCTCGGTCATTTTCCAATAGGCACCGCTGCCGTCCGCCACCTGACTGTTCAGCCAGATGCTCAGGTTGTAGCTTCGGATTCGAGGCCGGCTTCCGCCCCCAAAAAGCCGTACCCGGCCCGGATCCGCCGGGCAACGGTAGATGGCCACCGAACTATTGTACGGAAAGAGAACACCCGTCTCGATGGCGACCGTATTGGTCTGGACCCGCACATCGCCCGGACACCAGGAAATGCCCGAGAAATCAGCCGACATCGGAGTTCCATTATCGTTAACGTATAAAACGGAGTCGTTTTGAACCAGTTCATCCCGGTGGTCCCCGACGTAGAGGAGGTACGCCAGTTGGAGTTGTTTCAGGTTGTTGAGGCAGGCGGTGGATTGGGCGAGTTGTTTGGCGCGGGCCAGGCTGGGGAGGAGCATGGCGGCCAGGATGGCAATGATGGCGATGACCACGAGCAGCTCGATCAGGGTGAATCCGAGACGCCTGCGGTCGCGTTCGCCGGAAGGTTCGCCGCGAGGGGCGACGCCATCCGAGCGTGGACACGCCGTGAGACTTGCGGGATCCGGAAGTCGAGAGCCGGGCGGCGGATTGGCGGCGAGGTGCACCATCGATATCGAAATCAGACTAACAGAGCAGCAGGCGTTGCAGGGTCAATTCCCTTGTCGGACGCGACCGGTCACGCGGCTGGACGAAATGGGAGAAGCGGATCCCGGGAATTCGGAATGGCGAAGATTCGGTTCGGTCAGTGACGCCCGATGGCACTCTACAATTGAGATGCCCACTGGTCATGGAGTTGTTGCCAGGTCGTGAGGGACAGGATGGTGGTCTGCAGCTTGCGCAGGTCGGGGAGTTGTTCGGGCGGCATGGTGCCGGCCCCGAAAACGAGGCCCTTCTTCGTGGATCGCCACTTGAAATGTTCAGCGTGGCCGTCGAGGAAGGCGAGGTTTCCACCGCGATTATGGCGGTCGGCGGGAATGTCCAGCCAGGTATCGGTCCAACCGGGATACCCCAGCGGCAGCAAGCCGAAGGTCGAATCGGCGATGTAATCCTCGTGAACTTCGACGAAGGATTCGAACTGGGATTGTCCAGGATCAAAGGCCGCGGAATAGCTGGTGTAGGCGCGGAAGGGTGGGGGACCGTCCTCCTGATTACTGTTCAACCAGACGCTCAGATTGTAGCTGCGGGTCTTCGGTACCGAGGTTCCGGTGGCGAGCTTGACCCTTCCGGTGTCGCCGGGGCAGCGGTAGATCCCGGGCGATCGGTTGTAGGAATACAGGAGACCACGCTCAATATTGGTGGTCGTGGTGTCGACCCGGACGTCGCCCGGGCACCACGACACTCCCTTGTCGAAGTTTCCGGTTTCGCCCCCGCCCTGCGACACGTTGAGGACGGAATCGTTCTGGATGAGATGGTCGCGATTGTCGCCGGCGTAGAGAACGTAAGCCAGTTGAAGCTGCTTCAGATTGCTTAGACAGACTGCGGAATAAGCCTGCTGTTTCGACCGTGCGAGGGCCGGCAACAACCTCGCCGCGAGAATCGCAATGATGGCGATCACGACCAGCAGCTCAATCAGCGTGAACCCGGCCCGTCGTGACTGCCCGGACGGTTTCAGACCGACACTGACGGGATTGCGGACACCGACACTCATACCAGACTCATCGTTCCACTGGACCTCTGTTTGGGTACACTGATACGGCTGGGAATGCCATCCTGAAAATGGATTGAAAAGTTCTCGGTGCCGTTTGGCGGTTCGATCACGATGACCACGGCATGATACGGTTGGTGTTGTTCGACATTGATGGGACCCTGATCCGGACGGGCGGGGCGGGGATTCGGGCTTTTGGGAGAACGGCGGATCAGATCTTCGGCAAGCCGGGGGGGACCGATGCGCTGCGGTTCCACGGGCGGACCGACACTTCGTTGATCCGGGAATTCCTGCGGACCAATGGCATTGCCGATGCGCCGTGGAACGTGCGGCATTTTCTCGACGCCTACGTGTTTCTCCTGGACGCCGAGTTGCGTCGCCACCCGGGTGAACTCTGCCCGGGGGTGAGGGAGTTGATCGCCGCGTTGCGTGCTCTTCCGGAACCACCGCTGCTCGGACTGCTGACCGGGAACGTTCGTTTGGGGGCTGCCTTGAAACTGGTCGCCCATCGTTTGGGTGAGGAGTTTGTTCTCGGTGCATTTGGCGACGATCACGAGGATCGCAATCAACTGGCGGTGATCGCGCGGGATCGTGCCAGCCGCAGATTGGGTCGCCGCCTGGCTGGCGAAGAAATCGTCGTGATCGGCGACACTGCGGCGGACATCGCCTGCGCCCATCATATCGGGGCGCACTGCGTCGCGGTCGCCACCGGCGGCGAAAGTCTGGCCGATCTGCTGGCGCGGTCGCCGTCGGTGGCCGTCGACTCCCTCGAACAAATCTCCGCCGGCTGGGTGGCCCGCGGCGGCGCGCAGTCGGAGAACGCCACGCAGTGGGAGAACCTGTACCAGATTGGTGACACGCGATGGGACAAGGGCGAGCCTGCGCCCGGGCTTGTGGACTTTCTCAGTCGCACGTCCGACGCCGTTCGTGGACGGGTGCTCGTGCCGGGTTGCGGACGCGGTCATGATGCCCGGGCCTGGGCGGCGGCCGGACACACGGTGGTGGGTGTGGACCTCGCGCCGAGCGCGGTGACGGCGGCCCGATCCCTGGCCTCGCCCTCGGCGGCGCTTACGTTTGAGCAGTGGGATTTTCTGCGTCCGGACAACGGGTTGACCGAGTTTGACTGGGTGTTTGAACACACGCTGTTCTGCGCCATTTCGCCGTCGCAACGGGATGCGTACGTGGAGGCGATTCATCAATGCCTGCGGCCCGGCGGACAGTTTCTCGCGCTCCACTATTTGCAGCCGCGCGATGAATCGGGACCGCCCTTTTCCGTGACGGTGGCGGAGATTGAACGCCGTTTCTCCGCAGGGTTTGAATTGCTTCAGCATTGGGTCCCGCCGTCGTTTCCGGGCCGCGAACAACGGGAACGAATGTTCCTCTGGCGTCGTCGCCCCGGCGCAATTCGCAAGCTCCGATCGTAAACAACTGTAAACTTTTTTTCGTGCGATACGGGTTTTTTGTTTGACCCTTCCCTCCCGCTTCTTTAGGTACCCGCAAGAACAAGCCGTGATCGCCTGCCCCCGGGCATTCCGTGGCCGGCGTTTTTTTATCGGTAAATCTGTCCTGAACGACAAGTTGCCATGCTGAAGTCGAAGTCATTTCTCGCGATCGATTTTGGGGCCGGAAGCCTCAAGATCGCCGAATTTGCGTCGACCGCCGAAAGCGGTCTGCGGCTGCTTCGCTTTGCCGTGCGGCCCCTGGGCCTGGCGGGATCGCAGGACGCGGCGCGCGATGCGCTGTTGAAGAAGGCGCTGCCCGAACTGCTCACCGAGGGCGGGTTTCAATCCCGGGACGGCAACTTGAACGCCCCGGGCTTCCAGGTCTTCTCGAAGTTCGTCAAGCTGCCACCGGTCGACAGTTCCAAGGTCACCCAGATCATCCAGTACGAGGCGCAGCAGAATGTTCCCTTCCCGCTGGCCGAGACGGCGTGGGATTATCAGATCCTGGGTTCGGCCCCGAGTGGTGAACTCGAGGTGCTGCTGGTGGCGATCAAGTCGGAGGTGGTGGAAAAGCTGTTCGCCTCGGGCGAGGCCGCCGGGCTGCGGATGTCGATCATTGATTCATCAATCGGTGCCCTGGCGAATGCGTTCCGCTACAATTACGCCGATCAGGACGGCTGCAGTCTGTTGATCGACATCGGTGCCAAGACCAGCAACGTCCTGCTCTTTGAAGCGGGCAAGTATTACGGCCGCAGCATCAACGTGGGGGCGAATGCCATCACCCAGGAATTCGCCGCGGAAGCCAAGCTGCGCTTCGACGATGCCGAGAAATTCAAGCTCTCCGACGGGTTCGTCAGCCTCGGCGGTGCCTACGAGGAACCGGATGATCCCAAGCAGGCCGCGGTGTCCAAGGTGGCCCGCAATGTCCTGACCCGCCTGCACCTGCAGGTGAACCAGACGGTCCAATTCTATCGCACCCAACAGGGTGGAGCGGCGCCGGTCCGGGTTTTCCTCTGTGGCGGCGGCTCGATTCTGCCCTACGCCTCGCAGTTCTTTCAGGAAAAGCTCGGTCTGCCGGTCGATTTCCTCAATCCATTCCGGAATGTGGAGATTGATCCCTCAGTGGATGTCGCCGAGTTGGAAAAGGTCGCGCAATGCTTCGGCGAGGTCGTGGGCCTCGGCCTGCGCAACGTCGCGCAATGCCCGGTCGAGTTCAACCTGATGCCCAAGGCGTCGTTGACCCGGCAACAGTTCAATTCCAAGAAGCCCTTCCTGCTCGCGGCGGCCTTTGTTCTCTCCGCAGGCGTGTTTGCCGCGGGTTGGTTCCACGCCAAGCTGGCGGATGCCCGCCGGGACGGACTTGAAAAGGTCAAGGCGCAGGTCGAACCGCTGGAGCGCACCAAGACCTCGCTGGAAGCCGAAGAAGGCAAGTTGAAACGTGCGCTAGACGAGGCCAATCAGCTCGGCGAATGGCTCCAGTCCCGGACCCAGTGGGTCAATATTTTCTCCGAACTCCGCGGCGTCCTCAAGGATACCGAGGACGATCAGCGCAAGATCCTGAATCAGCCGGTCGGTGTGTGGATTGACTCCTTTATTTCCGCTGAAAGCATGACCCAGGTTGCCGGCGGCGGCGAGGAAGAGACCCAGAACACGGGCATGAGCCGGTTCATGACGGATCCCGTCCTCAGAAAGCGCTATGGCCTCGGGCCCCCGGCCACCGCCGCCGAACCCGCCGACACGGCCACCGCAGAAAAGAAATCCGCCAAGGCGGCCAATACCAACGAATTGTCCTCCATCAAGGTCACCTTCCGCGCGGTGAACCTGAATGAGGCTGCCAACAACCAGCTCATTTACGCCCTCGAAAAGGCCATCAAGGCCAGCCCGATGTTTGATCGGGAGGGAACCCAGCTTTCCGGTTCGTTGGAAAAGACGGAAGCCAACGCGGTCACTTTCTCCTTTCCGTTGAGTCTCAAGCTCAAGCGTCCCATCAAGCTCTGAATTGCTGACCCGGTATGGCCTGGATCAAACGCAACCTTCTCTTCGTCGTCGGCCTGGTGGTCGCCTTTGCCCTGTTGGGCGGCGGTGTCCTGTACCTGGTGGGCAACCTCCAGGATGCCGACGGAGTGAGTGCAGAGCTGACCGGAAAAAACGAAGCCCTCGACGCCCTCGTCAAGCGGCCCACCTATCCCAATTCCAAGAACATCGAATTGGTCAAGGTCGAGCAGCAGCGGGTGGAGGGTTTCAAGACCAGTGCTCGCGCCCGGTTCGGTGAAATCCCGAAGATGGAGAGCCTGAACAACGCCGGATTCAAATCCGTGTTGGAGGGAACGATTCTGAACCTGACCCGGAGTGCCGATCGGGCCGGCGTCAAGTTGCCGGACAAGTATGACTTCACCTTTTCCGAACAGCGCCGGCAATTGCAGCTTCCAGAAAAAGCCCTGCCGAGTCTGGCGCTGCATCTGGGTGATCTCGCCAACATCTGTCAGGTTCTGTTCGATTCGAAGGTTCATGCCCTGAGCAGCCTTCGGAGGCCGCAGGTCGCCCTGACCGATTCCAACGGAGGCAACGATTTTGTCACCAAGAAGCCCGCCACCAATACCGTGGTGGGTGCCTCGATCCTTCCCTACGAGGTGTCCTTCGAGTGCTTCAGCTCAGAACTCGGCGCGGTTCTCGCCGGCTTCCTCAATGCAAAGGAGGCTTACATCATCAAGACGATCAACGTGGAGCATGGTTCCACCCCCGATACTCAACCCGGCCAGGGTGATCCCAGCGGCACTCCGCCGCCGATGGATCCGCGGTTGATGATGATGCGCCGCTACGGCGGCATGGCTCCCGGTCTCGCGTCCCGATACGGTCTTGCTCCCGGCGGCGGTGGTCCCGGTGGCCCTCAGGGCATGCCAGCTCCCATGACGCCGGCACCGACCACCAAGGCCGGTCAGACCGCACTGGAGGAAAAACCGTTGCGGGTCTCCATCGCCTTGGAAGTGGTCAAACTCGCCGCCGCCGCGCCGGCTCCCGCTGCCGCCGCCCCGGCCCGAACCCCACCAAAACGCTGACGCATGCAATTCCTTACGAAGATCAAGGCGCACTATGAGAAGATCATTCTGGGAGCGGTGCTCCTGGGGGTGGCCGCGATGGCGTTGTTCCTGACCAAGGCGGCCGGCGACGAGCGGGACAAGTTGGCGGACCAGTTGAAGACGCGCGTCGGCGGAAAACAAAACGCTGTCAAGCCGGTGGACCTCGCCGGAAGCGTTGCCGCGTTGGAGCGCCTGTCGCAGCCGGCAGTGGTGCAGCTCGCCGGCGAACACAAAACCTTCAATCCCAACACCTGGGTCTACAAGTCAGACGGAACCATCACTCCGGTGGGCGATCGTCCGGGCTCTGGAACACGGGGTCTGCTGTTGAACGCAACCCAGCCCCTGAATTTGACCATCTCCTACACCGCCGTTGCCGGGACCGCGGAACCCTACCGCTACCAGTTCAGCGTGGTCCGAGACCACGAACGCAAGGCGGAGAAACGCCGTCCCACCACGGTTTCGCTGACCGAAGGGACCAAGAACGATCTGTTCGCTCTGCTCGAAATTCACGGCCCGAAGGATAACCCGACCGAGGTGGTCATTGAGCTTCTGGAGGGTGGCGAACGGGTCACCCTGCCGAAGGACAAAGTGTTCGCCAAAGGCTTGGCCTTCTCCGCCGATCTCGCTTATCCGATCGAAAACCGCTCCTGGAGTCACAAGAGGGTGGATGAAACGATCGTTTTGTCCGGTGTGACCTACAAGATTGTTGCCATAGCAAAAGACGAGATTGTAGTCTCGGCCCCCAACCGTGTCCGTACTACCATAAAGATCTCCGCCGTCCCCTGATCGTTTCCCGTCGCTTTCGTTCACCCGATTTCCGAGTTCCAACCGAGAAGAACCCCATGACCAAAGTGTCCAACCTCCTCCGCGTGTTGCTCCTCTGCGCCTGTGTACAAGGCGTAATGGCGCAGGCCCCGAGTCAAGTCGCTGAAGAAGAAGCGATCCGGCGCCAGGAAAAGGCCATTCTCCTGCGCAAAACGCTCGAGGGCGCCCAAGCGGCCGTTTCCCAAAAAGATCTCAAATCCGCCGCCAAGCTCTACGAGGATGCGTGGGCGATCACCGAGGTCCTCGGTGCGAGCGTGCAGACCGAGCGCCGTCAGACGGCCGAAGGTCTCTCCGCCGTGCGGCTGCAATTGGCCATTGCCGCCCAACGGGACGGCGATGCCCGTGAGGCCGATGTTCAGGTGTCGCGGGCGCTGAAGGTCAATCCCGGCTACGCCGTTGCCCGCGCCTTCAAGCAGGACAATGACAAGCGGCTGGACGATCTGCAGGGCAAACTGCCCTCCACGGCCATCCTGGAACGCGCCGCCGATCACCGCACCAACCTGGTCAAGGTGGCGACCTCCGTACAGGATGCCGTCGTGCTCTACCAGATGGGAAAACTGGATGAGTCCGAAGATATCCTCCAGAAAGCGGTCAAGGAAAACCCGGACAACCAGGGCGCCTATTACTATCTCAATCTGATCCGTGAAGCCCGCTTCTCCCGCGCCGCCAAAACACAGTCGCTGACTTCGAAGGATCGCATTGTCGAGGTGGAACAGGCTTGGGAATTGCCCAAGTCCAACCTGCCCATTGGCAATCCCTGGACCAAGACCAATCTGGTTCACACGGGCGGTGGCCGGCAAATCATTGCCAGCAAGCTCGATCGTATCGTCCTGAACGACGTCAAGTTCGAGGGGCTTCCGTTGAGCGAAGTCGTCAAATACCTGGAGGAACAGGCGAAAGCACGTGATCCGGAACGCCGGGGCGTCAATTTCCTGATCAGTTCCACCATCGACGTCCCGAACACCCAGGGACCGCAGACCATCGACCCGACCACCGGTCAGCCCGTTCAGGCACCTGCCTCGGAACCGATTGATCTGAACAATGTCGTGGTTCGCCTGACCCCGGGTCTGCACAACGTCCGCCTGGCGGATGCCCTCGATGCGATCACCAAGGTCGCTGAGAAGCCCATCAGGATCTCCATTGAAGACTACGCGGTGATCTTCACGCAGCGGCTTCCTGAGGCCGTCCAGCTTCATACCCGCCGCTTCAAGGTGGATCCGAATACATTCATGCAGGGTCTCGAAAGCGTGACCGGCATCTCCATCGTGAACAGCTTCCAAAGCACCACGGGCGGCGGTGGTGGCGGTGGTGGCGGCGGTGGTGGTGGTGGCCAGGGCGGTCAGGGCGGAAACAATTTTGCCATTCCGACGGTGTCGGTGGCCGGAAACACTCAAACCGGCGGTGGTGGTGGCGGTGGCGGCGGCGGCGCTGGCGGCCAGGGCGGCTCCGGAATCACCGGAGTGACTCGCACCAACCTCATGGCGACCGTGCAGGTGATGGTCCGTCAGTTCTTCCAGGCGACCGGCGTCAATTTCCCGCAGGTGGCCATCCCGGGTCTCGGTGGTGTCGGCGGGGCCGGTGGCTTTGGTGGCGGTGGCGGTTTCGGCGGTGGTCAGTTCGGCGGCGGCGTCGACCCCAACGCGGATGCCAAGGCGATTTTCTTTAACGATCGCGCAGGTATTCTCTTCGTCCGCGCCACTCTCTCGGATCTCGACATCATTGAAAAAGCGATTCAGGCGCTCAACGTGGCGGCTCCCATGGTGGAAATCGAAGCGAAGTTCGCCGAGACCAGCCAGAACGACAGCAAGGCGCTCGGATTCAAGTGGTTGATGGGTAATTTTCTCATGGGCGGCGGAAAAGTTGGACTCGGCGGCGGAACGGCACCGACCTACACCGGCCAGGCCACTCCGGCGAATCCGCTGGGAACCTTCCCCGGCGTCACCGACCCGGTCTCGGGTCAGACGACCACCACCTCGATCGCCTCGACCGACCAGAATATCAGCTCGGGTCTTCGCAACATCGACGGAAGCCAGAACCCGATCCCCACCGTGGCGACCATCACCGGCATCCTGACCGACCCGCAGTTCCGGGCGGTGATCAATGCGCTCGATCAGCGTGATGGAGTGAATCTCCTCAGTGCTCCCAAGGTAATGACCCACAGCGGACGTCAGACCCACGTTGAAGTGGCGGACGTGAAAACGGTGGTCACCGGGCTGCAGTCCGGCGGCAACGTCGGCGGCGGCGGTGCCGGAGCTGGAATCGGTGGCGTGGGTGCCACCGGCGGTGCTGGTACCCAGAACCTCCAGTACAACACCACGACCTTCCCGTTCGGCCCGGCATTGGATGTCATTCCGTACGTCTCCGCCGACGAGATGTCCATTCAGTTGACCATCATTCCCTCTCTCACCGAATTCCTGGGTTACGATGATCCCGGCCAGTTCGTTCCCCAATCGCAGGCGTTCGTCGGCAACACCGTCGCCCTCCCGATTCGTGCGGTTCTGCCGCTGCCTCATCTCCGGGTGCGGACCGTCACCACTTCTGCTACCATATGGGATGGTCAGACCATCGCCATCGGCGGCCTCATCGCTGAGGAGGAAAACAAGATCAAGGACAAGATCCCGGTGTTGGGCGACATTCCATTGCTGGGCCGCCTGTTCCGCAGCGAGGCGTCCTCCAGCGTGAAAAAGAACCTTATGATCTTTGTCACCGCGCGCATCCTCGATCCCGCCGGTCGCCCGGTGCATGATCCGAACAATCTTCCCTACGACCCGAACGCCGTTCCGGCCACTGGTGGTCCTGACCGGTGAGTTGTTGAAGAAAACTCAAGTCCACTGAATCACCGCACCGAATTCTCCCGGATTCCAATTCCGGCCACCCGGCTGGAGACGGAACGATCGACGAGATGAAATCGAATATGCCATTCCTCAGAATCAACCTGGTCCGGAGTCGCGTGATCCGGGTCCTGGCCTCGATCGCGGCGGTCGGGATGGCCAGTTGGATGGCGGAAGCCGCCACCGCATTCCTACCCGATGGGGGAGAATATCTCCCGGCGGGTCCGCAACCCGGCGACCAGACGGCCCCCGCCGTCGCGATCTCGCCCGACGGAGGCTACCTCGTTTGGCAAGACAGTTCTGGCAACGGAGATGGGGCCGGGATTCGTGCGCGCCGGATTGGAAAGAATTTCAGCGGATCGTTGCCGGCGTTCTGGGTGAATTCCAACGCGACCACCATCAACGAGGCCCCGGATGTTGCCCTGTTGAACGATGGAGGCGCTGTTTTTGCCTGGCAGGCGGGCCCATTGGGGCGTCCCGGGATTTATGTCCGGTTTCTCCATCCGGTCACCAGTGCCACGCCGAACTTTGCAGGGGCCGATGTCGAAATCATCGCCGGCGGCAGGACGCCCAATCAAAATCCGCGGCTCGCACGGCTGACCGACGGCAGCGTGATCGTCGCCTGGTCGAATGTCGGGCTAGATGGTGACCTCGCCGGAGTGTTCGTCCAAAAACTGAGCGCGTCAGGCCAAAAAATCGGTTCGCCCTTCGCCGCCAATGTCACAACGGCCGGAAACCAGCGCTCGCCGGCCGTCACACCGACCGCCGATGGTGGATTCGCAGTGGCATGGGTGGGAGAAAATCAACGTTTCGACCGCTCGGCCGATGTGTTTGCGCGGATGTTCAGTTCCACGGGCTTCCCGCTCACCGGTGAAGTTCGGCTGAATGCCGGGACCAATATCTGCGCGACACCGTCGATCGCCGCTCTTCCGGGTGGAGGCTTTGCCGCAGCGTGGTCGGAATACGACTACGATGATCCCGCGAGTGGCTGGGATGTCATCGCCGCCTCCTATGATGGGTCGGCGACGGCTCTGGCAGTTCCCCAAACGATCAATGCGTACCGTCTCTCAGATCAGCTTTCGCCCCGGGTTGCCGTGGCGGGAGACACCGTTCTGGTGGCTTGGACCAGCAACCGACAGGACGGTTATCAGGAAGGGGTGTTTGGCAGGTATCTGGCGGCGACGGGCGAGATTGCCGACGATGAGTTCGGGCTGAACGACACCGTCATCAGCATTCAAAAGGAACCCGTTGTGGCGTCGGACGGAGTGAATCACTTCGTTGCCGCCTGGACCTCATTCCAATCTCTGGACGCGGGTTTTGATGTCATCGCTCGCAAGTATGCGAAACCCGCCAGCGTCGTCGCACTGAATGCGTCCCTGGCCATTACTGCCGACGGTGCCCGCTTGGAATGGAACACGGAAATCGGTGGGCGATACCAAGTTCAACAGTCTTCGGACCTGAATCAATGGAACACCGACGCCGCCGCGCGGACGGCTTCGTCGTCCTCCGACTCGGTGGTCTTCCCATTGACCTCGTCGAGCTCGTTCTTCCGCATCGTCCGCCTGCCCTGAATAGCCTATGCTTCGCTCCATTTACGGTTTGTTGCTTGCTGCGGTGTTGCTAACGCCCACCCATCGTGCGGCGGCATTCTCCATCTTGGGCTCCAAGGCGACTTGGATGACCGGCTCGGTGGGCTATCAGGCGGGTGAGACCGGCGGACCGATGCTTCCTGGCGAAGGGTACCGTTGGAACATCCCGGTGGTGACCTATGGCTTTGACGATTCGTTTCTGACCTATTTCGGAACCAACGGAATTGCAGCGGTGGAGTCTGCAATTCAAGTTCTCAACAATCTTCCGACGGCAGATGCGATGAGCGACACGTTGGAGGAGTTTCCAACCTATACGCTTCGCCACAACAACAGCGCCGCGGCATTGGGATTGATCGATCTTAAGACGCTTACGCTTTCCTATCTGTTGGAACGTCTCGGCGTGGGCGCTCCGGAACGATGGGTGTGGTCACTGCGGCAGTTCTTCACCGATCCCGCCAACATTCAACATTTCTCGGTGTTCAATCCGAACTACGACCCCGTAACCCTGCGTTCGAGCTCGCTGGTCAACGGAAATCAGTTCACTTATCAGATCATCCGATACCTGCCCGGTGACAACTATACGACGGTCAATTTTCCGGTCGACCCAACCGCTCCGGCCTTTTCGACTGCCGCCTATTATTGGCAGGCGTTTGTGACATACAACGATCGGGGTGGAGCCCTCCCAGAATCACCGGGAACCTATATTCCAGGCCTGACGCGGGAAGACGTTGCAGCCATTCGATATCTTTATCGTTCAAAAAATTACGCAGTTGAAACGGTACTGCCTGATGTTGTTGGTGGATCGAGTTCGGGACTGTCGGTGGGTACGGTGGGAAGCAGCGGTGGCGGAGGCTCAGGGGGATCGGACGGAATTTGGACCCCAACGTTTTCTGTGGCCGTCGGTGGGGGATCATCCGACACCCCCTGGTCGATCGTCGTGTCGTCGGCGGGAACCAACGCGGCGGCTGGCGGAACCAACGTGGTGGTTACAACGACCAACTCGATTGCGTTTAACGCGAATGCACTCCGTCCCGGGATTGGCAAGGTGACTTTCGCCCGTGTCAGCTGGGACTCAGTGTTGAGTGCAACAACCAAGCCGTATGCTGTGACTTGGACCGATCGATACATCACCAACGGCTCGATCAAAACACAGAAGGTCTCGCGATCCATCGTTCGCCCGGACTTTCTGTTCGCAGCTGGCGATCTTGGAACCATCAATCACGTACCCATTCTCATTGTTCACGCGACCAGCGGCGACGGTTATCTCAACGATTCCGCGCTAAATCGGATCGGAGCGGCCGGAGAACAGGCGGGGCCTGGAATCATCAATACGGCCAACGAAATGGTGTTCTCGAAACTCGGACGCTATTTCCTGAACGAGACGGGTGTGGGAACCGGTGAAGCCGACGCATTCCTTGGAATCAGTTTCGGGTCGTATGATGGTTCCACCAACCCGATCGTGGCCTATCCCGATGGGGCCTCGATTCGTGCTCTTGAAGCCCAGGTGCTTAGAGGCCGTTGATCAACGTCGAAATTTTGTCAACAGATCGATAACATGAAATGGCTTTCTCCCAGGCTGCAGGGGGTGGTGATTGCTGCGTTGCTGACCACGTTCCGATTGGTCGGCTACGTCAACAACGTCCCGATCAATACCGCTGAACCCCCCAACATCGACGACATCTCGTTCGTCAATGAGAGCTTGTTCCAAGTCTTCACGGAAGTGCCGTTCGAGACACAGAATACGCTCTATTTTACCAACCACGCGACGATGGTGGGTATGCCTGTGTCATTCTTTAACGTCAATTCCGGGTTCCGTCTGGAATACGTCGATGGTACGACCGGCTTTCGCAAGCCGGCTGCGGTCATCAACAACGGACAGGGAGCATCCATTAGCGGTGACCCGTTCATCTTTCTCAATGCAACGAACATTCTTAATCAGGGTGGGCTCGTCGCTCCGCAGGATGGGTTGATTCGGATTACCGGAAAAACGGTCAACCTGACCCGTGGAACCATCGATCTGGGCCGCAGTGCCCCCTCCAATGGCCGTACGACGAGTACCAATTTTACCCCTGCGACGGGCTTTTACGACCTTCATTGGGGTGTTGACACCAATTCCATCACTCCAGCGACCATCCTTTCTTTCAACGGAACCAAGATCGCCGTTCGCTCCCCGCGCTATCGGGAGACGCCGGACGGTCTGACCTCGTTCCAATTGAACGATCCGCGTGGATTCGTTTATCAGAAGTTCAACGGTGACCCCAAGGATCCCACCAACCAGGTGATCCAGGCCGTGTTTGTCCTCAACGGAAACACCAACGTCGCTAGCGACGTCAGCTTCATTCCCAGCAACGATCCGAACAACGCGTTCAAGGAAGTCGTCGTTCAGTTCAGCGGTTACGAAACCAACGTCATCACGGGCAAGCCTGTCCTGAAGCAAATCTTCCTGACTGATACTTTTGCTTCCGACACCAATTCGGTTTTGCTGACCAATACACTGACATTCAATACCTTCCGTCCCGCCAATTTCGACATCGAATGGCAGGGAGTGGGTGGGTCGCAATCCAATGCAGTGGTGACGACCAACCTGTTCACTCAGTTTGTCTCGCCCGTCTTCTCGAATGGAATGGCCTATTCCAACACTTCCGTGGGTGCCTTTTACTCGGCCTACAAGGCACAGGTGGTCGGGTTAATTCCGCCTCCAGCGAACTTGGGAAGTGCCGACATCACCAACGCGGGTGGACGCTTGGAAGTTACCGCCGACAATCTCGACCTGAGCAACTCACGAATCCAAAGCCAGAGCCTGGTTCGGATGAAAGCGACGCACCTGGTGGGATCCAAGGGATTCAAACTGGAGGCTCCGTACATCATCTACGATTTGGGATCGACCAATGGCAACCTGAACGTAGAGAGCTTGGCATCCGCGACGTTGACCCGATTCGCCTCGGGAACGATTCAGGCCTTTAGCACGGTCTTTACCAACTACTTCGAGGTGCAGGTGACCAATACGGACACCGGTTCGACAGATACCAAGCACTATGAAACCGCATTTCACCTGCTGATGGTCGGCGCAAAACTGACGACCGGAAATTCCGTGGACGTTTCGGAGATCGGCATGACGAGCACCAATGTCACCGTCGCCGACGACATCACGGTCTCCCGAAGCATGACGACGTCCGCGGAACGCCTGACGGTCAACGGAACCCTCCAGCTTGGAGGTGTGGTCGACTACTTCAATTTCGCCGCCACCAACGCACCGAACCTTCGCTACCTGACCAACAACGGGTATCTGCACATCATTGGCAGTGCCGTGTACGGGGCCGATGTGCCGGGCGGCTATGAATCGGTGATCAACACCGGAACCAATCGCGCCTACTCGGCGACGGTGTTGACGAAGAACTTTGAGAACTACGGTCAGTTCAGTTCCATTCAAGGTTCGGTCAACGTCAGTGCGGCGACGATCAAACTGGACGGAAACGGCTCTCAGATCAGTTCATCGGGGTCCGTGACGTTGACCGCTGGGGACATGAAGCTGCGCGGTGCTCAGATCACCGCGGCGAGCGATGTGACCCTCCAGGTCGCGAATTCGCTCGTTGATGGTGGAGGCGACTTCCCCAATCACATCACGACGGTGCAGGGAATCACCCTGGCAACGTTGCCGACGACCTCCAGTCTGCTCGGCACGACCCTTGAGGTGAACGTCGGTGAAAACGGAACCGCGACCATCAACTGGCCGTCCAAGGATTTCGGCGTCAGCCGGTCTGGTTTTGTCAACAATGCGGCACTGGGCAAGGTGGTTCTGGGGTCACAAAACAATGGCCTGATCACCTTCACCGGAAATGGTGACGGACAGTCGCTGTATGTTGATTATCTGGAAATCAGCGCCCAGATTGCCGGCGACCTCGGCTCCTATCTCGAATTCCTCGGCGACTACACCCTGTACTTCGGTGATTCCAATCTCTCGGCCGAATTGCTGGACGGAGCATTGGATGGCCACATCCGTTGGATCAACAATGCCAACGGCGCCTACAGTGGCGTGGACCTGCAACTGCCCGATGGCCGGGTGATCCGCGTGAACCGGGCGCTCCTGAACAGTCAATTGATTGACTCCAACGGCAACGGCATCGCCAACGCATTCGATCCCAATCCGTTCACCGGAATGCCGTTGACCCTGAAGCTCTCCGGAGGTGCCTCGCCTGCCGCGACCATCTCGTGGACGGGAACACCGTCCGGGGTGTACCGCCTTGAATCCGCCGCCACCCTGGGTAACCCGACGTGGCAATTGATCTCAACCGTCACCAACACGGCCGCCGTTCCTTCGGCCCTCAGCGGTCAAGAGTCCCTGCCCGCTGGCAGCACGGCTCGATTCTACCGGGTCACTTTCGAACCCTGATTTCTCCGACGCCTCCAGATTATGCTCCGCAAGCGACTCTCCGTCCTCGTCTTGGGCTGCCTCGGCGCAGCGATGATGCTTCGGGCCCAGGAAAGGCCCGACGTCACCACCATCGCCGGCCATAAGGCGCACGCCACCCGCCTGGTGGTCCGCATGAAGGCTCATTCCCCGGAGGACGCGGCTCTGGCGCGCCCCGCGGTCAAAGCCATTCTGGAATCGGCCGGTCTGGCGATTGAAACGGAGTTCAGCCTCGTTCCCGGTCTCCTCACCGTCAACGAACCGAAAAACCCGGTCACGGCCTCGGCGTTCGTCAGTCCGGAGACAAGGGCTCAGACTCTCACCCAGCGGATGCAGTTTTTGAAGGATTCCGGGCAATTCGATTACGTGGAACCCGATCACTTGGTTACGGCCTATCTGGCCCCCAACGACCTGCGCTATCAGGATGGAACCCTCTGGGGACTCCGGAATACCGGTCAGGACGGCGGGGTTGCGGGAATGGACATTGACGCCGCAAAGGCTTGGGATCTCACAACCGGAACCAATTCCGTGTTGGTTGCAGTGATCGACACCGGCATTCGCTACACGCACCGGGATCTGGTGGCCAACATCTGGACCAATCCCGGTGAAGTCGCTGGTAATGGAATCGACGACGACAACAATGGCTACGTCGACGACCTCCACGGAATCAATGCCATCACCGGCACCGGTGATCCGTTCGACGACCACGACCAC
Organism: uncultured Verrucomicrobiota bacterium; assembly: GCA_903907925.1. GTDB lineage: Bacteria > Verrucomicrobiota > Verrucomicrobiia > Limisphaerales > UBA9464 > CAIVQB01. Next base: position 44,626 of record CAIVQB010000004.1, read on the forward strand.
GGCACCCACGTTTCCGGTACGATCGGAGCGGCGGCCAATAACGGAGAGCCCCACGTCGGTGTGACGTGGAAGGTGTCCCTGATGGGGTTGAAATTCCTGAGTGCGGACGGCAGCGGCTTCGACAGCGATGCCATCAAGTGCCTCCAGTATGCGATCAAGATGAAGGCCAAGGTTTCCAACAATAGTTGGGGTGGCGGTCCTCCGGACCAATCGATGGCGGATGCGTTGGCTGCTGCGCGCACCGCAGGGCACCTCTTTGTGGCGGCCGCCGGAAACGATTCCGCCGACAACGATGTGGATCCGCATTACCCGGCCACCTATGGCCTCGACAACATCATCTCGGTTGCGGCAATGGATCGCAAAGGCTTGCTTGCGAGTTTCTCCGACTACGGCCAGCGGAGTGTCCATCTTGGCGCGCCCGGTGTGGACATTTACTCATCGGTGAGCGGGTCCGACTCGGCCTATGACGTTTTCTCCGGCACCAGCATGGCAACCCCCCACGTGGTGGGTGTGGCCGCTCTTGTCCTCTCCGCGCATCCGCAGGCGAAGCTGTTCGAGCTTCGGCAACGGATCCTGAATTCCGTCATCCCGACTCCCTCCCTTTCCGGCACGACCATCATGGGAGGTCGGGTGAATGCCTTCAACGCGGTGAATGGCGATGTCACCGGCAATCTCCAGTTGAGCGTCGATCCGCAGAATGGCACCCGCCTCCTGCTTGGAACCAAGACCCCGATCTACGCCCGCATTACCGACATCGTTTCGGTCACCAATGCCACGGTTTCGGCGACGGTCGTAGGTCCGGGTTTCGACAATGTCATCCTTCCCTTCATCAACAACGGTGCCAAGCCAGATCTTGAGGCCTTGGACGGCACCTACAGCGCCTATTTCACCCCCACTCAGGCGGGAACATTTCAATTTACATTCACTGCTACCGCTGCCGGAAAAACCGGCCTGACCAATGTGATCAGTTACGTCGTGGCAGATCGCCCGGCCAACGATCAGTTTGCCCGTCCCATCAAGTTTCCCGCCGAGGGCGGCGTGGTGCTGGACGACACGACACTCGCCACGCTTGAAGCCGGGGAGCCGGTTCACGCGGGTGCCACCAATCTGCTGAATTCCCTCTGGTACGCTTGGACCGCAACCGCTTCTGGTTCCGTTCTGGTGGATACCTACGGAACCACCGCCACCCTTGCCGTCGCGGTGTACAGTGGGACCACTTTCTCCACACTCAAGACGCTGGGCGCGGCACTTCCGGCGCCGAACAAGATCGGCACTTCGGTCACCTTCACGGCCGTGGCCGGGACCACCTACCGCATCGCCGCGGGCGGCTTGGGTGACAATGCCTATGGTGCGGTTCGGATCCGTCTGACTCCGGGGGCGGTCGCCGACGTTCAACCCCCCACCGCCTTCTTCACAGATCCGAGCAACGGCTTCACCACTTCGCAGAGTCAGATCACTGTAACGGGTTCGGCGCTTGACCCGTCGCCGTCCGCATCCGGCATCCGCGAAGTGATTCTGAGTTTGAATGGGCAGGCGGTCACTGTGAAGGGACGCGAGTCCTGGTCGGCGATCGTGAACCTCGCTCCCGGCGAGAATACGCTGACGGTTGCGGCTTCCGATTTTGCCGAGAACGCCTCCACCTCGACGACGATCACAGTCAACCGCCGCGTCTTCTCGGTGAGCAACGATTTGTTTGCCTTCGCGACACCGTTGACCGGAACCGACGGGGTCGTTTCCGGAACAAACTCCGCGGCCAGCAAGGAATTCGGCGAACCGGCACACGGCGGCAGCGCTGGTGGACATTCCATTTGGTGGACCTTCAAAGCTCCCGCGGATGGCGTCCTTTCGCTCAGCACCACCAATTCCACCTTCGACACGCTGCTCGGCGTTTACACGGGCACCCGGGTGGATCAGTTGACGACGGTGGCCTCGAATGACGACGCCTTCACCGGATCCGGATTCAGCGCGGCATCCGCGGCGATCAAGTCGGGTCAGACGGTCTCCATTGCGGTGGATGGATTCTCCGGTGCATCGGGTGTGGTCTCCCTGACCTATTCCTTCCAGCCCGCGAAGATCCTGGGCCTGACGGTGACCGCCGGTACGGGTGGCAGTGTCACCCCTGCAACTGGAGCCTACGGCAAGGATGCTTCGATCAATCTGCAGGCGACACCGGATCCATTCTACGAATTCGCGGGTTGGACCGGAACCATCATTTCCTCTGCAAACCCGCTGGCGTTTACGCTGGTGAAGGACACCACCCTGACCGCGTCCTTCCAGCCGATCGTTTACAGCGATGACTTCGAGACCGGTGATCTGAAACACCTCGCCTGGACCACCAGCGGTGCCGGAACTTGGTTTGTGCAGAGCGCGGTCGCCTCCCGTGGCAAGGATGCCGCACAAGCGGGTCCGACCGGAAATGGTCAATCCAGTTCGCTCAGTGTTCAGGCTCCGTCAGCGGGCGGCGTGGGATCGTTCGATCTCAAGGTCAGTTCGGAAGCGGGCTGGGATTTCCTGGAATTCTACCTGAATGGCACTCTTGTTCAGCGCTGGTCCGGCGAGTTGGCTTGGACCACCTTCACCTTCCCGATTCCCTCCGGCGTGAACACGTTCGAGTGGCGCTACGTGAAGGATGCGGACCGTTCCGCAGGACAGGACACCGCGTGGTTGGATAACGTCCAGCTCCGGATCCGTCCGGCGATCGATTCCACGTCCGCAGCCACCGTGACCTTTACCGGGTTCCTGGAGGGCAAGGGCCAGATCAGTGTCAAAGGTCAGCGCAACCAGACCTACGTGGTTCAGGCATCCAGCGACCTGATCAACTGGACCACGCTCTCGACAACGGTGAATTCCAACGGATCGTTCACGGTGAGCGATACCGACAGCGGCGGCACCGCCCGATTCTATCGCGCGGTTGTCTCGCCCTGAGTCACGTCCCTCCCATGCCCCTCTTTGGCGTCACCGGGGGCATTGGAATGGGAAAGTCGGTGACCGCAGGAATCCTCGAAGGGTTGGGGATTCCGGTGGTCGATACCGATGTTCTGGCCCGCGTGGAGGTTGAGCCGGGCGCGCCTGCATTGGATGAAATTCGGATGGTGTTTGGTTCGGATGTTTTTGACTCCAACGGCCGACTGGACCGCATCCGAATGGCCGCGCTGGTTTTTTCCGACCCGGCGGCACGCAGCCGGTTGGAGGAGATTCTTCATCCCCGCATCGCCCTCCGCTGGCGATCTTCCGCGGCCCTGTGGCGTCAGCGGAACGAATCCGGTGCGGTGATCATCCCGCTGCTATTCGAAAAGGGATACGAGAACGAGTTCGACGCCGTGGCCTGTGTCGCCTGCGGGCCGGAAACCCAACGCCGCCGCCTGCGCGAACGCGGTTGGGACGCACTGCAAATCGATGCGCGGAAAGCCGCTCAACTACCGGTGGGTGAGAAGATCCACCGCAGCCGATTCGTGATTTGGACGGAGGGTTCCCTGGGAAGTCATCGACGCCAATGGGAGCAGATTTTGTCCCGCCCGTTGTTCCGGAACACCGGTTGAATCAACGTGACATCCGATAGGCGGACAACGAGTTCTATTTACTTCCCGGCTTCGTCGCGGGAATGGATGCCAGATCCGGCGGAAGTTGATCGGCAGGGAAGGTTTCCACCACCAAGGCGATCAGGCTGAGCATCGGGATCCCGAGATCCACCGTGCCTCCGGACCGGTCGACCACCATCGCCACTCCGGTGACGACCCCGCCGTGGTTGCGGACGATGTCCATGGTTTCTTGAACGCGGCCGCCCTTGGTCACGACGTCCTCCACCACGAGACATTTCTCACCGGGCGCGAGGGTGAAACCGCGGCGAAGCACGAGTTTGCCCTCCTCCTTTTCCGCAAAGATAAAGCGAAGGCCGAGCTGTCGGGCAACCTCCTGGCCGATCACCAGGCCACCCATGGCTGGTGAGATGACGGTCACCGCGCCCAGCGGTCGCGCCCTTTCAGCGAGCGCCGCTCCGAAACGTTCCACGATGGGCATTTGCTGCAATGCCATCGCGCATTGGAAGAACTGCCGGCTGTGGAGTCCGCTGCGAAGAACAAAATGGCCTTCGAGCAGGGCTCCGGTCGATCGAAACAGATCCAACGCTTCCTGAGTCGTCATGGCCGGCGAGGCTAGGCCGTGTCCGACGCCAGACAAGTGCGGAGATGATCCGTTGATCGCTGACTACGGCTTCCCCACGGTCGGCAATCGCACCAGCGCTGCTTCCTGGTCGTTCCGGGTCAGCACCAGGTTGTCCACCACCGCGATGGGATTCCACGTCTTCCCGTCGAGGACATGAAACGTTCCGAGAACGCCGGGTCCCGCGGGCGTCGGTTGGAGAAGGACGAGGTCGCCGGTTTCGGACATCAGCAAATACAAATCCCCGGTCAACAATCCCTGACCGTGTCCATAGCGACCTTCCTTCCAGCGCAGGGTTCCGTCCTTCAAGTCGACACAAGCCAGAATGCCATCATCGAGACCGTAGACAAATCCATCCAGCACCACGGGGTTCGAGAACTTCGCCTTCATCTTTTTTGACGCCCACAGTGAGGTCACGGCCGCCTTTCCGGGGACGGCGGAGGTGACTTGGAGGAGCTCGGCACCCACTCCATAACCGGCCGAAATGAAAACCTGGTCCCTTCCGATCACCGCTGGCATCGCCACATGCGGTTGACCGTTTCCGAAGGCGTGATCCCAGAGAACGGAGCCGTTCGATGGATCGTGGGCGGTGATGTGACGGCTGTTGAAGGCAAGGATCTGGGGAATCCCGGCAAGCGTGGCAAACGTGGGCGAACTGTAGCTGGCCCCATGATCGCCGCCCGACCAGCGCAACTCCCCGGTCGCCTGATCGAAGGCCACCAGCGAATGGTTGTCGCGTCCACCGGCGATCACGATGACCAACCCGTCATGAATCAGCGGCGAACCAGAGAAGCCCCATTCCGGGGCCGAGGCGGATGTGTCGCGGATCAGATCCTTGCTCCAGATCCGTTGCCCGGAGGCGCGATCCAGACAGTTGAGGAGTCCCGATCCGCCCAGGGTGAAGATCCGATTCCCGGCCAGGGTCGGCGTGGCCCGCGGACCCTCACCGGCGATGGTGGTGGCGTAGCGCGTTTCATCCGTGTGTTCCCAGATCAACCGGCCACTGGCCAGTTCGTAGCAGGTGACCTTTTCCAGCGGCCCCGATTGTTCCTGGGTCCAGGCGCGGTCGCCCGAAATGATCCATCCGCTCCAAGCCGCTCCAATCGGTCGCTTCCAGACCACCTGTGGAGATGCGGCGTCCCAGTGGGTATTCCAGCGCGGAATCCGGTTGGGGAGAATGCCGTTTCGTGCTGGGCCCAGAAATTGGGGGAACTCCGATTCGGACTTCGGTGAGAGGTCCGACTTCGGATTCGCGGGTGCGACCGTCACCGCGCCCATCGCGGCGGGAGGTGTCACGTTTTTGGACCAACGGGGTTCGAAAATGGGGACTAAATCGCCGCTGACGCCGCGGATGCGAAACAGCGCTGCGGCCCCTCCCAACACGGCAATCAGGACGGCAACTCCGAGGAATCGCTGACGCCATCGGATCCGCGATAGAAAGAGCCACCACAGCAGGAGGACGCCCAACGTGATCGCGCCGGCGCTGAGCGTGGTGAGATTGCGTTGCTGAAACGTCTTGGACCCGTCGACCCGGATCACGGCAATCGCAACCGCCGCGGCACCCAGAATCAGCGCCGCCGGCCACCAGCGCAGGCGAGGGGAGTTCGCGACGCTGTCGGTATGGGTCGGGTTGGGTTCATTCATCGAGACGGGCTTCCTCAGCAGCCTGAGTCGAACGGCTGACGGAGCAAGAATGAACCCCGTCGTTCCGCCGAACCGATTCCTACCACCGCACGTTCTGGAGGAACTGGAGGCTCTGCGGAATCTGTTCCGGAGCCGCTGCCGACTCGTCTTCGATGAAATACTGTTTCACGCCGGTCTCGCGGGCGGCCTTGAGGATGCCGGGCCAGTCAAGCTGTCCGGTGCCAAGCACAACGTCGTTGTTCGGATCGGTGGAGCCGGTCAGGGCACCGCGGGCGACACCCTTCTTGAGATCCTTCAAGTGCATGAGTTCCCAGCGACCGGGATACTTGCGCAACAGCGCGGCAGGATCCTGGCCGGGGAAGAACACCCAGGTCGTATCCATCTCAAAGGTCACGAACTTCGGCTGGGTTTCCGCGAAGAGCAGATCCAGCAGAGTGCCGCCGGCATACGGTTGGAACTCGTAGCCGTGGACATGGTAGAAGAACCGGATGCCCTGTCGCGCGAGAACTTCCCCGGCGTGATTGAACACGGCAGCGGCGGCGCGGCAGGTCTTCTCATCGAACGCACCGTTGTGCGGAATCCAGGCCAGGCCGGCGTATTTTAGGCCGAGAGTTTTGGCATCGCGAGCGACGCCCTCGGGATCATCGCGATACCGTTCAAACGCGAAGTGCGCGCTCAACGGGTTGAGGCCCGCCGCGGTCAGCAGATCGTGGAATTTATCCGGCGCGAGATTGTAGGTCCCTGCGAGCTCGACGTTGTGGATGCCGAGGGCGCGCGTCTGTTCGATCGTCGCCGGGACGTTTCGGGTGAATTGCGCGCGGAGACTCCACAACTGAAGTCCGATGGGGCCGTGGAAGGAGGCGCCGGTCCCGACTTCGTTGGACGTTGTGGAACAGCCCGCCAGAAATGCTGTGAGTGCGGAAAGGGCGAAAAGACGTTTCATGGGGACAGACGATTGACGCCCGTTCGCCTGCAGTCCGGCAAGGCAAAAGCAGGCGGCATGTCAACCGCTGCCCTGCCGCATGTCCGAACCCGGTGCTCCCTCAAGCATGCCAGCCGTGGCGGTAGCGAGGAGCGATCAAGGCGTTGGCCGGCTTGTGATTCGTGACCTTCATCGACCGGGAATTCCATTCGATCGGTTCCCCGGTACGCAGGGCGACGTTTCCGAGCAGGACGACTTCGGTCATCGGGCCGGTGGCTTCGAAACCGGAAAGTGTCTTGGGTCCACCTTTCGCGGCGGTGATCCATTCCTGGTAGTGCGAGTGTTCCCAGGCGGCATTCTTTGGGAAGAGTTCCGGAACGTCCTTGAAATCCGCGGTGGTCCGGCCGGATTTGAACACCGCTCCGCCTTCGTAGCTGGTCAGCATGGTGTCCTGACTGCCGATGATGAGGCACCCGTTTTCGCCGAGCGGATGGTTCGGGAAGAGGGTGGTGTCGGGCTTTTGGGCACCGTCGTACCAGAATAAACGGAACGCCGCCCGGTGTCCGCGTGCGGGAATGTCCCAGATCACCCGCGCCCACACCGGACCGGATTCGGCGGTCAATCCTTCCGAGCGAGCCTCGACGCGGGTGGCGTCGCGGATTTCGAGGGCGAGGTCGGGGACATTGAGCAGGTGGCAACCCATGTCGCCGAGTGCGCCAGTTCCAAAATCCCAGAATCCGCGCCAGGCAAATGGGACATACGCGGAATGATAGGGACGCACCGGCGCACCGCCGAGCCAGAGGTCCCAGTCCAATCCGTCGGGAATCGCCGGAGTTTCGACCGGACGTTGCAGGCCCTGGCCCCACCAGCGGCCGGGTCGATCGGTCCAGCAATGCACCTCGCGCACCGTGCCAACGGCGCCGGACCGGATGAGTTCGGCGTCGCGGCGCACGTTCGGATGCGACCGGCCCTGGGTGCCCATTTGAGTGGCGACCTTTTTGCGCGCGGCGGCGGCGGTGAGCAGACGGGCTTCCTGGACCGTGTGGGTGAGCGGCTTCTGGCAGTAAACATGTTTGCCCCGCTGGATGGCCCACATCGCGGGCAGAAAATGCATGTGATCCGGCGTGGATACCGTCACGGCGTCGATTTCCCGGCCCATCTCGTCGAGCATCCGGCGGAAATCCTTAAACCGGCGGGCCGCGGGAAATCGTTTGAACGCCGGCGCAGCGCGGCGGTCATCGACGTCACACAGCGCGACGATGTTCTCCACGTCGCATTGGGTGATGTCGGTCCAGCCCTTCCCGCCGACACCAATTCCGGCGATATTGAGCCGGCCGTTGGCGCCCAAGACTGGCAACCGTTGAACAAAGGGAAAGGCGAGAGCCGAGGCCAAAGTGGCGTTGCGGAGAAAACGCCGGCGTGAAAGGGGAGCAGGCTTCATGGGAGGTGGGAAGAGACTGATCCCGGGACCGGACTCTGGCCAGAACGCATTGCGACGGGTCGCGGTTTGAAATGCGGATCCGTTGCCCTCCGGCGGATCGGGGCTGGTGACCGCAAAAGACTTCTCGTCCTGACGCGGATTTCTGTTATAAACAACGGCCTCGCGCATGACGCCCAAACTCTTTTCCGAACTCGGTCTCTCGCCTGAAATGTTGAAGGCGATCGAACGCCTGGGCTTTGAACAAGCCGCACCCATCCAGGCTGAAGCCATCCCGGTCATCCAATCGGGACGCGACGTCGTCGGCCAGTCCCAGACCGGTTCCGGCAAGACCGCGGCCTTTGCCATTCCCGCCATCGAGAAGGTCAAGACTTCGGAACGCGCGGTCCAGGTGCTGATTCTTTGCCCGACCCGCGAACTCGCGGTTCAGGTCAGTGAAGAAGTCCACAAGCTGGCCTGCTTCAAGCCCGGCATCCGGGCGCTGCCGATCTACGGCGGCCAGAGCTACGACCGTCAATACGCCGGCCTCCGCGCCGGGGCGAACATTGTCATCGGCACCCCGGGCCGGGTCATGGATCACATGCAGCGCGGCACGCTGAAGCTCGACCGGGTTCACACGGTGATTCTGGACGAGGCGGATGAGATGCTCGACATGGGCTTCCGCGAGGACATCGAATTCATCCTCAAGGCGGTTCCGGTGGAGCGCCAGACGGTGTTGTTCTCGGCGACGGTTCCGCGTCCGATCGAGGAGTTGATCCGCAACTACACCCGCGATGCCGTCCGGGTGCGGATCGAAGCCAAGGCTCTGACTGTCCCGACGGTAGAACAGGTGTATTTCGAAGTCGACCGCCGCTGGAAGATCGAGGCGCTGACCCGCCTCATCGAGATGCACAATGCGACGCTCGGCATCATTTTCTGCAATACCCAGCGGATGGTCGATGAACTCAGCGAACACCTTCAAGCCGCCGGCTACAGTGCCGACGCCTTGCACGGTGGTATGGCCCAGGCGGCACGCGACCGGGTGATGAAAAAATTCCGGACCGGCGGTCTGGAATTCCTGGTGGCGACCGATGTCGCCGCGCGCGGCATCGACGTCGATGACGTGCAGGTGGTGTTCAATTTCGATCTCCCTTACGACGCCGAGGACTATGTCCACCGCATCGGCCGGACCGGTCGTGCGGGTCGCAGCGGCATCGCCATCACCTTCGTCAGCGGACGCGAATTCTTCCTGATTCGCGAAATCGAACGCTTCACCAAACAGCGCATCCGGCGCGGTGAAATCCCGTCGCAGAGCGAGATCGAGCGCGTCCGTGAAGATCAATTGATCGGCCGGCTGCGAACTGTCCTCACCGCTGGAGGATTCCCGCGACGCGAACATCTGATCGAAGCCTTGCTGGAAGAGGGTTTCGATTCCGTGGCCATTGCCGGCGCGTCGATCCACCTGTTGACCGGTGGCGAGACCGCAGAAGCTGCCGCGAAAGATGGGGCTGCCCCGGCCGCCGGAGTGGCGCGTCCCGCCAAATCGTTGTCTGGGCCGGCCGCTGCTCCTGCGAAGCCATCCCCGACGCCTGTTCCCGCAAAACCGTCGTCGACGGCTCCCGCTGTCCGCAAGCCCGCGGTCGAGGCGCGCAAACCCGTTACCGAAAAACCGGTTCGCCCAGCCCCAACTCCCGCGCCCGCGCCCGCCTCGGTTCCGTCTCCAGCTGCGTCCATCCAACCCAAACCCCAGCCGGTGGTCGAGGTGGAGGCCGTTGAGGAGGCGTCACCCATGGCGGCCGTTGCGGTGGATGACGAAGGTTATCCCGCCATCGATCGCGAACCCGTGCTGGAGAAGCCCGTTGCGCCCGTTCGATCGAAGCCGGTTGCCGCCCCGGTCGCGCCTCCCGTCGATCTCGATGAGGACAGTGAGTCCAACCGACCCGGGTACGCGAAGCGCCGGGATGATGGGCCGATTCGGAATCCGTTGTCGCAGCCGCCCGCCGCTCCGCGCCCGGAACCGCCGGTGCTCCGATCTTCCGGCTGGGACCGGCCTGCACCGGTTTCCCGCAGTTCGAATTCTCCCACAGGTGCGTCTCCGGGAACGCCCCGCTCGCTGCCGTCCCAACGGCCGGTGCCCGCGGGTGAACGTCCGACATCTCCCCGACCTGTCGCGCCGCGCGCGCCGGTGCCGGAACGTGCACCCGAACGCAATCGCCTGACCCGTGAGGATGTCTCCGGTCCGGAGGTCACCACGACCTTGTGGGTGGCTTTGGGCCATCAGGACAATATCACGCCGGAGGATGTGATGACCTGCATTCAGGGCCACACCGGTCTGCCGCCGGAAACGGTCGGTGAGATCGAGATCCACGAGAAACACAGCTTTGTGAACGTCTCGGGCCCCCACGCCCGCGGCATCGTCACCAAGCTGAATCACGGCACCTTCCGCGGCAAACGCCTGCGCGCGCGCCTGGCGAGCCAGTAGGCCGGGGGGTGTTGGGTTACTCCCGCGACCCGTTCGCCCGCGTCCGGGTGGTCCGCCGAAACACCCTGATCCGGTACGGAAGGGGAGGCCGATGGACTTCGTTCATCCCCCCGACGTGCAGCGCCGGCCCAAGGAAGCAGGCCAAATCCTGGCCCGGATACGGAACCGGTGCAATTCAGCCCCGGATCAAAAGTGTCAATAGAGAGGACCCTGCGCACCAACGTGTGGTCCCTTTTCCACCCTTTTACGTCGAACTCGACGGGACTCATTGTTTTCGCTAACCTCCTACCTGCCCCAGTTCCTGCGAGGTGCAAGCGGCCGACACCAAAACGAACGTCCCGGAGTTGGGTGCGCCATCAGCCATGTCACTGGATCGGCCGAACTCGCCCAAAGCGGCAGACGTTCCCGCGCATGCTATCGTGCCGGATTATGAGTTGATTGAGCGAATTGGGAGTGGGGCCTACGGCGAGGTTTGGTTGGCCCGTTCGGTCCTCGGCCAGTTGCGGGCGGTAAAGGTAATTTATCGGAATCGGTTTGCGGATTCACGCCCGTTTGAGCGCGAATTTGAAGGCATCCAACGGTTTGAGCCGATTTCGGGATCGCATCCGAGCCAGTTGGCCATTCTGCATGTCGGCCGGAATGCAACCGACGGCTACTTCTATTACGTGATGGAGTTGGCCGATAACGCCAGCGAGCCAAGTTCCGGTTTGACTGGGGCTCCGTACGTGCCGAGGACGTTGCGTCATGACATCGAAACGCGGGGGCGCTTGCCGATCGCTGACTGTGTCCAAGTGGGATTGTCTCTCGCCACGGCCTTGAATCATTTACACCGGAACTGTTTGGTGCACCGTGACATCAAACCTTCCAACGTCATCTTTGTGAAAGGTATCGCGAAGCTTGGGGATATTGGGTTAGTCACGGAAGCAGGCGATACGCAGTCGATTGTTGGAACGGAAGGTTACCTGCCGCTGGAGGGGCCAGGCACACCAACAGCCGATATCTTCAGCTTGGGCAAGGTTCTGTATGAAATCAGCACCGGACTGGACCGCCGCCGCTTTCCGGAGCTTCCGCCCGAGATGCGTTCCTGGACCGACTACGGGGATGCCATCCAGTTTAACGAGATCGTACTGCGGTCTTGCGCCACCGTCGCGCCGCAACGCTATGCAACGGCCGAGGAGTTGCGCGTGGACCTCCGACGCGTTGGAGATGGCAAATTGGTGCGGCGAAAGCGAGTCTGGAAGAACCCATTTGTGTTGAGCGGATTGGCCGCTCTCGTGCTTGCAATCCTGCTGTTGCGGCTCGTCGGGTTGGACGCGGCCCGGACCTGGTCGCGAGGCAACAACTACCTGGTTTCACCAAGCGACGAAATCGAAAATCTGGTCAGCCAAGGCCATGAACTGATTCGGCTTGAGAGCCAGTTTCAGATCGAGAAGGCTATCGAGAAATTCAAAGCAGCCACGAATCTAGCCCCCGATTTCGCCCCGGCCTATAACGGTCTCTTTCATGCGTTTGTCCATTTGGAAGGCTCGGTTGGAGTCCAAGGTCTGCGAGACATGATGACGAAGCTGAATGAACTGAGACCCGCGTCGTCCGAAGCCATGCAAGCGTCCGCGTTTATTAAGTGGATGGACTGGGACTATGCTGGAGCCATCCGGGAGGGCGGACGGGCCGTTTCTCTGCCGGCTTTTTCGAAGGAAGGCGACGCTTACAAATATCTGGAGCTCGGTTTTTTGCCTCAATATGACTTTGTGTGGGTAGTTGGTAGCGGGTCTGGGAGGTTGAACTTCAGATGAGAGGCTACGAGGTAGATCATGGCGGTGAAGTACTCGACGGTACGAAAGCCACGGGCCTTGCGTTTGACGGTTTGGATGA
>CAIVQB010000005.1 GCA_903907925.1 uncultured Verrucomicrobiota bacterium
GCGTCACACCTACGCGACCTACTGGCTGGGCGTCCACAACGACCGTGCCCGCCTCGCAGAACTGCTGGGAAACTCGGTGGAGGTGATCGGCCGCCACTACGTCAAACCGGTCTCCCAATCTGAGGCTCAACGGTTCTGGCACTATCACGCGACCATGCCGGCCGACAACCGAGCTTTCTGGCAGAAGAGACTCACTGGCAACCAGACCCGCGACTGTCTCGTGACACGCACGCTCCGCAAGGACGGCTGGCGCGTTCTGCGAATTTGGGAACACGATCTTGTGGAAAAGAAGGCGTCACAGTTGGTGGTACGGATTCGGAAGTGGTTAAACGCTGCAAACAGGGAAACCGGTTCGAGGACTCCAAACATCCGTTCCTGACCCGAGTCTCCTACCGCGCTTGCCTCTCTCTGCAAGGTCGGGTGGGTGAGCCGGGTCACCGAGGGACGTCCACGTTGATCACTTTCACGCGCCAGTCGGTGAAGTTCCTCGCGGTTTTCAGGATCGCGAAGGCGTCGTAGTCGAATCCGTTGGCCTCGCCGTATACGCTGTCCGGCGAGATGTTGAGGGTCCAGACGGAGCCGGGCGGGATGGCGCGTTCGGGCGTGGTTTCCAGGATGCCTTCCAATTCATGGACCGACGCCGCGAACCGCGCGATGGAATCGCCCTTCTGCCAGTGCCGGAACACTCCGCGCCCGGCCATGAGCCGCCGCATCATAGGATTCGGTGCCGATGACTGCTGGTGCCCCCGGAACACAGCCTGGACGACGTTCGAGCCGTTGCGCGTTTGTTCCAGCAGGTAGCGTGTGGTCGATTGGCCGTAGACGAATGCCCGGCCGGGATCGACGGCGAAACCCGGTTCGTCGGACGTGAGCGTGAAATCGTTCCACATGAATCCCAGCGTCACCGGATTGATGGGATCGATGGGCCTGAAATCGAGTGCGGCCCGGCTGTATTCGGCCCGGGCCCCGGAATCCTCGGGGGCAAACCAATCGGGATGGGTCGCCAGAAAGTGCCGCTGGGTCAGCGTGCCGATGAATTGGAAGGCAGCCGGTCCCGCGGCGCCAAGAAGGCGGCGCGGATCGAATCCGGGTTCCATCCCGCCGTGGTTGCATTGGATATAATTCCCGGCCGAGCCGAGCCAGATCACCACCGGCAGGAAATCATAGGTCCGCAGCACCTTCACCACGTCGAAGTCGCTGCCGTACTTCAGCCGGCCCTCGCTGAGAAAGCCGTAGCGTGCGGCCAGCGAGACCTCCTCGTGGTTTCCGCGAGCCAGGTACACCCGGTCCGGGTTGGCGAGCTTGAGTCGGAGCAGGGTATAAAGGACTTCCACGCCGTAGCCGCCGCGGTCGGTATAGTCGCCGAAGAACACCATGTGGAAACCGGGTTTGACGATTTCGAATCCGCGCAGATAGCCGTTGGTGTTCAACCACCCGAGGTCGGCCAGCAGCGAGCGGAGGTCGCCGTGGAGGTCTGCGTGCAGGTAGATCTCGGAGTTCTCCGGCACCTCCACCTTTGCAGCGAAGGGTTGGAACGGGATCGTGGGCGCGATCCGCGGTCCGTGGGCGGCGGCGAGAAAATTCTGCAGGAACGCCGACGAGGGAGCGTCGGGCGCCAGGAAATAGGCCGTGTCGGTGTCGAAGAATCCGCGGTCCGTCGGCGGGGCACCGATCCAAAGGTTGGTCTGCCCCAGCGCCCCGGTTTTGCTTTGGGCGACGAAGGCGGACAGCACGTTGCCTAATTCGGCGAAGCGGGACAGGGGCAGCAACGACGCCGGCGGCGGCGTACCGCGGAGACGTCGGTTGGACGGCAGTCGCTGGCAGGCCGCAACCCAGTCGTCGTACGAACGCGTCGCGGGCGCGCGATCCGTTTCCGCGGCACCGACAACGGCGGCCAGCAACGGAACCAAGAGCAGGACAAATCTCCACCGTGACATGTGGGGATACTGTCACCCGGGGCGGGGCTTGGGGGAAGGCGGAAGAGGGAAGATCGATTTCGCGTTACTGTCCGGAGTCGGCCCGCCGGGCTTCAATGATTGGCGGCCGTGGCGCAACATTCCGAGCGCAGCTCCATAACAAGTTCTTCGCCATCATCGCCATTCCACAGATCCTCTCGGACGAGTTGGAATCCGCATTTTTGCAAGACACGTATCGAAGCTAGATTATGCTTTGCCACATGCGCGTAAACGGGTCGCGCCTCAATCTTGATTAAGAATTGGGCCAGGGCCGCGCTGGCAATCCCCTTTCCCCAATGTGTCTTGCCGAGCCAGTAGCCGATGTTCGACTCCCCCGCCGCCTCCCAATAGACGACGTTGCCAGCCACGGTGTCGTCCGCGAGGATGGTGTTTAGGATTCCGGACCCGTTACTCATGATTCTGGCCCAGTGCGCCATAAAGGCGTCGCGGTTGCGGCTGGGGAACGCCGCCATTCGCGTCGCCTCGGCATCCATCTGATGCTCAAAAAAGATCGGCAGATCTTCCTGGGTCACTTCGCGAAGCGTAACAGTCATCGGATCAGATCCGACCGCAGGTTCCCGGCTGAGTTGGGGTTACGGCGCCGTGACACGATAGTACCGTGCGACACCTGCTCCACCGATGGCGTCGGTGACAGTGGCCACATTCCCGCTACCGGCCACGGGTGAACCCAGGGTGAGCCAGACGGAGTCGGTCAGTTGCGCCTTGTATTGCACGGAATAGCTGACGCCGGCCTGGGTCGGGAATTTGATTTGTACGTCACTGCCGCTGCGTGAGGCTGCGAGCGTCACCGGAGTGCTGGTGCCGCCGACGAAAATGCTGACGGTTTTCAAGGATTGAGGAGAATCTGGGGCTGTGTTGGGGCCGTACACGTAAAACCCGTATTGGGAAATGTTACCCACTCCAATGGCCCGGTTGACGCTGAATGCGCCGGCGGTCAGGCGCTTGGTGACGGCGCCAACATAGGAGTATCCCGGACCAAACTCCTTGATCACCGCGTAAGCGATCCAACCCGCCGGCAAGCCATTGGACTCGACCGTACCCTTGAAGGTCAGATCGACCCCGCCGTAAAGCGTTCCGACATCCACATAGAAATCAGTCTCCAAGTGTTTGTTCGGTGATCCGTCCGGTTTGTTGAAGGTGTTGGCCGGCTGACCACCAATTGCGGCGGCATCGGTTGCGTCATAGGTGGAGGTGTTGATGCCGAGACTCAGGCGGGTGGCGGTGGTTTGATCAGGAAGGAATCCGCCCGGAAGATCGGTCGTAGCCACCGAAAAACCGCTCACATAGGCATCGCCCACGGTCGAATAGTTCAGGAACCCCTGCCAATTCTGGGTGGGATCCACGGTCACCGTGACGGCTGAAGCCGGCGGAGCCGTGTTGGTCGCCGCCAGCCTTACCGTCAGGGCGGCATCGGTGGAGTTCGGCGCCGCATTTGGGCCCTTGGTATAGAATCCGTATTGCGCGATGTTTTCGGGTTGGATGTCGCGCGTGACAAAAAACGCACCCGGAGTCAGGTCGACATCGGTTTGGCCGACATAGGCGTAGCCCGCCGCAAACTCCTTGATGGTGGCCTTGGCATAAGCTCCAGGAAAGCCGGGAAAGCCGTTGGTGATCACGGTGCCACTGAACTCAACCGTGGTTCCGGCGAACGCAGTACCGGCATCCACGTAAAAGTTTTCCTCCAACAGGATGTTCGGCGTGCCGTCCGGAAGATTGTTGATGCCATCCAATTTATAGCTGTTTGTGTTCATCTGCAGCAGCAAAGCATTGGCCTTGGCCAGGCCGGGCGTGAAAGAAGCCCGCAAATCGGCGGTGGCCAGGCTGGAACCCGTCAGGTAGTTGCCAGTGATATCGAAGATATTCTGGTATCCAGTCCAGGCCTTGGATGCGTCAACGATGACGCGGTTGGTAATCGTCTGAGCCCGCAACGGCATCGTGCTGACGAGCAGCACTCCGAGCATCACGGCGAAAGCGCGAAGGGATGGGGGTAGGAATTTCATATTAACCTAAATGGCAGGCTTAAAACAAACAACTGACAGCCCCAGTAGTATAAATGAATGGGAATTGCCCTTGATGCTGTTGATTCCGAACACGCTACAGCGACCCCGGAAAAGGTCAAGGTGCGTGTCTCCGCGGTGCGCCAAAAATCGGACCCCTCCAAGCAACTCATAACTCCCAACGTGGTGAGCGATGGGTTCGTGCAATATGTCGCGGGAATTGCGATTTTACGGCATGCGGAAGACGAGCGCAATTTGGGGATTCACGAATGACCGTTCCATGACCTTTACCCACCCCTGTTCTTCGCGACGCAGAATTCACGGCTTTACGCTTGTTGAGCTTTTGGTGGCGATCGGGATCATTGCGATTCTGGCGGCATTGGTTCTTCCAGCCATTTCGAAGGCTCGCTTCAACGCCTCGCCGTCCAACTCAAACCCGAGATTCTGCGGTCGGAACGCGATTTTTGTACACAAGCTGTCGAAGTGGTTTTCCTGAGAGCGCGAGCGGTGCCCCCACTGCTTTTACGGAGCAGTCCCGTCATCCGGAACAGCCAGTTCAAATCCAAGAAAGGGCGGTTCCTCGGCACGGTAGTCGAGGAACGAGGACTTGGCGCCCGCCTTCAGGTGCATCACTTCGATTTCGTAACGTCCGTCAGGAAGCCCTGCAGGCAGGGTGAAATAGCCGTTGGAGTCGGTGACTGCGCAGAATTGGTTTTCTGCCACGCAAACATACCCGACGGACCAGGGGTGGACATTGTCGACGATTTTGATGAACGATTCCGGAACTGGAAACTGCCTCGTGTTGATCTCCCCCTGGCTCGTCATCGCGAAGTTGAATCCCTTGTTCAGCCGGGGGGTCGCATTCACGTTGTACAGGATCGGATCGGCGTTCCGGATCTCGAAGGTCTGTCCAGCCACAACGCCAAGGACATATGGCTCAAAAAAAGTGCCGGTGATCTCGATTCGAGGGCGGCTTGGAGGAATCACCACGACGTCAGTTCGCAACCCGGATTTGATGTGCACGAACACATTTGCCAGGCCGCCGTCCGGTGACACCAGATAGGTGCGCGTCAGGGGCGCCGTCTTGTGAAACTGCCTCGCAATTGGATCCCCAAGAACCGCCGTGATGGGGCGGGCTGGCGGAGGGGTCCCGAGCAGCCACACGCGGCCGCTGATGGACCCGGCCGGGTTTGGGGTTCCGCCGGAAGAGGGCGCCGTGGCGCGGCTCTGCTCGGCGGCGACCGCGCCGCGCAGTCGCATCAACTCCGTCCGATTGACACGTTGGCCCGTGGAGAATCCACCGGGCGGCGGCGCCAGGGCGGGAGAATCCGGACGGATTCGCGAGAGAATGCCACGGAGTCTGAGAACATCGGCAAGGTTATCCGTCTGCGGAGTAGCCTGCTGGATGACCGGATCCACCGCGGCATCGCGCGGAAGATTGGAATCGGGTTTGGAAGTCTTGCGCAGCGCCGGGATGAGCACCGCGGTCCCAATCGCCGCCAGGCTCAGCGCGATTCCGAGCACGGTTTTTAGCGAGAGTCCGGTGGCACCACCGGATGCAGCGATGGCGGATCCGAAAGCGGCCCCACAGGCGGTCTTGCCGAGCAAGGTTGCCAGTCCCTCCGGAGCCCGACGGGCCGCCGCCATGCCGAGCGCCAAAGACGGCCCATCCGCCGAAACGAACACGCCCTGCCGGTCGAAATGTTCGCGAAGCCGATCCACGGCGCGTGCGGTACGCTTTTGAGCGGCATCGTCGCTGCTCCCGAGTCGCCTCCCGATTTCGGAGAAACTCAGTCCTGAAAAGAATCGGAGCACGACGGCGTTCCGATCGTTGGGTGGAAGTTGGGTAAGGGCCTCGTCGAGTAGTGGTTCCAGTTCCTCGAAGGATTCGGGTGTCTCCCCGTCGCCCGGTCCGCCTGTCATCGCGTGGGCTTCGCGTGCTGCGCGGCGACGATGGGTGCGGACCGCCTTTCGGGCGGCGTGACAGGCAGCCAGATGCAACCACCCTGGAAGAATCGTCTCGGCCGGAAGCGATGCGGCTTTGCGGGCGAAATCGACAAAGACCGTCTGTGCCAGGTCTTGCGAGAGGTCGGCGTCCCGGGTGATCCGGAATGCCGCGCCCCAGACGAGGTCGGTGTGCCGTCGCACCAACTCGGCAAATGCCTCCTCATCCCGGTTGAGGTGGTACCGCTTCAGCAGGATTGAATCGTCGTCTTTCATGCAATCTCCACCCGCCTACACCCGCACCGCCGGGAATCCGACACGAAATTCAGGCTGGGCCGGGAAACGCACGTTTGGCAATCCCAGGTGGCCGGCCGTCAGGACCCAAGCAGTTCCTGCAGACGCATCGAATCGTGGCTTCAGCCCCTCGCCGTCGAAAGCGCGGCGCACTTTCCGGCGATGCCCAAGTTTCCCAGTTCATTTGGGCATGATTCGGTCCAGCCAGGGGTAATCCTTCAACACCTGTTGCCGCCACTGCTTGCAGAATGCCGGATCGATTCCATCCAGGATTTTGGAAAGTGCTTCCGCACTCTCCTTGGTTACGACCGGAAACACTCCCGAACGGATCTTCTCTGATGTGAATCGTTCGACTGCTGCCTCAATTTCACGCTCCTTCGCGTTCGGCTCATCGGTCAAGAGAACGCGGGCGGACAGGGTCAGATTGCCCATATGGAGCGGCTTCGGCTCGGCGGACGCCTCGTGTTCCGTGGGCACCGGCGTTGACCGGATGAGGTTGGCCACATGCTGCAGGAGGGCTTTCTCTTCATCGGTGCCGGACTGCATTTCCCGATCCAGGGATGCGAGCAGCATTTCCCGTTGCTTGCGTGTTTCTTCGGTATTCGAGCCACGACCGATTCCTCTCAGAAGTGATAATTTCATCTGTTCATCCCCTTCGGCTGCCATTTGAAGAGTGATTGTGCGGAACGATTGAACGACTGCCCGGCCGTTCATGGCAGCCAGAGCCTGTTCCCCCTGTTTGAGCAGGCGATCGATTTCCGGGTACGAGGCTCGCAACTCGGGTTGAATTTGACAGGCCGCTGTCAGGACATTCTCCCGTTCGCCCGAAGTGGGTGAAGGAGCCGTTCGCGCATACTCCAGTAGGATCGGCACGGCATCGAGCGCATTGGTTCCAAGGGCTCCCAAGCCGGTGGCCGCACGGGACCGGCTGAAGTGATACGGAACTTTCACCGTGGCCAGCAGCACCGTTTTGACGGAGGCAGGCTTCTCAATGGACGATTTGGCGATGGCATAGGCCGCCAGGATCCGATCCTCCTCAACCGGAGCGTCGAGCATTGGAATCATGCGTCGAATGACCTGCTCTGTCTCCGGATCCATGCCGCCAAACGCGGCGAGTAAATCCACGAGGCTGAACCGCAACGAATCCGTTTTCTTTGGTGTGGAATGAAGTGCCTTCTCGACAACGGCCAGCGAGTCGGGGTCGTAGCGAAATTCGCTGTCGGGTTGGCCTATCCGATGCGGTTTTTGGGGACACAAGATTTGAAAGGCAAAAAGGCGGATCGTGTCGGAGCGATTTGCGTCCAACAGGAGACTTCCCAGAAGCGGGCGGATCTCCGACATCGCCTTGCTGCGGCTGCCATCCAGGTCTTCTCCCGTCCAAGTCCCCAATACTCGTTGAAGCCCCGAAAGTGCCCACATCTGGGTTTCCGAATCCTCAACGCGAATTGCGTCCGCAAGAATGGGAACCGCCTCAACCACCCGCCCGCCAAACAGCGCCAGGGCTTCCAGCAACGGTCCTGGCGGATAGTTCCCGGCCCTTGCCGGGGAGGTCAGTACTTCACGAAGCCGGCGTCGTGCTTCATCGAGATCGGCGGCGGATTTCTGGGCGCGCGCTTGAACGACGGCATGCAGACGGGCGACTGGATCGACGAATCCATTCGAGGCGACAATTCCGGTCTCTGAATCACCGATTGGGCGGGTGGATTCGTTCGAAGGATGCAACGCGCGAAACCCCAAGGCGCCAACCGCAACCAATCCTGCCAGCCCTAAACCCAGTTTGTATCCGGTGAAGTGAGTCCCCCAACGTGAAGCCATCAAAGCAGACGACCCCACCGGTACCAGAAACGCTCCCGTCACCGCCACTGATCCGAGGATCCTGACGGCCAGGCCACCGGGGGCGGCCGTCACCGCGTTGCCTTCGAGGGCCAGTCCAATTGCCGCGGCAGTCGAAGTCACCCCGCGTTTGGAGAGGACGACATGCAAGGCGTCGAGCGCGCGGGTCACCCGTTTCCGGGCGGCCTCTTCGGAGACACCAAGCCGGCCTCCGATCCAGGCGTAGCCCTGCTTCTCGAAAAAGCGCCAGAGCACCGCTCGCTGATCCGTCTCATCCAGTTCGGCGATGGCTTGGTCGATGACGGGACGCAATGAGGTCCAGTCGGGTGTCGGACCTTCCGGGGCGAGCGCGTGGGACATTTCCTGGGCTTTCTGTTCGCGAACCCGGCGACGGAGTTCGGATCGGTGGTGGCGCATCGCGATTTGCCGGGTGGCGGTGAACAACCAGGCGGTGAGCGACGGATGATCGATCAATTCGCGCGCCTTCTGCGACAACAGGATGAACACCTGCTGGGCGACCTCCTCGGCTGCGGTGTCATCAAACCCCGCGTTTCGCAGCGCCACGGAATAGACCAATCCAATGCGCCGTTCGATCAGTTCCCGAAACGCCGGCTCGGATTTCTCCGCAACGTACTGTTGAAGCAGTTCTGGATCGGATGCGCTCATGTCTACCCACTCCTCCCCGCCCAAAGCCAAACCGGACAAGATTCCCGTTAAAGGTTCACCCGGTATCATCGCACCGGCCACCGGTGATGCTACGACCTCGGCACTCGAAATGAACCTTATCGGTTCCGAGCGGCCTGGCGGATGGCGTCCGGAATCGAGTTGGCATCCATCCATGCGCGAGCCGCGACGGCGTCCTCCCGGAGCCAGCGACCCAATGTCATGGCAGTGACCGCGTCCCGGAGTTCGGGATTCTGGATCTTCATTGCGGCCTGGGTTGCCAGGGCGATGTCGTAGCCATCGGCGGCGGAGACAAAAGAGTGGACCGCCATGTCGTGCGAATTGCCCGGAGGTAACTTGTCCAGCCAGGCCATACCGGCCTCGCGATCTTTAAAGCCGGTGGCGCGGGCAATATCCTGCAATGCCTGGTTTCGAATGCTGACCTCACCGGGAGATGACGTTTCAACCAAAGTCGTCGCCCAAGCGGCTGCGCCAGCCAAATCGGTGTCCACCCAGCGTCGAAGGATTTGCCGGAAGGCATTTTGATCCGACCCCTTGGGCAGGCTCATTACAAGTTTCATCCCGGCTTCGGGATCTCGCTCGCCCAACGGTCCGGCAATGGCGGCCAGGGCTTTCGTCCGTTCCTCAGGATCGGGCAGCGCATTGGCCCAGTCCAAGGCGGCGTTCGGAACCCGCTTCGCCAGTGACTCCGCCATTCTTTCGGTAAACATCTGGCGGTCATTTCCCGAAGGAAGAGTCAACCGCATCGCGTTGGCACCCACCAGGTCATTTACCGCCCACGGTCCTGCCAACGCCTCAGCCCACCCGCGCTTCTGTTCCCCCTCCGGTTGGGATTGATACCACCAAAGAGCCGTCTCGAAGTGTTGCTCCGCGACCTGATGGAGTAATGATCCGAGGCCTCCTCGGTCTCCGTGCTTGGAGACCTCCAAGGCTGTCTCGAGCGCCAGTTTGGGATCGGACAAGGCAATGCCTGACAGGATCCCCTCCCAGAGTTCATCTCGAGTGCGTTCGTTTGGAAGACGGCGTACCCAGGCAATGATGGCTTCGGCAGAGGCGTCGTTGTGTCGCGCAAGCGGCACTGGCCTCGAAGCGTGGATGGACTCTTCCGACTCGGAAGTGCGAGAGGACAACCCGGTGGACGGCGTGTTCTCAACCGGTGCGTCCGAGGAATCGTTCCGTGTTTCAGCCTTGGATCCAGTCCTGACGCGTCCCAAGAACAACCCCATCACCATTCCGGCCGTGAGCCAAATCAGCCGGACTCGATTTGGGTTGGGGACGCTCGACATAAATCCTCTTGGGTCCTTCTAGCCTGCTACTGAAGCCACGCGAAGTGGGCGGCTGGAAACGAATTCAACGTCCATAGCTCATTCGGTAGGTGGCTACCGTATCCAACGAACGCCGCGCCATCAAGTCGCGGTTGCCACGCGCCGTGGCGAGGGGCGCGTCTGGGCACTGCCCCTATTGAAGCAGGTCGGAATAACGTTTGGCGTGCATCCGACCCACGGCGGCCGATCCACCGCGTACCAAGACGAATATGAGGCTCGGGTGGAACCGAGCCCTCCACCTTGGGCTCACGCTGACCGCGTAAACGTTGGCCTCCAAACCTTCGGACCGCGGCATTCGGGGACAGTGTCAAGATGTGCCCCCCCCGGCAGGCCCAACGCCTGGCGTCTCAAGGTTTCGCGTTGGCCGGGCTGACCACAAATTGCGCTGGTTTTGACCAATGGCTCCATCGGCCGGATGCGTCCCGCACCCGCACCCGGGCTCGGTAAACATGGCCTCCCTTGACCGCCGCCGCCGGAATGTCCGTCGCGCCCTGGAACCCCGGCTTTTCGCCGCTGAGCCAGACGGGCGTGATCTCATAGACGCCCGGCTTCCCCTTGGTGTAATTCTGCGTTCTCAGATCGTTGACCTCGCCCAACCGCCATTCGGTGGCGGAAATTGCCGACGCGTCTGATCCGCCGGGCGGAGCCGCCTTGAACTGCAGTTGGGTCGCCGCCAGGGCCGCCGTCCCGCCGTCCGGCGCAAACTGGATCTCAGGCGTCTTCGGCGCAGGAGCGCCTGTGGCGCCGATCATTTCGTCCAGTATCCGCGAACGCTTGACCACATATTCCTTCATCAAACGAATCATCCCGGCGAAATCGCCGGAGGATGATGCCCGGTAAAACAACCCGTGCCCCGCCTTCTCCTGCATGACGTGCCCCGAGATCATCACCGGATTGAAATCCCATTTCGCGCGGTCCGCGTCGACGACGGAAGGCTTTCCCGAAGGATCGGCGATGATGGAGGCGCACTCATCGATCAATTGCCCGGCCTGCTCCGGGTTGAAGAGAAGATCGCGGATCTCCTGCGCTCGCTGAGCGAAATCGCGCCGCAGCGCGGGGCGGTTCAGCACGGCGCGCATGAACGGGTCCTGCCCCCAGCCATACATGTTGTCCGCCCAGGTCAGGTCGATGTCCCACGGCAACTGCACCCAGCGCCGCGTCTGCGGATTCAGGTAAAAATCGTAGTTCTTGCCCGCATCGACGTCGTAATGATGGATCCCCTCAAGAATGGTCCGGTAACTATAATACCGTGCCAGATCCACGTTCTCGCGCCACCAGGTCTCCGTCGTCGGACGCTGGATCGCGTTCAAAAAAGCGCCGACGTCGGCGCCGTTCGTGGATGCCCCGGCACCGTGGTGGCTCAGGATCCCCAAGCCCATCATTTTGTATAGGTTGCCGTCGGGCAGGCTGTGTTCCTTCAAAAACCGCCCGTCTTCATTTTCGATGGCGAGGTACAATCCCCAGTAATCGCCGCGATATTGATCGGACGGGGTTTCTTCGGCGCCGGTGACGAAGCGCATTTGCACCCAGTGGGTTCTCGGCGATTCGACACCCGCCAGATTGAACAGCCGAAAACCCACCGCTTCGAACATGCCCTGCTCGCCCCGGTGTCCGTAGTCCCCTTGCTGAATGCAGGCGCGCAGATTGAGTTTGCCCCACTTCCCCTGGTAGGGATGGCCGTAGTCATCCCGCGCCTCGAGGGCATGTCCGGAATTGAAGTCGACCTTCCACATGTTCTTTCCCATCGCGTGGCGCCAGACGCCCCCGCGGGCGCGAAACCGCACGTGGTCGTAGACCTTTCCGTCCGCCACGAGCGTTCCGGTATAGCGATACTCCTTGCCGCCGGTCGGTTCCGTCCAGGTCGCTTTCTCAACAGCCGCCGCCGAGGAAATCAAGTGATACGACTGCACGCGGCTCATGATCTCTGGCTCGAAGGTGGTCGGAAACCGTCGCCGTGGATCAAAGCTCCTCGGGTCAATGGACCCTTTCCATGCGGGAATGCCGTCGTAAACGAAGTACGCGTAGTTGGGTTGTGAGTCCTCTGGCGTCGGGGACAGAGACCGTGAGCCGTTGCTGGCGGTCGCCACAACCCGATATCGCACCAGCCGCCGATTCACCTGAAGTTCCGCCGGCAGTGTAGCCGCGAACTCCCCGCTGCCGCCCGTTTCCTTCATCGGGACCGAGGCCCATTTGGCCCGAAAGGCGGGATCGGCCAGCGCGATGTATTTTCCTGGGTCGACCGCCTGATATTCCAAAGCCACAGCGTGGGCCGCCAGGGCGCGGGAAACCTTCACCGTCACCTGGACCGGTTGACCGGACTTGGGCTGTTGCGGGGAGTGTCTGACCCCGTGAAATAGCCGCTCCTCCGACGACGCGGGCTTTGGCTGGGACGGGTCTCCGGTTCCGGCCTTGTCGGCCCGGGTTTCGGCAGGAATGGCCGCCGCCAAAACGGCCGCGGTACCGCAGGCCCAGACCAACCTGTTCGCGAGACGCTTGAACTGGAATCTCATGAGGGAAACAACGTCAGCGGGCTTGGGGAGAAGTTCTTCTCGTGCGCCACCTCGACGTTTTCTTGATGAGCTTTGAGCAGCGCGACGAAGTCGAGAAGTTCCTTATCGAAGCGCGCGTCTGAAAATGGGGAAGGGACCCTTCCCCATTCTCGGACGCGCTTTCAGCATGGAAGCCACTGCCGCACTGCGCCGGATGCGCCGCCGCCGCTCCATCATTGCCGACTGCCGCATGCAATCCACTTTGTGACCCGAACGACACCCGATTCTCCGGAACGAATCGGCAGAAGTAGGCATGAACCACAGATGGATACAGATCAACACTGATGAAGAGGCTTCGTGGCCCGAAACCTCGGGTGACATTGCATATGTCGTGTGGCTCACTGCTGGCTGAAACCGGAATCCCGCTGCCGCAGGAGGACCCGCCATATGGGGCTAACCCATGTCGTCGTCGCTGACCTTGGCGGCAGATTCGAAGCGGGTGTAGCCCTTGAGGAAGGACAACCGGACATCGCCCGTCGGGCCGTTGCGTTGTTTGGCGATGAGTAGATTGACCGGGATCGCCTCGCCGGCTTGGGCGGCACCCGCTGGATCTTCGTCATCCTCGGAGCTGGGCTTGTAAAGCAGGGCGACCAGGTCGGCGTCCTGTTCGATGGCGCCGGATTCGCGCAAATCGGAGAGGCGGGGTTTGCGGTTCTTGTCCTTTTCGAGTTCGCGGTTGAGCTGGCTGAGGACGATCACCGGGCATTTCAATTCCTTGGCCAGGGCTTTGACGCCGCTGGAGATGTCGGCGATTTCCTGCTGGCGGTTGTCCTGGGCCTTCTTGGCGGTGGAATGGAGCAACTGGAGGTAGTCGATGACGAACATCCGGATGCCGTGCTGCTGCCACATGCGGCGGGCGCGGGCGCGCAACTGCAGGATCGAGAGGCCCGGAGTGTCGTCGATGTGCAGCGGCGCCTTCGCCATTTTGGAGGCCGCGCCGGTGAGCTTGCGCATGTCGGCCTCGGCGAGGAAACCGTCGCGGATCGAGCGTCCGTTCACCCGGGCTAGTGAGCAGAGCATACGCATGACCAGCGATTCGGCGGTCATTTCCAGGCTGAACACGCCCACCGGAAGGCCTTCGTTGATGACCACGTGTTCGGCGATGTTCATGGCCAGGGACGTCTTGCCCATCGAAGGCCGCGCGGCGAGGACGATCATTTCGCCCTCGTGAAAGCCGCTGGTCATCTTGTCGAGATCCAGATAGCCGGTGCCGATTCCGGTGAGACCGCCGGCGCGCTGATGGAAATCCTCGATCATGGCGATCGCGCCCCGGACGAGATCCTTCATGCCGCGGTTGCTGACCGATTCGCGGTCCTGGCTGATGCGGAGGATGTCGCGTTCCACCTCGTCGAGCAGCGCATCGACCTCGCCCTCGTGGGTGTGGACCCGGCCGGTCACCTGGGTGCAGGCCTGGAGCATGCGGCGGAGCACGTGCTTCTCGCGGATGATGTCGAGGTAGTACTCGAGATTGGCCGCGCTTGGGACGGCGTCCATCAGGCTGCTGAGATAAGCCAGGCCGCCGACGCCCTCGAGTTGGTTGGCGTCCTTCAACCGCTGCTGGACGGTGATGAGGTCGACCGGCTGTTTGGCGTCGTACATCGCCACCAGGGTCTCGAACAAACTCTGGTGGCGGAGGTCGTAGAACACTTCGGCGCCGGCCTTCACCTTTTCCAGGCAGACGCCGAGGCTGTCATTCGGCGACAGCAGGATGCAGCCGAGAACGCCTTGTTCGGCCTCGATGCTGTGCGGTGGCAGGCGGTCGAGCCGGGAAGGATCCGCGGCCGTGGTCGTGCGCTGGCGGCGGGTGCGTTTTAGGTCGGCCGAGGGCAGGGAAACGAGATTGGATTCAGCGGAGTCGGACATGGCGAGGGCAGCGCGGGTCATTAGCGGTCATTGCCCGGCGAGGCGCACCAATAGGTTGTTGGAACGTTATTGGGCTACCGTCGGTGAATAACTCTTCCCTCCGATTCGGGCACGAAAAAGGGCGAACGCTTTTCGGCGTCCGCCCT
Organism: uncultured Verrucomicrobiota bacterium; assembly: GCA_903907925.1. Taxonomy (GTDB): domain Bacteria; phylum Verrucomicrobiota; class Verrucomicrobiia; order Limisphaerales; family UBA9464; genus CAIVQB01. The sequence continues at coordinate 14,612 of CAIVQB010000005.1, forward strand.
TTTTGACACCGCCCGGTTTTCCGGGACGGAGGAATTCGGCTCGATTACTTGGACTTGCCAGCCTTGGCACCCTTGGCCGGCTTGGCTTCGACCGGGGCGGGTGCGGCGGGAGCTTCGGCACGGCGGCCGCGCTTCTCGGTCCGCGGCGCTTCGGCCTTCGGGTCGACGGCGACTTCGGGGAGCGGGTTGACGCTCTTGACAATGATCTTGACGCTGCTCTTGACCTCGGCGTGCAGGCGGAGTTCGACCTCGTATTCACCGAGGGCGTGGATCGGCTTCTCGAGATGGATCTTTCGCTTGTCGAGGGAGACTTCGAGCTGGGTCTTGAGGGCGTCCGCGATGGAGCCGCTGGTGACCGAGCCGAACATCTTGCCGTCGTCGCCGGTTTTGACCAGCAGTGTCAGCGTGACCTTGTTGAGGCTCTTGCCCAACTCCGACATGGAGTTGAACTCGTGCGCTTCCCGTTCGGCCCGGCGCTGGCGCAGGACTTCGACGCGGCGCTTGTTGCTGCCGCTCAGGGGAACAGCGAGTCCCTGGGGAATGAGGTAGTTGCGGGCGTAGCCGGCGGTCACGGTGACCTGGTCGGACTCGCCGCCCAGACCCACGACGGGCTTGATCAGGATGATATCAGTTTTGGCCATACGAACAAAAAAGGGTGTTGGTGGAACAGGTGACGGGATTCGGGAATCAGAATCGGATTTAAAATGGAGTGCCGGAACGGTCTCGATCGGGTTCAGAACGGAACGTCGTCGTCCTCCGGAGGCGGGCCATCGGCATCGGCACCGGGAGCTGCGGGTGCGGCGGCGGCCGGACGGGACGGACGTGGAGCGGGAGCGGAGGACGTGCCGGGTCCGCCGGGAGCGCCGCCCGGCGCATCGCCGGAACGCGGTCCGCCGACGAACTGGAAATTCTCCATGACCACCCGCAGCTTGGTGACCTTCTGGCCCGACTGTTTGTCGTCCCATTGATCGAGCTTGAGGCGGCCTTCCATGAACAGGGGGCTGCCCTTGCGGAGGTATTGCGAAATCAGCTCAGCCTGTTTGCCCCAGGCATCGATGTCGATGAACGTGACCTCTTCCTTGGTCTCGCCCCCGTCGGTCTTGTACGTCCGGTTGACCGCCATTCCAAGACGCGCCACCGCCATTCCCTTCGGCGTGTAACGCAGTTCGGGATCGCGGGTCAGGTTTCCGAGAAGGATGACTTTGTTGAAGCTGGCCATGGCGTCTTCTCAGACGGAGGTCCGTCCAGAGGGGTTACTTCGCAACTTTTGCCGCCTCGGAAAACAGGACGCGATAGACCTCTTCGACCAGTTTGAACTTGGCATTGAGGGCCTCGACGATGCCGGGCTTGGCATCAAAAATCACATTCACATAGTGGCCGGCGGTCACCTTTTTGTCGGTCACCCGGACAAACGGCTTCTTGTCCATCTTTTGGATGGTTTCGACCTTGCCGCCTGCGGCGCTGATCTCGGCCTTGAGCTTGTCAACGGCCTCGTTCAAGCCCTCTTCCTTGCCGGCGAGGTTCAAGATGAACAGTCCTTCGTAGCGTTTCACTTCGTTGTCCTTTCTGCTTGCTGCACTGATCCGCGGGAACGGTCATCCGACCGTTCCATTGTATAAATTCATGGCCACCGCGACTCCGCGGGAGCACCAACATTCCACTTGTTCGCCACCCCGGGCGAGGACTTTCTCAAGCACAGGTCGCTCGGCCGGGCCGAACTTCCCCAAAACATGACCGACGATATCGCGCGCTCCAGCCGCTTCCGACGCCGGACGGGCGATCCCGATCCGAAGCCTGGGGAAGCCCCGGCCGCCCAGGTGCTGCTCGATCGATTCGAGCCCGTGATGACCGCCTGGACTGCCTTCACCGCGCAGGCGCAGTGCGCCCAACGGCAAATCGGCATCATCCACCATCACCAACATCGATCCGATCGGCACCTTGTGAAAGGCGGCCAAACGGGCGACGGCCTCGCCGCTTGCGTTCATGTAGGTGGTGGGTTTGCACAGGATGAACCTGCGCCCGCCCACGCTGCATTCCGTCACTTCTGAAAAGAACTTTTTTTCCTGCCGCCAAGACCCGCCCCACTGTTGGGCGAGCCGATCCGCCAGCATGAATCCGGCGTTGTGGCGGGTGTCCCGGTAGTCTGTTCCGGGATTTCCAAGTCCGACGATCAACCCTGCGACGCTCACGTCGGACAAAAAGGACAGGCGCCACCGAAGCGACGCCTGTCCCTGTTAAAGCTATTTCTTCTTGTCGGCGGCCGGCTTCTTGTCGCCCGCCTTGGCATCCGCTGCCGGAGCCGCGCCGTCTTCCTTCTTTTCCTTGATCATCTCGGGCTGTTTGGCATCGGCACCTTCGGCACCCGGAGCAGCGGCCGCGATTTCCTCGGTCACCGGAGCCGCAACGGCAAACACCGGGATCTTGGCGTCGCCCAGCAGTTCCACCCCTGCCGGAGCGGTGATTTCGCCGATGTGCAGGGTCTGGTTGACCTTGAGGTGGCTGACGTCGACGCTGATCTGCTCGGGCAGATTCGCCGGAAGACAGCGGACCTTGAGACGGAAACGGACGTGTTCCAGGGTTCCGCCGGAGTTCTTGACGCCGTCGGGAATGCCCGTGGCTTCGACCGGAACATCAATGATCACGGTCTCGTCGGCCTTTACTTCGTGGAAATCGATGTGAAGGGTGGACTGGGAAAGGGGATGATGCTGGACACCCTGAACGATCGCCAGCCGGGTGGCGGCGTCACCCTTGATCGTCAAATCGACCAGGATGATCTCGGTGTGGGCGTGGTGGACGAGAAGTTCGAACTCCTTGGAATCGACCTCCAGGTTCTGGGGGGGATTGTGCTTCCCGTAGATGACAGCCGGGATGCGGCCCTGGGAACGGAGGAGTTTGGACCCCTTGCGGCGGGCCAGCGTGCGCGGAAGCGCGTTCAATGCTACAGATTTCATGTGTCGGTCGTATCAGCCGGCGCCCCAGACTTTACTCAACTGGTTCGCCCGCCCTTAAACTCAAACAGGGATGTGACGCTTGAATTGTGGTGGATGCGTTTGATCGCCTCTCCCAACAATCCCGCCACCGACAACGTGGTAATGTTCACGCCGTCGATTGCGGAGCGGGCGACAGTATCGGTCGTGATGAGTTCGTCAATAGAGGATTTTCTCAGCCGATCGATGCCCAGATCGTTTAACAGGGCGTGCGACACGCAGGCGATGATCTTCTCCGCCCCGCGGGACTTCAGCAGCGCCGCCGCATTCACGAGGGTTCCGGCGGTCTCGGTGAGGTCGTCCACCAGTAGGACATTCTTCCCGGCGATGTCGCCGATCACCGCGGTGGCCTCGGTCTCGGTTGGACTCTTGCGGCGTTTGGCGACGATCGCCAGTTCCGCATCCAATTGCTGCGCATAGGCATAAGCCATCTTTAGGCCGCCCACGTCCGGGCTGACCACCACCAGGTTCTGGATCTGTTTCTTGTGAAGATATTCGTACATCACCGGTGCCGCGTAGAGATGATCGACCGGAATGTCGAAGAACCCCTGAATCTGCTGGGCGTGCAGATCCATGGTGAGGATGCGGTTCGCGCCGGCGGCGACGATGAGGTTGGCCACCAGCTTGGCGGTGATCGGCACGCGCGGCTGATCCTTGCGGTCCTGCCGGGCATAGCCGTAGAACGGCAGAACGGAGGTGATCCGACTCGCGCTTGCCCGGCGCAGAGCGTCCATCATGATGAACAGCTCCATCAGGTGGTGATTGGTCGGATTGCAGGTGGATTGGACCACGTAGCAATCCTGGCCGCGGACGTTTTCATCGATCTTCACGAACGTCTCACCGTCCGGAAAGGTGCTCACGGTGCACTGACCCAACGGGACGTCGATCGATTCGCAGATGGCCCGTGCGAGAATCGGGTTGGAATTGCCGGAAAAGATTTTCACGAGAGCGGTGCTGGTCGAACGGGGTTGCCCAAAACAAAAACGCCACCGTCGCCGGTGGTCGTTCCGTAAGGTGACGCGACGGTAACAATCGACCCCGGCGGGGCAAGGGGGTTTTTCCCCTTCGAGGGAATGGGATTAATTTGGAAAGCATGAAAGCAGCCCACACCTCCTGTGAGGAGGCTAATGGAGAAAGACACTGGCGTTGGGTTAGGGGCGTTGCTACGTGAGGGGTGTGGGGCACCCTCGGCAAGCTATGACCGGTTCTTCCCTGGTGCATTCTGCCCGTAAAGCAGCCTGGTCCCAAGATTGCCGGCTAATCCCTTGGTGAAGGCCAGC
>CAIVQB010000006.1 GCA_903907925.1 uncultured Verrucomicrobiota bacterium
ACGATCGTCGCGTCCAAATGCGCGAAGGTCGTCGCCGGCGCCGGATCGGTCCAGTCGTCCGCGGGCACGTAAACGGCCTGGAATGAGGTGATCGAGCCTTACTTGGTCGAGGTGATGCGTTCCTGGAGGTTGCCCATTTCGGCGGCCAGCGTGGGCTGGTAACCGACGGCCGACGGCGTGCGGCCGAGGAGCGCGGACACTTCGGAACCGGCCTGCGAGAACCGGAAGATGTTGTCCACGAACAGAAGCACGTCCTGGTTCTTTTCGTCGCGGAAATACTCGGTCACCGCGAGGGCCGACAACGCGACGCGGAGACGGGCTCCGGGCGGCTCGTTCATCTGGCCGTAGACCAGGCCGATGCGGGATCCGGGCTCGAGCACGGGCATTCCGTTGTCACCGATGATCGGATGCCCCTTGGCGTCCTTCTTCGTCTTGATGACGTTGGACTCGATCATCTCGTGGTAGAGATCGTTGCCTTCACGGGTGCGTTCACCGACGCCCGCGAACATCGAAATGCCGCCGTGCAGCTTCGCGATGTTGTTGATCAGCTCCATGATGACAACGGTCTTGCCGACGCCGGCGCCACCGAAGGCGCCCACTTTGCCGCCCTTGAGGAACGGGCAGATCAGATCGATGACCTTGATGCCGGTCGTCAGGATCTGCGGGTTGGTGGACTGATCCACCAGCGGCGGTGCGTTGCGATGGATCGGATAAAACTTGTCGGCGGCGACCGGGCCCTGCTCATCCACAGCGTCACCGGTCACGTTGAACACGCGACCCATGACCGCCTCGCCGACGGGCATTGAGATCGGTGCGCCGGCGTCGATCACTTCCTGGCCGCGCTTGAGGCCCTCGGTGGTGCTCATGGCGACGGCGCGAACCCAGTTGTCACCGAGATGCTGCTGCACCTCGAGCGTGAGCTTGGTCGGGCTGCCTCCGGGCGGGGTGAAGTTGATGGTCAGCGCGTTGTAGATCGCCGGCAGGGCGCCGGGGAATTCCACGTCCACCACGGGACCGATGATCTGGACGATTTTGCCTATGTTCATGGGCGGTTGTTGAAAAGTGCGTCGAAAAAAATGAGGACTCAGCCCATCGCCATCGCGGCGCTGGTGATTTCGAGGAGTTCCTTGGTGATGTTGGCCTGTCGCAGCTTGTTGTATTCGAGGGTGAGATCCTTGATGAGCTGCTTGGCGTTGTCGGTCGCGTTCTTCATCGCCACCATGCGGGCCGACTGTTCGGACGCCTTCGATTCCTGGAGGAACTGGAAGACCTGATAGTTGACGTAGTGCGGCAACATGCTGCCAAGAACACTGGCGGCTCCGGGCTCGAACAGATATTCGCTGGATCGATTGGCCACGAGTTCTTCGACCGCTCCGTGCCCGGTGACTCCGGCGTCCAGCTTGACGATCCGGTGGATCGGCAGCAGCGGACGAAGCTCGGGTTTCTGAACGAGGGTCGAGACAAACTGGGTGAAGAGCACGTCCACGGCGTCCACCTTGCCGCTGGTAAACAGTTCCTGGGCGAACTTGGAAATCGCGCGCGCCTCGCTGAAGGCGGGGATGTCCTTGTATTGAAACTCCGCGGCGAGATCGCGCTTGAGCCGGGAAACCCATTGGGCGCCCTTTCGTCCGGCACAAACGTACACCGTGGTGTCCTTGTCCAGCCGGCCCGCTTCGCGCAAGAGGTTGGTGTTGAGACCACCGCAAAGCCCCTTGTCGGTGCTGATCAGGATCACCGCGCGTTTCCGGACCTCGCGACGTTCCATCAACGGATGACTGAAATCACCCGCACCCGCCGTCGCCGCGGCCAGCACCTCGTTCATGAGGTTGGCATACGGCCGCCCGGAGAGCGCGGCCTGCTGCGCCTTGCGCATCTTGGCCGACGCCACCATCTGCATCGCCTTGGTGATCTGCGCCGTGTTCTTGACGGATTTGATCCGCCGGCGGATGTCACGCGTGCTGGGCATGGGTGATTCGGGTTTCGGTTACGGGAGCCGGCGACGGTTCAGCGGTAGCTCTGCTTGAACTCGATCACCGCAGCCTTGAGCTCGGCACCCAGCGCGTCGCTGAACGCCTTTTCCATGCGGATCTTTTCCATCAGCGGGGCCTTCCGGTCCTGCAGGAACTGGGTCAGTTTGTTCTGGAAATCCTTCACCTTCTCCACCGGCACGTCGTCGAGGAGGGCATTCTGCATGGTCCAGAGCACCGCGCACTGGCCTTCGACCGGCAGCGGGTTGTACTGGGTCTGCTTGAAGAGTTCGACGATGCGTTTGCCGCGCTCGAGCGTGGCCTGGGTCTTGGCATCGAGATCCGAACCGAACTGCGCGAAGGCGGCCAGTTCGCGGAACTGGGCGAGGTCCAGCTTGATCTTTCCGGCGACCTGTTTCATCGCCTTGATCTGCGCGGCGGAACCGACGCGGGACACCGAAAGACCGACCGAAATCGCGGGCCGGACACCCTGATAGAAGAGATCGGTTTCCAGGTAGATCTGACCGTCGGTGATCGAAATCACGTTGGTCGGGATGTACGCGGAAACGTCGCCCGCCTGGGTTTCGATGATCGGCAGCGCGGTCAACGAACCGTTGCCATACTTCTCGCTCACCCGCGCGCTGCGCTCGAGCAGACGGCTGTGGAGATAGAACACGTCACCGGGATACGCCTCACGGCCCGACGGGCGCTTGAGCACCAGCGAAACCTGGCGATAGGCGACCGCCTGCTTGGAGAGATCGTCGAAAATGATCAGGGCGTCCATGCCGTTGTCCATGAACCATTCACCCATCGCCGCTCCGGCGAACGGGGCGAGGTACTGGTTGGCGGCGGAATCCGAGGCGGCGGCGGCGACGACGATGGTGTCGTCCATGGCGCCGGCCTTCTCCAATTCGGCGATGACGCGGGCGATGTTCGACTGCTTCTGACCGACGGCAACGTAGATGTTGTAAACCGCGCGGAACGACTTGTCCCCGGAGGCGCGACCCACCTTGTTGTTGCGGGCCTGATTGATCATGGCATCCACCCCGATGGTGGTCTTGCCGGTGGAACGGTCACCGATGATCAGCTCGCGCTGGCCGCGGCCGATGGGGATCATGGCGTCGATCGCCATGATGCCGGTCTGGAGCGGCTGATTGACCGATTTCCGTTTCACGATGCCCGGGGCGATCTTCTCGACCGGGTATTGCACGTCGCTGACGATCGGTCCCTTGCCATCGAGGGGACGACCGAGGGTGTCGACCACGCGACCGAGCAGGCCCTTGCCGACCGGGACGGACAGCAGCTTGCCGGTGGTGCGGACCTCGGTGCCTTCGCGGACCGAGAGATAGTCACCGAGAATGATCGCGCCGACCTCGGTCTCCTCAAGGTTGAGGGCGAGGCCGGTCACGCCGTTGCCGAAGTCGAGCATCTCATTGAGCATGGCGTCGGTCAGGCCCTCGATGCGGGCCACGCCGTCAGAGATTTCTCGGACGGTGCCGACGTTCTGCCTGGACACCGACGTCTTGACGCCGGCGATCTGCGCTTCGATTTCCTGGAGGATGCTGCTCATCGGATCAATGGGAGTTGAACGTTCGAAAAGGGGTTGTCCCGGGTTCGGGAATCAAAAGGAGTTTTCCAAGGCCGCCAACCGGGCGGCGACGCTGCCATCGACGACATCGCTGCCGACCTTGATGCGAAGGCCGCCGATCAGGGCGGGGTTGACCCAGAAGGTGACATTCAATCCAGGGCCGTAGCGCCGGGTGAGCTGTTCGTTGATCGCCTGCGCGAGGGCCGGCGAGGTTTCCACCGCGTTCTCCACCCGGGCCGAACGGCGGTCCAGATCGAGTTTCACCAAGCGTTGAAAATGGGACAGCGTGGCGACATATCCCCGCGGCTTGCCGGCGATCACCGCGGTGACCGTCTGGCGGACCCGCGATTCATCGAGCACGCCGTCCACGCGGCACACGTTGAACAATGCCTTGGCGTCGCGCCGGGATTGTTTGCTGATCTTCATCGCGGTGGGAGGGAACGACGGTTCAGGCGGCGAGCTGACGCTGCGTTTCCTCGGCCAGACGCTGCTGATCTTCGAGGGTCAGAATCTTGCCGGAGACCTTGGCGCTGGCGGCGACCACCAGCTTTCCGAATTCGCTGCGCAATTCGCCCTTGAGGCGGGCCAGTTCGGTCTCACCGGCTTCGCGGGCCTTGGCCATGATCGCCTGCGCGTCGGCCACGGCTTTCTGGCGATCCTGCTCGCTCAACCGGGCGGCAGCGGCGCGCGCCTCTTCTATGAGCTTGGCCGCCTGGGCGCCGGCCTGGGCGAGCAATTCCTGGGACTTCGCCTGCGCGGAGGCCAGTTCGGTCCGCGACTTCTCGGCGTTGGCCAATCCATCGGCGATCCGCTTCCGGCGCTCTTCCAGCACCGTCTGAATCGGGCCGATGGCCCATTTCTTGAGGATCAGGGCGACCAGAAGGAAGCTGATGGCATTGGCGACCAGCGCCGGGACATTGGCGCCGAAGGTCGTTGCAATCTGTTCCACCGGGCCGGAATCGGCCGCCAGAAGAATGAGCGGATTCATGGTAAGCTGCGGAAAAAGGGGGACGCGGAACCGAAGCCCCGCGCCATTGCAATGACTAGCCTTGCTTGATGAGGAACAGGGCGAAGAACACAATGCCTTCAGCGAAGGCCGTGCTGAGGATCGCCTGCACGAGGATCTTGGTGGCGGCACCGGGGTTGCGACCGACGGCCTCCGAAGCGCCCCGGCCGATCAAGCCCACCCCGATCGCCGCACCGAAGGCGGCGGCGGCGACGTGAATATTACCGGTCAGTTCTGCGAGCATCATAACTAGTTTTCTTTGGTGTTTCACGAGCGCCCCGGCAGTCATTGCCACCGTCTGGCGCCCGAAATGGATTAAATTTCCGGTCAGTGATGGGTTCCGGCGCCGTGGCCGCGATGGCCTTCAGCGGCGTGTTCCTCGTCGTGGGAGCAGATCAACAGGGTGAACACTGCAGTCAGGAGCATGAACACCAGCGCCTGAACGAGGCCGACCATCAATTCCATGAAATAAAACGGCAGCGCGGTCAGCCATCCGAAGGTGATGCCTCCGAGATGGGTCATGGATTCCAGCATGTTTTCACCCGCAAAAATGTTGCCGTAGAGACGGAAGCTCAACGAAATCGGTCGGAACAGGATCGAAACCAGTTCCAGCATCCCCACCGCGAAAAAGACGACCACCATCAGCAGGAACATCGGCCCCTTGGTATCGCCCTTCGGCCCGAAAATGTGCTTGATGAAGCCGACCACGCCGTTGAATTGGATCGCCCAGATCACCCACAGGACGAAGAAGACCACCGCCATGGCGAAGGTCATGTTGAAGTCGGCATTGGCCCCGCGCAGCAGCGGTTCAGTGACGTGCGAGAGGCGGTGGCTGCCGGGCTCGACCGGAATTCCGCGGCCGATCGTTCCCACTCCGGGGATCAATCCAAACCAATTGGTGGTGACAATCAGGATAAACAGCGTGGAGAAGAACCAGAACGTCTTTTTGACCAGTTCAGTCCCGATGATGCCCTCGACGAATTCATAGAGGCTCTCGACCAGCCACTCCCAAAAATTCTGCGCGCCCCGCGGAACCAGTTGAACCTGTCCCACACCCACCTTCACCAGGGTCACCAAAATCAGCGCCACCACCCAGGTCAGCACCATGGAATTGGTAACCGGCAAGGGACCGATGTGAAAAAGCACCGGCGCGGCCGTGGGCAGGCCCTCGGCGGCATGCTCGGCACCCTCGTGGGCTGCGGCAGCATGTTCGGCGGCCCACCCGGTGAAGGGCAGCAATCCCGCGGCAACCGCCGCCATCATTGTCCTGAGAAAACGCATGTGTAGACGATCAGGCCCTGCCCCTCACGCGACACAGTCGCCCCGGATGGGTGGGTACCTGCGAATTCGGAGCGCAGAAATTGGCGGTAAGTGAAATTTTTCACAAGAGGATTTTTGGGGAAACTTGTTCACACCGGCAGAGGAAGGCGGAGGGAGCTGAAATTCAATGGGAGCGCCGGCATCCTGCCGGCCAAAACTATGGATTGCGGCGGGAAGCGCAGCGCCACGCCGCTATGTAACCCGTCACAATGATCGGCAGCAAAAAACGCACCTCGCCGGCAGGATGACGGCGCTCCCAGGGGTGGCGATTCGTTCCTCCGCTACGGGACCAGTAACGTGAACGGGCGGGCGTCCTTGGTACGGTCGTCCTTGAAGAGTTCAGGAAATCGATCCGAGCTGACCTGCTGAACGCTTCCGTCTGCCAACCCGATGTTCCCCTCCTGATTGTGGATCCGCCGGTCAAAACCCAGGATCGCATTCGTACCCACGGCCAGGACCTCGTTGCTCAGGCTCCGTCCATTGAGCACCAGATTTCGGTCTCCAGCCAAAATAGAGCGAGGATCCTCGGTGTCTGCCCCAAGCCTTAGGAAATAGCTGAGGTACCGGTTGTTGGTAAACCCCGCGAAGCCGTTGAGTCTCTGACGGTCGCCGTCCGACGGACATTTCAAGATGAGCGGGGTCGAAATTTCGTTGGAAAGGATGGTAAATTGTTGCCAAATCCGACTCGGATCCGACGAGATTTCTTGGGTGCCGCCCTGCTCGGAATTCAACTCGTAAGGAAGGCGGCCTGCGTGATCGGTGGCAAAAATTCGAAACGCGAGGCCGACAACCTTCATGTGACCATTGCAGGTGACTCGGTTGGTCTTGGATCTCGCATTCGCCAACCAAGGAACCACAAGGCCCACCAGAATCGCCAGGACAGCCACAATGACGAGGACCTCCACCTGGGTAAGTCCGCGCTGAATTGGAGCCTTGGTGGTCACGCGGGCGAGACTACTCCGGCGACATTCCATGCGAAAGCGCGGGCTGAGTTGGATTTGGTGGGACTGGGCGGAAGGTTAGGCCCTGGGAGCGGTGGTTTCTTGTCGGCCGGGTGTTGTCCTTTGCGGCGGATCGCGGGTAACAGGTTTCATAGCGGCGTGGCGCTGCGCTTCCCGCCGCAGTCCATAGAAGAAGCGGCGGCCCGGATGGGAGCGCTTATCGTTGGCGGGGGTGGGGATGGTGGGTATCCTCGGAGGATGTGGTTTCCCCGTAGTCTGGTGGTGGCATTTCTTGTGGTGTTTCGGCTCAGCGCCGGGGGACTCCAGTTCGAACGACTGTTCGGGCCCGAGGTGCCGACCGGTGATTACAAGCATCCGGCCAGCGTCACTGAATTGGCGAACGGCGATCTCTTCGTCGCCTTCTTCAGCGGCAAGGGGGAATACAAGGACAACGCCGCCGCTGTGTTTGGCTCGCGACTGAAGCTGGGTTCCACGCATTGGTCCAAACCGGTGAAGATCGCCTCGAATCCGTTTTATGCCCTCGGAAACGCGATCCCCTGGCAGGCGCCCGACGGCGTGGTGTGGCTGTTCTACGTCACGCGCTACGGCGAGATCTGGGACAGTTCACGCATCACGGCCAAGGTTTCCCGCGACGGTGCCCAGACATGGTCGGAGTCGTTTGCGCTGACCTTCGAGGCCGGGACCATGGTGCGAAACCGGCCGATCGTCCTGCCCGATGGCGACTACCTCCTGCCGGTTTATCACGAGGTCGGTAACGATCCCGAAGCCGTCAGCAAGGACTGCACCTCGCTGTTCCTGCGGTATCATCCGGCGACGGGCTTGTGGACCGAATCGAACCGTGTCCATTCGCGACTCGGCAACATCCAACCGGCACCCGCACTGATCGACGGGAATCATCTGCTCGCCTTCTGTCGTCGCGGCGGCAATTACGAGGGACGTCCCGATGGATGGCTTGTGCGCACCGAATCGACCGACGGCGGCAGGACCTGGAGCGCGGGCACCGATTCCGAATTCCCGAATCCAAACGCGGCGGTGGATTTTCTCCGGCTTCAAAGCGGGCATCATCTGCTGGTCTACAACCGCAGCTTTTCCGACCGCACGCCGTTGTCGGTCGCGCTTTCGACCGACGGCGCGAAGACCTTTTCGCATCGACGTGACCTCGTTGCGGAACCCAAGGGCGATTACGGCTACCCCACCGCCATCCAGACGCGCGACGGGAAGATCCACATCATCTACACCTCGGACGGCCGCACCGTAGTCCGGCAGGCGGTGTTCACCGAGGTCGACGTGATCGGCGCGACGAAGTGAACCGGATCCGATCGCCTCTTCAAAAATCCGTGTGAATCCGTGAAATCAGTGTCCTCCCCGCTTCTTCTGAATCGTTCCCGCTGACACCGGACTCGTCGAACGCACGATTCTACGGCAGGCTCCATCGACGCGTGCGCAAGTACCTTCACGTCTTCGCCATTGGCATCCAGAACACCCTGGTCTACCGGGTGAACTTTCTGTTTCGCGCGGCATTCGGCCTGATTCCCCTGACCGGCACGTTGTTCGTCTGGCGATCGATCTACGGGCAAAAGGGTGAAGGCGCCTCGGTGGGCGGCTATCCGATCGTCGTGATGGTCAGCTATTACCTGCTGGTGACGGTGGTCGATGCGCTGACGGCGGTGGCGGAGGACGACTGGCAGATCGCCGCCGACATCAAGGACGGCAACATCAGCCAGTTCCTGCTCAAACCGCTCGACTACCTGACCTATCGGTTGAGCCTGTATCTCTCGGGTCGGGTGATCTACACCACGGTGGCGATGATCCCGGTATCGCTTTTCATCCTGTATCTGCGCGCGTTTTTCCTGCCGCCGACCGATTCCCCGGCCCTCTTCGGATTCATCCTGTCCGTCATTCTGGCCGGGCTCTTGCAGTTCTTCATCGCCTACTCGATGGCGCTGCTGGCGTTTTGGGTGCTCGACGTCAGCACCTTCATCTTCATCCAGTTCGCCTTCGAATACATCGCCAGCGGTCACCTGTTCCCGCTCGACCTCCTGCCGCCCGCGCTGGCAACGGCACTGCGACTGACGCCGTATCCGTACCTCTGCTATTTTCCGGTCTCGGTGTATCTGGGGCGGATTCAGGGGCCTGAATTGATCCAGGGTCTGGCGATCCAGGCGGCGTGGGTCGCCGCCGGCTACGGGCTGGCCCGCTGGATGTGGCGACGCGGCATTCGCAAGTATTCGGCGGTGGGAGGATGAAGGGTTCCACCATGAAATCCGCCACCCGACTTCTCTCGCTCTACGGCGCCATGTGGCGCAACAGCGTCACACGGGAGATGTCCTTCAAGGTCAACTTCCTGCTCTGGATCGTGGTCGAGCTGCTGTGGTTCGCGCTTCAGCTCGCGTTCATGTCGGTACTCTACACCCACACCGATTCCATTGGCGGTTGGTCCAAATGGGAGGTCGTGCTGCTCGTCGGATGTTCCAATTTCATCCAGCAATTGTTCACCGCCTTCTTCCTCACCAACCTCACCGAAATCTCGGAGCACATCCGGACCGGCCGCCTCGACTTCATGCTGTTACTCCCGGTGAACACCCGGTTTCTGGTGTCCTTGCGGAAGGTGGATCTGGGCGCCTACGTCAACGCGGCCTGCGCGCTGGTGGTGATCGGTTACGCGGGCCACCGGCTCCATCTGACACCGTCGGCAGGGCAGTTGATTGGATTTGCCGTGCTGTGTGGTGCGGGACTGACGGTTCATTATTCGCTGATGTTCCTGTTGTCGGGTGTTGCCTTCTGGACGGTGCGGGCGCAAGGGATCGTCTTCGGCTACTACAACCTCTTCAACATCGCCCGCCTGCCGGATTCGGCCTTTCCGCGGGGTGCGTTCAAGGCGTTCTTCACCTTCGGACTGCCGATGCTTCTCGTCTCGAATGTTCCCTCCAAAGTCCTGGTGGGAAAGTTGGAGTCACCTTGGGAAATGGCGCTGCTGATCGGAATGGCCGCGGCTTGTTTCGGCGTCAGCGAGGCCTTCTGGCGCTGGTCGCTTCGGCACTACACCAGCGCGAGTTCGTAGAACTTCGAGTCTCGTGGCATTGGCTGTCGGGAAACCCCTTCCCAACCGGATCCACTTTTCGCAGTGTTGCTTCATGCCGATTCTGGAAGCGCCGAAGGTCACGAAATGGCCGTTCCTGCTGGGTGACCTGCTGCTGGTGGCGATCGCGGGGTTTTTGATTCTCACCACCTCCTGGCCGCTGAGCCGCTGGGAGATCGCCGCCGTGGTGACGTGTTTCATCATCGGCGCGTGGCTGGCGGTGCTTCCCTTTCTTCGCGAACACGCCGCCGCGGTGAAGCTGTGGGAACAGTCCAATCTCGCCGACGCCGCCGGGCAGTTGGACCGTTTGGTCACGCTCGTGAACCAGGTCTCGGCCACGACCGGTGAATGGCAATCGATCCAGGAATCCGCCACCAAAACCCATCGCGCCGCCGAGGAGCTCACCCAAAAAATGGGGACCGAAGCCCGCGCCTTCGCCGATTTTCTGCAGCGCTCGGACGCCCAGGAAAAGGGCGCGATGCGTTTGGAAATCGACAAGTTGCGTCGAGGCGAAGGGGAAACCTTGCAGGTCATCGTCCACTTGCAGGACCATATTTACGCCCTGTTCCTGGCCGGGATCCGGGCCGGACAATCCCAACTCGTCCAGCAACTGGGCCAGTTCCGCGCCGCCTGTCTGGACACGGTTCGCCGGATCGGTCTCGTGGCGCACGAAGCCAGGCCGGGCGACGATTTCGACGGAAAGATCCACCAGACTCCGGACGGACAGGAACCCCCGCCCGGAACCCGCATCGAGGGAACCATCGCCTGTGGCTACACCTATCAAGGCCAGGCGGTGCGCCGGATCCTGGTGGCGATCGCCACGGCCGAAACCACGACGACTTCCATCCCCTCGGCGCTCCCGGGTCAGCTTCCTGGTCTGGAGTCGGTGGAAGGCGGCGCGACCGATTAAGAGCCTGTCTGAAAATAGGGAAGGGTCCTGTTGTCGAGGAAAAGGCTGGATGGCGAGGCGCGACGAGGGAGCAGCCCTTTTTGGGCTGTGACCGAGGAGCAACGAAGCCAGCCGGCCTTTTCCTCGACAACCCTCCGGGCGGCAGTGCTTTTGTCTTCT
>CAIVQB010000007.1 GCA_903907925.1 uncultured Verrucomicrobiota bacterium
GCCATGGCCAGGTAGGTCTTGCCCGTGCCCGCCGGTCCGACACCAAAGGTAACATCGTGATCGAGGATCGCCTGGACGTAGGCCTGCTGACCAATGGTCTTGGGGGTGATGGTCGATTTCTTGCCGGACGTACTGATGCGGGTGGCGACGAGATTCTCGAGCGCGGCGGCGCCATCGGATTTCACCACCCCGAGGGCATGCGCGAATTCGCGCGCCTTGGGCGGTGCCCCGCCCTCGCGGTGTCCCTTCTCCAACGCCTGCAACAGCCGCTTGGCACGATCCACCGCATCCGTTTCGCCTTCGAGGCGGATCCAACCATCGCGGGCGGTCGCGTGAACACCGAGCTCGGTCTCCAAGGCCTTGAGATTACGCTCGTCACCGGCGTAGGCCAGTTGCGCCGCCCGTGCGGATTCGTAGTGAAGAGTTTCGGAAGCTTGGGACATCGGAGAAGTAGACGAGCTTGAACGGCCCGGGTTTAGTCTTGGGATTGCAGCGCGGCCCGCAGTTTCGCGGCCGTTTCCAACAGGGCTTCGGGAATGACCGCGGTTCCCGCAATCACCGGCATGAAATTGATGTCGCCCGACCAACGCGGCACGATGTGAATGTGGAGGTGTTCGACAATGCCGGCGCCGGCGACCTTGCCGAGGTTAATGCCGATGTTGAATCCCTGCGGCTTCATCACTGCCGTCAACGCTGCCTGGCACCGGCGCAACAACCGCATCAGATCGAGGAGCTCTTCATCGGTCAGTTCGTCCAATCCCGCCGTTTGCCGATAGGGCACCACCATCAAGTGCCCGCCGTTGTAGGGAAAGGCGTTGAGAACGGCATAGCAGGTCTTCGATCGCGCAATGACATAGTTCGCCACGTCATCATTGCTGCGGGCGATCTCGGTGAACAGCGACGGTTCGCCAGGGGTCGGAATCCGTTTCGGCGCGAGAATGTAGTCAATGCGCCACGGCGCGTGGAGGGCGTCCATAAGGGGTTCCGTTTTCGTCGTTCACAGGGCGTCGGACACTTCCGCCGGAGTGAGGACCCGTTCGGTCCGTGTCTTCAACTCCTTCACGCGCGCCATCAGGGCTCCATCCGCGGCCCGTTCCAACCGGACGGTGTGGAGCGCACCGAGGTCGAGCGCCCGCTTGAATTGCTTGTCGCCCTTGCTCGGCGTCAATGCGTACTCGATCGCGTGTCCGGCCTCTCGCAGAGTCTGAACGAGGCGCAACGAATCGGATCGCAATCCTTCGTCCTCAATCAGGACGACGGCGGCGACGCGCCCGGCGAAGGACGGGACCAATCCGCGCGCCTTGAGCAGTTCGGCAAGAACCACATCCCCCATTCCGAATCCGAGCGCCGGCAGGTTGACCCGCCCGTTGCTGACCTGATGGATCAACTGATCATATCGCCCCCCGCCCGCGATGGCGCGGAATTCGCCCTTGCGATCAAACGCTTCAAAGACGACGCCGGTGTAATAAGCAAGTCCGCGGATGACGCCGTAATCCACCTTGAGGAATTCCCCGAGGCCGCGGGCGGAGAGGTTGTCGAGCACGGCCTGCAATTCGGGTTCCGGCACGCTCGCGGTGATGAAGGCCTGGACTTCCTCCAGGCGGATGCCGAGGGCGGTGAGGCGTTCGGCACTGACCTCGGGCCGTTCGCGATCAATCTTGTCGACCACCTGATAAAAATCATAGGCGCGGGCCGGATCGCCGCCCTTCGCCGCAAAGAAACGCTGCCACGCCTGACGACTGCTGAGGCGGATCACAAAGTCGTCCGCCGTCAATCCAAGCGCCCGGAGGACATCGATCAACAGGGCGATGATCTCGGCGTCGGCACTGACGTCGGCCTCGCCGAAGATGTCGCAGTTGAGTTGGAAATGTTCGCGCAGCCGTCCCTTCTGCTGTTTTTCGTAGCGAAAGAGCTGCGGGATCGAAAACCACTTCACCGGCTTGCGATACGCGCGTTCGGTGGAGGCGATCATCCGGGCGACCGTGGGGGTCATCTCGGGCCGCAACGCAACCGCGCGATCACCCTTGTCGGTGAAATTGAACAACTGGGCGACAATTTCAGCGCCGGACTTGTTGGTATAGAGCTCCAGGGGTTCGAGCGGAGGACCGTCGTATTCCCGAAAACCGTAGCGGCGGGCGGTGTCGCGCCAGCGTTCAAAAAGATGCTGACGCAGATCGCAACTCCAGGCGTCGGCGGCAGGCAGCGGTTCGGGATAGAAATCCCGGAACCCGGGCAGGCGGTCACTCATGTTCGCCGCAGCCTACGAAACGGACAAAAAAATGAAAGAATGCGGTGATCGCCGCTGCGTCCGAAATGACCTTCGATCAGGATCCTGTGGCTGGAGATCTCCCCCGAAATCACCCAGCACAACCCGACCGCTTTCGATCCGCGCCGAACGACGGCCCGAATCCAACCGCCGCTCAGGCCTTCGGAGTCAGCTTCAACACCGCCTCGCGCATTTCCTTTCCGGGCTTGAATTTGACCACCGCGCGGGGCGGGATTGGCACGTCAGTTTCCGGCGCATTGGGATTCCGGCCGATGCGGGCTTTCCGAATCTTCACCTCAAAGACACCAAAATTTCGCAGTTCGACATTGTTGCCCTGGGCAACTGCCTCTGCGATATAGTCGAGGGTCTTTTGGACCACGATCAAAACCTGCTCTTGAATGAGGCCGGTTTCAGCGGCGATGCGCACGACGAGATCACGCTTGGTCATAGGAAGGTTGGGTGGGTTTCTTGGGGGATGGTGGGACGGGAAACGGACGGCTGGGTTTCCGTGATAAGACTCTGGGACACTGCGGTCAAGCGGGGAGTCAGGGATCCCCTGACCCGGAATTCCCGCACGAATTGAGTGCCGGAAGACGATTCCATCCCCGGCCGATGCTGCTGCGCGGGAGCCGGATCGGACACCGGGGGTCGGTTTAAGATTCCAACGCGGTGAGTTCCACCGGCTCCGCTTTCACGCCCATTTGACGCAACCAGCGGACACCTGAAGCGATTTCCGATGGTGCCCCTTCGAGCTCAATACAGACGATGCCAATGCTCTCGGTGACGCTGGCCTGGCGAATATTGGTCACCAGCGCAAACTTGTGACCCAACTCCCACAGGACCGGCGACTGGATCAAACCGGGAGGGTACATCAACCACAGGCGGGAGGTTGCCGGCTTCTCGAACCGGCTGCCGGCGGCCTTTTTCTTCGGTGCTGCCATTGAGTTCCTGTGGCGACGGATTGAAAATCGGCCGCGCAACGAAGTGGACGACTAGCCTCCGGCGATCGCCGGAATGATGCTGATCTCGTCGCCGTCCTTGATGACGGTGTCTCCGTTCTGAAGAAAACGGATGTCCTCTTCATTGACGTAGACATTGACGAAGCGCCGCACCTGACCGGCGTCGTCGACCAATCGCTCCCGGATGCCGGGGAATCGGTCCTGCAATTCCTGGATGACCGACTGGACGGTTCCGGAAGCCACCGGCACCAGTTCCTGTTCCAGGGTCAGTTTTCGAAGCGGAGTCGGGATGCGGACGTTGGCGGACATAATTCGGTCTGTGTGGGACAAGGATCGGTGGTTCCAAGAGGCGGGGCAAGCGACGAAATCCGTCGCCTCGTTTTCGCTCAGCCTCCGGCGAATGCGGGAATGATGCTGACCTCATCGCCTCCGCATATCGGAGTTTTTTGGTTTTGCAGAAATCGGATGTCCTCCTGATTGACGAAAATCAGGACACTGCCGCGGACATTGCCCGCCGGATCCAGCAAGCGATCGCGAATGCCGTTAAACCGCTGATGCAATTGGTCAATGGCATCGGCCACCGTTCCTGGCGCGACCTCGACCTGCTCCTGATCGCCGCAGAATCGGCGGAGCGTCGGTGGAATGGAAACCGAAACATTCATCGCGGGGCCGAGCTTCGGATCGCCAGGTTCAGACACTCACCAGCTCCGGTTTGTCCGACGCCAGAACCGCCTCGAACTCGCGCAGGCTCGGACGAATCTCGCGGGCGTGGCCCACGTGACCGGTCATCGCCTCCAGCGTCTTCAACCCATTGCCGGTGATGCAGAGCACCGCACTCGCATCGGCCGCAATATGTCCCTGGGCGATCAGCTTCTTGGCCACGCCAACGGTCACGCCGCCGGCCGTTTCGGCGAAAATGCCCTCGCACTCCGCCAGCAGCCGGATGCCGTCGCGAATTTCGTCATCGGTGACGTCATCGCTATGACCACCCGTTTCCTTCATAACCTTCAGCGCATAGAAACCATCCGCCGGGGTGCCGATCGCCAGTGACTTGGCAATGGTGTTCGGTTTGACCGGCTTGAAGAATTCGAGTCCGGCCTTTTGTGCGGTAGTGATCGGCGAGCAACCGGTGGCCTGCGCACCGTGGATCTTCCACTTCTTGTCCGGAACGATGCCGAGCTTGGTGAATTCCTGATAGCTCTTGTGGATTTTGGTCAGGAGCGATCCCGAGGCCATGCAGACGACGGTGTGATCGGGAACCTGCCAACCGAGTTGTTCCTGAATCTCGAAGCCCATGCTCTTGCTGCCCTCGGCGTAGTA
>CAIVQB010000008.1 GCA_903907925.1 uncultured Verrucomicrobiota bacterium
CCGACTACCTTGCAGAACGAAACCTGAAGCCCACCCGGTACGAGTGGCGTGCCAAAGGGGCCGACATCCTCGCAAAAATCCAACGCGCTCGTCAGAAACAGGAGACCTTGGAGCATGGGACTTAGCGGTCAGTACACTAGGTCTGCGAATCGAGCTGCGCAGTGGCCCAAACGATCAGATGCCGGGCCGTCGCCTCGACCGAATCCTGATCGGTCACCAGCCGCAGCATCGGCTCGTCGGGCGCGGGTGCTTCGAAAGGAAACTCCAGCAGTTGGGAGACGGTGCCCGTTCGAGCCCGATGATAGAGTTGTTTCGGATCGCGCCGGATGCAGGTTTCCAGCGTGGCATCGACGTGAACCCAACGGACGCGCGTTCCCAGAATACTGCCCGCCAACCGCCGATGCAGCGCCAACGGAGCCATAGACGACACCACAACCGAGGTTTCCTGGTCCGAGATGAAGCGCGCCAGTTCGGCCAACCGACGATGATTCTCGGTCCGGTCGTCCGCCGAAAACCCGAGATCCTTCGAAAGCCCGGCCCGCATCTGATCGCCGTCGAGTTCGACCACCGTTCGTCCCGATCGGCGCAGCTCCGCCGACAGAATCCTGGACAACGTGGTCTTCCCGGCGGCAGAGCGGCCAAACAACCAGAATACAATGGCGGACATTTCGAAGTAGGAAGCGTGACTTCAGTGATGACTCTGACCAACCAGATCCACAAGGGCATGCAGCCGTGAGAGACTTGGGGCCATGTCCCCAGCGCTGCGGGTGGAACGAGCCCGATTTCCCGGCCGAAATTCCACCCATTTCCCCGCCCACGGGCGCGCGACTCAGCGATCTGTCGATGATACCAGGGGAATCAACCTCCTGAGTTTGCTGGGGGAAAACGACCCGGCCAAGCCGGAACTGAATCCAGCTTGCGTCGTGCTTCATGCGCACCAGGCATGGGTACTGAGTCCGCATCGCGACCATCGAAGAGCAGGCAGGGGGCCAGTCGCAGCCGTGGGCTTCGGACCGGTCTCCCGCGAAAAGGGAGCCGATCCGGGAACCGCGTGAACGTGGAACTCCGCGTTGATGCTGTCCCGACCCGGTGCGTCTGCGGAATGAGACGGAAGGAACTGCGGCTGGTTACGCGTGCGAGGTCGGGAATCACCGGAGAGGAGATGGAATGACAAGATTTTGCGCGGACGGCGCATTTGTGTAGCGTCGGCCCGTTCTGAAGCCGGAATCCAAAGATCTGTTGCTCGTCCGACTCCTGCGTCGGTTGTCCGATGCCGTGCGGCTCCATCCCGCATGGTTCGTCTGGCCTCAAATCTTGCTGTTCGGTGTTGCGGTCTGGTTCACCCTGGTCCGGCTGAAGTTCAACATGGATCGGAACGAGCTGGTGGGTTCCGATCAGCCGTATCATCGGAATTTCCTCGCCCTGAAACGCGAGTTCCCCGGTCAGGACGACATCGTCTGTGTGGTGGAATCGGAGGATCACGAAAAAAACCGGCAGTTCGTGGAACGCCTTGGTGCCCGGTTGGAGGCGGAATCCGCCGCGGCGAATCCCACCAATCTGTTCGTGGATGTCTTCTACCGCGGGGACCTCAAACTCCTCGGACGAAAGGCCCTGCTCTTCCTGTCCGAAACCAATCTGGCCGAACTCAAGGGCGCGCTGACAGACTATCGGCCCTTCCTTCAGCAATTCGCGTCGGCATCCAACCTAGTCTCCTTGTTTGCCCAGGTGAACACCCAGATCCGCACCAGCAGCCGGGAACAAAACGCTCAGACGGATTCGCTGCTCAAGGCATTGCCCGCGTTGGAACGCATCGTCCGCCGCGCCCACGAAAGCTTGTCGCGACCCGGTGCTTCGCCGTCCCCCGGCGTGGATGCGTTGTTCGGTGCGGGTGAGGAGGCGGAGCGCGAGAAATACATCACCTTTTCCGAGGGCCGGATTTATCTGGTCACCGCCAAGGCCCGGACCGAGGCGTTGAACGAGGATGCGGTCCTCCGCTTCCGCGAACTGGTGACCGCGACGCAGGCCGAAGTCCCCGGGGTGAACGCCGGGGTCACCGGCGAATCCGTCCTCGATTTCGATGAAATGCAGCAATCGCAGAAGGATTCGACCCTGGCGACGATCATCTCCCTGGTGCTCTGCGCGATCATTTTCATTGCGGGTTATCACGAAACCGGCCGGCCGCTGAAGGCCGTGTTGAGCCTGGTGATCGGCCTGGGGTACACGATGGGGTTTGCTACCCTCACCGTCGGGCATCTGAACATCCTGACCATCACCTTCGTTCCGATGCTGATCGGCATGGCGATCGATTTTGGCGTTCATCTCATCACCCGCTATGAGGAGGAATTGCGTCATGGCCAGACCGAAGCCGTGGCGATGGAGCGGGCAATGGTCAACACGGGGCAGGGTATTTTCACCGGCTGTTTCACAACCGCCGGGGCGTTCCTGGCGATGGCGTTGACTCATTTCAAGGGCATCCAGGAAATGGGCATCATCACCGGTGGCGGCATGCTGGTCTGCCTGATTCCGATGATGACCCTGCTGCCAGTCTTGCTGCTGAAGAAGGGCCGTCAGAACGTGCTGGATGAAGCCGTGGCCACCGAGGTGTTGCGGGAGGAGGCGCTCGAATCCTTTGAGGCGGGCGGGGAACCGGTCGACACCCGGGCGCGGCTGGAGCGGTTGTGGCTCGACCGCCCGTGGACGGTGATCGGCATCACCGCCGCGTTGTGCGCCGTCGCCGCCGTCGCCATTCCCCGGGTCCATTTCGATTACAACCTGCTCAACATGCAGAGCGAGGGCCTGAATTCGGTGGTCTTCGAACACAAGCTCATCTCGGCCGGGGGAAAATCAGTGATCTTTGGCGTGGTGACGGCCACCAACCTGGACGAGGCGGTCGATCTGGAACGGCGTCTGCGGGCCCTGCCCTCGGTGGCCACCAACGATTCGATGGCCCATTTCCTGGCGGAGAATCCCGGCGGAAAACTGGCGTTGATCCGTGAAGTGCGGGATTCCACCGCGCAGGTGCGGTTTGCCGCCCCGGACGTCCGTCCGGTCCAGTTGACCGACCTCAACCAGACCCTCTGGTCGCTGCAGGGTTACCTGCGACTCGCCACCAATGAAGTCGCGGCCACTCCCGACGGCCTGTTGTTGACCAATCTGACGTCGTTGATTTCCGCGCTCGGCGACCTGCGGGTGGCGATGTTCAAGGGCGACGAGACGCAGGAAGCGGAGAACGCTCGGACGCTCGGCGGCTATCAGCGCGCGTTGTTCAATGACATCCGGGATACCTTTGCCGTGCTGCAGAATCAGGACGCCACCGGTCGTTTGCGGCCGGAGGATCTCCCGGATTCATTGCGCAACCGGTTCATCGGCGTGACGGGCCGCCATCTGATTCAGGTCTATCCACGGGACGATGTCTGGGAACGCAAGGTGCAGGAAGTTTTCGTCCGCGATCTCCAAAGCGTTTCATCGACCGCCACCGGCACGCCCGTCCAGCTTTACTACTACACCGAACTGCTCCGCACCTCCTACATCGAAGCCGCCTGGTGGGCTCTGGGTGCCATTCTGCTGCTGGTGTTCGCGCATTTTCGGCGGGTGGAAACCGTCGTCCTGGCGATGTTGCCGGTCGGGATTGGCACGCTCTGGGTGGTTGGATTCATGGGCTGGGCCGGCATTCCGTTCAATCCGGCCAACGTCATGATGCTGCCGCTGGTCATCGGCATCGGTGTGACCAACGGCATCCACATCCTCAACCGGTTCGCCGAGGAACAAAACCCGGGCATCCTGGCCAAGAGCACCGGCAAGGCGGTGTTGGTATCCGCCCTGACCACCATCGCCGGCTTCGGCAGCCTGGTGGTCGCCGATCATCGTGGCATTCGAAGCCTCGGCTGGGTGATGGCGACCGGAACGGCCGCGTGCATGATCGCCGGGCTGACCTTTCTTCCGGCGGTGCTGGCGCTGATGGAACGGCGGAAACGGGCGCGAATCGCGGCGATCTGAGCGGGCGGTTCGTCTGACCCGGATCGGAGGAGCAGAAAGGCCGGCACTCGCCCCTCGACAGTCGGCTCTCCACGCGGCTTACTTCGCCGGATTTTTTGATGAACGCGGATCTACTCAACAAGGCCAAGTCGCTCGGATTTTCCGACCGGCAGATTGCACATTTGACCGGTACCACCGAGGACGCGGTGCGTGCGGAACGCAAACACCTCGGCATCGTGCCCAGCTACCGGCTGGTGGACACCTGCGCCGCGGAGTTCGAGGCATTCACGCCCTACTACTATTCCTCCTACGACCGCGGTGACGACGAGGTGAAGGGAAACACCGCGAAAAAGGTGATGATCCTCGGCGGCGGACCGAACCGGATCGGTCAGGGCATCGAATTCGATTACTGCTGCGTGCATGCCGCCTTTGCGCTCAAGGAGGATGGTTTTGAGACGCTGATGGTGAATTCCAATCCGGAGACGGTTTCCACCGACTACGACACCTCGGACAAACTGTTTTTCGAGCCGCTCACCCTTGAAGATGTCCTGCACATCTACGAACGGGAAAACTGCTGGGGAGCGATCGCCCAGTTCGGCGGCCAGACGCCTCTGAACCTGGCGCTCGGACTTCAGAAGAACGGGGTCAACATCATCGGCACCTCGCCGCAAAGCATCGAGATGGCCGAGGATCGCAAATTGTTCGCCGCGATGTTGAATCGCCTCGGGATTCCCCAACCGCCCAACGGGCTGGCGGTGAATGCCGAGGAAGCGCTCGAGGCCAGCCGCCGGCTCGGTTATCCGGTGCTCGTCCGGCCGTCCTTTGTTCTCGGCGGTCGCGCCATGCAGATCGTTTACTCCGATTCGGAGCTGACCCACTACATGAAGTTTGCGGTCGAGGCTTCGCCGGAACGGCCGGTGCTGGTGGACAAATTCCTCGAGGACGCCACCGAGGTGGACGTTGATTGCATCGCCGATGTCGGCCAGTTCGAGGATCCCACCCAGGGCACCATCGTCATGGGCGGCATGCTGGAGCACATCGAGTTTGCCGGAGTCCATTCGGGCGACGCCGCCATGGTGATGCCGCCCCACACACTTTCGAAGGAGATCATCGAAGTCATCCGCGGCTACACCCACGCCATGGCCCGGGAACTCCGGGTGGTGGGATTGATGAACGTTCAATACGCCGTGAAGGGCGACGTCGTCTACGTGCTCGAGGTCAATCCGCGCGCTTCGCGGACGGTCCCGTTTGTTTCCAAGGCAATCGGATTCCCCCTGGCCAAGCTGGCGGCGAAGGTGATGGCCGGCAAAACGCTCAAGGAACTCGGTTTCACTGAGGAAATCTGGACGAGCTATTGGGCGGTCAAGGAATCGGTGTTCCCGTTCAACCGCTTTCCCGGACAGGACATCGTCCTCTCACCGGAAATGCGCTCGACCGGCGAGGTGATGGGGTTGGATGCCGATTTGGGAATCGCCTACGCCAAGGCGCAGATGGCCGCCGGATCGCCGCTGCCACTCTCCGGGACCGTCTTCTTTTCGGTCGCCGATTCCCACAAGAAGGATGCGGTGGCGGTGGCACAACTGTTCGCTGATCTTGGCTTCGAGTTGGTGGCGACGAATGGGACCGCGACCCTGCTCGAAAAGGCGGGGATGAAGGTTCGTCGGACACTCAAAGTGCTCGAAGGACGCCCCAACATCGTCGACCTCCTCAAGAATCACGAAATCCAACTGGTGGTGAACACCCCGAGCGGTGCCGCCCCGCGCGAGGATGAAATCCGGATCCGATCAACGGCAGTCATGACCGGAACACCGATCATGACCACACTCAGCGGTGCCCGCGCCGCGGCTTTCGGCATCGCCGCCCTGAAACGCTCCGGCTACACGGTGACCACGGTTCAGGAATACCACTGAGCGGGACCGCATCCGAATCGGGAGCGGAAAACGGGAAAACGGGCCGGTGAAAGCGGTCGCTCGAGGGCGGCACGGCACGATTCTTTCCGATCTCAGGGCCGAAGGCCCGCCCCATTCCAGCCTTGGGCATCGCCCAAGGTGGAGGGCCGGTTCCACCCGAGCCCCATATTCGTTTTGGTACGCGGTGGATCGGCCGCCACGGGTCAGACCCATACCCGATCTGATTCCGACATCCGGTTCGCGACTGATTTGGGGTGCGGGCGGAACCACGCCCTCCAAGTCGATGGGATGAATTCGAAAGGAAAACGGAAAAACGAGTGGGCGGACAGGTGTCAAAAGATTGGATACGCCCCGTTTGCCCTTCCCGTTCCTCCTGTTGTCATTCTGCTCAAATTATCACCGCGCGTTTTCGGGCAGATTCAGGGACTGACCCACTTTCAGATGGCGCGGATCGAGGCCTTTATTGGCGGCCATCAGTTGTTGCACCGTGATTCCGTGCGCACGGGCAATGGCGGCGGGGATTTCGCCGGTGCGAACGATATGGGTGCGGGGACCATGACTGGAGCTGGATCCGGTGCCCGCCGCGTTCGTTGGGGACGCTGAATTCATGGCCGACTTTTTGGGAGCCGGATGCGATGTGGCACCGGTGTCGGCGGGCGGAGCCGTCGGTCCGCGTCCGGCTGCCGCGATATGTCCCGTGGCGCCGGCCAGGGACGGGATGTTGGTGGAAACGGGCGTGACCGGCGCGGGACGCCCTGCGGATCCGGCGCCTCCGGAGGCCTGCGTGCTCAACGCGAGTTGCTGGGTCAGGCGCTGGACGGTGGCTTCCAATTCGGCGTTGCGTCGTTTGAGATCATCGCTGCGCGCCTGGTTTTGTTGCTGACCGATCTGGCTGGAAAACTCGATGGCCAATTGCAGCAGAGCCTGGCGGATGGCCTCCTCGATGGTGGGATCCTTGGCGTCGCGATCATTCCTGCTCGCGAGGATCTGCTGGCACCGGCGCAGGTGATAGACGGCGGTGGCGTAATCGTGTTTCTGGTTCCGCAGCAGGAACCCCATTTCACGATGGGCGATCGCGTTGCGCGGATTCGCGTCGAGCGCCCGCTGGTAGCTGCGGATGGCGTCGTCGTAGAGCCCCTGGAGGGCCTGATTGTATCCGGCCTGGAAATTGGCCTCCCGACGTTCATCGGTTTCACCCCGATGCAACAGATCGCAACCCGTCACCAGCAGGAGGGCGAAGCACCATCCACCGGAACGGAACAGGTCGCGAACGCGAAACAACATGGAGCGCAGGCTAGGGTAAGCATCCGAAGCGTCAACGCCGACTGGGGAACAGGACACGGATTTCAGTGATTTACACGAATTCCTGATCACCGGAATCGATTCGGTCCGATTTATTTCTTCCGGCTTCAATCCGTGTGAATCCGTGACATACCTGAAATCCGTGTCGATTCCGATATCTCAACCACGCTGTCGCCCTACCGGTCCGGAGTGGCAGCGGGCGCGTTGGTGGGGCTTCGGCCGAAGTCGGCGGGCAGGTTCAGTTTGGATCGCAGCACGGCCTGAAATTCCGGATTGGTGTTGGTGGACGGCGTGAGCATGTCGCGCAGCACGTTCTGTTTGATGACGTCGAGTCCGGGGATTTCGACGCGGGTGACGGATGCCGGGTGCGCGGTGCGGATCCGGTAATTCTGATGAATCTTGGCGGCCATCCGTTCCAGGCCGATCGCCTGATCATCCTCACCGAGGGCCAGGTTGAAATAGGACTGGCTGATGAATCCGAGCAGCAAAGCGGTGACCCGGTCGCGCGAGGTCTCGTTGATGTCCTCCGTCACCTTGCTCAGAGCGAAATCCTCCATCGTGGAGCCCTCGGCAATGCCGGATTGCGGTCCGAGGCCGTAGAGTTTCACGAAATAGCTGAACCATTTCCGGGCATCGGCGGTGCGGTTGTTGGCCCAGAGGAAATAGATGGCGTCCTTGAGGAAATTCCGGTGGCCGGTGCCGATGTGTTCGGCATTGGCGGGATCGGCCTTCATCGCGTCCTCGTAGGCGCGGGAGGCGTTGGGAATCATGTCGAGATTGGCCACCACCTCGATCCGGTGGGCGAAGCGGTTGGTCACGATCCGGCCCCGCTGTAAAGCCGTCAGCATCGGCTGGTAAATCGTCCGGCGCAGCGGGAGCTTGTCCTGGTCGGGTGAATTCTCGATGCCGACCATCGCCCAATAAATCGCGTGAGTTTCCGGCAGACGCCATTCCAGCGGACCATAGGTGTCGTCCACCTTCTTCATCATCGCCGGAAGCATCTTGTAGCGATCGGAAAGGATCGCCACCCGGTTCGAGGCTTCCTGGGTGCGCGGATGCAGCAGATCGTCGTAGTTCGGATGGCCGCCCGGGATGACCGCATCCATCGACTTGGCCCACTCGGTTTTATAGACCCAATGGGCGTCGTCCAGATTGGCACCCATCTTGTGTTGGAAGAACCAGGCCAGCTCCCGGTACATCAGCGCCTGGTTGGGATTGTACACCAGGCCCTGGTCGCGCAGCAGTTCGATGCCGCGCTGGACCCACAGCCAGCGGTCGTCGGGATTTGGGAATTTGACCGAGATGTTGTAGGCCATGTTCCACGCCTGGTTGATCCAGACTTGGGTGAAGTGGGGTTGCAGCTTGCTGATCCAATCGGCGAGCTGGACGGCTTCGAAATACTTGCCGTCCTCCTGGAGGTCCGAGGTCCGGATCCAGAGCAGATTGGCAATGATGCCCCGGAAACCGCCGAGCGCGACGGTGGTGAAAGCGAGCACGGGCGGGGCGTTGCTGATCACCGCGGTCCGGGTCAGGCCGAGCCGTTCGCGATCGTTGTTGAGGCGTCCCTGAACCCAGGAACCCGCGATCAGGGCCACCACGAGAATCAGCGCCAGGATGGATTTTCGGGCGCTCATTGCGGGGCGGCGAGTTCGCGTCGGTTGAAGATCCAGATGCCCGCCACGGCGAACAGTCCGCCGGTGATGCCGATCACCACGCCGACCGCGGTGAACAGTTGGGTCCAGGTGATGCTGCGACCGGAGCTGAGTGAATCGACCGGGGAAAAGCCGGTCACCTGATCGATCACCGCCCGCAAGGTTCCGTACACGATCACCGATGCGTTGTTGAGGATCGTCTTTTCCACCACGATGCCCTCCTCGCTGCTGACGCCGACGATCCCGCCCTGTTCGACGACCTGTTTCAGGGTCCCGCTGGAAAGGCCGACCAAGAGGATGCCGAAGGAAACGAAGGCGGCGACGTTGAACTGGAGCTTGGAGGCGGCGAAAAGGCCGACGGCGCACAACAATCCCAGCCAGCAGAAGAGAATGCCGAGACCGCGGATGAAGTTCAGTCCGAACCCGCCCTCATGGTAGAGCACCTCGAAGCCGTCCTCGAGCGGGAAGAGCACCGGGCGTTCATTCAGGTTCACGCCGTCGACGGTCAACGTCCCGTCGGGCGCGATGTGGTTCCCCTCGACTTCGAAACTGATGAACGATTCGGGGGCGAGATTGTTGGCGAAGCGCTGGCGTCGATGGCCCTCCGGTGGGCCGATTTTCCAGCCGAAATCAAAGGTGGAACTCGAGCCGGCATAATCGGGCGTGAAGAATTTCACCCGGAGAAACAGGGGGCGATCCTTGAGCCGTTCGGCGGCGTCCGGTCCCAGATTGACCTTCCACCGACGGGCCTGTCCGGGCCGCAGGTATTGCATCGAGGCCACGACCTGTTCGCGGATCTGCTTTCGGACGAAGGCGCGATCGTTCAAGGCGGCCACCGCCTGCTTTCGGATTCGCTCCTGAAACAACCGCTCCACGGTGGGTTCGGGATCGGGGAGGACCTCGCGCGCGGACTTGCGCGCGACGAGCACCTCCTCCCGCAGGACTTTCTGTTGTTCCGGTTTGAGGCTGCCGGCCTTGGATTGAAGGAGGACGTAGACCATGCCGCCGGAGATCGTCAGCAGACCGGCGTTGAGCGTCATGATGCCGAGCCATTTCCCGAGCCAGATCTGCCAGCGGGCGACGGGCTTGGTGCAGACCAATTGCATCGAGAAATCCTCGACCTCGCGCGCCAACGAACCGCAGGCCAGCCAGAGCGTCGCAAATCCCAACAGCGTGATGATCGATCCTAGGGTGTAGGTGATGAGGATCTGGGTGAATCCCTGGGCCGATCCGTCGTGCTTGATGATCGACGGGAGAACGATCACCGCTCCCATGAGCAGCGCGAGCAACACCACCACCAGTCGGTAGCGGAAGGCAGCCTTGAGAGTGAGCCGGGCGACGGCGAAAAGCGGTTGCATGGCCGGGGCTTCGTCAGGGCTTTTTGCCGCCCAACAGACCGGACAATTTCTCGTTGGCCTGGCTCAAGTCGACCGCCTTCTGCGTCTCGGGGGTCGGGGCTGGGGCAGTCGCCGGTTCCTCGGATCGGGTCAGGGCCGCCAGTTTGGAGGTATCCACCGTCGGCGCGGCGGTTGCGACCGAATCGGCCGGGGTGGCCGCTGTGGCCGCTGTGGCCGTCGGTTTGGTCAGGCGATCGAGAACGCCCTGATCCTGGCCGCTGCCCTTTTCGGCCGAGCCGCGGATGAAGGCGGCGACCTGGTTGCCGCTGGTGGCGCCGCTGGTCTGGGCCTGAGCCCGCGCGCGTTCCACCACGCCGAGGAAATAGTTTTCCAGGTTCTGGGTCGGGTTCTCCAGTCGCACGGTGTCGCCGACTTCCGCCCGCAGAATAGCGAGCACCCTCTCCGTTGTTTCGCGGCTGAGAACAGGCGCGGTGATTCGAACCTCGTCCGGTGTCGCCAGCAATTCCTTGAGCGTGCCCTGCGCCTGGATCCGGCCGCCGTAATAGATCACCACCCGGTCGCAGACATCCTCGACATCGGCGAGCAAATGGGAGCTGAGAATGACGGTTTTGCCGCGGCGGGCGAGGGCGCGGATGAGATCCTTTATTTCGCGACAGCCGATCGGATCAAGGCCCGCGGTCGGTTCGTCGAGGATGACCAGGTCGGGATCGTTGATCAGCGCCTGGGCCAGGCCGATCCGGCGCTGCATGCCCTTGGAAAATTCACCAACCGTGCGGGTCCGGGCCTGGTTCAATCCGACCATTTCGATCAACTGCTCGATCCGCTGCCGGCGTTCGGCGGCGTCGAGGGAAAACAGGTTGCCGAAGAAATCGAGGGTCTCGCCCGGGGTGAGGTATTTGTAGAGGTAGCTCTCCTCGGGAAGATAGCCGATGCGGGCCTTCGTTTTGACATCGCGCGGTGAGGCACCGAACACCGAGATCTGGCCCTTGGTGGGATAGAGCAGCCCGAGCAACATCTTGATCGTCGTCGACTTGCCGGAACCGTTCGGTCCGAGCAGACCAAACACCTCTCCCCGGCGGACCTCGAAATCCACCTGGTCGACCGCGCGGGCCTTGGGGCGTCCCCAGAAATCCTTGAAGATCTTGGTGAGGCCGGCGGCCTGGATCACCACTTCCGCGGAGGTGGGACGGGAGGCGTTCGACGTGAGCGGGACGGCGGTGGTGGCCATGGGGATTCCGTTCGGTGGAGGTCGGTCGCGTCGTCGGAGCTCAGGCCAACTGGGCGATCAGCGGAGTGGAGGGCCCGTCGTTGGATTCACCGGCCGGCGGTGTTGCGGTGGCCTGCAGCAGCATGGGCTCGAGTTCCTCACCCTGACGGACGAGTCGCGCGCTGTTGAAAACCACAATCAGGGCCCCGGCATTGTGAAGCAGTGCGGCGACAATTGGATGAACGTAGCCGAGGGCGCCCGCGGACAGGACGACGACGACGAACAGGACGCCGAAGAGGAAATTCTGGTTGATGACGTCGCGGGCCATGCGTGAGATCCGCACCAGGAAGGGCAGGCGTCGAAGGTCGCTGTTCATCAGCGCGATGGTCGCGGAATGAATGGCCACCTCGCTGCCGGCGGCACCCATGGCAATGCTGATGTCACCGGCGGCGAGGGCGGGGGCGTCGTTCACGCCGTCGCCGACGACGGCGACACGGAAGCCCTTGGCCTTGCAGGCACGGACGAACTCCACCTTGTCCTGCGGGAGACATTCGGCGACGACCTCGGGGATGCCGATTTCCTTCGCCACGCGGTCGGCGACGGGTTTGCGGTCACCACTGACCATGGTGATGCGGCGGATGCCGGCTTCCTGGAGCCCGGTGATGGCCTCGGCGGCCTCGGGACGGGTTTGATCCTGGAGACCGACCCAGCCGATACAGTCGGTGTTGCGGGCGATGAACAACAGGCTGAAGCCGGCGGTTTCGTCGAGATCGACCGACTTGAGAAAATCACCGGTGACACCGTTGTCGCGGAGCCATGCCGCGCGGCCGATGAGAATGCGGGCACCGTCGAGACTGGCGCTGACGCCGCGGCCGGCGGTCTCGCGGAATTCCGTGACCGGGGAGAGTGGAACACCCGCTTCACCGGCCAGTTGAACGAGGGCGCGGGCGGTGGGGTGATTGGAGAATTGTTCCGTGCTGGCGCCGAGACGGAGGAGCTCGGCGGCGGAGGTTTCGCCCAGCGGATTCAACCGGCTGACCACCAGTTTGCCGGTGGTGAGAGTGCCGGTCTTGTCGAAGACGAAGGCGGTGATGCGGGCGGCGGCTTCGAGATCGGATATGTTTTTTACCAGGATGCCGAGACGGGCGGCGGCGCTGAGCGCGGCGACCATCGCGGTGGGCGTGGCGAGAATGAAGGCGCAGGGACAGGCGCCGATGAGCACGCTGATGACGCGGTCGAGATCCTTGGTGAAGGCCCAGACCAGGGCGGCGATCACCAGCACCAGCGGCGTGTAATAGCCGATGTATTGGTCCACGATCCGCATGAACGGCAGCTTGGTTTTTTCGGCGGCGAGAATCAGTTCGCGGACCCGGCCGAGGGTGGTGTCCTCGCCGGCGCGGGTGACCTTCACCTCGAGGGCGCCGTTGAGGTTCACCGTTCCGGCGAATACCTGTTCGCCCGGGCCCTTGTCGACTGGAAGCGATTCACCGGTGATGGTGGCCTGGTTGACCGAACCCTGTCCGCTGAGGATGACGCCGTCGGCGGCGATGTTGTCGCCGGGTCGGATGCGGATGACATCGCCGACCGACAACGCGCTGGCGGGGACCTCCTCCTCGCGTCCGGCGACGAGGCGGCGGGCGCGGGTGGGGGTGATCTTGATGAGCGATTCGATCGAGGCGCGGGCACCGGCGGCGGTGCGGGTTTCGATGATTTCACCGAGCAACATGAAGAAGGCGACGATGCCGGCGGTGCGGAAATCGCCCTTGGCCGCGCAGGCGAGAACGCCGAGGGCCACCAGTTCATTGATGCTGAGCCGGCCGAGCCGCAGGTCCTTGAAGGCGACCAGCAGAATCGGGTAGGCGAGAATGGCGGTGCCGACCAGCGCGCTGAGATCGCCGATGGTGGACATTCCCGGGGCGAGCCATTCGACCACGAAGGCGTTGAGGACCAGGATGAGTCCGATGAGCGTCTGCCACAGCTTCACGTTGGTGTGGCTGTGGTCGAGGCCGCCGTGATCGTGATCGCAGCCGCAATCGGCGTCGGACGATTGAGAGAGAAGGGAGGTGACTTGCATGGCGGGCGGAGGTCGGGCGATTGGTCAGCGACCGGAGGGATCCTTGTCCTTCCGGGGCGGCGAGGCCGGTTCGCGGTTGAGATTGATGCGGAGTTCGCGGCGCTGGCCGTCGGCGCGTTCGGGCAGGAAGAACTTGTCGGGGGCGTTGGTCAGGATGTCGGTGACGGCGGCGATCCGGTTGCGTTCGCGGAAGAGGACCGGATTGCGGTCGTAGGCGGCGAGCTGGTCGTGGAAGAACTTCGACTCGGCACCGATCGTCTGGACCAGCGAATTGCTCGAGACCAGGCCGGTGTCCACGATGCTCTTGGCCTCGCCGACTGCCTTGCGGACGGTTTCGTCGTAGTAGCCCTGGGCTTCGCTGATCTTCCGCTGGCGATCCTGCGTCGCCTTGAGGACGTCGTTGAAGGCGTCCTTCACGTAGATCGGCGCGGAGACCTCGACGTCGAGGGGTTCGAGGGTGACGCCGATGCTGGTGCGTTCGATGAGTTGCGAGAGGCGGCCGCGGATGGCGTCGGTGAAGGCGATGCGGTCGTTGTAAAGGGCGGCGTCGGCGGTGAAGCGGGCGCTGGCGTGGTAGATGGAATTGTTGAGGAGATTGGCCAGGATGTTGGTGGCGTCGCGGAAATTGAAGGCGTAGGCGATCGGATCGGCGATCCGGTACTTCATCGTGGCACGGACATGGAGGATGTTGCCGTCGCTGGTGAGCGTGTGGCCGTCGACGCCGGGACGGAGCGTGCCAGTGGCGGCGGGGACTGCCCCGGCGGCCTCTTCTTCAGGACTGATGGCGTACCAGGCGACCGAGGAGCGGAGCGTCTTGGATTCGCCGATGCGGACGCGGACGATCTCGTCGATCGGATAGGGCAGGGCCCAATGGAGACCCTGTTTGAGGAGGGCTTCCGTGCCGGTTCCGCGGGGTTTGCCGAAACGCAGCACCACCGCGACTTCGTTCGGGTTCACCGTGAACACGCACGAGAAGACAAAGGCGGCCAGGAGCAGCGCCATGCAGAAGCGAACCAGCAGGAAACTGCTGCCGAGGGCCTCGGTGAGCGCCTGACTGGAGGCGTCGTCCGGGTTGACCCCGGGAGTGGGGGCCAGCCGGATGGAGCCGGGGCGGGAATTCGGATCGGCCATGGAGAAGGGGGTTCGGGAGGCTGCGGTTCGGGGCGCGGCGTCTGCGGATCAGCGGGTGGCCGGGGCTTTCTCCGTGCTGAGCAGGTTCAAAGGCGGAATCTTCTCGTCGAGAATGAGCGTGGCGCGGTCCTTCAACGACTCGCGGAGCGCCTTCAACTGAAGCAGGAAAATGGCGAGGTCGGGGCGCTGCTCGAACACCGCGTAGTCTTTGCTCGCGGCGGCGTCGGCCTCGCCGAGGATGCGCAGGGCATCGGCATCGGCGCGCGAGAGGAGTTCGTCGCGGCGGCGGTTGGCTTCGCTCCGGATTTCCAGGGACTTGGCCTCACCCTCGCCGTTGTATTGCTTCACCAGGCGGTCGCGTTCCGCCTTCATGCGCTCGAAAACTTTTCCGGTGATCGATTCCGGGAGCCCGAGCTGCTTGATGCCGACGAGTTCGATGCTGATGCCGTAGGCTTCGAGTGCGGGCGCCTTGAGGACCTTGAGGATGTCCTGTTCGACGGCGTCAAATTTCACCTGCTTGGGATCGGGCGAGACGAGATCGCTGAAATTGTAGCTGCCGATGACCGCGTTCTTGGCGTTGCGGACGAGGTTTTCGAGATCGCGCTCCGCCTTGAGGGAGTCGCCGTTGAAACGTTCCAGGAAGGTTTTGGGCTCCTGAACCTTCCAGCCGACGAACACCGTGATGATCACGTTCTTGGCGTCGCGGGTCGTGGTTTCCTCGAACTTGCGCTCGAAATTGGAGATGCGGCTGTCGATGCGGTAGACCTGTTCGATCGGCAGCGGGAGCCGGAATTTCAGGCCCGGATCGTTGGCATACGACCGGGAGTAGCGGCCGAACCGGGTGACCACCGCCACCTCGGTCGTGCGCACCTGGAAGCAGAACAACAGGGCGAGGAACATCAACAACAGCAATGCGCCGACGAGCAGCGTTAGCGGATTCTTTTTCTTCATGGGACGTCTTGGGAAAGGGGTTATTTCTTCTGACCGGGGTTCTCGATGCCGGCATCGAGGAGCTCCTTGGTCAGTTTGTCCTCGAGATTGAGGATGATGATATCCGAGGTGTTGGTGGGGCCGATCACCAGTTTCCGGGCGGGACCGACGGCCTTGGCGAAGGTGTCGAGATAGTTGCGCTGCCGGAAGACAGTTGGCGCAGCGTCGTAGGCGGCGAGTTGATGGACGAATTGCGCCGATTGTCCGGCGGCCACCGCGGTCTTGCGGGCGGCAGAGGCGTGAGCTTCATTGAGTTTGCGGGCGGAGTTGGCCCCGGCCATCGGCAGTGTTTCAGCACTGTACCCTTCCGCAGTCAGGATCTTGGCCTCCTTTTGGGCGACGGCACCGATGACCTCCTCGTAAGCGGCGGCGACCTGGAGTTGCTTGGTGCCGACCGGCGGATGGATGTCTTGCAATCCCACAAACACGATCTTCACCCCGAGCCGTGCGTCATCGGCGTGCGCCTGGATCGCTGTCTGAAGATCACGTGACGCTTCGAGCCGTCCGTAGCTCATCACCTTGTCGATGTCGACACTGGCCATGTAACGGACGACTTCGCGGTTGGCGATCCGCTCGAGCAGTTCGCTGGCGTTGGAGTGGTTGTAGACCCAGGCGCGGATGTCGGAGACGAGGTATTGGACCGGAATGCTGACGCTGAGCAGGTTGACCGGGACCGTGTTGTCGCCGGT
Organism: uncultured Verrucomicrobiota bacterium; assembly: GCA_903907925.1. GTDB lineage: Bacteria > Verrucomicrobiota > Verrucomicrobiia > Limisphaerales > UBA9464 > CAIVQB01. Next base: position 16,289 of record CAIVQB010000008.1, read on the forward strand.
GACGGTGTTCTGCTGTTGTTCGCGGCTGGCGACGAGCAGGTTGAACTCCTCCTTGTAGTGGGCGCGGGTCCAGAGAAGCGTCCGTTCTTTTTCCGCCTCGGGATCGGCGACGTAGCCGACATGGAAGGACTGGAGTTCCCGGGTGGGCAGGCGGAGAACGGTGTCGATGGGCCAGGGGAATTTGACGTGCAGGCCGGGTTCCTGAACGCCGTCGCCGATCGGCCGGCCGAAGCGTTCGAGCAATCCCTGCTCGCCGGGTTCGATCACCACGAAGCAGGAGCAAACGACCAGGATGCCGATCCAGACCAGCACCAGGCGGGCGATCGCGCCCTCGAGAAACTTGTAGAACCAGGTTTCGCTGACCTTGAAGCCGAACTGGTAGTCCAGCGCGTGGGCCGCGGTGCTGAACAGTCCGCCGCTCTGTCCCAGCAGGCCGACGATCCGGCTTTCATAAACGATGCGCTGAACCTTGCCGCGGACGCGGGGGCGATAGCGTTCGAAGATCAGTGTCGCCAGGGTTTCCAGCGCGATCAGGGCCAGGACACCGATCAAAACCCAGGCGGCGTAGCGATCGTATTTCGGGAAGCCGAACCAATCGGCGGCCGCGATTCCGGCGGAGATGCCGGCGAGCAGGGCACCGAGCAGCACTGCCGAGGCGCCGGGACGCAGGAGGCGGCAATCTTCGAGCTGGGCGAGGCGTGCGGAGTATTTGCCGAGGAGGAAAAGCACCAGTCCCACCGTGGCGAAGGCGGCCAGGGCCAGGGTTGGATCCGGCGCGGCCATCGAATCCGGGTTCTGGAGGAGATCCTTGCGGAAGGCCCAGATTCCGACGCTTTCGAGAACAAACAGGAACCCGGTGAAGGCGGGCACGAGCCAGCGTTCGAACTGTTCGCGAGCCCGGCGCGCCGGAAAAGTTTCCGCGGCGGATTCGCTGAACAAGGCGGAGTCATTGCGGGACCGCGCCAACGCTTCGACCTCCAGGCGTTCCGCGTCTTCCCGGGCTTCCAGGCGCATCTGAAACCAACTCACCAGCGCCACGAGGAAGCCGATGGCAAAGAAGGCGGAGGCGATTTCCGCGGTGGCGGAGTTTTCGTACCGGGCGAGGACGATCAACGCGCCGCCGCCGCCGAGCAGGGCCAGGGCGTTGATGAAGGCGTTCTTCGACAAATTGCGTTCCATCGGTCAGCGGGGGAAAGAGCCTGCGTGGGCCGGCCGGCAGATCCCGGAGGGGAATTCCGGGCGGCGGACAGTGCGGGTGGATTGAAAGTCGGACATCGGGGCGGGCGTCGTTGGAATCGGTTCAGTTCGACTACGACAATTCGCGGTCTTCAAACAACGCCAACGCCAGCGCCAGCGCGGCGCTGACGTAGGTGACCAGATAGGCACTCGCCTTGAGAACATAGCTCCAGGGGATCGATTTCTTGTCCTCCAACGCGTCGGCCAGCCAGAATTGTTGCCAGTTGGGGACGACGGCGTAGGCGATCTTGGACACCCAGGAACCACCGTCGGCGGCTCCCTTGAACAGATAGTCGGTCATGAGGCCGAGCAGAAAAACCGCGGTGCAAACCGCCAGGGTGGGGACCACTTCCAGCCGGGTCGAACAGGCCAGCGCGAGTCCGGCCAGGATCCACAGTGCGAAGAGGATCAGAACGCCCGCCGGTAGCAGACGCCAATCGACCACCGCCGCTCCCTGGAAGGCCCGATCGACCTGGGTGAATTGCGCGACCACCCACAGCGCGACCGTCGTCAGCACCACAAAGGCGAACGCGGCCTCGGAGGTAAACGGGCGGCGCAGGAAGAAATTGGAAAACCCGCCGATTCCGTAGGCCAAAACCACCGAGAACAGGTAGATGGAGAAGCCCAGACTGTCGGCGTTGCCATAGGCGTCGAACGCCATCCGGCTGGCGAGCAGCGTCGCCACCATGTTGGTGTAGGTGATCAACAGCAGTGTGGCCGCCAATCCCGCGTACTTGGCGAGGATGAAGGTCGTCCGACCCACCGGCTTGGCCAGTACCGTCAGAGCTGTTCCGGTCCGGATTTCCTGACCCACCGAGGCTGAAGCGCACAAAACCGAGGTCAGGAGCCCTGACAGCAGCGTCACCGCGAGGGTGCTGTCCTTCACCAATTTAGGATCGTCGCCAAAGCCGAAATAGGGAACCACCGCCAGAAAGACGCAGAAACACGCCGAAGTGGTCATCAGCAGCAGATAAATCGGCTGGCGGACCAACTCCATAAACGCATTCGCGGCGATGGCGTAAAATTGCCTCATTCTCTTGGGATTGACTGTGTGGCTCAAATCATACGGCTCAAGCGACTGAGGTCAATGGGGATCGACAGTGACGCGCAAAACGCTGGCCGGAAGTGGAGACATGGGCGGGGAGTTCAAGCGAAATACGGCCGAAGGGCAAGCCTTGGCGGAGGACGACACAAACCGACCGAGTGTGGTGGAATAGTACCGGTGGGCTGCGTTGGTAAAAAGATGAAGGGTTGAAAAGTTGAAGCGGCTCGCCGGTTTTCCTGTTTAACGCTTCCTCGATTTAACCGTCCCAACCCCGTCACAGCGGTGCAGCGCTCCGCTTCCCGCGGCACTCCAAAACAGATTCAACATGTCTCCGTCTCTTCGTGCCTTTGTTGTTTTCTCCTCCTGTGACAGGTGTGGCACCGGCAGGCCCCACTCGGATTGAGCGGGCCACCTATGGACTGCGCCGGCAGAGCGCAGCGTCGACGGCGCTTTGGACACCGGGTTTCGCAGCGCGACGCTGGTATAACGCACGCCCGATGCTCCGGGGAAACATCGACCCTGGATCCGCACCACCGGTTACACAGCGGCGTGGCGCTTCGCTTCCCGCCGCACTCCATAGTTTTCGCCCAGATGTCTTCTTGGCACTCACTCCATGATTTTCGCACGCCGGGAAACAAAATCGCTTCCCTCCAGATAGAATCTCAGCGGCAAGTCTGCGGCTTTCGTGATTCCGATGCGCGTGGTGCTCAGGGCTGGTCCTCGTTTACGGCGGAATATTTTCCAATCGGGGTTCTCCGCAATGAACAACGGACCCTTCGTGTCGCACAGATCGGCTCCGTCGAGTTCGCGCGTGATGTTCATGGCCTGGCACAATTTCCCCGGGCCATTGGTGAGCTTCGGCGATGCGCCCCCGCCCGGGCGCTGGGTTCGCATCCAACTCTCGCCGAGCGCCGGTTCGATCGCGCGAATCAACAACGCCTCCGCCACACCCGCCGGACGGCAAACCGCGTTCACGCAATAGTGAAGTCCGTAGATCAGGTAAACGTAAGCCCGTCCCGGTTCGCCGAACATGACCCGGTTGCGCGGCGTGACAGGCTGGATCGTTCTCCAGATAGGCTTCGGTCTCGACGATGGGTCCGCCGCAAATTCCTTCCGGAGTTCGGCGGACCAGCCAATGACCGAGTAAACGGGCCGCGACAGCTTTTGCGGAAGGTTCGTAGAATGACCGGGGCAGTGGTGAGAAACGATTCATCCCGCAACGCCAATTTAGGTCGCTTCATGGCCAAAGTCGACTGCACGGTGAATTCCACAGCGCGTACCCACGCCGATCAAGCGGTCCCGTTTTCAAGTCTTCCCGTCCTCGTTCCCCCTCCTGCTTTCATGCTTTCCAGATTCGCTTCCGCTGGGGGGAGGGAGCGCCATCGCTTGCCACATCTCGGCAGCCGCCTACGCTCGGGACGGGCATCCCCCACCATGAAACCCGGGTCGAAAACCAGCTTTCTCGACAAGGTCCTCGGCCGTATTGGCCGGTTGGACGCGCAAGGATTGCAGACTGTGGTCGAACGGTTGGCGCGGGAACGGTCGTTCCTCGAAATGCTGTTCAACACCATCGAGGACGGAGTGTTGGTGGTCGATGAATCGGGCAATATCCTCTACCTGAACCAATCGGTGAGCCGTTTGCTCGGGGTCCGGGCGGAGGATGCGGAGGGTCTGCCGGTGACCCGGATCATGCCCCAGCTCGACTGGGCGAAGATTTCCGCGCTCGACCGCAAAGGCGGCCCCGGCGTGGTCCGCCACGAATTCGAGGTCACCTATCCGCGCCCGCGCCTGTTGCGGCTGTATGCGGCGCCGCTCGACGGCGAGGGCGTGGGCAGCAGTGGTGTGGCGCTGATTCTCCACGACGCCACCGAGGCCCGGCAGCGGACGACCGAGGCGGTGGAGACCGAGCGCGTCCATGCCTTGACCCTGCTGGCCGCCAGCGTGGCGCATGAATTGGGGAATCCGCTGAACGCCCTCCACATCCACCTCCAGTTGATGGACCGGGAGCTCAAACGGTTGAGGCAGGCGTCCGAGGATGATCCGGCAGCGGTTCCGGCCCGGGCGGACAAATTGGCGGAATACCTCGGGGTCGCGCGCGGGGAAATCACCCGGTTGGACTACATCATCACCGAATTTCTTTCCGCCATGCGTCCGACGCCGCCGCGGTTCCGGCCGGGTTCGTTGAACGATGTGGTGGCCGACACTCTGGCGCTGCTGCAGCCGGAATTGGACAATCGGAAACTGGTGGTCCGCCAGAAACTGGCCCGCAGTCTGCCGGTCGTGCGGCTCGATCCCGGACAGATGAAGCAGGTGTTGGTCAATCTGGTGAAGAACGCCATGCAGGCGATGACCAAGGGTGGAACGCTTACCCTGGCGACCGGGGCCACTCCGGACGAAGAGTGGTTGAGCGTGGCGGACACCGGCTGCGGCATTCCCAGCGAGCAGCTCAATCGGATTTTTGAACCGTTCTACACCACCAAGCAGAAGGGGACCGGCCTCGGATTGATGATCGTCCAGCGGATCCTGCGGGATCACGGTGGCCGGGTGGAACTGGAGAGCCGGGTGGATCGTGGCACCACCTTCCGTCTCTGGCTGCCCTTGCGCGACAAGGGCCCGCGGCTGTTGGATGCTCCCAAGCAGTGACATGAATCCGACCCCGACCTTATTGATCGTTGATGACGAGAAGCCGACCCGGGATGGACTGCGGGCCGCGCTGGAGGACAAGTTCGACGTGTATGTCGCCGAGGATGCCGCCACCGCCTGGCAATTACTCGAACGCGAGTCCTTCGACGTGTTGCTCACCGATCTGCGGATGGCCGGTGAAGACGGGTTGAAGCTCATTCATCGCGCCAAATCCCTGTCCAAGCCGCCGGTCTGCATCCTGATGACGGCCTACGGCTCCGAGGAACTGGCCGTCGAGGCGATGAAACAGGGGGCGGACGACTACATCGCCAAGGGCAAGCTCCAGATCGACGAGCTGGAACTGCGAATCCAGCGCGCGTTGAAACGCCATTCGCTGGAGGTCGAGAACACCCAGCTCCACGAGCGGCTCGATCATAAATTCGGCGTCCGGAGCATCCTCGGCGAGGCGCCGGCGATGAAGGAGGTCTTCGAAACCATCCAGGCGGTCGCCCCGACCAAGGCCACCGTCCTGATCACCGGCGAGAGCGGCACCGGCAAGGAACTGGTCGCCAAGGCTATTCACCAGAACAGTCCGCGCGCCCGCGGCCCGATGATCACCGTCAACTGCGCGGCCCTACCCGCCACGTTGCTGGAGGCGGAACTGTTCGGCCACGAAAAGGGTGCCTTCACCGGCGCGCATGAACGTCGGATCGGCCGCATCGAACAGGCGCAGGGCGGCAGTCTGTTTCTCGATGAAATCGGCGAAATCGACGCAACGACGCAGGTGAAACTCCTGCGCTTCCTCGGCGAACGCACCTTCGAACGGGTCGGGTCCAGCAAGACCATGACCGCCGACGTTCGGCTGATCACCGCGACCAACAAGGATCTGTCCGCGCTGGTCAAGGCCGGCCGGTTTCGTGAGGACCTGTACTACCGGTTGGCGGTGGTGCCGATCCACCTGCCGCCGTTGCGGGAACGCATCGTCGACGTACCGGCGCTTTCCCATGCCTTCCTCGCGGAATTCGCCGCCGAGAACGGCAAATCGGTAAAGAGTTTCAGCACCGAGGCGTTGGAACTGATGCTGGCTTATCGCTGGCCGGGCAATGTCCGTGAACTGCGCGCGGCGGTGGAACACGCTGTGGTGCTGTGTCGCGGCGATCAGGTTCTGGCCCGTGATTTGCCGGCCACGGTTCGGACTCCTGCGGCGGCGGTTTCAGGCGAGGAGACGCGGCAAATGATTTCCACCGGGCATGTCTCGGTCAAAGAAGCCGAAAGACAACTGCTCATCCACGCATTGCAGGAGTGCAAGGGCAACCGGACCGAAGCCGCGAAACGACTTGGCATGAGCCGGCGAACCCTTCACCGGCGGCTCCACGAATTCCATCTCGACGGATTCTGAGCGGGTAGGTTTTTGCCAGATTTTAAGCGGACACGGATTGCACAGATTTACACGGATTGAGGAGAATGATCCGGATTCCTGTACTGCTGATCAGATTCCGTTCATTCGGTCCATTCTGTCCAAATCTGTGAATCCGTGTCTCCCTGCGGCTTCTGCTGAATCGTTCCGAAGCTCAGGGCCGTGTCGACAGGGGGCGTGCGGTTCGCAGATCGAAGCGGTCTCCGTTCACCAGGATGTGAACCTTCAGGTCGGTGGCTCCGAGATGTTTCCGGGGATCCTCATGAACTTTGCCCGCCTGGCGGGCGTCGATGATCAGGACGGTCTGATTGCCGACCACTTCGAAGGTTTGGTCCGGGCCGACCACCACGGCCGTCGATTCATCAATGCCGATGCCCAGCAGAGCCGTGTTTTCCAGAATGACGCTGAACAATCGGTTCTCCCGCCGGCGCGCGATGAAATGCTGGTCCACGATCGCGTTGGTGATGAATCCGAATCCGGGAACCAGCTCCACGTGACCCCGTTGAATGGAGCGGAACCGGTTTTCTTCCGGGGGATTCCCCACTTCTTCACCGGTGATCATGCGGGCGCTCATCACCGCCGCGCCGGCGCTCGTCCCGGCAATCACACCACCCCGGCGCCACGCATTCCGGACCGCTTCCAAGGCAGGCGTGCCGGCCATGGCGGTCACCAACCGTTTCTGATCGCCGCCGGTGAGGTAAACTCCGGTCGCTTGCTGGAGGCTGCGGACCGCGGGCTCACCGGTTTCCTGGAGAACCTCGACCGCTGAAATGCCCAACGCCTTGAATTCGTCGGCGGCGGACCGGCCGCTTCCCGCGGGATTGTCGCTGGCAAAGGGGATGATCACCAGTCGCGCACCGTTCGTGCCTCCGGCGAGTTGAATGAATCGTTCGGTGATGCTGGGCGGCCGCGCGCCACCGCCGATGATCACGAGCGAACCCGGATTCCCCTCCGCAACCGCGGGCGGATGGACGCCGAGGATTCCAAGAACGATCGAGACCACAAGCAACCCAATGCGTCGGGGGTGATTCATGGGCTTACTTTTCGTAAATGGCGGTGGAGCGTTCACCGTTTTCCCGGACCATTCCGCGGTGCATTCCGTCCCCGTTGTAGGGCATGGCCACGTTTCCCTTGCGGTCCACGGCAATGACCCCGCCTTCACCACCGAAGTCGACCAACTTGCGCCGGACGACGAGTTCCGCGGCGGATTCGAGCGACAAACCGCGGTACGCCATCAGGGCTGCGATGTCGTGGGCGACCATGGCGCGGATGAAAAATTCACCGTGGCCTGTCGCCGAAACCGCGCAGGTATCGTTGTCCGCGTAGGTTCCCGCTCCGATCAAGGGCGAATCTCCGACCCGGCCTGGACGTTTGCCACCGAGTCCACCGGTCGAAGTGCCGGCCGCGAGGTTTCCGTGACGATCCAATGCCACTGCACCCACCGTTCCCAGGCGGTTTCGACTGCGATTGTGGAGGCCTTCCGGGCCGGCATCGGAACGTAGACCCTTTTCTCGCCGCCACTGTTCCCACTCCCGCCGCCGGGGCTCCGTGATGAAGTAGTTCGGCGGTTCAACCCGGAGCTTCTGTTCCGCGACGAAGGCATCGGCTCCCGATCCGACCAGGAGCACGTGCGGTGTGTGTTCCATGACCGCGCGCGCCGCCTCGATCGGATTCCGCGCGGTGTGGATGCCCGCGACCGCTCCGGCCCGGCGTCCGGCTCCCTCCATGAGCGCGGCATCCATCTCGACCACTCCGTCCCGATTCAACACCGCACCGCGTCCGGCATTGAACAGCGGCGAGTCTTCCAAAACAGTGATGGCCGCCACCACCGCGGCGCTGCTGGTGCCGTTCGTTCGCAAGATCCGTTCGCCCGCCTGCAACGCGAGGTTCAGGGCAGCCCTCAGTTCGGCATCGTGTTCGGGTGTCAGGGTCCCCCGGTCCGGGACACCGGATCCGCCATGAATCACCAGCACGAAGCCTAGTGTCGGTGTGGATTTGGAACCCGTCCCGCGCGTCGTGCATCCGAGAAGGCCTGCCAATAGTACCAGTCCGGCGACGCAAAGGAGGGCCTGATTCCAGTGGGACCGGCCGGAAACAGGGATAGCGTTCGAATGCCGGGATGGGGTCAGCATGGGGTGAGACTAAGGCAAGGGGAACGCGGTGAGGCGAGCGGGAGTGATGCTGTGCCGCACGATCGTACGGCGGATTCGACCGGCGGGGCACCTGGACCTTCTGGAGCCGGGTCCGGTCGGTCTTTGTAAAACGGCGGCTTCCCCTCCACCGGATGCTCGGGCATTTTCGACGGACGCAATCATGACCAGCGAGACACCGAAGGGCATTCAGACGTGGATTCATTTCCTTGAAGAAGGGGCGGGACAACTCTGGCTGGAGCGGTTCCTTCTGGCGGTGGTGGCCGGCATGGTGGTCGTGGTGTTCCACTTCATCGAAGCCCGCAATTTCGCCACGCCCGAGGCCATGGATCAGGCCCAGGTCGCGCGCAATCTCGCGGACGGCCGTGGATTCACCACCTGGAACATCCGGCCGTTGAGCATTCATTTGATGCGGCAGACGGCGAAGACCCATCACCAGACTGGAACGGTCCTGCCGCCGGGTGGGCATCCGGATCTTGAAAACGGTCCGGTTTTTCCCGTCGTGGTGGCGGCGCTGTTCAAGGTCCTGCCGGCCGGCCTTCGCTATGCCCCGGCCGCCGCCCCAGCTCCCATTCACCGCATCCCGGGCGAAATGGCGATCAGTTGGTTCAACATCGTTCTGCTCTTTGTCGTGTCCTTCCAAGTCTATCGACTCGGTTGCCGCCTGTTCGATCCGATCGTCGGATTCCTCGCCGCCGCGGTGATGTTTGGGACCGACTTGATGTGGCGATTCGCCTACTCGGGGCTGTCGACCCTGCTGCTGATGGCGATGGTGCTCGCTCTCGCCCGGGTCTTGGTCTCGCTGGAGGCGCGGGCGCGTCCTGATGCCCTGCCGGCGCGGGTGGGCCCGGTCCTTCTCTCCATTGTTTCGGGTGCCTTGGTGGGCCTGCTCTGCCTGACCCGCTATTCCATGGGCTGGCTGGTGATTCCGCTGGTGGTATTCGTCGCCCTCTTTGGCGGCACCCGGCGATGGCTTTCGGCCGGCCTCGCACTCGCGGTGTTTTTCCTGGTGATCAGTCCGTGGGTGGCCCGGAACTGGCGCCTGTCGGGTCTCCCGTTTGGAACGGCCACCTGTGTTCTGTTTTCCGGCACGGAATCGTACCCCGATGACCGGTTGGTCCGCTCACTGAACCCCAACATGGCGGGCGTCGCCTGGGGTGAAATCGTCCAGAAAATCATCAACCATTCGATCGATCAGTTGCAGGAGGACCTTCCGCGCTTCGGCGGCGGCTGGCTCTCGGGATTCTTTCTGGTCAGCCTGTTGTTGCCGTTTCGCAATCCGGCCCTCAGCCGCCTGCGCTGGTTTGCCGTTGGCGGATTGGTGATCCTCTTCTTCATTCAGGCGGCCGGCAGGACCTACCTCTCGACCCTGAATCCGGTGGTGAATTCCGAGAACCTGCTGGTGGTTTTCGCGCCGCTCGCGTTCCTGTTCGGAGCGGGTTTGCTCCACACGCTCTTTGACGCTCTGGAATTCCCATTCCCGCTGATGAAATCACTGGCGCAGGGTGCGGCAGTGGTGGTCCTGAGCCTGCCGCTGCTCTTCGCGCTGATTTCGGCCGGGCTGTCGATCGGTGGCACCATCGCCCGGCGTCATCTGCCGATGATTGATCCGCCCTATCGCCCGGACATCGTGCACGATTTGATGGGCACCTCGCCGCCGGGATCGCTGATCATGAGCGACATTCCCTGGGCGGTGGCCTGGTACGGAGACCGGGAATGCGTGGGCCTGCCATTACGCGTGAAGAACGATTACAAGGAGGATTTCTTCGCGATCCATGACGGGGAACGACGGGTCGCGGCCGTCTATCTTTCTCCTCTGCTCGCCAATTCCCCGATGCAGCGGAGTTATTTTCAGAAGGGATTGCTGGGGCAGTTCGATGACAAACAAGCGGGCGATCCGTGGTTTGATTTTTATCTCAACGCCGCACTGCGGGGGAAGGTCTATGCGCTGCCCCTGATCCACATTTACGGGCCGGGCTACGCCGAGGAAGGCCACCTGTTTTGTGCCCAACTGAACTGGTGGAAACTTCGGCCCGTGCGTTGAACGGGATCCGGTTGGAGCGCGTTGTCGCAAAAGCCCGCTGCTCGATCACGACAGCCGGAGCACCGAGCGCGCTTCCGCGACGCCGGCGGCGGGGCGGCCATACTCGCTCGCGGTGACCCGGGCCAGCGCGATCAGATGACGCCAGCGGTAGGCCGGCCGGGTGGAGGCGAATTCATCGGACGCGGTGCGGAAGAATTTCTCCGCATGCAGTGAACCATCCTCGCTGATCGCATAGCGCAGCATGATGTCGAACATCGGACGCGGCGCGAACCCGAGTTCGCCGTAGCGATGAACCAGCGCGCTGGCCCGCACCTGCAGATTCCCGCGGATGGCTTCGTCGGTCTCCCGCAGGAGGATTTCGGCATCGGTCATTTTGTTGGCCTGGTCGAGTTGCCAGCCGAAGGGCAGCGGTTGCCAGTTGAGAAAATCTCCACCGCGCGCGGACCGATCGAGGGCGACCTGGTAGGCGCCGAGGATCAGGCTGGCGAAGCAGTTTCGGGCGTTGGCGACGCGCGACAGATTGCGCCAGGCGTTTGAGGAATCGCAGGCATGAACGCCGATGGAATCGCCATGGACACTGCCCAGCGGTTTGCCGGCGACTTCACTTTGCGCCGTCCGGCCCTGGTCGCGCAGGATGAGTTGATTGGTGGCCAGCGTGATGGCTTCGCCGACGGCGGCGGGTGACATCCCTTCGGCCAATGCGGCTGCCGCCGCGGCTGCGGCCTGCACGGGGGACGCCTTGAAGATTGTCAGGCTGAGTTGTTCCACCCAGGCGTCCTCGGCCTGCCGTTCGCCGGGCGCGCGGCCCATCAGGTGATGTTCCTCGAGCAGTTTCGGCAACAGCGTGCGGGGTTCATCAATCCTGGCATTCGCCGACCAGGACTCGGCCTTCACGCAATAGCGCACCGACTGCCGGAGGAGGGTATGCGCCTGCTCCTTGCCGATGATGCTCATCAGATCCCAGGCGCGATAGGGCATCACGACGCGGTGAACCTCCGTGCTGTCCTGCACGGCCAGGAGCACTTCGTTGAAGGCGTCATCGGTCGAACCCTGCGTGAGGCTCGCCAGGGTCTGTTCGGCGGCATCCACATCCTTGTGCCGGACCGCCTCGCGCAACTGTTCCGCATGGACCGCTCCACCCGTGGTCGGGCCCGGTTTGACGGCGTGAAGGACTTCACCGGTGCGTCCTCCGTGCTCCTGAATGCGGTTGGTGTTCCGATACAGCACCTTGAAAATCGGCAGCGGTTGCGATGCCGTGGGAAGCTCCTGCGACATGTGAAATGCCGGGGCGATCGCCATCATCGTGTGGAAGCCCACGTAATCTTCACCGCCGAATGTTCGCGCGTTGGCGAGTGCGCCGGCCGCGACGAGCTGCCGCAGCGACGTGCCCGCGCGCACCTGGTCGGCCAGCACGGTCATGAGACGCTGAATCGGCGTCTCCTGCATGAGGGTGACCAGCGGTTCCAGCGGGCCGAACGAAAGCGTGTCACTGGCCTCGCCGGCCAATGCCGGTGAGAGTCCGAGTCCGGTGGCGACTTCATAACCGACGGTGGTGACCATCATGCCACGGCCGACGTCAGCCAGAAATTCCCGACGGGTGCGCGGTGTGCTCATAGGAGGTTCGAAGTTCGAATGGAAATGGATCGGGTGGGACATTGCAGCGATACGCCGCCGCCGGGCTGGGTCAAGGGGTTTATCGGGCCGTCTTTGGAACGAGGCCTGCCTGCAGGGCGCAGGTGCCGGAGTTCCGACAGAGGCGGCCTGGTGTTCTCGGACGGAATTTGAAGCCCGGTACGCCGGCCTTCTCCAGGTGATTTCGGGGGCAAAAACGGGATTGCCTTCCCGGGAAGGTTTCCTCATTAACGCCGGCTCTCAGTATGAAAACACACACACGCACACTGTCATCGGTCGTCCTCGTGGCGGCCGCCACCACCATCGCCGTCGCGGAGGATGCCCCGAAGAATTCGTGGGAAACCTCGGCCAACGCGAACCTCGGACTCAGCTCGGGTAATTCCAAAAACTTCATCGTCAACACCGGCATCCTGTCGGTGAAGAAGTGGGACAAGAACGAATTGTCCGCCAGCGCCGACGTGAATTACGGAGAGACGACCACCATCGGCCCGAACGCTGCCCACACGGCGCTGATTGAAACCAAGACCACCACCGCCCAAAGCTACGGTGCCGGTCTCCAATACAACCGCCTCGTCTGGGAGGACCGCGGCTATATCCTCGGCAAGGCTGACGCCCGGCAGGACAAGGTCGCTGGTGTCGATCATCGGTTCACCCTCGCACCCGGTCTCGGCTATTACATCGTCCGGGAAAAGGATCTCGAGCTCAGCGGTGAAGTCGGGCCGGGGTTCGTCTTTGAAAAACTCAAGGGCCTTCCCGAGAGAAATTACATCACCGCGCGCATTGCCGAGAAGTTCAAGTGGAACATCAGCGAACACGCCCGCCTGTTCCAGGACCTGGAATACCTCCCGGAGGTCGATCGTTTCGGCAACTACGTCGCCAACGCCTCGGTCAAGCTGGAGGCAGACATCAACAAGTCGCTCGCGTTGAACATCACCCTGCGCGACACCTACCGCAGCAAGCCGGCTCCGTATGACGTGTTGCCGGTCGTCTTCCGCAAGAAGAACGATCTGACTCTGACCGCGGGTGTTACCTACAAGTTCTGAACCGGGTTGGAATCGAACCCATCCCGTCGTTTTGACCGACGCCGTCCGCTTCCCGCGGGCGGCGTTTTTGTTTTCCGCGCCAACCCCGACCGCGGCAGCATGAGTCATGATTGGAACGCGCTCAGGGAGGCGGTGGATCGTCTTGGTCATTGGCGGCGCGGTTCTGGTCGGACTCTTTCTCCTCGTGGCTTTGAACGGCCGCTCCGGCGGCCTGGAGAATCGACTCACCGCCTACCGTGCCGCGGGGATTCCCGTCACCTTCGATGAATTGGAGCGTGGTTGCCTCGAGATTCCAGACTCCGAGAACGAAGCCCTCAAAGTAGAGGAGGCGGTGGGCGGATGGTTGCACCTGGGAACCATCAACCTGTTGGATGGAACGTTTCCTGACAGCCTCGTCCGGGACGATGCCAGCTGGGTGAATGTTGAACTTTCCCGGAATGCCGGGAGCCTCGAACGGATTCATTCTGTAACTGAGTCCGCACGCGGCCGGTTTCGGATTGTTCGAACCGCGGGCGATGAGCGTGTAAACCGGATGCACACATGCTGGCATTGGATTCAGGGCGGGGTCGGGATGATGAAGGTGGAAGCTCGGGTGGAGTGCCTCCGTGGGAACCCGGCCAGGGCTTCCCGCGCCCTGGTTTCCGGACTCCGGGTTCTGCGGATGGGGGAAGGTATTCCAATGGCGGGTCGGGTTTGGGAACTGGCCCAACTCCGGGACGACCTCCTGGCAGAGTTGGAAAAGGTTTTCTCAGGTCCCCCGGTTGAACCGCCCGCATTGGAAGCGATGGCTCGGGAGATGGCGCTCCAGGAGGCGGGCCTCGGATCGACCTTGGCTCTCCGGGACCTGCGCTGCGAAATCCTGGAGAGCTTCCGGCGAAACTGGGAAGATTCAGGGGCTATAAATGGGGCCGCACCCGGCCTGCTTGAGCGCTCCGTCTTCTCCCTGTACAAGGGGGCCGGAATTCCGGGACGTGATTTGGGGCGGGTCCTGGCAGCATTGGATGAATTCGAGGCCCGGGTGGAGGGACCGCCAGAACGGTTTTTCGCGATCGAACCGCGACGGCTCGAGGAGAGCGGTGTCCCCGGTGCGCTGAATCACCTGTTTTCAAACCAGGAGACCCGGTACCGACAACTCATGTACGCCCTCTGGGAACAGCAGGCGCGATCGGTTGCCGGAATCCGGTGTGCGGTGACGGCGCTCGCGATCGAACGTTGGCGGCTCCGGCATGGAGGGACCCTGCCGGAACGCCTGGAACAATTGGTTCCCGGCCTTCTGCCGTCGATCCCGGTTCGGCCGATCGACGGAGGCGCGCTGAGGTATTTGCCGACGAGATCGGGGTACGGACTGGAATGCAGCACTCACGATCACGATGTTCGCGGTCCGGTGCGGTTTATCGTGAAGTTCCAGCCCCGCTAATCCGGTTTCTGCTGTTTCTGGAAAAACGGGGGTATCCCGTCGGCGAAATCCTCGAGGACGGCGTCGGTGACGGCGTCGGGCACGGGCAGGTATTTTCCGGTGGCTTCGGCCAGCAATTCGCCGGCCGCATTGCGAAGTTCACCCCGCGCCAGGAACAGGCGATTGCGCTTGTTCTCGGTGACTTCCCCGCGGGCAACGACTTCGATCCGGGTGGCGGTGGGACGCAGGAACCGCACCGTCAACTCCGCACAATAAACGAACCGGTTCGCGGCGATGCCGATCGCCCAGACCATCACCTCGTCGAGCACCGTCGCGATCACCCCACCATGGACGGTGTCGCGGAATCCGGAGAATTCCGGTCGAAAACTGAACCGCGTCTCCGCCGCCGTCCCCGCAATCTGGAAGCCGAGGTTCAATCCGAGCGGATTCGCGCTGCCGCAAGCGTAGCACGAGCGCGTGGTGGGAAGGATTTCCGGCGACACGGAGTTCACGAATTTACACGGATTCCTGATGAGTTGAACTCATGCTGCAAACCATGGAGAGCACGTCAGTTTGTCTATAATTTGCTCCGTGAAAATCCGTGCAATCCGTGTCGTTCCTCACTTGCCGGCGCCGGTGATCCAGTCCTCGTGGTGCGAGGACCAGTAGATCGAGTTGCGCAGGATTTGTTGATACGCCTCCAGACTGTGGGCGATGCCATCGTGACCGAGGGTGATACCGGCGATGCGCGTGGCCGGATGTTTCACGATGAAGACCTGGGGGAAGGTCTTGTTCTTCGATTCCGAATGCGCGGTGGCGAGGACTTCAATCGGCGTTCCCTGGGGATCGGCTTCGAAGTAGTAGAGTTCGTCGCTGATGGCGAACTTCTCGGGCACGCCCTTGAGGATCGGATGTTGGACACCGGTCAACGTCACGTCGAAGGGGCCATAGCGGTCGTGTCCCCTGGCGCCGCCGCCGGCGAGGTCCTTGTTGTACGCGGCCCAATTGGCCCAGTTGTACCACAGACCCGGATGGAGCAGGACCAGACCCTTGCCCGCGGCGGCATGGGCGGTGATGGCGTCGCGGACGGCCGGATCGGGGAAGGCCTTGTTGGCGCTGATCACCAGCACGTCGGCCGCTTGAACGGAGGCCACCGAAACCTCCTGGGGTTCCAGATAGTTCGCGCTCATGTGGCCGGATTTATTGAGCAGTTCGACGTCCGCGAGGTTGAACCAGCGATTGTAATCGTGTGAGGCACCGCCGCCGATGAGGAGCACCTTGAGCCCGGCGTTCCATTTCAGGACCGGGGTGACGGGGGCTGCGGGTGCGGCCTCGGCGCGCGGGGAACCGCCGATTTCCGCGGTGATGGCGAAGAGCGTCGGGGCCACGCCGTTGTCGTAACTTTCCAGGGTCAGCTTCTCGACGACGCCGTTCGGCTTGAGTTCCTTGGTGAACCAGCGGACCTGGCCGCGGCCGCGGGTGAATTGGGCGAGCGCCTTGGATCCAGGGACATCCTGCTGTCCGTTGTAGTCGGCGATTTCCTGGCCGTTGCGCAGGATGATCTCCTGGGTGGCACCGCCGGCGAAGGTTGCGGTGACTTTCAACACCGGCAACTTGTCATCACCCACGGCGGGAAAGCCCCAGCCGCCGACGCCGCCGAGGAAATGGAGTCGGCTGGCCGCGACGCCGACCTTGACCTCGACCTTTTGCGGCAGGGTTTTGCGCGACCAGGAATCGGGGGCGCCACCCTTGAGAACAATCACGTTGGCGACGGCCTTCTGCGGGCTGACCACGTCGAAGGGAACATCGTCCACCTTCTTCAGGCCATAGCTGCGGAAGGAAACCGTCTCGTCGACATTGTCCGGTGAGTTGTAGAGCCCGCGGCTGTTGTTGGCGGTGAAGGCACCGGTGAGGTCCACCATCCGGAACCGGTTTTCGTCGGCGCAAATGAAGGTGAGAAGATCCCGGAGACCGTCGGCTCCGAGCTGTTCAAATCCCTCAGGCATCAGCGACCGGCCGGAGCTGGACCGCGTCTTGATGTTCGAGGTGGGAATCGTGAAATCGCCAGTAGCATTGCGAAGAATAACTTCCTTGGCGTTTTCGCGGTCGATGATGCCGTCGTAGGACTGGTCATCCTTGGTCTCGATGGTGGTGGAGACGAAGTTGGGTTCGACCTGCCGGTTGGGATCGACGATGTGGACGAGGAGATCGGCGGCACCGTGGGCACCCATGCCGGTGAGGTTCGGCGCGAGGTTCCGGCCCTCGGTCTTGAACTGGTGACAACCGGCGCAATTGGCGGTGAACACCTTGTGGCCATTCTCGACATTGCCGGGTTTGACCACTTCGACGGACAGGCGGGCGATGAGGGCGTCCTTTTCCTTGGCCTCGGGCCCTTTCAATTCGTCGATGACGGTGTTGGCGCGTTTGGCGACGGCGGCATCGGGATGAGTGCGGAGCCGGTGCTGACGGGCGGGTCCCAGCTTGAGCAGGTCGATGTTCTTGGCGGCGACGGCGTCGAGGAAGGCGAGGGCCGCCTCGGTGCGTTTGACGATCTGGCCAAAGGCGGGTTCGACCACCTCGGGGGGCAGGTTGGGGAAGGCGGCGACGATGGCGACTGCAGAGTCCGGGGCCAGTCCGAGGGCTTCAACGATGCGCTGCTGGAGGACCGGGCTGGAGCCGGGTCCGAGCAGGGCGGCGACCGCGGGGATGATGGTGGCGTCCATCTTCCGGACGCCGATGAGGTTGGCGGCGATCTGTCCGCGGACGGCGTCGCTCAACGTCGTGTCCTTGAGCTGGGCTTCAGCGCTGGCGACGGCGGGCCGGACCGCGTTGGCGAGTTTGCCCTCGGTGTCCCAACGGGCCACAAGCGGCAGGACCGATCCGGCGGTGCGGGGATTGGCGAGCAGGGTCGCGAGCGGGGCCGACAGTTGGGGCGTCCAAGCCTGATTCTGAGTCGACTTGAGAGCGGGCGTATAGGCGTCGAGGGCCGCCTGTTTCAGCCCGTCCGCCGCCGCGGGGGCTTCCGCGAGGACTCGGAGGAAATTCCGCGGCGCCTGGCGGGGCGGGTTGGCGGCAATCAGTCGGGCCAGGTGCGGAACATAGGCTGCCCCGAAAGCCGGATCGGGGGCCGTCAACACGCGGTCGAGGACCAGGATTGGATTGGCGTTGGCGGCGCCGACGGCGGCGGATTCGAGCCATTGATTCTTGAGCCGGGGCCAGACCTCGGCGAGTGCCTTGGCGTTGCCTTCGGTGGACGATTCGCTGCTCATGGCCATGAGGGCCTGGATCTGGACCCGGGCGTTGCGATCGAACACGAGCTGACGGATCCGGTCCTCAATGCGGATGTTGGGGAGGGTGCGGCGTTCCGCGACCAAGCGGACGGCATTCTTGCGCACGGCAGGGTCGGTGTCCGACATGCCTTCGAGGACGACGTCGGCGTTCAGTTGGTGAAGGTTGTCGAAGGTGTAAAGCGCCTGGATTCGAGCGTAGCGATTGGTGCTCGACTTGAGGAGCGTGGCGAGTTGGTTGGTGAGGCCCTGGGGTTGGGATTCATTGAGCAGGCGGTTGGCCGTGCCCCGGACCCAGCCGTTCGGATGTTCGAGGGCGGCGACCAAGCCGGCCGGATCATTCGCGTCGAGTTTCCAGGCGGGAAGCGTGGTGGCTTCCTTGTGCTGGATGCGCCAAAGCCGGGTGAAGTGATGGTCGCGGTCCGGGCGGGTCGCCGCATTGCGCGCGCCGTGGGCGGGACCGCGGGTGTCGTTGTGAACGGCGATCTGGTTGTAGAAGTCGACCACGTACAGCGCGCCATCAGGACCGACGCGGCTGTGGATGGGCCGGAACCAGTAGTCGGTGCTGCTGAAGAATTCCGTCTCCTTGCGGCCGGTTTCCTTGCGGCCCTGGTAGGTCACGCCTTTCGGGTCGAGGAATTCGTGATGGAATAGATGCGTGGTGGCCTCGCTCATGAAGAATGAGTAGCGGTCGTCCGGCGCCCATTTGGCCGGCCATGCGCCACCGTCATAGATTGTGGCACCGGCGGCGGCAGTCCACGCGCCGACCCAGTCGATCTGGACATAGGGCTGCCGGGTCTCCTGGAACGGCGGGTAGATTTTGTTTTCCTCGATGATGTTGAGATAGGCGCGGTGGCCCCCGATGCTGCCGCGGGCGAGGAATTTCTCCGGCAGGACGACGTGGCAGATCGGTTCGCCGCAGGTGGCGGTGGTGAAGATGATCTCGCCATCGGGCGCCACCTCGCAGCCCCAGGTGTTGCAACTCCCGGCCGCGACCTGCTCCAGCAGTGAACCGTCGGGACGAAACCGGTACACGCCGGCCGCGATGTCTCCAAAATCCTTCGTTCCGTCGCCGGATTTCACGTGGCCGCGGGTGTAGCCGACGGTGCCGTACACAAATCCGTCGGGACCCCAGCGCAGGTTGTTGATCACCGCGTGGGTGTCAAACGTTCCCCATCCGGTGTACAAGGTCTCGATCTTGTCCGCCTTGCCGTCGCCGTCGGTGTCGCGGATCCAGAGAATGTCAGGGGCCTGCGAGACGATGACGCCGTCCTTGTAGAACACCAGCGACGTGGGCAGCTCGAGTCCGTCGGCGAACACTTCCTTGTGATCCATGATCCCGTCGCCATTGGTGTCGGTAAGAATGGAAATCCGGTCCTTGGGTTTCCGGGCTTCCTTGCTGCCGACCGGGAATTTCTCGGGATTCTGGGCGCGGTTCCAATAGGCCTTGAAGTCGTTCTTGTTCACGTCGCGTCCGCCCGGGTATTCGGGGGTTTCAACGACCCACAACCGGCCCTTGGGATCCCAATCCAGCGACATGATCTTCTCGGCGATGTGTTCGTCGGCGGCGAGCGAGACATTGAATTCGGGGTGCAGGTTGAAGCGTGCCACGGCCTTTTCCGCGGGGACCGGCCCGCCCTCGGGATAGGTCAGCGACGCCAGTTCCGCCGGCGAGCAGAATTCGTCTGCGTTCTCGCGATGGCCCGCCCAGGCGATGCCGCGAAGGAGGATCGCCCGGTAATGGGGCGTCTGGAACGAGGTGTATTCATGGCCGGGAATGCTGACAAAGGCGCGGTACGGCTGGGTGCCGCCTTCCCAAGTCTTTTCGTAGGTCCACAACTGCGGCCAGATGTTGAACACGTCAATGAAGCTGGTGGCGAGGACATGCACGTCCGGGGACATGTCGAGCTGGTTGTAGACCTCGTCCTTCCAGTCGAAGTTGGAAATGCCGCGGGTGATCGGGTGGTCGTTGTCCACGAAGTAAACGCCGACCTCGCCCTCGTGCCACTGGGTCTTTTTTTCACCGTCCCAACGCCAGGAACCGCCCTGGACCTTCTTGGCCCAGGCGTGTTCCTCGCCGGCGACAACGGCGTCGTGGATGACCACCAGGCCGCCACCGCGCCGCAGGAAGGCTTCGAAACGGGTGCGCTCCTCACCCACGATCTTCATGCCGTCCGCGGCGTAGATCACCAGGACGTCAGTGGCCTCAAGTTGCGCGACGGTTGGGAATTGCATCGCGCCGTCCACGGTCATTCCACGTTCGCCGAGCAACTTGGTGTAGTCGCCGAGGAATCGGGGATGATCGTGTTGATTGGGTCCGTGGGTCTTCACCCCGGCACGGATGAACACCCGCAACGGAGCGGCCCAACCGGTGAGGGGAATGGCGAGAAAAAGCGTGGTCAGACACGCCACGAGGAGACGACGAAAGCGATGACTCATAGAGATGGCAGGTGGGCCTATTTTAGCCCGGACCGTTCCGGCGTCCATGAGTTTGAGGGCCTGTCTTGGAATTCGGATGGACCCGGTGTCGGAGGATTGCCGCCACCGGTGGACCGATTCACACTCACCGCATGTCCCGCCTTTGGAACCGTTGGAGCCTTCTGCTGGTGCTCGGACTCCTGCTGGCGGTCTCCTGCCGCACCGTCCCCAGCGGAACCGACCGGGTCCACGGTGTCCGGCAGGTCGCGCCGTGGAATGCCGTCCGTCTGCAGGAACTCGACGACGCCATCACCACAGCGGTTTCCAGCAATCGGACTCCGGGTGCCGTCCTGTGGCTCGAACATCGTGGTGCCCGTCATGTCGCCGTGTTCGGCAACCGCTCGGTCGATCCGGTTCGTGAATCAATGACCGAGGACACGATCTTTGACGCGGCGTCCCTCACCAAGGTCCTCGCGACCACGCCGGCGGTGATGAAGCTCGTCGAACTCGGCCGGGTGGATCCTGCGCGAACCGTGGCCACCTATCTGCCCGAGTTTACCGGCGGCGGACGTGAAGCGATCACTGTCGGCCAGCTTCTCACGCATACTTCCGGACTGCCCCCGGGATTGTCGCGCGCCGAGGCTTGGTTGGGTCCGACCGAAGCTCTCCGACGGGCGTGTGTCGAACCGTTGATGGATCCCCCGGGCTCGCGGTTCCGGTACAGCGATATCAACTTCATCCTGCTGGGCGAACTGGTTCACCGGGTCAGCGGACGGACTCTGGATCGCTTTTGCGCTGTGGAATTCTACCGGCCGTTGAAGATGCGGGACACCGGGTTTCGCCCGATGCCACCGGGATCTTTGACGCCCGTTGCTCGTGCCGATGTCACCCGCATGGCACCGACCGAGCGGATTGGCCCGACGGTCTTGCGGGGTGTGGTGCATGACCCGACATCACGGCGCATGGGCGGGGTGGCTGGGCATGCCGGCCTGTTCACGACCGCGGGTGACCTGGCCCGGTTTTGCCGGATGATGTTGAACGGTGGTGTTCTGGACGGGCACCGGGTGTTTCGGCCGGAGACGGTCCGGGCGATGACGTCGGTTCAATCGCCACCGGGTTTGCCGCGTCGCGGTTGGGGGTGGGATATTGATTCGCCGTATGCCGGCCCGCGTGGGTCGGTGTTTCCGATCGGCAGCTACGGGCATAGCGGATGGACCGGGACCAGCCTGTGGATCGATCCGTTCTCCGACACGTTCGTCATTCTGCTCACCAATCGGAATCATCCCTCCGAGTCGGGCAACGTCATTGGCCTGCGGCGTCAGGTGGGAACGCTGGCGGCGCAGTCGATCACCGACTTCGACTTCAGCAACGTTCCGGGCGCGCTTCCATCGGAGCCGTTGGTCCGGTGAACCGCGAGATTCACGGGTTCAGCGGGGGCCACCGGGTTTCGATTCCGTCCAAGCCTGCCAGCCTTCGCCGCGGTAGCGCGCCGGCGAAAAACTCTCCGGATGCAGGATTTCGGCGAGGATTTCCAGGGAATCTACCAATCGCGGGCCGGGCCGGTTGAAATAGGCGCTGGCGTCGGTCACGAACAATTGGCCGGATCGAACGGCGCGGAGACGTTCCCATCCTGGTTGTCGGGCGAGGATCGAGACCTCCTGGCGAACGCGGTCCAAATCGAATCCACAGGGAAGGGCGACGATGACTTCGGGATCTTGAAGCAGGAGGTTTTCCCAGGTCATCCAGTCGGAATGTTTCCCGGCCTCGCCGAAGAGCGGTCGGCCGCCGGCGAGTTCCACCAGTTCCGGGATCCAGTTTCCGGCACCCATGAGTGGATCGAGCCATTCCAGGCACGCGACCGTGGGACGCCATCGGAGGAGCGCGACGCGTTCGATCACCGCAACCACCCGCGCCTTCAACGGGCCGATTACCGAGCGACCCTCATCGGCGAGGCTGAGGGCAGACGCCACCTGCCGGAAGTCGGTCCAGAGATCGGCGAGCCGGCTGGGCGACAGGCGGATGACCTGCGGCCGCGGGCCGGGCCAATCGGCAAGTGCCGCCTCCAGATCGGCCGGGGAAACGGCGCAGACAGCGCACTGATCCTGGGTGAGGATCAGGTCGGGTCGAAGCGCCCGGAGCCGGTCACGATCAATTTCGAAGAGTGATTTCCCGGTCTGCGCTGAAGTGGTGACCGCCTGGTGCAGTTCCGTCGACGAGGCCTTCGGTGAAACGGTGGCCCGGGTGACGGCCGGAGTCGGCAGGGCAGCCCAGGGATGATCGCAGGCGTGGCTGCGGCCGACCAGCCGTTCGCCGCAACCCAGCGCAAAGACCATTTCGGTGGCGGCCGGGAGCAGGGAAACAATCCGTTCAGGAACCTTGGATGTCATACGCAAACGGGCCAACGGTGAGCAGACCCATCGGGTGCGAAACGTTGCACGAAACCGGTGGACGGTCACCCCGTTTTCGATCCAAGGAAAACGGATCGGTGCGTCGCCGACTTGCGCGCGGGCGCGGACACCCGCTATCGTCGCCGCTTACAAATTTGATCGAAATGAAATCCCTCGTCCTGATTGCCGGAGCCTTGGCCCTAGCCCTGTCTGTTTCCACCGTGACCGCCCAAACCGCCGCTCCCGATCCGAAACCGGCCAAAGCCAAGAAGGCCGACAAACCGGAGAAGAAGGCGGGCGCGAAAAAGGCGAAAGGTGCCCGGCTGAATCATGTGGTCGCCTTCAAGTTCAAGGACGACGCCAAGAAAGAGGACGTTCGCAAGGTGGAGGAGGCGTTCCGCGCCTTGAAGACCAAGATTCCGCAGGTCCAGCGCCTGGTCTGGGGCCTGAACAACAGTCCGGAAGGCTTGAACAAGGGTTGCACCCACGTTTGGATTCTGACTTTCAACTCCGAGGAAGATCGCAACGTTTACATCACTCATCCGGATCACGAGGAGTTCAAGAAGCTCGCCAAGCCGCTGATCGCTGACGTCTTCGTCGCCGACTTCTGGGCCAAGGATTGATTCACCGAACCGGGTAAGCGCGGAACTCCAACTGGCGGAGTCCCGCCTTCAGGCGGCTCGGGGTTTTCAGTCCACCTTCGACTGCAGAGCCGACGTGAGTCGGTCGAGCAGCGGTTGCTGGGCCACTTTCATTCGTTCGCGGGCCAGGCCGAGCGAAAAGAAGGAAGCCGATTCGATTTCCGGCCAGGGAGAGATCACCCCGGATCCGGGCGGCCATTCGATCCGGATCATGTTGCTCCGGATCGGTTGCCCGTCCCATTCGCCGGCGAAGGCCCAAGCGTGGACGGTCTTCCCGCCTTTTTGACGGATCGATCCGAGTTCGAGGTAGGGGCCAGACGGAACAATGCCCACCTCCTCTTGAAATTCACGGACGGCGGCATCGAGCAGCGATTCGCCCGATTCGACCTCGCCCTTGGGAATGGTCCAGAAGTCGTGGTCGCGGTTGGGGAACCACGGACCGCCGGGGCGGGCGATGAACACCTCCAACGTGCCGTCCCGGACCCGATACATCAGCAGACCGGCGCTAACCCGCGATCGGCGGGGCGTCACGGACCTGGAGGGTGGAACGGTCATCCCGGGTGCCGGTGAGCGGTCAAGAGGACCACATTGAAAACCGCATCCGGCAGGGTTGTGGATAAGGAATTCGGAGAAAAATGGCAACGAAAGTCTGCCGCGGGAATGTCCGCAGACGGGCGTTAAGATACCACGCCGGATCGCCGAACGCCCGTCATTGCTTGAGAAAACGTGGCCGTGGTGCCTGTCCGCTGGGTTGTTCAATCCGCTGAACCTGGCCCGGTTTTAGGACGGCCGGCCCTCCCAGGGCGGCGGTGCCGACAAACACCTGCGCCGATTTTTCGGCGGCCAAAAGGGTGGTCAGGACCGCTTGGGGCGTCGCGCCGATGGCAATGATTCCGCGGTTCTGCAGGAGGATCAAACGCGGCAACGGAGCATTCCCGCGGCGCATGAACAGGGCCACGCGGCCCTGGATCTCGCGGGCCAGCGGGCTGCCGGGATCGGCATACGGGACATAGACCGATATGGCACCGCAGTCGGACACCTGTTCCGGGTAGATCCGCTGTTCGGCGAAGGCCTCGCCCATGCGTGAACAAAGGATCTGCAGGCAGGCCGTCGGGGCGCAATGGGCGACGAACTGGATGCCCTCGAGCTGGAGCAGGAGCGAATGAAAGGCCGATTCCGAGCTGGGGGCCTTCGCGTGTGGGTTCACGCGGGCTTCGAGGAGCGCCCGGTCGAGTTCGGACACATCCATCAGCGGCGTCTCCAGCAGCGACAGGATGCGGCCGGTATGGCACTCGATCACTTCATCGGGCGTCAGGGTGCCCAAAACACTCCCCGCGGCTTTGACCACAAAACGGTCGGCGTCGATCCGCGCGGAAACATTGCCCTCGGCCAGTTGCACGAGGCCCAGGGATTCGCGACCGACTTGATGAGCCAGCCAGAGGAGTTGTGAGACGGGACTTTTCACGGGAGGAGGCGGCCGCGGATCAGGCGCGCAATTTGCGTTCAAGGACCTCCCCAGCGACGGCGGGATTGGCCTGGCCCTTGGACAGTTTCATCAACTGACCCTTGAGGAAATTCAGCGCGGCAACTTTGCCGGCGCGGAAATCGGCGGCGGGTCCGGGATGGGCGGCAATCACCTGGTCCGCGAGAGTCTCGATGGTGCCTGTGTCGCTGACCTGCGCCAGTCCGCGGGACTCCACCACTGACGTCGGGGAAACTCCCTGGTCGAAGACGGCGATGAACACCTCTTGGGCAATCTTGCCGCTGATCCGACCTGAATCCACCAACTCCACCAGCTCGCGCACGGCGGCGGGCGTGATGCGGGCGGCTGCGATTTCGGTGTGGGTCTCCGCAAGGCGGGCGGCCAGGGCGTTGATCACCCAGTTGGCAATCGCCTTGGGATTCTTGTATCCGGTGGCGGCCGCCTCAAAGAAACGGCCCAATTCCAGGTGATCGGTCAGAACCTGCGCGTCACCGGCGGGCAGGTTGAAGTCGCGCATGAGCCGCAGCTTGCGTTGCAACGGCAGTTCCGGAACCCGGGTTCGAACCTCGCCGATCCATGCCGCCGTGGGTTCGAACGGCATGAGGTCCGGCTCCGGGAAGTAGCGGTAATCGTGGGCGTCCTCCTTGGACCGCATCGGCTCGGTGATGCCGGTCTCGTCGTCCCAGCGACGGGTTTCCTGACGCAGCTTCTCCCCACGCCGGACCGCCTCGATCTGTCGCGGAATCTCGTAATCCAGGGCGCGTCGGACCCCGGAGAATGAGTTCATGTTCTTGATCTCGATCTTCGCGCCCAAGGGAGTGGTTCCGACCGGCCGGACGGAGACATTGACGTCGCAGCGGACCATTCCCTTTTCCATGTCGCAATCCGACACCCCGGCGCGCATCAGCACGTCCTTCAGCGCATTCAGATAGTCATAGGCCATGCCGGAACTGGTCAGGTCCGGCTCGGAAACGATTTCCAGCAGGGGCACGCCGGCACGATTGAAATCAACGCCGCTGTGCCGGTCGAAATGAGTGCTCTTGCCGACGTCCTCCTCGAGATGAGCGCGGGTGATCCGGACCCGGGTGAGGCCGTCGGGGGCACCGCCGAATTCGAAATCCAGCCAGCCGTTTTGCGTGCTCGGACGGTCGTACTGGGTGACCTGATAATTCTTGGCGGAATCGGGGTAGAAATAGTTCTTCCGGTCGAACTTGGCGTAGGCGGGGATCTCGCAGTTCAGGAGCAGTCCGGTCAGCACGGTCAGTCGCATCGCCTCTTCGTTGGCGACGGGCAGGACTCCGGGCAGCCCGAGGCAGACCGGGCAGACGTTGGTGTTGGGATCGGAGCCGAAGACATTGGGGCAGCCGCACCACATCTTCGAGAGCGTCTTCAACTGCACGTGCGTTTCGAGACCAATGACCGCTTCGTAATCCATGTCGGGCGCGGAGTGTGCCAGTGGGCGGGAAAAGGCGGAACTAGAAAGGCGGACGGGACGGTGGGAAAACAGACCGGGGCGCGGAATCGTTCCGCGCCCCGGTTTTTATCGCCGATCCTTGCGGATATTGCGCTACGGGTGAGCCACCGCCAGCGACTGACGGTGGATTGGAAGCTACGGGCTCATGGCGGATGGCTCGAACCAATAGCCCGGTGGGTGGCACCGGCGTTTTCACTCAAACTTAGTAGAACGATTCCAACACAACAGAGGACACAAGCCGCTATGCTCACGTGGCGAACGACAGTCCACTGCTTTTGAATGGAATCGAGTCTCGTAAAATAGGCTTCTGTAGAAACAGCCCTCCCGGCGGTCTGCGCCTGCATCGCGATGAAAAACCGGGAGATATCGTCACTCCACTGCTTCACGTTGTAGACGGCAACATAGGACTTCTTTGCCATGAACCCCGACAGGAGGAGAAGTGTGATAAGGATGATGCGTGCCGCACCTCGGTGGCTCAATCGTGATCGGGCTTGTGACATGACGACGGTGCGGCACCTAACAGACAGACAGGCTCTCAGGTGAATCAGGCGTCGAGCCGGGTCCAGGCCGCGTTGGCCTTGGACGATTTCACCACCGCCTCGATGAAGGCCATTCCGCGCACGCCATCCTCGATCTTGGGGTAGTCATTCGCCGGTTCGTCCTTGGTCAATTTGCGGCCGTCGATGCGGGCGCGGATCGCAAAGGCGAAGTTCTTGTAGATGTTGGCAAAGGCTTCCAGGTAGCCCTCGGGATGGGCCGGCGGCGTGCGGCCGGCGGCCTTGGCGGCGGCACCGAGGTAGCCGTTGGCGGTGCGATACACCTGCATCGGCTGGTCGAGCCATTTCAAGAGCATCGTGTTCGGTTCGTTCTGGTGCCATTCGAGGCCACCGAGTTCGCCATAGACCCGGATGTTGAGGTTGTTTTCCTCGCCGACCGAGATTTGGGAACTGTGAAGGACACCCTTGGCACCGCCTTTGAATCGCAGCAACACATTGCCGTCGTCGTCCAGCTTCCGGCCCTTGACGAAGGAGGTGAGGTCGGCCGCGAGTTCGCTGATCTTCAGGCCGGTGATGTATTCGGCGAGATTCTCCGCGTGGGTGCCGATGTCGCCGATGCAGCCGGCGGCACCAGAACGCTTGGGATCGGTGCGCCAGGCGGCCTGTTTCTGACCCGAGGCTTCCAACCGCGTCGCAAGCCAGCCTTGGGGATATTCCACGACAACTTTGCGGATCTTGCCGAGCCGACCGGTGTGGACCAGTTCGCGGGCTTCTTTCACCAGCGGATAGCCGGTGTAGTTGTGAGTAAGGCCGTACAGCAGGCCGGTCTTTTTGACGAGCGTCTGCAGGGCCCGGGCCTCGGCCAGGTCGAAGGTGGCCGGCTTGTCGCTGAGCACGTGGAATCCGGCCTCCAGCGCGGCCTTCGCCGCCGGGAAGTGGACGTGATTCGGCGTCACGATCGAGACAAAATCGATGCGTTGATCGGCGGGCAGGGCGGCCTCTTTCTGCACCAGTTCATCGAAGCTGGCGTACACGCGGGAGGGATTGAGGAAAAAGTCGGCCCCGGAGGCCTTGGATTTTTCGGCGTCGGAGGAAAACGCGCCGGCGACCAGTTCGATCTGGCCGTCGATGTTGGCGGCGATCCGGTGAACGGCGCCTATGAAGGCGCCCCGGCCGCCCCCGACCATTCCGTAACGAATTTTTCGGCTCATAGAAACAGGGGATTTGAAACGTTGTGTTGTGTGCGGAAGCGCGAGGCTTATAGTCCGCGCCGTTTTTGGGGTCAACGAACGACTGGGCGCGCGCGGGTTTTCGACCGCACTGGTACGGGTACCGCGCCCTGTGATCCGCTCCTCGCATGAAGGTCCATATTTTAAAGTCAAAAATCCACCGTGCCGCGGTCACTGGCGCCAGCCTCGACTACGAGGGAAGCCTGACCATTGCCGCGGATCTCATCGAACTCGCCGGCCTCCACGTTCACGAACGCATCCTCTGCAGCAATCTCGCCAATGGAGCCCGCTGGGAGACGTACGTGATCGCCGGTCCCAGTGGATCCGGGGCGATCGAAATGAACGGCGCTGTCGCCCATCTCGGCAAGGTGGGTGACCGATTGACGATCATGGCCTTCAGCGAGATCGAATCCCATCAGGCGCCCCTCTGGCGGCCCCGGGTCATCGTTTTGGGCGAAGGCAACCGCGTGATCAGCGAACACGGACTCTGACCATGCCCGCCTTTTCTGCCGCCGAACTCGCCGAACGCCTGGGTGGCCGCGTGGTGGGGGATTCTGGATTGACCCTCACCGGATTTGCCCCCGCCGACTCCGCCAAGACCGGCGATCTGACCTTTGCGGAAAACGAGTCGTATTTCGCACGGGCGGACCAAAGTGCGGCGTCATCGGTTCTGGTGGCCGGTGAGTTTACTTCGACCACCGGCAAGACGCTCCTGCATGTCCCGAATGCCCGGATTGCGTACGCCCAGGTGCTTCCCCTGTTTTTCCCGGAGCCCATTCACGCCCCGGGTATCGATCCAACCGCGGTGGTGTCGGCGACCGCCCAGGTGGATCCGACCGCCCACATTGGTCCGCTGTGTATAGTGGGCGAACGCGCCCGGATTGGCCCGGGATGTGTCCTCGTGGGCCAGGATTACGTGGGAGACGACTGCGTTCTCGGCGAAGGTTGCCGCCTGTTTCCCAACGTCACCCTCTACGCCCGGACCAGTCTTGGGCGCCGGGTTCGGATTCACTCCGGCACGGTGGTCGGCGCGGATGGCTTCGGATATGTGTTCGACGCGGGTGCACATCGAAAGGTGCCTCAGGTCGGACACGTGATCCTGCATGACGATGTGGAATTGGGCGCCAACGTGAGCATCGACCGGGCGGCGCTCGGTGCGACGGTCATCGGGCGCGGGACCAAGGTCGATAATCTCGTCCAGATCGCGCATAACGTCAGCATCGGGGAGCATTGCATCGTGGTCGCCCAGGTCGGCATCGCCGGCAGCACCAAGATCGGCAACTACGTGACCATCGCCGGCCAGGTGGGCATCGCGGGCCATCTTCGGATTGCCGACAAGGTCACCATCGCCGCCCAGTCTGGCGTGATGAATCACATTCCCGAGGGCCAGAAGTGGATGGGCTCGCCGGCCCAGCCGGACCGCGTCAACAAACGCCAGCTCCTCGCCATCGAACGCCTGCCGGAATTGCTCCGACGCGTCCACGAGCTGGAACGCCGACTCGGACCGGGCGGGGATCTGGCATAGAAGCGGCTGGCTTTTGCCGGCGGCGCGCATTGCTGAATGGGTGTTTCCGCCGGGCGATCATGTTTCAACATCTCTTCTCTCGAACCCGCTTGGGACTCGTTGGGTTGAGCGTCGCGCTGATGCTCTCTTTTCCGGTGCGCGCGGGCGGGCTGGCCGGGGTGAAGACGGTGTTCATCCTCATGTTTGAGAACCACGACTGGAGTTCGATCCGCGAGACGAATTTCTGTCCGTACCTCAACACCGTGGTCCTGCCGCAGGCGGCTTGGGCGGAGCGGTACTACAATCCGACCAACATCCACCCGAGCGAACCCAACTACCTCTGGTTGGTCGCCGGCACGAATTTCGGCGTTAAAACGGATCAACCCCCGTCGGTCAACGGCCAGACGACGACGCAGCATCTCGCCTTTCTCCTCGATCGCGCTGGCCTCTCCTGGAAGACCTACCAGGAGGACATCCCGGGCGACACACTGCCGCTGGTCAACAACGGGGAATACGCCGTCCGCCACAATCCCTTCCTGTTTTTCAGTTCGGTGACCCATGACCCGGCCTACGCCCTGCGTCATGTCCGGCCGTTCCCGGAATTGTTCAACGATCTCACCAACGGATCGCTGCCCCGCTTCAATTTCCTGGTACCGAACCTGACCAACGACATGCACAACCTGACGCCGGGCTCGGCCAGCACGCGGTTGCAGGGTGACCACTGGCTTTCCCACGTCCTCCCGGCCATTCAGGCGTCGCCCGCGTATCAGGACGGTGGGGCCGTTTTTATCACCTGGGACGAGGGTGTCGGGGAATCCTCGGACGGCCCGATCGGCCTGATCCTGCTGTCCCCGGGTGGTCGGGGCGGCGGATATCACAACACGATCCATTACACCCACAGTTCGACTCTCCGGACGGTGCAGGAGATCTTCGGTGTGGAACCGTTGCTGGGTGATGCGGCGAATGCCACCAGCCTGTCCGATCTTTTTAGCGATCCGCGCCTCGCCGTCTCGGGTTCCGTCGGCGGTCCTTCGTTCCAACTGGTCGGGTCCCGGCTCACTTCAGGACGCATCCATGATCTCCAAGCCTCGACCGATCTTCGCACCTGGTCGTCGCTCGGGACAAGGACTGCCGTGGACGGCGCTGCGAATTGGACGGTGCCAGCCGTTTCGGGTGCCGCGCGTTTCTTCCGGCTGCAGGAATTGCGCTGATCGCTTCGGCGACCGTTCAATCGGCGAACGGCGGTCTCGCGCTCGCCTTTCTTCCGGTGTTGGATGAACGCATGTTGATCCGCCGGATCCTCAATTGTATTTCCATGGGCCTTTTGGTCCTTGGTTTCGCGTTCTGCCGTCAGACCCAGGCTGAACTCGTGGTGTCCGCGGAACAAATGCCCCGGGTGGCACCCAGCGAGCCCTCAGTCGCGCTGCGGACCTTCCATTTCCGACCGGGGTTCCGCGCGGAACTGGTCGCTGCCGAACCCCTCGTGGCAAGCCCGGTCGCGGTGGCGGTCGACGAAGGCGGGGCGGCATTTGTGGTGGAAATGCGGGACTATTCCGAGCGGCGTCCCGAACGGCTCGGACGGGTGCGACGGTTGACCGACACCACCGGCGAGGGAAGGTACGATCACGCCGACGTGTTCCTGGCCGATCTTCCGTGGCCCACCGCCATCGCCTGCTGGGACGGTGGCGTGTTCATCGGGGCGACACCCGACATCATTTACGCCAAGGATACCAATGGCGACGGCATCGCCGACATTCACGAGGTGGTCTTCACTGGATTTGCCTCGGATTACGCGCCGTTTGAGACCAATCGGCTCAATGTCCAGGCGCTGTTCAACAGCTTTCAATGGGGGCTGGATCACCGGATCCATGGCTCGGCCAGCGTCAGCGGAGGCAAGGTTCGGATGGTGGACAGCGCCTTCACCCGAAATTGGCGCAGCCGGTTTTCGGCGGCAGGTGCGGTTCCCACCGAGGCGATTGATCTGCGCGGTCGCGACTTTTCCTTCGATCCACGCACTCTGTCATTCCGTGCGGAAACCGGCGGCGGTCAGCACGGGATGTCGCTGGATGATGTCGGGCGGAAGTACGTGTGTTCGAACTCCGATCACTTGCAGCAAGTGCTGTTCGATGAAGTCGCGGCTCCGGCGAATCGTTGGCATGACCTGCCGACCGCGCGGGTCAGCATCGCGGTGGATGGGCCGGCGGCAGAGGTCTTCCGGTTGAGTCCGGACGAACCGTGGCGCGTCCTGCGAACCCGTTGGCGGGTGGCTGGCCTGGTGCCGGGTCCGGTCGAGGGCGGTGGACGTCCGAGCGGTTATTTCACCGGTGCGACCGGCGCGACAATTTATCGCGGGGACGCCTGGCCGTCCGAGTACCGCGGCGACGCCTTCATCGCCGATTGCGGAAGTAATTTGGTGCACCGGAAAAAGCTTAGATCGGTCGCTGGCGGCATCCGGATGGAAGCGGCGCGTGCGGACGACGAGCGCACCTCGGAATTCATGGCCAGCACCGACAACTGGTTCCGGCCGGTTCAATTCTACAATGCCCCGGACGGCTGTCTTTGGGTGATCGACATGTACCGCGAGACCATCGAGCACCCGTGGTCATTGCCCGCCGGTTTGAAACAGCATCTCGATCTGGACTCGGGACGGGAACGAGGCCGGCTCTGGCGGCTGCGACCTGAATTGGGAGGACCCGTGCGGCGACCGCAGGATCTCCGGCGAATGTCGCCCGCGGAATGGGTCGGGCTCCTGTCCCACCCGAACGGTTGGCATCGTGATACGGCATCGCGCCTCTTGTACGAGCACGGCGGCCGCGCCGGCGTGGCGGAGCTTCGCAGTGCGCTGCGCGCGTCGACCAATGCCCTCACCCGGCTGCACGCGCTGGGGGCGCTGGATGGATTCGGCGTGGTGGACGACGGCATTCTTGTGGGCGCCCTGGCGGATCGGGCACCCGACGTTCGGCGGAACGCGGCACGACTGGTGCGCGAATCGGAGCTGGAACTGTCGCCGAAGCTGCGTCCGGCTTTGATCCTCGCGGCGGAGCAGGAAACCGATGAAGGAGCCCGAGTGGAACTCGCTTTCGCGCTCGCGCGGTTGCCGGCCTTGCTCCGGACTGAACCGCTCGCCGCATTGATCCGACGAAAGGAAGACTTGGGCCAGAGCGCGGCGATCCATGCGGCTGCGGCTGATCTTCCCGATCTGTTTCGGGAACTCACCGGATCGAATGTGCCACCGGCGTATCGGGTTGAATTCCCGGGTTCGACGGCGGTGATGTCGGATTTGGTTTCCACGCTGGGACGGAGGGCGGCCCCTGCGACTCTGGCCGTGGTTGGAGTACGT
Source organism: uncultured Verrucomicrobiota bacterium (assembly GCA_903907925.1). Taxonomy (GTDB): domain Bacteria; phylum Verrucomicrobiota; class Verrucomicrobiia; order Limisphaerales; family UBA9464; genus CAIVQB01. The sequence continues at coordinate 49,134 of CAIVQB010000008.1, forward strand.
CTTCCCCAGTTCGTCGATCATCCGCTGGCCATTGCGCTGGCAGCGGCGGTTTCGGAAGGAGCGAACGGCGCGCCGGCGGTTGAACGTGCGGCATTGGCCACGGCGCTTTCACCGGTCGTGGGCTGGGCGTTGGAAACGGTCTCGGCCGGAACGGCAGGCTCCGGGCTCGATGCCGCGGCGCGGTTGTTGTCGCGCCAACCGTGGGCCTCGGTGCGCGATCCCCTGCGGGCGTTGCTCGATTCCAAACGGCCGGTGGCGGTCCAGGAGGCGGGGGTTGCCGCGATGGCCCGGTTTCAGGAAGCCGAAGCGGTTTCGATCCTGACCCAAGCTCTGCCGGCGTTGGCACCGGATGCCCGGCATCAGGCATTGGAGGCCTTGTTGCGGCGACCCGAGGGAGCGTTGGCGGCATTGGAAGCGACGGGTCGCGGGTCGTTGCCAGCCCGTGAATGGACGGTCGACCAGATGGACAAACTGCGCCGGCATCGGGTGGAGGCAGTCCGAACCCGGGCTGCCCGCGAATTCGGGGCGGTGCCGGCGGATCGCCAGACGGTGGTGGAAACCTTTCTTCCCGCACTGCGGCTCAAGGGCGATGCGGCCCTCGGTGCCGTCTTGTTCCGGGAACGTTGCGCCACCTGTCATCGATTCAAGGAGGAGGGAACCGTGCTCGGTCCGGACCTGGCGTCGGTGGTGGCCAACGGGCCCGAGAAATTGCTCGTTTCGATCCTCGATCCGAACCGCGAGGTGGCACCGAACTTCGTCGCCTGGACCGTGGAATCGACCGACGGCGAATCGGTCACCGGCCTATGGGCGGGCGAGAACGATTCCGGCGTCACTCTGAAGTTGGCGGGTGGCCAGGAAACCCGGATTCCGCGGGCGAAGGTGGCCCGGATGAAACCCGAGGGTCGATCGCTTATGCCCGAGGGGTTGGAGTCTGGCTGGGGAAGCCAGCAAATGGCCGATCTCCTGTCCCACCTGCTCGGGAACAACGCGCGCTGAGCGTTACCCGCGACGCTGGGATTCGATTCTTCCGAAATCGGCTTCCCGGAGTGCTCCGGCGTTTCTAGGTTCATCCCGTCGATGGAACAACAAACCGGTCGGGTGATGGTGCTGGGCGTCGGGGCCTTCACCCAGCTGATGATGCGGCGACTCCGGCCGTTCGCGGCGGTCTCCGCCTATCTCACCCGCGACTACGCGCACTACGGTCCGCTGCAGGAGGGACCGTGTGTCACCGCGGCGCTCGAGCCTGATCCCTGCGAACGGGTGAAGCGGGAACAACCGGACCTCCTCATTCCGATGTCCATCGAATGGGCGTTGAAACCGTGGACGGCCGACTTCCTGGCCCTGAAACCGCCGTTGCTTTGCCCCACGGGTGAAGGGTTGCGGCTCGAACGCGAACGGGATTTCGCCCGTGATTTGTGTCGGCGCGCCGGCATTCCGTTTCCCCGATCGTTCTTCGCGAACAACCGGGCCGAAGCCGAGGCGTGGGTTCGCAGCGAAAACCGGCCGTTCGTCATCAAGAACCCGCTCTGTTCACCGACGAGCCCGATCCACACCATCGTCTGTGAATCCGTGGCCGACACCCTGGCTTGGCTGCCGCGGCTCGATGACAGTGAGGGGATTTTTCTTCAGGAATACTTGGGTCGACGCGAGGCCGGGCATATCGCCCTGGTGAGCGGGGGTGAGATCTATCCGTTGGTCACCAACCAGGAATACAAGCGGGCGTTCGACGGCAATCTCGGCGTGGTGGCCGGGGCGCCCCTCGGCGGATTGATTGAGCGGGATCCGGGGGATCGCTACGGATTGGTCCGCGAACTGTTGCAGCCGCTTCTGCCGTGGTTTCGCGAGGTCGATTATCGCGGACCGGTCCAGGTCACCGCCATCCGTCACGAAGGACGCTGGCACGTCATCGAGTACAACGTGCGGTTGGGCGTCACCAGCGGCCCCATGATCGTGCAAATGCTGGAGAATCCGTTCGAAACTTTCTGCGCCTGTGTGGCTGGCAAGCCGCTGGCACCCCGGTGGCGGCCGAACCTGGACTACGGTTGCAACCTAACCCTGGCCGGATACGGCTATCCGTTCACCCAACTGACCGGTCCGCGTGTTCCGGTGCGGTTGGACGGGATTCCCGACTGCGACATCGGATGGCAGGAGGTGGCCCTGGCCTCGGACGGAACACTGGAGGCGACCGGCCACCGGATCTGCGATGTCGCAGCGCTCGGCGCGACCTTGCCGGAAGCGATTCGGAAGGCCTATTCGAACATCCGCCGCATCCGTTCGCTGGGAAGTTATTTCCGAACCGACGTTGGCGAATCATTGTGGCCGCCCGGCGAGGAATGAATCCCGTCGCGCCTTTCGCGTCCGTTCCCAATCTCCGCTCGTTGTGAGCCCACCTTTTGCCGCTGGAATGAGTCTTTCTGAAGCCAGCCCGCGCCCGTCGCGGGAAACCCATGTCGCACCCGCGGCCGCGAACGAGCCCGTGGCGTGCGTGGCGCGTCCCGCCTGGGTGGAGGTCGATCTCGGGCAGTTGGCGGCCAATATTCGGCGCATTCGTGCGGATCTGCAGGCGGCGGTCCGGTTGTTGTACGTGGTGAAGGACGAAGCCTACGGACTCGGCGCGGTGCCGGCGGCGCGGGTCGCGTTGGCGAACGGCGTCAGCCAGCTCGCGGTTTACACCATCGAGGAAGGTGCGGTCCTGAGGGCGGCCGGCATCACGGCCCCCATCCTGATTCTGGGAGAACGCGTGCCGGATGAAGTTTCCGGTGTCCTGTCGACCGGGCTCGTTCCCTGTGTTGGGACCCTGGAGATGGCGCGATTCTTTGATGCGGCGGGAACGGCCCGTGGTCGGCGCGTCCCGATCCAGGTGAAGATCAACTCCGGCATGAATCGCTACGGATTCCACTGGCGCCAGGCGGCGGAATGGACGGCCGGGCTGGCGGCGCTGCGCGGAATTGAAGTGGTGGGAATGCTCAGCCATTTCGCGCAGAGCGATGAAGAGGATAAAACGTTCGCACGCCAACAACTCGGCCGGTTCCGCGAGTGCCTGGCGATCTGGACCGCAGCCGGCCTTTCGACCGGATGCGTCCACATGTGCAATTCCGGCGGCTTTTTGGATTTGCCCGAGGCGCACTTCGACATGGTGCGGGTCGGGCTGCTGGCTGGGGGCGTCTATCCGTCATCGGTCTGCCGGCGAATCGAGGGGCTGGGTCCCGTGCTGTCGGTGCGGACCCGGATCGTGGCCGAGCAACAACTCGAACCCGGCGACACCGTTGGCTATGGAATGCGCTGGAGTGCGGAGCGTCCGGCACGGGTCGGCGTTCTTCCGATTGGCTATGGCGATGGCTTCCCGCGGGTGCGCAATCAGGGAGCGGCATTGATCCGCGGCCACCGGGTGCCGATCGTTGGCGGGGTGGCGATGGATGCCTTGACCGTGGATTTAACCGACCTCCCGGAAGCGGTGTTGGGCGATGAAGCCGTCTTGATGGGGCGGCAGGGAAACGAAGAAATCACCGCCCAGGAAGTGGCCCGGCTCAAGCAAAGCGTGACCTACGACGTGCTGGTGGGCTGGCGCCGGCGGCTGCCCCGGGTCTTTCGCAACGAAACCGGATCCGCGTCATGAGGCTCCTGTTTTCGGAGGCGCCGCCGGATGCTGCGCATTATCTGTATCCGTACGCCGTCTGGGGATTTCTGGAGCCGGGCGAAACTCCGGCCGATGCGTTTGCCGCGGGATTCCTTCCCGGCACGGCGGCGGTCGACCGGTTTTATCTGGTCCGGCAACTCCGCGTTCCGCTGAAGGAATGGAAGGCTACCTCGGAGAATCGGCGGGTTCTACGGAAGGGTTCATCGCTGACGTGCGCGTTGATCCCGCGGGCTGAGTTTGAGTTTTCAGCACAACGCCGTGCGGCATGGCTGGCCTATTCCGCCGAACGATTTGGACCCGGGGTCATGTCTGGGGAGCGATTGGACCGGCTGATGGCAGGACGTGTCATCAGCCATGTCCTGCAGTTCACCGACGGTGCGACGGGCGCGGAAGCCGGGACGGTGTTGCTTTATCTTCAGGCGCCGCGGATCGCCTTCTACTATTTCGCGTTCTACCCCTTCTCCCCGGAGACCCGGCATGTCGGTATGGCCATGATGACCCGTGCGGTCGAATGGTTCGCCGCCGCCGGATATGATCATCTCCATTTGGGCACCTGCTATACCGAGCGCGCCCTGTACAAGACCCAGTTCGAGCCGGTGGAGTTTTTCAACGGCTTCCGCTGGTCGCGTAACCGTGAGGAACTGAAGCGGCTTCTCGCTCCGGCTCCCGACGGACGGCATCGCCTGGAAGAACCGGAGTTTCTGGCGCTGCAGCCCGAGCCGTTGGCGGGATTGGCCGCTGGCAGTCCCTTTCGACGGCCGCTTTAAATGGAGTCCCGCGCTCACGCGGTTCGGGGAACCACGTCCCGTTGAACCGTCGCGAACTTCGCCCCACCGGTCGAACGCCCAAATTCCGCCGCACCGACCGGGAAGTCTTTCCATTTTCGCCGGGGCCTTTTATGCATGGCTCATGCGCTCCCACCTCCTTCTGCTGATCGCATCGGCGACAGCGCTGCATGCCGGAACTGCCGATGGCCGGCTGGATCTGTATTGGATCGATTCGGAAGGGGGCGGCTCGACGTTGATCGTGACTCCGGCCGGGGAGAGCGTGCTGGTGGATTCGGGGAATCCGGGTGGACGCGATTCGGGTCGGATCTTTGACGTGGCCACCCGGGTGGCGGGTTTGCACCGCATTGATCATTACATCACGACCCATTTTCACGTCGACCACTTCGGAGGGGCCGCAGAACTGGCCGCCCGCCTGCCCATCGTCAACGTGTGGGACAATGGAATCCCCGACGCCGATCCCGATGGCAACAAGACCTCCACCTGGCCGCTGACCAGCAAGGCCTACCGCACCATGCCGGTCGTCGAGCGCCATGTGGTGCAACCGGGTCTGCGCCTGCCGTTGAAAGCCGGCGACACCCCGTTGACCTTCCAGTGCATCATGGCCCGCCAGACGCCGTGGACGCCGAGTGGATCGTTCGGCGCGTGGGATCATGAGCCCGAGCCGAAGCCGGCTCCGGTGGACACTTCGGACAACGCCAACAGCTCGGCCTGGATCCTTTCGTTTGGGCCGTTTCGGTTCTATGACGGCGGCGACGTCACCTGGAATTCCGAGGCAAAGCTGGCGTGGCCGGCGCCGCGGGTGCCGACGGTCGAGGTGTATCAGGTCACCCATCATGGTCTGGACGTCAGCAATCATCCCCTGCTGATCAAAGCGTTGAATCCCGCGGTGAGCGTGATGAACAATGGTCCGACGAAGGGTACCGCCGGCGCGGTGGTGGCCACGCTACGGGCCCAGTCGTCGATTCGCGCCCAGTATCAGCTTCACAAGAATGTCCGACCCGATGGCGCGACCAACAATGCGCCCGAGGAAGGCATCGCCAACCTGGAGGCGCGATGCGAGGGGCGTTTCATTCATTGTCGCGTCGATCCGGACGGGAAGAACTACACCTTCGAGATTCCTGGCACCGGCCATGTGAAATCCTATGTCACGCGGATGCCGTAATGCCGGTGTTGAACGGTGGGTGCAACGGGTGCTGACGGCCGCGGCGCTCGTCAGTCTGTCCGCATGGGCTTCTGCCGCCGCGACGCCGGAACCGGTTTCGTTTCGACGCGAAGTGATGGCCGTCCTCTCCAAGAACGGATGCGCGAGCGGGCCGTGTCATGGCAATCGCAACGGGAAGGGCGGGTTCAAGCTGTCGTTGCGCGGCGAAGATCCCGACGCTGACTACGCGGTGCTGGTGCAGGGATTGGCCGGGCGCCGATTGAATTTTGACGAGCCCGACCAAAGCCTGCTGCTCCTGAAGCCCGCCACCGATGTGGCCCACGAGGGCGGCGCGCGGCTGGTGAAAGGCGGCCCGGACTACACCCTTCTGCGTCGCTGGATCGCCGCCCGCGCTCCCGACGATGCGAAGAGCCCGCGGCTGGTTCGGATCGAAGCCACACCCCGCGAGCGGTTCCTCCTCGATCCGGAGGACCGGCAACAGCTTCATGTGGATGCCGTTTTCGCCGACGGGCGGCACCGCGATGTCACGGCGCTGGCGTCATATGAAGTGGCGCAGGTGGGGGTCGCAGAGCTGACTGGCAACGGCGGCGTGAAGCGCCGCAACACCGGCGAGACCACCGTGCTGGTCCGGTATCTGGATCAACAGGCCGGCGTGCGCCTGGCGTTTGTGGCGCGGAATCCCGCGTATCGGCCCGGCGCGTTTCCGGCACCGGCGAACGCGGTCGACACCGCGGTGTTCGCGAAACTGCGGCAGCTTCGGCTGAATCCCGCCGCTTTGTGCAGCGACCCGGTTTTTCTACGCCGCGCGTTTCTCGACCTGCTGGGGATACTCCCGACCGAGGCCGAGGCCCGCGCGTTCGTGGCGGATTCGGATCCGGCGAAGCGGTCGAAGTGGATTGATGTCCTGTTGGAACGACCGGAGTTCTCGGAATTCTGGGCGTTGAAATGGGCCGACCTGTTGCGACTCGATGAACGTACCCTCGATCGGAAGGGTGCCCGGTTGTTTTACGACTGGCTGAGGGAATCGATCGCCGCGCACAAACCGCTCGACCAATTCGCGCGGGAGTTGGTCACCGCCCGCGGCAGCACTTACGCGCAACCCGCCGCCAATTATTATCGCAACCTCCGGACGCCGGTGGAACGGGCCGAAGCGGCCGCGCAGGTCTGGCTGGGGACCCGCCTTCAGTGCGCCCAATGCCACAACCATCCCTATGAGCGCTGGACCCAGGACGATTACCACGACTGGACGGCGGTGTTTGAGCGGGTGGACTTCCAGGTGATTGAGAATCGCCGGACCGACAGCAACGACAGCCACGAGTTCAAGGGCGAGCAGGTCGTGTTCGTGAAGAACTCGGGCGAGCATCAGAATCCGAGGTCGCATCGGACCTCTGTACCGCGGTTTCTAGGTGCCGCCCAGCCGATCGGGCCGGGTCTGGCGGGCGGGATCTTGCCGGCCGCGCTTCCCGCCGGTCTTTCGTGGCCGACCAATGCGGTATCCGGCACCACCGAACTGGACGCCCTCGGACGCTGGCTGACCTCAACCAACCATCCGCTCTTCGCGCGGACCCAGGCGAACCGCGTCTGGTATCATTTGATGGGGCGCGGCCTTGTAGATCCGCTCGATGATTTTCGTTCCACCAATCCCGCCTCGCATCCCGTGCTGCTCGATGCCCTCGCGGCTGACCTGGTCGCTTCAGGCTTCGATCTGCGGCATCTCATCCGAACCGTGATGCGGTCGCGGACCTATCAACTGGATTCCACGCCGACGCCGGGTTCGGAAGCCGATGTCGCCAATTATTCCCACACGGTGGTGCGCCGGCTGACCGCGGAACAATTGCTCGATGCGCAAAGCCAGGTGACCGGTGTTCCACTGGCGTTCCCGGGATTCCCGGTGGGACTGCGCGCGGGACAAATGCCGCAGGTTGCCACCAGTCGCGGCGGCCGGAACGGTGAGTTGGACGGATTTCTCCGGGCTTTCGGAAAACCTCCCCGCCAAACCCCGAGCGAATGCGAACGGGCGGGTGAGCCGGCGATGAGCCAGGTCTTCGCGCTGATCAATGGCACCACGCTGCAACGATTTTTGGCCGCCCGGGACAATCGGCTGGATGCCTTGATCCGTGCGGATGGATCGCCGGCGGAACAGATAGACTCGTTGTACTGGACCGCGCTGACCCGTCCGCCATCGACGGACGAGCGCGAGCGGTTGACGGCGATGGTGACCGCGGCGGGCGCTCGTCGCGCCGCGCTCGAAGACGTGCTGTGGGGACTCTTGAATGCCAAGGAATTCGTCCTGCGCAAATGAAGCCGAACCCCGTCACCACCGTCGGAACACCAAACCGGATGCCCTGACATGAATTCGCCCCACGCCTGCTCCGGTTTCTTTGCCGAACGCTATTCCCGCCGCCGCCTGTTGCAGGTGGGCGGCCTGGGGATGCTGGGTCTGACCCTGCCCAAATTCGTCCTCGGCGAAACCCGCGCGCCGGCTCCGGGCTCCATCGTTTCCCAGCCCAAGGCCCGCGCCAAGTCGGTCATTTTTCTCTATCAATTCGGCGGCCCGTCGCATCTCGACATGTTCGACATGAAGCCCGACGCGCCGGAGAAGATCCGCAGTCCGCATCGGGCCATCCGTTCGAGCGCCGATGGCATCCAGGTGAGCGAACGCCTTCCCGACGTCGCGCGGATCATGGACAAGGTCACCCTGGTTCGGTCGGTTCATCACACGATGAACAACCACAATTCCGCCAGTTACTACGCGTTGACCGGCCACGCGCCGCCGGTGGACGACATCCGGCTACGGGATACACTGGATCTCGCACCGGCCTATGGTTCGGTGGTGGACGCCCTCGCGCCGGTGTCCGGGGAGCTTCCTTCGTTCGTCGCCTATCCGCATGTGTGCCGCGACGGAGCCATCACGCCGGGACAGCACGCGAGTTTTCTCGGACAGGAGCATGATCCGCTGCTGGTGTTGAAGGATCCCAACGCGGCGGATTTCGCGCTGCCCGAATTGAGTCTGCCGGCCGGGATGAGCTTCGAGCGGCTGGCCGCCCGGCGGGAGATCCAAAAGATGATCGACCGACAATCGCACCTGCTGGACCACGCGGCGGCCGCCCGGGGAATGGATGCCTACTACGAACGGGCGCTGGCCATGCTGCACAGCGACCGGTTGCGCAGCGCGTTCGATCTGTCCAAGGAACCGGAGAAGGTTCGGGACCGGTTCGGCCGGACCACATATGGCCAGGGGTGCCTGCTGGCGCGGCGCCTGGTGGAGGCCGGGGTGAAGTTTGTCACCGTCTATTTTTCCGACAACATCGGCGGCCAGAGCACCGACGGCGGCGGATGGGACACCCACGGATTCAACAACACCCGGATGTATCCCATCGTGGAGAAATTTCACCTGCCCCTCACCAACGTCACGCTACCGGCGTTGCTGAACGATCTCGACGAGCGCGGTTTGCTCGATACTACGCTGGTGGTGTGGATGGGGGAATTCGGTCGCACCCCGGAGATCAACAAGAACATCAGCCGCGACCACTGGCCGCATTGCTACACCGCGCTGCTGGCGGGGGGTGGCGTGAAGCGGGGATATGTCCATGGTGCCAGCGATCGCCGGGGCATGTATCCGGCCGACAAACCGGTCCGGCCCGACGATCTGGCGGCGACTGTCTTTCATCTGCTGGGCATTTCTCCACGCACCGAAGTGTTGAACCACCAGCAGCGGCCCCTCCCAATTTCAGAGGGCGACGTCATCGAAGGGATCCTGGCGTAGCCGTCGGGCTGAAGATCGGCCCATCGCGGGATTGTGGGGCGGGAGCTGACCGCCGACACTGCGCGGCATGACACGTGACGTTCCGGGGTTGTTTCACGCCCGATTGGGCGAGGCATTGAAGGCGGGCTCGCTGGTCCGTCTTGTCCTCGCCGGGCCGCGTCCCGGTGTCGCCGCCCGTCAGATGGTGATCCGACCAGTCGTTCTCAAGGCTGGACCCTGTTTTTCCGTGGTGTGGCGCGAGGAACGTCGCGATGTGACCAAGAACCATTCCGGCGACGAGGTGGTCGAATTGTGCCGCGAACGCATCGGGCCTGAATACACCGGGGCGCATCTATACACCACGACGGCCACCTTCCAATTGGACTGTCGTGATCCCGCCCGGCCGCACTTAAGCACCGCCCCCGGGGTTGCCGCGGTCGCCCCTGAAGCCCTCCAGCACGACCGGGTGCGCCAGCGGTCGGTTTCTGCCAAGGCCCCATGGTTGCACCTGCTCGGTGTGACAAATGCCGATGGGCGGGTGGCCAAGGGTATGGAAGCCAAGTTTCGCCAAATCCACCGTTTTGTGGAATTGCTCGATCCGCTATTGCGCGAGGCGTCGTTTCCGATCGAAGGCGTCCGAACGCTGGTCGACATGGGCTGCGGCAAGGGCTACCTGACCTTCGCCGCGTGTGAACACGTACAGCGGGCCGGGGGTGCACCTTGGAAGGTTCGTGGCATTGAAGTGCGGGAGGAATTGGTCCGCTTGTGCGAGTCCGCGGTGACGACCACCGGGATCACAGGATTGGAATTCGTTCAGGGCGCGATTGAGGACACGGTTGTGGAACGGGCCGATGTCCTGGTGGCCTTGCATGCCTGCGATACCGCCACCGATGCGGCCCTGGCTCGGGGGATCCGACTGCGGTCGTCGCTGATCCTGGTGGCCCCCTGCTGCCAGAAGGAGGTGCGGCCCCAACTGGTTCCGTCGCCGGTTTTGGCGCGCCCGCTCCGTCATGGGATCTTCCGGGAACGCCACGCGGAGTTTGCGACCGACGCGATTCGCGCGGAATTGCTGGAGTGGGCGGGCTACGATACCCGGGTCTTTGAATTCATTTCCCCGGAGCACACCGGAAAAAACCTGATGATCGCCGCCGTTCGCAGGGAAAGTGGGACCGGACTGGACCCGGCCGTCGCGGCGGAGGCGGTTCGGATGCTGGCCGCGTTTTATGGGATCCGGCATCAGCGGCTGGCGGAGCTGATCGGATTTGACCTTGCCGCGCCATGAATGTGGATCAACTCGACTGGAACGCCCTGGAGCGATTGAGGGGTGCCTTTCTTTCCGGAACCGCGGGGCGCGCGGTGTATTGGAAATCGATGACCGATCTGGCCAGCTACGACGCGTCCTTTGGGGAACGCATTGGATGGAAATGGGATGCCGTTCTGGCGGAGTTGCGGCGGAGGGGGTGGCAGCCTCCCGCGGGATCGGTCTACGATTTTGGCTGCGGCAGCGGGATTGCGGGACGCCGTATGATCCGTGAATGGGGTGTGAAACATCTGCCGGTGCTGCGGGTGCAGGACCGGTCGTCGATCGCTGAGCAGTTTGCTCTGGAACGGGCGAAATCCGAATTCCCGGAGCTCGCCGTGGAACGTTTCACTGCCGACGAACCGCTGACGCCCCAATCTGGACCGGCGACGCTCGTCGTCAGTCACGTCATCAGCGAACTGGCACCTGCCGATCGCCAGCGATTGATGGAGTGGCTGCCACGGTTCGACGCCGTGATCTGGGTGGAGCCCGGGACCCATGCGGACAGCCACGCTCTGGTGGAGGTTCGGGAGGCCGTGCGAACCCAGATGCGGGTCGTGGCGCCGTGCACCCATGAAAAAACCTGTGGTTTGACCGCTCCGGAGAACGGGCGCCATTGGTGCCATTCGTTCGGAAAGCCTCCCGGCGGAGTGTTTGCGGATGGGGACTGGGTGCGGTTCGCACAGAGGATGGGAATAGACCTGCGGAGCCTTCCGTACAGCTTTCTGGTGCTGGACCGTCGGGTGGGCGTCGCGTGCGGTGGGGACGAAGCGGGGGAAATGTCGCGGGTTTTGGGCCATCCCCGGGTGTACAAGGGTTACGCGAAGCTCTTCAACTGCTGCGCCCGCGGCGTAGAAGAGATTACCTTGCAGCGGAGGACCGATCCCGGGTTGTTCAAGCGGTTGGATCGGGGAACTCATTGCGGTCTGTTTCGGTGGGTCTTGGACGGCGGCACCGTTCGGGAGGCTGCGGAAGTGGGTGGAAATCCGGAGGAAACCATCCTCGGGGAGGCGGAGGACCCGATTCCTTGAAAAAAGCTATTGACGCGACTCCCTGTCTGCGGACAAGCTCCACCCACACACGGAATAACTCTAAACCATAACAATGAAGACAAAATCTCTTCTGCTTCTCGCTGTTGCGGCTTCGATCGGAGCCACCTCGGCGTTCGGGGCTGTCAGTTCCAATATCGTTGGCTACACGAAGTTGACCTTGAAAAAGGGTTTCAACCTCGTTGGCAACACGCTCGACAACAAGGCCGGTAACATGGCCACTGTTGTTCTCGCTGATACCCCGGACAACACCGCGGTGTTTAGCTGGAATGGCAAGGGTTTCAATGAGCTCGACAACCTCGGTGGCGGTCTCTGGATCGGCACGGATTTCGCGCTGACCCCCGGAATCTCCCTGTTTGTTCAAGTTCCTGCCGATGCCTCCATCACCCTCGTTGGTGAAGTGCTCACCGGCCAGCAGGACATCACCCTGTCCAAGGGTAACAACTTTGTCGCCTCCAAGATTCCCCAGGCTGGCAAGATTGATTCCGACCTCGGCTACTCCCCGGCTGACAATGACGCCGTGTTCCAGTGGAGCGGAAAGTCCTATGTTGAATCCGACTTCCTCCTCGGTGTGGGTTTCATTCCCAGCTCGCCGAGCCTCGCGGTCGGTGAAGGCGTTGTGATCCAGACTGCTGCTGCCGGTAAGTGGTCCCGGAATTTCACTGTGAACTGAACAGTTTAATTGATCCAAGCAATCGAACCTAGAACTATGAAAAAGTACCTCCTCACACTGGGTGCCACTGCGTTGACCGTCACTGGTTTCGCTCAGGGCACTTTCAGCGGAAAAAACACCTCGGGCGGATTCATCCTCGCTGAAAACGGCGTGAGTCTCCTGTCGAAGACTGTTGGCAAAGTCGAGCTGCTCGACGGAAACACTGTTCTCGCCTCCGGCAACATCATCTTGGACGGAAAGTTCGCCCTCGGCGTCGTGACTGATCCTGCCAGCACTGGCACGGTCAGCATCACGGTCCGCGCTTGGGACTCCTCCTTGGGTTCCACGTTCGCCGCTGCCCAGGCCACTGGTCACGGTTACGGATCCGCTGTTGTGAGCGTTGCGCTGGCCACCGGCACGACTCCTCCCTCGGATTTGACTGCCTCCGGCTTCACCGGCTTCTCGCTGACCAAGGCCGCTGTCACCAATATCCCTGAACCCACCACCGTTGCTCTCGCCGCTCTCGGCCTCGGTGGCTTGATGTTCATCAGCCGCCGCAAGTAATCTTGCGCTGCTTCAAAGGCCGTTCTCAGCAATGAGGGCGGCTTTTTTGTCTTTATTTCTGGAGAAACCGCACACCTTTGTCTTGTCAGAGCGGTGATACTCCGCAGAATTACCTCGGCTGGCGTGTTCGTCTATCGGCTAGGACACGGCCCTCTCAAGGCTGAAAGACGGGTTCGACTCCCGTACGCGCTACCATTTTATAGCTAGTGACTTGCGTATAAATTTGAGTCACTTGGCCGGGTGTGGAACCCGAAATTCACCCGGTTGAGCCCCGAACTTCAAGGCTTTACTTTTAATTTTTCGGCGGCGGCCAGCATTCGCTGGTTGGCATCGAACGTAAGGAATTCCTTCGCCTTCTAGTGTAACGCGGTCGCGGCGTGGAGAACGTCGAGACTTCGATGCCCGCCTGTCAGGGTGCGGCGCTGGGACAGGCTTTCTGCCAAACGGAGAACGTCCGACCAGTCTGTGCCAACCACGACGATGGCACCGGTGTCCAAATCAGTTTTCAGATCGGCCAGTGTACGGTCGCAGTCGACCTGCCCATAGCTTCGGGATTTGTCCCGCGCATGAAGCCAGACTTGAAAGCGGACGTTCTGGCGAAATTCATAAAGCAGCAGACCGGAAACGAACAAGGGTTCCCGCATCGCCTTGAAATAGGCTGCCGCCGCCGGAGAATTGTCCTGCCGCCGGTGGAATGCGCAGAGGAACGACGTGCCGGGAAAAGCGATCATCCTTCCTCGCCATCGAGTTCAGCCGCACGCATCGCCGCGACCTCCTTGGCGGAAAAAATGCGGTCGCCCCAGGTTTCTTTTAGTCGCGCCATGATGTCGGGCTTGACGAGTCCGGAGCCATTGACCGCGTCGGGTGGCACAAGCCGGGCAAATGGCTTTCTCAGCGTGCGCCGAAGCCCGGAGCGCGGCTCCGTGAGCCGCAGCACGTGAGCCCACAAGACGGCCTTAACTCATTCCACTCGCCGCTCGACGGCAACATTGCTGCGAGTCACAGACCCGCGCTCCAGGGCGGGGAAGGCAAGCCTTCCGCTGTTCTCAGGGCCAAAGGCCCGGCCCCATACC
>CAIVQB010000009.1 GCA_903907925.1 uncultured Verrucomicrobiota bacterium
CAGACACAAGCCGCCGACTAGTCGAGCCCGCCGGCGTGCTGAGAGCAGAAAGCTCGCGCCGACGGGCGGGTGGACTCCCCATTCCTCGAATCACCCACACAAACTCATCAGGAGCCGAGTTTTGGGTATTCGTTCTCCGGATAGTCCGATCATGAAACTCTGACAGGGATCGAACCCAGAAGAAGCGATTCAGATGGGATAAACTGAATGGACGGAATCCGATCCGACTCATTCGGATCATTCTGTCCATTCCGTCTCCATCAATGAATCCGCGTCTTATTGCGGCTTCTTCATGAATGATCCCGGCTGAGGCATGGTGGGAGAAATCGAATGGAGGCAAACTTCGACGGACCGCCTCCTGCGGAATCGGGAGGTCCTCCTATGCTGGAAGGCGGTGACAGGCCGCCAGCGAAGCCCCACCCATCCATCCCACCACACCCAAGGTTCGATTCCCGGACAATCGGAAACCCTGAGCCGAGTTCGCACAATTGTTGAAGGGGTCGGTGAAGCGGTTGAATCGGGGCGATGTCCCGGCCGCTTGTCGTTCCTTGTCTTCTTTTTGCGGCCGGGATTTCCGTCGGGGACGCGTTGGGCGGCGATCCGGCGCTGTTGTGGATCGCGTTTGCGTCGTCGCTGATTGGGGTTCTTCTGCTTGATCGCGCGCGGCATTGGGGCCTGTGGTGTGGATTCTTTGTCGCGGGCTGGCTGGCCTGGGTGCTTCAGCAGACGCCGCTGAATCCGTACGACCTCCGTTGGATCAGCGATCCGTCCGGGGAATTGGTCACGGTGCGGGGTGTCCTGTCAGAAGCGCCGACGCTTCGGGTGAATGACCTTTCGGGAACCGTTCGATCGCGGACCACCGTCCGCGTTGCGATCGCGGCGGTTCAACGCAATGGAACCTGGGAGCCGGCGTCGGGCGATGTGATGGCCGCCCTTCCCGGAGTTCTGGGGCCGGATTATTTCAGAACCAGTGGCGTTGAAATTCGGGGCGTGCTCAAGGAACCACGCGGACCGCGGGCGAAGGGCCTGTTCGATGGCCGGACCTATTTCGCGCAGCAGGGGATCTGGCGTGTCCTGGACACCGAGGGGATTTCCGATTGGCGGTGCGTTGATCCGGGACCGGTGACGCCGCCGTGGAGCGAGCGGTTTCTTCCCTGGGCGCAGGCGCGGCTGGCAGCCGGATTGCCCGACGACGAGGCGACCCGATTGCTGGCGGCGATGGCGCTCGGGTGGAAGACCCCGCTGACGGGCGAGGTGGACACTGCGTTCATGGAATCCGGAACGCTGCATGTCTTCGCCATCAGCGGCCTGCACATCGCCCTGATTGCCGGTCTCCTGGTCCAGGTGTTGCGGCTCTTCCGGCTGCCACGGGAGGTTTCAGGAATCCTGGCGATTCCGTGCGTGTGGTTCTACGTGGCCGCCACCGGATGGCAGGCTTCAGCGATCCGATCGGCGATCATGACCTCGGTGATCGCTTCGGGCTGGGCGATGCAACGGCCGTCCGATTTGGTGAATTCACTCTCGGCGGCGGCCCTGGTGATTCTTGTTCCCGATCCCGGCCAACTCCTCCAGGCCGGTTTTCAGCTTTCGTTTGTGGCGGTTGCCGGCCTCGCCGTGGTGACGCCTCGATTGCAACCGTTCTTTCTTCGTTGGATCTCCGCGGAGGGCGATCCCTTCCTGCCGGCGGATCTTCGTCCGCGATGGCGACGGTGGATGGACGTTCCGTTGCGTTGGCTGGCGTTGTCCCTGGCAACGGGCTGCGCGGCCACCCTGAGCACGCTGCCGTTGATCTGGCATTTTTTCCATCTCATCAACCCGGTGAGCGTGATCGCGAATCTGGTGGTGGTGCCGCTTTCCAGTCTGGCTCTCGCCGCAAATTTCGCCTCGCTCGTTTCAGGCAGTGTCTGGCCGTGGATGGGCGAGGTCTTCAACGCCAGTGCCTGGGTCTGGATGAAGGGGATGGTGGCCGGAAGCCGGTTCTGCGCCGCCATTCCGGGCGGACACGCCTATGTGGCCGCGCCCTTTTGGTTGTGGTGGGCGCCGTATTATTTGTTGCTGGTCGGTTCCTCGGTCGGGGTTGAGACCACGAGGCTCTTGCGATGCGGAGGGTGCGCGGTGGCCGCCGGATGGTTGGTCGCCGGTGGCGTGATGTGGGTGCGAGATCGGACGGTTCCTGAAATCACCTTCTTCGCACGCGGCGAAGCGGTCTGGACCTCCGGCACGTGGCGGATTCCGGCAAGCCTGATTGATGTTGGCGGAGTGACCGATCCCGCGGGGTTGTTGGTTCCGTTTCTGCACGGCCACGGCGTGGAGCGACTCCCGTTCCTCATCCTCAGCCGCCGGGACCGTCGGCACAGCGGAGGGCTGGACGCCATGGTCACCGCACTGCCTCCGCATGTGATCGCACGGGCTGAGGGAGGGACGTGGAATCCGGAAGTGCTGATGAAATCTCTCCCGACTGGCGTGCAAACGATGCGGGTTCATCCGGGCGAATTCGTCGCGGGCTGGCGTGTGTTGCATCCCGGCGCGGGCGAATCGGCGTCTCGCGGCGGCGACGTTTCCCTGGTGTTGCTCCGCGACTTTGAAGGACTTCGCGTGGCCTGGTTGGCGGATCTCGGCGCGATCGGACAGAGTCGTCTGTTGGAGTCGGGGGTCGATTCCGTGGACATCGTTCTTTCGTCTCCTTCGCCTGGAAGCGAACCGCTTTCCGATCCACTGCTGGATCGTTTGAATCCGCAGTGTGTGGTGTTCGCGGCCGAGGCGGCACCTTCACCCCGACGGGTGCGATCGTCGACGGTCGCCCGATTGCGTGCCCGTGGAATCCACGTTGTCTGCACCGATCGCGCCGGTTCCGTGACCCTCCGATTGAAGAATGGGAACGCCCGGGTGGAGGCGATGGAGGGCGAACCGTTCGAGGTTTCGGCCCGTGAGGCGATCGCATCAACGGCAACGCGACGCTGAGCCGCGCCACAGCGGCCAGGGAGCGGGCACCCGTTACAACCGCGGACGCAGAGCCCGGTTGGTATTGCTGAGAAAGGAGTTGGTGCGATTGAAGGTTCGGGTCGGCCGGTTCACCCGGGTGGGGGTGGCCGCGATCGTCAATGCGTCCTCCGGCAGGATCAGGCCGGACTCGCGTCCCATCCAGAAGGCGAGCAGGTAATCCACGCCGGAATGAGCCACCGGCGCATCCACGCCGCCGCGGAGCAGGTAGGGGGATTGTGACCACTGGAATGGAGCGACCGGACGAAGATCGAACGGGAGGGCGTAGCGGGACCAGACCTCTCCATTCACGAGGACGGTGGGACGGTTGGTGGCTTCGGATCCGTCGCGATACATCGACCACCGTGGCGGATTTGGGAATTGCGAGATCGCCCCTTGAAGCACGGCGAGCGCGGCCGGGTCGTTCGGCGCCTTTTCAAATGCCCCGACATAGCACGCGGCGAGGAGCGGATTGAGCTGCGGGCTGCTTTCGTGCCATTGCTGCGAGATCCGATCCTGGTATTGGATCTTTCGACTCTGATTGGTTTCGAGCCGGCTGAGGGCGAAGAGATTGATGGTGTTGAAGAGGCTCGAATGCCCGTCGCCGTAACGGACCATTCCGGTGGCCGGCTGGCCCAACAATTGGGGTGCTCTTTGTTCGAACAGCCGTCCGTAGAGATCGGGACGAATCGTCGCGCCGGTTCGCAACAGGGCGGCGGCCAGGGCCGGGGTGACGAAGGTGACGTGTCCCTGGCCGTCGTTGAGTTGCCATCCGTCATCGATGATCCGGTTGAGCAGGCGGCACACGATGTTGGAGGCGCGACTCCGGATCGACGGATCCCGGATCTGCTGCCAGGTGGAAGCCAGGCCAAGATTAACCGCGGCGTAGGCATCACGCGTGGGACCTCCGAGCCACATCATCGGAGAGGCGGCGTTGGTCGAACGATAGGCCAGGCGTCCCAGACCCGGCCGCGCCGGATCGGGTCCTCCGTAGGTCGAATAGTAGGGGATATAGGCGGGGTCGTTCGCCCGTCCGACGAACCGCGGCAGGTAGCCTTCGTGTCCGCTGCCGGCCGCCCGTGTCACGAGGTCGAGGGCGTCTAGGATTTGCCGGATGGCGGGCTGACTCGGATTGCCGTGGATGGATTCGCGATCGTCCCGGGTGATGGAGAACCGCAGAGCGTGGACGGTCAGCAGCAGACCGGTGAGCGTGGTGCTGTCGTCGAGGTTTTCGTAGCGCTCCACCCGTGTTTGGTTGGTGTCGGAGAACCGGACACTGACCAATTGACCGCCCACCAGATGATGGTCGCGAAGGGCGTCGAGGTAGCCCTCCGCGCGCCGCCGGACGGTGGCCAGTTCATTGGTGTTGAGATCGATCCACCGGGTGGTGAAGCGATCCCGGGAGATGCCGTCCAGCGTGCGCAACTGAAGATCGCCCAACTGGGCGCGGGCTGGAATGCCGGCGGCCAACGCGACCAGCAGGGTGAGAAGAAGGCGTAGAGGAACGAGCCTCATGCGGAAATCCTGCGGATCACCCGCCGGAGACGCAAGCGCCGGTGGGGGTCCCGGTGGGATCTGTTTTTCGGTAGGCCAGGACCCGGGTGGAAATGCCCTGCGCATTGAAATCGCGTTCAAAATCGGTTTTCACCGCGAGAAGATCTTCGGGTGGAGCGCAGGTTTCGAACCCTGCGGCGGCGGCGAACACCTTCTGCATTTGTTCGTGATATCCAGGATGATCGGTGCGGAGGTGGACGATGCCGCCGGGCATCAACGCCGCGTGGGCGAGGCGGGTGAAGGCCGCGTTGACCAATCGATTCGGCCAATGTCGGCGTTTGGGCCAGGGATCGGGAAAATAGACATGGATCGCGGCCAGTGAGGCGGGCGGGATCATCCATTCCAATAGATACCCGGCTTCAATCCGGATCCCGCGCACGTTGGCAATGCCTGCCGTCCGGGCCTTGCGGTCAACCTTTCGCAGCCGGCCCAGCAGGCGCTCGACTCCGAGGAAATTCCGTCCGGGCGTCGCCCCGGCATGGCGAATCAGGAAGGAACCGTCACCCGCTCCGAGCTCGAGCTCCACAGGATGCCCGTTGCCAAAAAGGGCGGCGTAATCCAGCCGGCTGAGAATGTCGGGCCGAACCAGCCAGGTGCGGGCATCCGCCGCCGGTGGCCGTGCGGCGGAGATCGGGGTCAGGGGCGAACAGGCGGGTGGGGTCATGTCCGGAGGCGGCAAGGAAACGCGGTTCACGGCCGTTGATCAATCCAATGCCGCCCGCATCGCGGCAAACCAGTCTCCGCCCGATTCGATGGCGACCGGCTTGTTCGCCGCCGAATCAGCATCCTCCACGCAGTCTTCCGGAAGCTCCTTGAGGAACGGTGACGGATGACAGGGCATCCCTTGACCGTATTTCCGCCGGGTCGAACAATGGGAAAGCCGGAGGGTGTCCTGCGCCCGGGTGATGCCGACGTAGAACAAACGCCGTTCCTCGTCCAACGTGCCCTCCACCTTGGATCGTGAATGGGGCAGCAGACCGTCCTCCAATCCCACGATCTGGACGTGCGGAAACTCCAATCCCTTCGCCGCATGGAGGGTGATCAGGGTGACCCCGTCCGTCGTCTCCTCCTCTTCCTGGCGTTCATGGTCGAGGGTGACCTGCTCGAGGAAATCGGCCAGGCGTTCCGCGGGAGTCGCCGGGGCGGGCCCTACCACCGGGGCATCCAGGCTGGCGATGACTTCCCGGAGATTCCGGATGCGGTTGTCGGCCGCCTCGGCGTTTTTCTCCTGCCGGGTCAACTCGGCGAGGTAGCCGGTCGATTGCAACCAACCGTCCGCCCACGCGCCGAACGCCATCGGGCCGGCGACTTCCAGGGGCTGGCGGGTCTCCTCGATGAACCGAAGGAAGGCCCGGATCGCCTCGGCGGTGCGGGCCTGGAACCCGGCCTGCACATCGGTGTGGCGCATGACGGCGAACACGCTGCAGTTCCGTTCCTGGCTCGCCCCCAGGATCCGTTCCATCGTCACATCGCTCAAGCCGCGGGTCGGCGTGTTGGCGATCCGCAGGAGGCTGACGTCGTCGTGCGGATTCAGGAAGGTGCGGAGATAGGCCAGAAAATCACGGACCTCGCGACGATCGAAAAAGCTCTGACCGCCGATCAACCGATAACGAACCTTTGCCTTCCGGAGCGCGGTCTCGATTGGGCGCGACTGCAGATTGGTGCGAAACAGGATGGCCTGCTGGCTCCAGGGAATGCGGCGGGCGATCCGGTCGTACTCCAGATTCTCAACCACCACCCGGGCTTCCTCTTCATCGTTGGCGAAACACTGCAGCAGAATCCGGGATCCCTCGCCTTTGGCCGACCACAACTGCTTGCCCCGGCGGCGGGTGTTGTTGGCGATCACCTTGTTGGCGGCCCTCAGGATGATGTTGGTGGAGCGATAATTCTGCTCGAGCTTGATGATCTTGACCTCGGGGAAGTGTTTCTCGAGGTCGAGAAGGTTGGCGATTTCCGCACCGCGCCACCCGTAGATTGATTGGTCGTCATCCCCGACGACGCACAGGTTGCGGGAGACCTGGGTCAGACGGTGCACGAGTTCGAACTGTGCGGCGTTGGTATCCTGATATTCGTCGACCATCACGTACCGGAAACGGTTTCGGCACGCCTCCAGCGCGTCCGGGTGATCCCGAAACAATCGCAGGGTCAGGAGAATGAGATCATCGAAATCAACCGCGTTGCACGCCCGCATGGCCGACTCGTAACGGGAGGCGACATGCTCGGCGAGGGCGCGGACGTTGGGGTCTTGGAATGCCGCGGAACGGGATCCCCCGTTTCGAAACTGGCTGAGCAACGCGAGAACGGCGGCCGGATCGCTGTTGGGCCCCTTTCCGGAGATGGCGGAGAGGATTTTACGGACGGCCCCTAGTTGGTCTGATTCGTCAAAAATGACGAAATTACGCTTATAACCCAATTTTTCGATGTGCTGCCGAAGGATGCGCACACAGAGCGAATGAAATGTGCACAGGGTGGGGCGCTCGACCGGACCCGGTTCCTGGTTGGGATCTTTTGGGCGGGATTTCGCCTTGGGCATCAGTTCCCGGACCCGCGACTGCATCTCCCGGGCGGCTTTGTTGGTAAAGGTAACCGCGAGGATCTGGCCCGGGGGCAGGCCCTGATGGATCATTGAGGCGATGCGATGGGTAATCACCCGGGTTTTGCCGGTACCGGCTCCGGCGAGGATCAGGACGGGACCGCTATGCGTCACAACAGCCTCGCGTTGCTGGGGGTTCAGGGCCGGTGGGTTCACAAATTGTTCTTGATTTCGGACGCGCAGCTTCGGCTATAGTCCCACATCGACAAGCTTGCGATTCAAGAAATTGAATTCGAAAAGTGGTTGAGATTCTGCTGGACTACGAGGGCCGAATGCGAAAATGCCAGCGCGACCTAGGTGATTCCCTTAGAAGCTCTAGGGTTGGCGGCGAAAGAGGAAAGCTGTTAGTGGTAAGTCGGTACGGCGAGCGAGGTGCTAAAGTTGGATTTGGAAGTTTTTTTATGAACTTGAAAACAACAGTCGGAATCGTCTTGGGTGCGGCAGCGATCGCGTTGCCGGTGTCGGCACAGCTGTTTACGGAGAACTACGATGTGACGTCGGGTGCCCCGATCGGTGGGTCGGGACAGCTGGGCCCATCTTCTGCTGGCGCCGGTAGTTATGGGTTTTTCTTCACGCCGACGGCCAACCTGACGCTCACTGAAATCGGGATTTTTGACCTCGGCGGTTTCAGCAGCGGCACGGCGAGGGTTGAGCTGTGGGCGCAGGGTGGAGTGACTCCCGTTGACTCTTTGACGGCAAACCTCAGCGATGCCGGCAGTGGTGGTGATGGCAATGCGAACTTCGAATACATCCACTACAACGGTTTTTCGGACTCCCTGACTTCAGGGGTTCAATATGCCCTGATCTGGCGAGACTTCGCTGGTGGGAATGGTAACCCGGCTACGGCTCAATATCTGGGTGCCAAGGATGGCAGCACTGATCCGAGTTCCTTGGTGACGACGGCCTCGTATGCGATCACCCTCGACCACAAGTTCTCGCATCTGGGTCTGGGTCTCACGGGCAGTCCGTTTATCGATTTTGCGTCCATTGCTGCCTATTCGACGCCCAACTTGAGCGTGAACATGACGCTGGCTGCTGCCGTTCCTGAGCCCAGCACCTACGCTGCGATCTCCGGTCTCGGGCTGTTGGGCTTCGCGGCCCTCCGCCGTTTCCGCCGCTAAAAGATCCTCGTTTTTCAAAAGGCGCGACCGATACTGGTCGCGCCTTTTTTATTGTTCGCATGCCCGAGTGGATTCCGCGTGTCCTGATCCTGCCGTCCTCCTCCTATTCCCGCCAACGGACGATCGGAGGCGGGGAACGTTACGCTCTGGAGTACGCCCGCGCCCTCAGCTCCCTCGTCCCGACCACCCTCGGACTCTTTGATCTGACGGAGGGAATCACACACGACGGAACCCTCGAGATTCGCAATTTCCCGCTGAATCACTTTTCGGAGCGATGGGGTTTTCCTGCCCCATCGGAAACCTTCCAAAAGATCGGCGGTTTCGACGTTGTTCATACTCTTTGCTTTCCCACCGTGCTGTCGGAGGCGGTGGTGGCCCGATGCCGTTGGAAGCATCAGATCTCTGTTTTGACCGATGTGGGCGGAGGGGGACGGACGCTCAGTGGTTATCTCTCGCGGATCTCCAGACGATTGGACCTGCACCGGATGACGGACGGTCTGGCTCATCTCTCCCGGTATTCCGGCAGCTTTTTCTCAACCTGGTCCCAACCTCAAACGGTTCTTTTTGGAGGTGCGGAAGGTGATCTGACTCCGGCCCCGTTTGCCGGCGGTCACGCGCTCTTCGTGGGGCGATTGCTCCCTCACAAGGGCATTCTCAACGTCATCCGGGCGCTCGACCGGGAGACCCCGCTCCGGGTCGTCGGACGGCCGTACGACCTCGACTACTTCGCCCAACTCCAATCCGAGGCCCGGGGCAAGAAGGTCACCTTTCTCACGAACGCTTCGGACGCCGATATCCGTCGGGAATATGCTGCCGCCAGTGTCGTGCTCCAGCCCTCCCTGCCGCGTCCGACGGCGGGTGGCGACAAATCGGAACTTTTGGGATTGGTGGCACTGGAGGGAATGGCAGCCGGGCGACCGGTCATTGTCACCCGGGTCACCAGCCTCCCGGAGTTGGTGGTCGATGGTGAGACCGGTTTTGTTGTTCCTCCGGATGATCTGGAAGCTTTGGGGAATCGGATCCGTGAACTGGTGGAAAACCCGGCTCTGTCCGAGCGCATGGGCCAGAACGCGCGTGCCCATGTCCGTCAACACTTCACCTGGCCGGCGGTCGCCGCCCGGGGCCTGGAATTCTACCGGGCATTGGAACGAAAACGACGGGGTCAGAATTCCGTCCCGTCCCGTCCATGAAGGAGCGTTTCAAGGTGGCCCTGGTTTCGAGCGGCCTGGGCCGCGAACTTCGGGGAATTGAAACCTGGATGGCGGATCTCGCGCTCCATCTGCCCGATACCCTCCAGGTTGAGGTTTGGTCCGGAGGATCGTTTGTTTCACCGCGGCCCGATCGCGTTGTTCGCAGGATTTTTGGGATCAATCGGAATCATTCATTTCTGCGCGGAAGATCGTGGAGCTCCCGGTATCTCGCCGAACAGAACACAGCGCTCCCGGGCACCTTGATCCGTCTCCTGCTGCACCGGCCTGATGTTGCCTATTGCGGTGATCCCGCACTGGCCTGGCATCTCAAACGGTTCCGTCGCTGGCACGGTTGCCCGATTGTGTTTTTGAACGGGATGCGACTTTCCCCGTTGTGGGCGGCTTGTTTTGACGGAGTTCATGTCCTTGCCCCGCCGTATCTGGCCGAGGCGGCCGACCTGATGCCCGGACGGTCCCTGGAGCATTTCTTTTCCATTCCCCACTCCGTCGACGCCGCCCGATTTCACCCGGTTTCACCCGGAGAACGGCGTGCCACACGGCATGCGTTCGGATTGCCGGAGGAAGGGTTCATCGTGCTGACCATCGGCCCGATGGGGACGGCGAGTGGCAAGCGGATCGATCATGTGGCATCGGAAGTGGCCCGTGCATCGTCAACGGCATTCCTGGTCGCGGCAGGCGCCGACGAAGAGGGGGCGGACGGGGTTCGATCTCGGGTTCAAGAGGCCCTGGGATCACGCGCGATCCTGCTCGGGCGTGTCGCACGGGAACGTATGCCGCTGTTGCATCAGGCGGCCGATGTGTTTGCCCTGGGAACACTCGGGGAACCGTTTTCGATCGCGATTGCCGAGGCTCTCGCCACCGGGAATCCGGTCGTGCACCATGATGATCCGGTGACCAATTGGGTCGCTTCGAGCGGGGGAATCCCGGTGGCGATGAACATGCAGGGGGCCGCTGCGGCGGCGTTTCGCCGATTGGAAACGGATCCGGACTATCGGGCCGAACTTGGCCTGGCGGGCCGGCGACTTGCCGAGGAACGCTATGCCCCGGAACAGGTGTGTGCCGGACTCGAGCGTGAGTTCAGGCGGATCGCTGCGCGCGGGAAGGGTACATGAACGTCGCCTTTCTCAACGAAAACATGCTGGGGCATTCCAGCTATCTTCCGCGGTTTGCCGCGGCGCTGGAGCGGCGACCGGAATTGGGAATTCATCCGGTGGTGGTAGATGCCCTTCCGTTGCCGCCGCATTTGAAACGGTGGGGTGACACGTCGATCCGTGGACTCCGGAGGTTCGGGCTCGATTTTCATGCCTGCCGCTGGCGCAGCGCCGCCAGCCGGAACATTCGCGAACAACTGGATCGGATCCGTGCCCGGCAACCGATCGATGCGCTCGTCGTCAACACCCAGAGCGTGGGGCTCAAACTCGGCGAATTTCCGGCGCAGATTCCGACCTTCGTGGGATTGGATGCGACCTTCCGGCAGCTCGCGGATTCACCCTGGATGGGTCAAAACGCCGCCGCACGATTTTTTCAGCCGCTCACCCTGTCGGCGCTGCGGCGCGCCGAACGAAGGTTGTTTCAAACCGCGACCCGGCTGCTTCCGTGGTCCGAGAATGCCGCGAAGTCCCTCGAGGCCGACTACGGAATCGATGGTGCTCGGATCCACGTCCTCCCACCGTCGATGGAGGTCCCCGCCCGGAGGTCGGTTCGCGAACGTCCCCTCCGGCCCCGGTTGCTGTTTGTGGGAGGGGATTTTTCGCGCAAGGGCGGCCCCTTGCTCCTGGAATGTCACCGCCGTCACTTCGCGGATCGATGCGACCTGGACGTGGTCACCGAGACCGATGTTCCCCCCGCGCCTGGGCTTCGTATCCACCGCGGGGTTACTGCGGGTAGCGATGCGTGGCGGCAGCGCTGGGAGGCGGCGGATCTGTTCTTATTTCCGTCCCGCCTGGAAACGTTTGGCATCGTGCTGTTGGAGGCCCTGGCGTTCGAGGTTCCCATCGTCTCCTCCAAAGCAGGCGCGGCCGAAGCCATCCTGGGTGCGGGTGCCTATGGAAAACTGCTCCCCGAGCTGACGGTGGAGGCGCTTCGGGTCGCGGTGACCGACATTTTGGAGGCACCTGCGGCAGCGGCGGAACGTGCGCGCCTTGGCCGGCAATCGTTCGAGAAGAAATACGATCTCCAGGCCAACACCAACCGGCTTGCGGAATGGCTTCGGGAAGCCGTCACCGCCTGACGGAATCGGAGGGTCAGGCCGGTTCCTCGCCGAGCTCCACGTTCCAATAGGCGAGATCGAGGAAATGCCGCCAACTGTCGTGCATCTGCACGCCGAAATTCACCTGGACGAACGGTCTCCACTTCGGGCGCTTCGGCTTGCGGATCAGGCGCATCCGGGCCTCCAAAGGTGTCTTGTTGGCCTTCCGCGTGTTGCAGGGAATGCAGGAGCAGACGATGTTTTCCCAGGTGGTCGGGCCACCCCGGTCCCGCGGAACAACGTGATCGAGATTGAGGTCCTTCCGATCCAGGGTCTGACCGCAATACTGACAGGTGTTCTTGTCCCGCTCGAAAATGTTGTGACGGGTGAACTTGACCTCCTTTTTCGGCAGGCGATCAAAGGCGAGCAGCAGGATCACGCGCGGAACCCGGATGCGAAAGGAGATGGTTCCGACGGTGTCGTCCTCCGGCCGTTTGAGCGAAAAATCGCGCCACTCGCCGAAGCCGTAGGTCTTGAAATCGCCGTCACCGTTCCCGAAGACGACCTGCGCGTGACCCTCGAAGAGCAAGGTTAGGGCGCGACGCGCCGAGCAGACGTTGACCGCCTGCCACAAGCGGTTGAGCACGAGAACGGGCTGATTGAGTGCGAGACTCACAGTAGGCTCTACGCCGGGCGCATGAGCTAGCCGAGACGGCCGATGAAGTCAACGGTGGCCGGTGAGTAACCGGTGAAAAACTCCCGGGCCAACGAGGAGTTTGGCGACCCAGGACTCTACCGGTTGAGGACGGATTGGAGTAGCGCGCGCTCCGGAATCTTGAGTTCCGACGCGGGAATGGTGGCGGCGAAGGTCCGGGCGGCGGCCCGTTGCTGATTCGCCTGGAGCGAGGCGGCGTAGATCACCCGCCAACGGGCCGGCTGGGCCCGCCAGTCGATGTTGGCTGACTCGCAGATCGCCAGTGCTTCCGCCGGTTTCTCGAGGCGCAACTTGGCCAGGGCCAGCGCGGCGCGAAATCGTGCGCTTCCCAGATCATGCGCCACCAAGTCGGTCAGCGTGGTTTCGGCCTGCACCAGCCCTTCATTGAACAAGACGTTGAGGTAGGCGTGTTGAAAGCGCACTTCGGGCTGATCACGGAGGGGAACGATCAGGCTGCGGTAGATCATTCGCTCCAGTTCGAAGTCGTCCTGTGACCTGGCGTACCGAAGGAGAATGGCGGAAGCCGGCACGACGGTCGCCGGGTTCTGCAACATCGCGGTCCAGATGTCGATCGCCAGCGCGTTCTGCCCCATCTGCACTGCGAACAGGGCGATCTGCTGCAGCATTTCCGGGCTTCCGGTGGCTGCCTGAAACGCATCGCGCAGGAATCGGGTCGCCTCCCCTTTGTCACCCGTGCCGTTGGCCAGCACCGCGTGCAGACAGGCCGAGGCGATTCGATTCATGGGAAGCCGCGGTTCACGCAGGAGGGTTTCGAGATCCTTCCAGCGATGAAGATCGGCCAGGAGTTCACCGTAGGCCAGAAGCAGTCCGGAATCGGTTCTGGCCTGTTGCAAGGGCACCAGGGTCAGTGCCAGATCGAACCGACGGCGTGCCCGCAGCCATTCGACCAGGGTGACAATGTCGGTGGCATTTGTGGGCGGCGGAAAACTGGCAAGGGCGCGCTCGGGAATGGTTTTGGATTCGGCGGGCTTGAGACGTTCGCGAAGTTCCCATGCCATCATTCGGTCGGCGAGCGGAGCGTCCGGGACGTGTTCCAATTGATCCGCCACTTTCAGCAGTTCCGCGGGTGGAGGACCGGTCAGGGTCGCAAACGTTCGAAGCGCCGCCTGCCGTTGGGTGCTTCCATCGCGCATCAACGGCTGGAGGAGGGCGACCGCCCGGCCTCCGAGTTGGGGATTTCCCGTACCGAGATATGCCCGGGCCAGCATGAGTTGAGTGGCTTCATCGCCCGGGAATTCCTTCACCATTGCTTCGGCGCCGGTCACGACCCGTTTCCAGTCACCGAGCAGCGCCAGTTGGTCGAGAACGAGGAGTTGATTCGTGCGATCCCGGGCGTCGGCGGAGACCAATTCCTGAATCAACTGACCGGACAGATCGAGGCGGTTGAGGCTTTGGCAGAGGCGGGCAAACTCCCGCCGATCCTCCGGGGTCGCCCGGCCGGAATCGAGGAACAGTTGCCAGTAGTGGATCCCATCCACCAGTCGCATCCGGGTGCAATAGCGGGCCGCGAGATGGAGCACGTCCGGGTCGCCGGGAGCCAGCAGGATGGCGGCCCGCACGGACCGTGAGACGGCCGGTAGATTGTTGGTGGCGAGGGCGGCGTTGCCTTCGGTGACGAACGAGCCCGCGCGCCACGAATTGATCCGGCGATGCACCGGACGGGCGGCCACCATTCCGATGAGCACCAACGCGACGATTCCGACCAGGGATGGGATCAGCCAGCGCGATCGGTCCTCAAAAATCGGGGGTCGATCCGCTGGGTTCGGGCTGGGGGGCGCGGTCATACAGACGGTTCCAACGCTGCGACTTGGCGGGTTTTTTTGAAATAAGAAATCCCCTTATCCATTCATAGGATTGAAGTCCTAGCGGGGGATTCCCGAGGATCCGCCCCGACGTTGGTCCAACTTCCTCCTGAAATGCGCATGAAAACGAATCCCACCTCCTCGCGGCTCTCCCTCCTTGCTGCGATCGGCCTTGCGACCTCGGTGCCGGCCTGGGCGACGTACATGAACATCACGGACTGCCCCTATTGCCAGACCTTTGATACGCTGGCGAAGACGGGTACGGCGACGTGGCAGAACGACATGAGCGGGGCCACGGGTTGGTTCATCCAGTCCACCGGATCGATCAGCGGCGGCGGCTCGGGCCTCACCTACACCGCGGACGCCGGGTCAACCTCCGCGGTCGGCGTTTATTCCTACGGATCGAGCGGCTCGTCGACGGATCGTGCCGTGGGAGCCATCACGGGTGGCACCGGCGCGACGTCCATCGCCTTCGGCAATCTCGTCTACAACAACACCGGCAACACCGTCACCTCCCTGACGATCACCTACAACGGCGAACAATGGCGGTCGGCGAACACCTCCGCTCAAAGTCTTCAATTCAGCTACGCGGTTGCCGCCGGTCTTTCCGGAAAGTTTTACGATGTCGATGGAGTCGGCGCCAAAGCCTATCTCTCGCCCGGGATCGTTTCTGGATCGGATGCCACGGGTGACAACAAGGGCCTGACGTGGAATGCGGTTTCGGCTGGCAATTTTAACGCGCCAAACCTGACCGGCTCGGGCGCGATCGCGGGCGGTGCCAGTACGGCGATCAACATCACGCTGACCGGACTCAACATTCCGTCGGGCTCGGCGATCATGCTGCGCTGGTTGGATGTCTCCGGGCAAACCGACGGACTCGGCATCGACAACGTTTGTGTTTCCGTTCCGGTTCCCGAACCCAGCACCTACGCCGCCGCGGCTGCGGTTGTGCTGATGGCCGGTCAGGCCGCCTGGCGCCGCCGCAAGGTGGCTGCCAAGAAGTAGTCGTTTCCAAAGTCATCGTCGCGGGAATCCTTCAAACGCGACGGCCCGATGCAGAGATCGCTCTGGGCGTCGCGACAAACTCGGGCACATCTCGACACTACCCCCCCCGAACGCCGCGGTCCGAATGTTTGGAGTCCGGCGTTTACGCGGTCAGCGCGCGCCCAAGCCTTCGGCTGTTCTCAGGGCCAAAGGCCCGCCCCATACCAGCCTTGGGCACCGCCCAAGGTGGAGGCCCCGGTTCCACCCGAGCCCCCTATTCGTTTTGGTACGCGGTGGATTGGCCGCTGTGGGTCGGATGCATGCCCAACGGGCTTCCACAGGAGGCAGTGTCGAGATGCGCCACGTCAATCTCCGTGGATTGAACTCCGGGTTGCGCCACCCCCGGTCACGGGTCTAAGCTGACCGCCTGTCGTATGACGCTGACTGAGAAGATTCTTGCCCGTGCCTCCGGTAAGGCGCGGGTCCAGGCCGGAGATAACATCTGGGTGAACGCCGATGTCCTGATGACCCACGACGTGTGTGGTCCGGGAACCATCGGGGTGTTCCGCCGCGAGTTCGGCTCCACCGCCAAGGTTTGGGATCGCCAACGGGTGGTCATCATTCCCGATCACTACATTTTCACCTCGGATTCGCTCTCGAACCGCAACGTCGACATCCTCCGGGCCTTCGCCCAGGAGCAGGAGTTGCCCTATTTCTACGACGTCATCGACGATCCGAAGGGCCAGTGGAAATTTGATTCGACCAAGGGATTGCTGGAACGCCAGTACGGCTCGAACTACGCCGGCGTCTGCCACGCCGCCCTGCCGCAAAAGGGCCACACCCGCCCCGGGGAAATCCTCTTCGGCACCGATTCCCACACCTGCATGGCGGGTGCGTTCAACCAGTTCGCCACCGGCATCGGCAACACCGACGCGGGCTTCGTCATGGGCACCGGCAAGTTGCTGATCAAGGTCCCGGAGACCATGCATTTCCGCATCGAAGGCGCGCTGCAACCCGGAGTGATGGCCAAGGATGTCATCCTTCACTGCATCGGCGAGATCGGCTTCGACGGTGCCACCTACCGGGCCATGCAGTTCGACGGACCGGGCGTTGCGAGCCTGTCGATGGACGACCGCATGACCATTGCCAACATGGCAATCGAGGCCGGCGGCAAGAACGGCATGTTCGAATTCGATGCCCGCACCCGGGAATACGTCGAGAACCGCACCCGCCTTAATGGAACCAAGACGACCTTCGATCCGGTGTTTGCGGATGCCGACCAGAAATTCGTTTATGAGACGGTGATTGATCTCGATCGCCTTGAACCCACCGTCGCCTGCCATCCCGATCCAGGTCAGCGCAAGAAGGCCAAGGAAATGGGCCACGTGAAGCTCGACCGGGCCTATGTCGGTTCGTGCACCGGCGGCAAGACGAGCGACTTCGTCGAATTCGCCCGCGTCCTCCGCGGACGTCATGTGACCATCGACACCTTTGGCGTTCCGGCCACTCCGGAGATCGTCGGCGATCTTCAGCGCACCCGTTGGGGTGATCGTACCATCTGGCAAATCCTGGTGGATGCTGGCGTGCGCATGACCGAAAACGCCGGCTGCGCCGCCTGTTTGGGCGGACCGGTGGATACCTTCGGCCGGATGAATCAGCCCGGGTTGAAGTGCATCAGCGCCACCAACCGGAATTTCCCCGGCCGGATGGGTCACAAGGAATCGCAGGTGTTTCTCGCCTCGCCGGCCACGGTCGCCGCCAGTGCCATCGCCGGACGGATCACCGATCCGCGCGAGTACGTCTCGAACTGAGGCGGCACCCGCAATCTGGAGTCTCGATCGAGCCCCGCTTCGGCGGGGTTTTTTCGTTGCGACGACTCAAGGCGGTTCCCCGGGCTGCTCTCCGGGCTCGCCTTGACGCCGTACCCTGTTGACGCTGCCGCCATGGCACAGGACGACATCGTTACCGGGATGCAGGAACACTACGCGGCGCACCTGGCCCCGATCTACACGTGGATGGTGGGCGACGTGGACGCCGCCCTGGAACGCTCACGAGAATTGCTGTCGAAGGCTGGAGTCCTGGGAGCGTCGGCCGCCGGGCTCGGAAAGCAGGCGATCGATCTGGGATGCGGATTCGGCCTGCAGAGCCTTCCGCTGGCGGAGGCGGGCTATGCCGTGGTGAGCATCGATCTTTCGGCGGAACTCCTGGCGGAACTTGAGCGTCGCCGGGGACCTCATGCCATCCGCACGGTGCTCGCGGACCTCCGCGATTTTCCCGCACACGTCGCGACGCCGGTGGAGGTGATCACCTGCCTCGGCGATACGTTGACGCACATGCCTGATCGCGAGTCGGTGGACGATCTCCTGGGAGCGATGAGCCGGGCACTGGTACCGGGCGGGAAGATGCTTTTGGGGTTTCGCGATTTCCATTCGGTGGAACTCAAGGGTGTGGATCGGATCATTCCGGTGCGAAGTGATGCGGACCGCATCCTGACCTGCCTTCTGGAGTACGAAACCGGGCGGGTGGCCGTTACCGATCTCGTACACGAGCGAACCCTGACCGGGTGGCGGCAGCGGGCGAGCCGCTATTGGAAGCTGCGCCTCGATCCGGACCAGATGATTCAGCGGATCGAATCTGTTGGGCTCAAACTCGAGTCGAAAAGCGTGGAGCGGGGAATGGTCACGCTGGCGGCCTGTCGCAAGCAGTGAATGTTTGAGTCGGTGAAGTGCCGAACGGTCTTGCCTTGGCAGGAACCAGAATGCGGGCTAGGGGTTTCGTCGGCTGCACCTGACCCATGCAACGCTCCGTCACTGAAATTCTTCCCTACCTGCAGACCGCCATCGGTCCCGTAATCCTGATCTCAGGCGTGGGCATGCTGCTGCTGGTGATGACCAACCGCTTCGGCCGGGTGGTGGATCGTTCGCGGCAGATCATGGCCGATCTGCGGCGGGGCACCGGTCCAGTGGTTCCGGGTGCCCGCGAACAAATCCGGATCCTGTTCCTCCGGGCGCGGGTGCTTCGATGGGCTATTGGAATGGCCTCGGGCAGCGTGTTGTTGTCGGGTCTGCTGGTGGCCACCTTGTTTGGAGCGTCGGCGTTCCACTGGGCCGTCGCGGGAGCGGTCGAACTGCAATTCACCGGAAGCGTTCTGGCGCTGGTGGTGGCGGTGCTGTTCTTCCTCTACGACATCCACCTCTCACTGGTGGCACTGCGGTTGGAACTGCGGGAAACCGGGGTCGAATGATTCGAGCGTGCTCGGAATGCGTCAGAAGAAACCGAAAAGGGACACTGATTTCACGGATTCACACGGATTCCTGAAGAGCCAATCGGATCATCTCTTCGCCCGCATGGATTCGGACTACAGCGTCCGCCCGGTCAGCCGTTCGTAGGCCTCTACGTATTTCGCCTGGGTCCGGCGGACCACGTCGTCCGGCAGGGCAGGGGCGGGCGGGGTCTTGTTCCAGGACAGGGTTTCCAGGTAGTCGCGGACAAACTGCTTGTCGTAGCTGGCCTGGCTGCGGCCCGGCGCGTACTGGTCGGCTGGCCAGAATCGCGACGAATCCGGTGTCAGCACCTCGTCGATCAGGAGCAGTTGGTCTCCGAAATAGCCGAACTCGAACTTGGTATCGGCGATGATGATCCCGCGCTGCCGCGCCTGGTCGCGGGCGAAGGCGTAGAGTTTCAGGCTGAGGTCCCGAACGCGCGCCGCCGTGTCGGCCCCGACGATGGCGGATGCCTGCTCGAAGGAGATGTTCTCGTCATGCCCACTCTCGGCCTTGGTGGCCGGGGTGAAGATCGGTTCAGGGAGTTCGGAGGATTCCAGAAGCCCTGTTGGAAGGCGAACGCCGCAGACGGTTCCGGAGGTGCGATACTCCTTCCAGCCGGACCCGGCCAGATATCCGCGCACCACGCACTCGATGGCCAGGGGTTTGGCCTTCTTCACGATCATGCTTCGGCCCCGGAGCTGTTGCGCGAACGGTCGGAGCGATTCCGGAAGCGGAGAGTCCTCGGTGCCGATTCGGTGGTTGGGAAGCCAGGCGCCGGTGAGGTCGAACCAGTAGTGCGACAGCCGGGTCAGGATCTCGCCCTTGCGCGGAATGCCGTTGGGCATGACGCAATCGAAGGCCGAGATGCGGTCCGTGGCGACGAACAGCAGGCAGTCGCCGAGATCGAACACTTCACGCACCTTGCCGCGCCGCGGGGGCGGCAGTCCGGGAATCTGGAGGGTGAGCAGGGGCTCATCAGGCATGCGCGACGCTAAGAGCGCGCCTGAAACCATTCAAACTAAACCACGCCGGACACCGACGGAGACGACTCGCAGTACCCGCGAACCGATCCCAATCGATCACACCCTCCAAAACCCACCAGACCTCTGCAAACACGGCTTCTTCTTCAACATGGCCACGTCAACGTCCGTACCGTTTGGCAATGTGATCCCGCACCCTTGCGTTTTGTCGGATTCTGAAGAGTCATTATCGCGTGACCAAACGGATCGCCCTTTCCCGCCTGCTGACGGCCTGGATCATCATCGAAACGGCCGTCTCGCTCCGCGTCCAGGCCCGCGCCGCGGAGGTGGGTCCGCCCAAGGTCGGCGAAGTCCTCGAGGTCAAGGACACGGCCGGCGTGTGGTACAAATCAACGGTCCTGAAGATCGATGGCGAAAAACGATTCATCCATTACGAAGGCTGGTCCGACACCTGGAACGAATGGGTGATGCCTGACCGCGTCCGGCCCATCGCGATCGCCCCGATCCCCGCCGTGCTCGGTGCCCCCGTGGTCGGCGAATTGATCGACGCCAAGGATAAGGGCGGCGGTTGGTACAAGGCCACGGTGCTCAAGATCGACGGCGACAAGCGTTTCATCCACTACGATGGATACAACGACACTTGGGACGAGTGGCTCGGACCGGACCACGTCAAGCCGAGGGGAACACCGGCGCCCGCCGATGTGGCCGCGGGCGCGGGTGCCGCCCCGAAGAGTGTGGAACGTCCCAGGAATCTGACCTATCCGACAACCCTTGGCGTGCCCAAGGTCGGCGAGGTCCTGAAGGCCCGTGACAGGCAGGGACAATGGTATCTGGCGACCGTCCTGCAAGTGGACGGCGAAAAGAGGTTTGTGCACTTCCACGGTTGGGGCGACGGCGACAACGAATGGGTTGCGTCCGACGCCGTGAAACCGCTGACGGCTTCCGAGGCGGCCGCAGCCAGCACGAAACACACGCTCGATGGATGGTTCGCCAAGACAGAGATTGTCTTCTTTGGAGGCGCCCATATCCGAAGCACCCATTATGGTTCCGACCCGACGGAGGCGTCTATTTCGGGACTCCTCCGGCCGGCCTGGGCGACGGCGATTTCGCCGCGCTGCAGAAATCCGATCCCGGCAATTGCGGGACCTACGAACTGGTGGGCCGGCAATTGACCCTGATCAAAAACGGCGGGGAGCCCGAGGAACATACCTACAGTCCCGGCGCCGGCGGTGTCATGGACAGCAGCCCCCTCTCGCACGTCTATCGTTTCCGGCCCGGTGCCCGTCTTGAGGGGACTTGGGAAGTCAGTACGTCCAGCAACTTCGGCGGCGTCAGCGCAGTGGGCGCCAATACCTGGAACTTCCACAAGGATGGCACCGTCGAACACACGACGTTCGGCGGAGTGGAAACCACCAAAACAAAAGGGATCGACGGTGCTGCGCCCGGACAGGCTCTGGGCCAGACAACCGCGATTGCCCGCGGAACCTACGACTTCGTCGGCGGAAAACTGATTGTGACCGGTGCCGATGGAATGACCGAGGCCCATTCCGCATCGGCTACGGACTCCGAGGAAAAACCACGCATTCTCAATATCGACGGTTCGGATCTGAACCAGACCCGATAGGTGGACGCTCCCAATCGCTCACTCCTCGAACCTTCACCGGACCTTTGCAAACACTGCACCTTCTTCAACGTTGCCCTGTCAATGTCCGGACCGTTGTGGGACTGACCAACTTGCTCCGGGATTTCAGTTGACCGTTAAATTACACATGTAATATTAAGCGGCGATGATGACACCAACACCGAGGTTGCGGGTACCGATTGAGGTCAATCGGCTGAATGGATTCTTCTACTCGCTCAGTGAAGATCCGGGCGGAGATATTTACATGGAACTCAGACGTCGATCGAACGATGGTGATCCTGAGTTTCGGTTCCTGCCGACCGAGAAGGTTGACCTCCGGGACAGCTATCGGCAGCCGACTGCTTCCGAATTCGTTCGGGAATTCGGGGTTCCTCCCAACCGAGGCCGCAGGAGTCCCGAAACAGGCTTGTTTAACCGTTTTGTCTCGGCGTAGCGGTGAAGCGTTATCGCTTTCCAAGACAAAAGGACTGGAGTTTTCTAGGCTTGGCCAATTCCAGAGCGCTTAGTTGCCTTAGAAAGTCGAAAAGGGTTCGGTCCTCCCTAATGACACTTTTTGTGCGACGGAAGGGCCTCAATGGTCATTTTTCCGCGGTGGCCAGGAGGGTCTCGAAATGCGGGGGTTGTTCCTCGCGGGCGACGACGCTTACCTCGATGTTGCGAAACCCGGCGGATTCCAGCCAACGGTGCAGGTCCGCCTCCTCGAATCCCAGCCAGCGGTCGCCGTAAAGTTCCTGAGCCTGGGTGAAGGTATGACGGAGCAAATCGAGGACGATGATGCGTCCACCGGCCTTGAGAATCCGGTGCGCACCGAGGATGGTCTTCTGGGGATCCTCCGCGTGGTGCAACGCCTGGCTGAGGATTACCAAGTCGACGGAGGCGTCATCAATGGGCGGGTTGGACAGGTCGCCGAGGCGGAATTCGAGGTTCTTGAGACCGTTCTTCCGGGCCTTGCGTGCGCCGAATTCGACCATCTTTTCGGAGTTGTCGACTGCGATTACCTGATGGCAGCTCCGGGCGAGCAGTTCGGCGAGGAGTCCTTCGCCGGAACCGAGATCGGCAACCACCAGCGGCGGGAGGATGCGCAACAGGAGATGCCCAAAGGCCTGCCAGGAACGGCCCGGTCCGTAGCTGCGGTCGAACCGGCCGGCCACTTGATTGAAATAGACCTGGGCCTGCTCGTCCCGCAGGGCCACGACCCGCCGGCGGTTGAGCTGGTCCCGTTCGTGTTCGGGTAATTCGGCCGCGCCTTGAACGGCCAGTTCGACGAGTCGGCGACCTTCCGGGGCCTTGTCGGGCTGGAGCCGGTAGTAGGTGCGTTTCCCCTCGCGCCGCGCGGCGACGATGCGGGTCTCGCTCAGCAAACCGAGGTGGGTCGAGATGCGTGACTGGGCGAGCTTGGTGATTTCCTGGAGCTCGGCGACCGACAACTCACCTTCTTCCAGCAACGCCACGATGCGCAGCCGGGTCGGATCGGCGAGTGCTCGGAGGGATTTGAGGGTCGCTGGCACCCCGGCAGGATAAGAGCCTGTCTGAAAATGGGGAAGGATCCTGTTTTTGGGGCGGCACTGGCGGATCGACTGGGACGGCCGTGAGCGGGCGTTCCCTCGTTTCAGGCCGGCAACCCACGAATCACCTCGTCCGTTCTGCCCCATTTTTCTCCAAAATCGGCATTGACCCCTTTGTTTGTTTTCGTATCGTCGCATCCAGATACGTAAATATGTTGGTCGTCTGATCGGTTCAATTCACTCCGTTTTAACCAGAAAACTTCATGAGCAAGCGTTTCATTTTCTCTTCCGAATCCGTCGGTGAAGGGCATCCGGACAAGGTGGCTGACACGATTTCCGACGCAGTGTTGGACGCCTGTCTGACGCAGGACAAATACAGCCGGGTCGCCTGCGAAACCTACGTGAAGTCGAACGTCGCCATCGTCGGCGGCGAGATCACCACGAAAGCCAAGCTCGACTACGTCAAGATCACGCGCGACGCGATCCGCGAGATCGGTTACGTGAACGACGACGACGTGTTCCACGCCGACAAGGTGTTCGTGAATCTGCTCATCACCCAGCAGTCGCCCGACATCGCCCAGGGCGTCGATGCCAAGGCTGCCAAGGGCAAGAAGAAGGCCGAGCAGGGTGCTGGAGACCAGGGCCTGATGTTCGGTTACGCGTGCAATGAGACGCCGGAATTGATGCCGACGCCGATCATGTTCGCCCATCGGCTGGGCCGGGAACTCACCCGCATCCGCAAGGCCGGCAAGCTGGCCAAGTGGCTCCGCCCGGATGCCAAGTCGCAGGTTTCGGTCGTGTATGAAGACGACAAGCCGGTTTCGATTTCCAACGTTGTCATCTCCACCCAGCACGCCGCCAACGTCGAGCACGCCTTGATCGAGGAGTTCTGCATCGAGCAGATCATCAAGAAGGTTCTGCCGAAGGACATGCTGACCAAGGACACACAGTTCCTCATCAATCCGACCGGCAATTTCGTGGTGGGTGGACCTCAAGGCGACACCGGCCTGACCGGACGCAAGATCATCGTCGACAGCTACGGTGGCTGGGGCCGTCACGGTGGCGGTGCCTTCTCCGGCAAGGATCCGAGCAAGGTGGACCGCAGCGCCGCGTACATGGGCCGCTACGTCGCCAAAAACATCGTGGCTGCCGGTTTTGCGACCCACGCTGAAATCCAGTTTGCCTATGCCATCGGTTATCCCGATCCCGTCAGCGTGTATGTCAGCACCTTCGGCACGGCCCGCGAAGGCCTCACCGATCAGGCCATCACCGACGCGGTGCAGAAGGTTTTCAGCTTCAAGCCCGCCGACATCGTCAAGCAGCTCAACCTGCTCCGCCCGATCTACGGCAAGACCACCAACTACGGTCACTTCGGCAAGATCGACGCTGATCTCCCGTGGGAAGTGACCGACAAGGTGGCCGCGCTGAAGAAGGCCATAAAGTAAGTTTTCAGTTTTCGGTTTTCAGTTTTCGGCGAGCCGTGACGCGCGGCTTGCCGAACTGAAAACTGAAAACAGTAAACCGAAAACTCAATCGATGGCCTTTCAGTCCTTTGAAGAACTTGAAGTTTGGAAGAGAGGCTGCCGGCTCGCTGTGGAAGTGAATCGCGCGCTGGCCGATTCGAAGGAGTACGCGCTGCGTGACCAGATGATCCGGGCGTCGATCTCGATTCCGTCCAACATCGCCGAAGGGCACGAACGCGACAGCAGGCTCGATTTCATTCGTTTTCTTCGGATTGCCAAAGGCTCGGCCGCTGAATTGCGAACCCAGCTTTACATTGCCCAACGACTCTCGGTCCTCCCCAAAGAACAAATCGAGATGCTCATTCAAGAGACCCGAGAATTGTGTCCGATGCTGCAGGCGTTGATCCGCTCGCTGCGCCCCGTTCCCGCCCCGCTGAAAACCGAAAACTGAAAACCGAATACTTTATGGCCAAGCCCAAACTCAAACCCGCCGCCGCCGCCGTCCTCGCCGAGGTCGGATCCGCCACCGCCAACCTCACCCTGTTGTCCGCGCAGACTCCCGCCGGCAAGGATTACATCGTCCGCGACATCGGCCTGGCCGAGTGGGGTCGCAAGGAAATCGCCGTCGCCGAGCACGAGATGCCCGGCCTGATGTCGGTCCGGAAAAAGTACGCCAAGCGGAAGCCGCTCAAGGGCGTTCGCATCACCGGTTCGCTGCACATGACCATCCAGACGGCGGTCCTGATCGAGACCCTCGTCGAACTGGGCGCGTCAGTCCGCTGGGCCAGCTGCAACATTTTCTCGACCCAGGACCACGCCGCCTCGGCCATCGCCGCCACCGGCACCCCGGTGTTTGCCTGGAAAGGCGAATCGCTCGAGGAATATTGGGAACTGACCCTGAAGGCCGTGATTCATCCCGGTGACACGGGTCCCGAACTCGTCGTCGACGACGGCGGCGACGTCACGCTGTTGATCCACAAGGGCTATGAACTCGAGAAGGGTGACACTTGGGTCAACACCAAGAGCGGTTCCCACGAGGAACAAGTCATCAAGAATCTCCTCAAACGGGTTGCCAAGGAGAAGCCCGGCATCTGGACCAAGATCGTCAAGGCTTGGAAGGGTGTCTCCGAAGAGACCACCACCGGTGTTCACCGGCTCTACAAGTTCGCCGAGCAGGGCAAGCTGCTGGTGCCCGCCATCAACGTGAACGACTCGGTCACCAAGTCGAAGTTCGACAATCTCTACGGCTGCCGCGAATCGCTGGCGGACGGACTCAAGCGCGCCACCGACGTCATGATTGCCGGCAAGGTCGCCGTGGTCTGCGGCTACGGTGATGTCGGCAAGGGCAGCGCTCACTCGCTCCGTGCCTACGGAGCCCGCGTGGTGGTCACTGAAATCGATCCGATCAACGCGCTGCAGGCGGCGATGGAAGGCTTCGAGGTCAATACCATCGAGAGCACGCTCGGAACCGGCGACATCTACGTCACCACCACCGGCAACTGCGACATCATCACCGTGGATCACATCCTCAAGATGAAGGACCAGGCGATCGTTTGTAACATCGGCCACTTCGACAACGAGATCCAGGTCGACAAGCTCAAGGCCGCCAAGGGCGTGACCATCGAGAACATCAAGCCGCAGTACGACCGCTATTATCTCCCCGGCAACAAGAGCATCTATCTGCTCGCCGAAGGCCGCCTGGTGAACCTCGGTTGCGCCACCGGCCATCCGTCGTTCGTGATGTCCAATTCCTTCACCAACCAGACGCTCGCGCAGCTCGATCTCTGGGCGAACAAAGACACCTACGAGAGGACGGTCTATCGTCTGCCCAAGAAGCTCGATGAGGAAGTCGCCCGCCTGCATCTGGAGAAAATCGGCGTCGTGCTGACCAAGCTGACCAAGTCCCAGGCCGAATACCTCGGCGTCCCGGCGGACGGCCCCTACAAGCCGGAACACTACCGCTACTAAACGATGCAGCGGGATCCGGTCGTAACATCGGGTCTCTCAGTCACCCTCAACGGCCGTCCGGCTTCGCGCCGGGCGGCCGTTTGGTTTTCGTCCCCCGGGTGCCTTCTGAGAAGCGGAAAGATTCCGCCAGTTTTCAGACGTGCTCTTAAGGCTAGGATGTTTCCCGGGTTTTTGTCAGGTTGTCGGCCGTCACCGCTCCAGCAAACCTTTTCATACCGCCGCCGCAGTCTCGTTGCTGCCAATTCGGCGAACTATTATGCGGATCTTGGTGGTCGAAGACAATTCAGTGAGCCGGGAGCTCGCCATGCACATGCTCAAGCAGTTGGGGCATGAGGTGGCCACGGTCGGCAACGGGCGCGCAGCAGTCGATCTTCAGACGACGCAGCCGTTTGACCT
This sequence comes from uncultured Verrucomicrobiota bacterium, assembly GCA_903907925.1. GTDB lineage: Bacteria > Verrucomicrobiota > Verrucomicrobiia > Limisphaerales > UBA9464 > CAIVQB01. Next base: position 26,389 of record CAIVQB010000009.1, read on the forward strand.
GATCGTGATGGATGTCTGGATGCCCGAGATGGACGGCCTTGAGGCGTGTCGCAAGATCCGGGAATTGGAGGTTCCCAACGGACGGCGCACTCCGATCATCGCGCTGACGGCCCATGCGATTCGAGGGGATCGCGCCGCCTGCATCGCTGCCGGGATGGATGAATACCTGACCAAACCGATCCGGCGGCAGACACTCCTCGAGGCCATTCAAAGAGTCACGGCAGCTGAACCTCGTCCGGTAGTGAATCCCGCGGGTTCATCTGCACCGGCGGTGCCGATCGCCGAGAATTCCCTTCTGGGTCCTTGGGTCGGGGCGGATGCCGACGTCTTATACAAACTGGGACCGGTGATGATCGAATCCACCAAGACCTCTGTGTCCGACATGTATCGGGCGCTGGAAACGCGCGAATGGATCACCCTGGAACGCGAAGCGCATTCGTTAAAGGGTTCGCTCGGGATTTTTCACGCGGCACCCGTTGTTGACACGGTCCGCAGGATTGAGGAATGCGCGCGGCGGCATGAACAGGGCAACTCGGAAGTGTTGATGCAACGCCTCCAGAGCGAGCTTGAATTGGTGCACCGCGAAGTGGAAGTCCGCTGCGCCGGTCCGGCACCCAGCGTCACGGGTGCCTAGCCGGGCTCCACGCGTTGCCGTGCCCGGCTGAGTGCGGTGGTCAAAGCCGCCTGGAGCGGCTCGGGGGCCGCCAGCGGTTTGCACAACGTGGCCTCGCAGGCTTCGGCAAAGTATGCCGCCGGTGTCGATCGCCGATGGATGGCCACCAGGCCCACGGGCGGCCAGTCGCCGGTCCGAATCTCCCGCGCCAGTTTTGCCAGAACGCCGTTGGCGGGATTGGACAAGTCCAGCAACACAACTTCCCATGGGCGTCCCGATTGCGCGCCTCCGGCCAGCAGTTCGAGGACCCGTTCCGGCTCCACCAGATCAGTGGCGCAACCCCAGGAGGAGAGCTGTCGGCGCAACACCCGCTGCAACACCGGGGTCGCAGTGACGATGAGCACGCGGGTTCCCAGCAGGGCCGCCGGGGGCCGGGATGGCTTCCCTTCGGACGGTGGCGGGCAGGGCAGTCGGAACCAGAAACGCGAGCCCCCCTCGGGAGCGTCGGTCTGGCCGATGGTGCCGCCCATCATGGTCACCAATTCCTTGGAGATCGCCAGCCCGAGCCCGGTTCCGCCGTGATGACGCGTCGACGGGGACTCGATTTGCGAGAATCGCTGGAACAATCGCTCGCGTTTGTCCGACGGAATCCCCGGACCGGAATCGGTCACGGAAATCAGCAATCCCTCCCCGTCGCGATCCACCTCCACCAGCACGTGGCCGCGATCGGTGAACTTCACCGCGTTGCCGACCAGATTCATCAGGATTTGTCGGACGCGGGCACCGTCCCCGACGATCTGTTGGGGAAGATCGCCGGCAATGCAGAGGGCCAGTTCGATCTCCTTTTCCTCGGCGCGGACGGACATGATTCCGACGACGTCGACGAGGAGATCGAGGAAGCCGTAGGGGTGATGATGGAGTTCCAGCCGGCCCGCCTCGATCTTCGAGAGATCCAGGATGTCGGTGATCAGTGCGAGGAGGATTTCGCCCGATTGTTTGATGGTTTCGGCGAACTGCCGGTGTTCCTCGGCCAGCCGGCTGTTGAGCAACAGGTCGGTGAAACCGATCACTCCGTTCAACGGCGTTCGAATTTCGTGACTCATGATGGCCAGGAAATCGGTCTTCGCCTGGTTTGCCGCCTCGGCCTCTTCCTTGGCGCGGATCAACTCCTCCTGGGCCTGCTTTCGCGTCGTGATGTCTGCGAAGGAAACGACCACGCTCTCGACCCGGCCCTGTGGATGGACGACCGCGGCGCGGCAGTTGACCGACAGCCATTGAAGCTGACCGGAGATGTGGCGGATTCCGATCACGACATCCCGCTGGGGCTCGCCGGTCCGCAGCGTGACGGCGGGCGGGTATTCCGACGGATCCATCGCGGCACCGTCTTCGCGCAGAATCTCCCAAAGCACCGGATCCTCCGGCCTGCGGAAGAACGGCATCCCGTCCGGTCCCAAGAGTGTTCCGACCTGTTCATTGAACGCTGACACGGTGCCGTCGCGTTCGATGAGAAGCACCCCCTCGGCTAGGGACGCGATGACCATGCGCTGGCGTTGTTCGCTGTCGAGAAGGGCGGCTTCGGCCTGTCGGCGGGCGGTGACATCGACGTCCATGCAAACGAACAGGAGCGGACCATTGCCTGCGGGCAGGCGAAACACCGTGGACAGGCAGGTGCCGCTCTGGCCGTCCCGGGTGTGGAAGGGGAACTCCTGGGGACCGAATTGTCCGCCGGACCGTTTCAATTCCCCGATGATTTCGAGAAACCCCGCCCCTTGTTCCGGCGTGAAGATCAGATTCTCCAGTGTCCGGCCCATCGCATCCTCCGAGGACCATCCAAAGATCCGTTCCGAGGCGCGGTTCCAAAACACAACCCGGCCGGCTTCGTCATACCATTGCACCCCAACGTGGGGAGCCTCGGTGATGCAGGCCAGGAGGCGTTCCTCGCTGTTGCGCAGGGCAGCTTCCGCCTCACTGCGCTCCAACGCGACGCTCGCCAGCGACCGTCCGATTTCGATGAGGGCGAGTTCCTCGGGGGTTGGCGTCGCGACCTCCCTCCGATATAGCGCAAAGGTCCCGAGAATCTTGCCGGCCGTTGAATGAATCGGAAACGACCAGCAGGCGCGAAGACCATGCGACGCCGCCACGGCGCGAAACGGGCCGGCCCAAAGAGGATCGATCAGGATGTCTCTGACGATCACCGCCTTGCCTCGGGCGATGGCGGTTCCGCAACTCCCGACGCCTTCCCCGGACTTCACCCCGTCGATCGCCGCATTGTACGCCGCGGGAAGGGAGGGTGCGGCGGACGAGCGCAGCGTCACACCGTCGGGATCCAGTCGGAGGATCGATCCGAGCAATCCGGGACTCGCACTTTCGATAAACCGCATCAGTTCTTCAAGGACGTCATCGGTCGCCGAGCCGCTGGCGATCATCCCGAGAATGCGTCCCTGACCGTCGCGTTGCTCCTGGGCCCGATTTCGTGCCGTCACGTCGCGGGCGACAATCTCCAGAGTCGCGGGTTTGCCGTCCTTGTGGACCAGATGGGAGCTCGCCTCGACGGTGACCACGTCTCCCGAGGCGGAGAGAATGTCCATCGTGGCTACTTTGAACTCGGTTTTCCCCGTCTTCTGAATCGACACGAATCGTTCCGCCACCCAGTCGCGGTTGCGGGGTGCAACATGGGTGAGAACGTTTGTGCCGATCACCTGATTCGGCCGGAATCCCAACAATGGTGTGACCGCGGCATTCACGCTGAGCACGGTTCCGTCCAGCTTCAGCGTGAGGATCAGGTCGGCGGCGTTTTCGGCGAGGTCCAGATAGCGCCGCTCCATCTCGCGTTCCTGCTCGAGCTTGTTCTGGATCGCCCGGGTCTGGCGTTCGACCTTGCGGCGCAGGGCGACGTTCCAGGACACCGCGCCCAGGACGACAGCGACCAACAGTCCGCCGACCATCATGGCCCGACGGTCGGTGAGCCAGGGGCCTTCCTTCAAAACCACCACATCGTCCATGGACCGCAGGAACAGCGTGGCCCGGTGAGGATTCAGTTCCATGGAATTGGCGGTATCGATTACACCGGTGACCAGAATCACGGTGCCCTTGCGCAACCCGGCGAGACGGGTCGAGGCCAAACTTCCATCCTCCAGGGTGGCCTCGACAAACCGGCGTTCGGGCTTGTCGGCGGCGATCACCGCAATCACCGTCCCGCTCTGCACGAACGTGCCTTCCACACGGCCCTTAAATCGGACGAGCAGCGAATCTGCGTCCCGCAGTGACCCGAAGGTTTCGGCGTCGGCGGGAATGACGGGCTGACCGTGTTGACGAACCCGAAACCGCGCACTCTTCAGGATCGGCGTTCCGAGAACCAATTCCGGTGATTCCACATTCTGGGTGCCGTGATCCAGAGTCGGGAAACCGACCGCGTCGATCACATCGCCGGCGTGGACGTCGCTGGGACCCGCCGGGATCGCCCGGAGGCCGGCGTCGCCCGACTGGAGGAAGACCCGGCCTCCGGAGCGGCGCAGGATAACGGTGCCGACGATATGCGCCTGTCGGTGTGTCGGGAGATTGGGCAAAAAGGTGAGAACAGAGGCCAGCGGTTCCACCGGAAGTTCGAAGGAATTGGTGGGACCCTCGGTCAGGATCTGGATCGTCTTGAGGCTGGGTGCGTGCAGCTTGACCCCGAGGAATTGACCGCGGTCGTTGTACCCCGAGGCGACGACTCCCCGCACCCGGATTTCCGTGCCCAGGGTGAAGACTGGAGGCGGCACTCCGATCCCACGAAACACCGTGACGGTCAGCGATCCGAAGTGTCCCCCGAGTTGAAGGACGGTATGGATGCCAACCTCCGTCACATCTTCGATGACACCCTCCAATTCCACCCATTGGCTGTCCTCGCGCCCGGTAAGAAGCCGGTCCAGCGGCGGCCGGGTGGGGTTCGGATAAGTGCCTGGACCGAGGATGATCTCGTTGGTGACCGAGAGCACCGGAGCGAATCCACCCTGCCGGATGATTCCCTGCACCCGGACTCGTTCGCCTGGTTTTCCGTGGAGGGTGTAGTTATCGCCGACGATGTAGATGCCCTCCTCACCGTCGTGGAGGAACCAATTGTTCCAGTTGGTATCCACGAGGAGCATGGTGCCCTCAATGATTGCGGGATGTGGATGATCCTTGATCCCGGTGTTGGAAAGAAGGCGCGCCTCGTGGACCCGGGTCAGTACAGGGTCTGCGGACCACGACCGGAATCCACCGGTGCACAGCAGGATCACCAGCCCAAGGGCTTGCGACCACGCGGTGGATCTACGCGACATCGCCTCGTCTTAACCTTCACCGCCCGTGGGGGAAAGCCGTAAAACGAATTTGAAGGGCTCTTACCGCAGTCCGCGAGTTTCCCCGGTGGCGGTGTCGGCAATCCGAACGTGCATCCCGGTGGCGAGGGCGTCGGGCGGATTGAGGACGATCCGGGTGGTCGGATCGAGTCCAGCCGTGACTTCCACCGTGGCCCCGAGGTCGCGGCCGGTGGTGATCCGACGAAGTTCCACCACACCGTTGGTGTCGACGACCGCCACCACCAGGCCTTCCGCTCGGAACAACAGGGTGTTGGCGGGAATGGTCCAACCCATTGGTGTGCCCTGGGTGGGAAATTCGATCTGGGCAAAGGTTCCGGGGAGCAGGGTCCCGTCAGGATTCGGCAACTCCAATTCGACGAGCAGGGTTCGTGACGCCGGATCAATGGCTCCGGCGGTGCGGATCAATCGCGCCGGATAGGTCCGACCCGGTTGTTCATTGAGCAGGACCTGCGCGACGATTCCGTTTTGGGCTGATCCCGCCAGACTCTGGGGCACCCGGACAAACACCCGGAGGACGCGGGTCTGCGCGAGGCGAAACAATTCAACACCGCTGCCGGCAACCACCAGTTGACCGGTGTCGGTCCGGCGCGCGGTGATGATGCCGTCGAAAGGCGCGGTCAATCGTGCGAACCCGACCAATTCCTCCAGACGTCGGACCTCCGAAGCCGCCGAGCCGAGGGCCGCCACCTTGAGTTCCGCGTCAGCCGCTTTTTCGTCGGCTTCCTGGGAACTGACGATCTTGGCCGCGCGCATTTCCGACCAGCGGGCGGCGGTGGTCTTCGCCAGATTCAGGGCCGCCTCCGCCTGTTGTTTCATCGCCCGAGCACTCCCGAGCTGCTGATTGAGTTCGGGGGTTTCCAACTCGGCCAGCACCTGCCCGTTGGTGACCGAGCTGCCGATGTCCACCGAAAGGTTTCGGACGTAGCCGGTCGCCCGCGCCAGAATGGGAGCCTCCGTCAAAGCCTTGATCTCCGCCGGGAGCCGGACCACGGAGGGCGGGGCGGATCGTGAAGGTTCGACCAGGATCACCGTGGGAATGGCGAGTTCCCCGGTCGTGACCGCCACCGCGGCGTGTTGTCGAAGGCGCGGAAAAACACCTGCAGCCAGGGCGATCAGAACCACTGCCAGCACGATCACTCCGTAGACCGTCAGGCGGGAACGGGAGGCTTCGACGCCGACCGGATCAGGTGGGGAGGGATTCGACATGAAAGTTCAGGTTCAAGTGGGAGACGCCACGGCGCCCCCGGGCGGGGTGATGGAAACGTCGGTGGATTCCTCGTCCGGGCGATGCCGGTGCACCAGTGAGAAAACCACCGGGACAAACAGGAGAGTGGCGACGGTGGCGAGCAGGAGTCCGGCGATCACCGCGCGGCCGAGCGGGGCGTTCTGTTCGCCGCCTTCACCAAGGCCCAGGCTCATTGGCACCATGCCCAGCATCATGGCGGTCGCGGTCATGACCACGGCGCGTAGCCGTGTTGTGCCCGCCGAGAGCGCCGCGGCGATCGGTGAACCGCCCCGACGCAATTCTTCGCGGGCGAAGCTGACCACCAACACGGAATTCGCGGTGGCGACACCGACCGACATGATCGCCCCCATCAACGCCGGAACGCTCAGTGGAGTCTGGGTGATCCACAGGCCCCACGCCGCGCCGGCCACGGTTCCAGGCAATGCGGTGATGATGACAAACGGGTCGAGCCAGCTTTGGAAATTTACGACCAACAGGAGGTAAACCAGCACGATGGCTCCGGCCAGGCCCACCAGCAGGCCGGTGTAGCTTGATCGCATCGTTTCTGCCTGGCCGCGCATGACGATGTAACTGCCGCGGGGCAGTTCCTTTTTGGCCTGCTCCACCCAGGGTTCGATGTCCTTCAGCACCGAACCGAGGTCGCGGCCGTCCACACCGCCAAATACGTCGATGACCGGAGCGACGTTGAAATGCGAGATGACCGCGGGTCCGTTGGTCCGAGTCAAACTTGCGAGATTGGCGAGGACCTGGCCATCGCCGGAGTCGCCGATTCCGGCGCTGATCGGGATTCCTTCCAGCGCGGCGAGGGAATTCATCGCGTACTCAGGAGTGCGGATGTTCACCAGATACTGGATTCCTTTGTCCGGGTTGAGCCAGTAGGCGGGCGCCACCTGGCCGCTGCCGGTGAGGCTCATCAACACTGAGTTGGCCACGTCGCGTTCGGTCAGACCGATTTCCGCGGACTTGTCGCGGTTCACTTCCACGTGAAACCGGGGAAGGTCGGCCGGTTGCTGCACCCGGACATCCACCGCGCCGGAGACCGCGCGGATCCGCTGGGCCAGTCGGTTGGCGATCGCCCGGTTCGAGGTCTGATCGCGCCCGACGATCTGCACGTCGAAGGGGGCCGGCAGTCCGAAGTTGACCGTCTGACTGACGATATCGGCCGGCAAGAAATAGAATGTCGTTCCAGGAAAGGTTCGGTGCAGCCGCAATCGCAACCGGCGGATGTAGTCGAGGGTCGGCCCGTGCTCCGGCACCAACGACAACAATACATCGGCGTCCCCGGTGCCGATCACGCCATTGTTGGAATAGCTCAGGCTGATTCCGGAATTCGGAATGCCGATGTTGTCGAGGATGCCGGCGATCTCGTGGCCGGGAATCTCCTCGCGGATCGCCGCTTCGACAGCGTCGACCAGTTGGACGGTTTCCTCAATGCGGGTGCCTGTCCGCGCCCGCAGGTGAAGCCGAATTTGGCCGGCGTCGACAGTGGGAAAGAAATCCTGTCCCAGCCACGGAAACAAAAGACACGAGGCTCCGCAGAAAACGAGGAACAGGATCGCGAACCCGGTCCTTCGATGCAGCAGCGCCGACAGGAGTTCCTGATAAGCGGTTCGAAAGCGTTCAAACCCCGCTTCAAACCGTTCCTGGAGAGCCGCCCAGGGCCGGTTCCAACCCGCGAGTGTTGCCGGCGCAGTGCCGTGGCCGCCGTGTCCGACGAACGGTGTGTTGCGGTAAAACCACATCACCAGCGTGGGGATCAGCGTCCGGCTGAGGATGTAACTCGCCATCATCGCAAACACCACCGCCTCAGCCAGCGGAGTGAAAAGATGCCGGGCCACGCCGGTGAGGAAAAACATCGGGACGAATACGATGCAGATGCAGAGCGTGCTGACGAAGGCGGGCAGGGCGATCTCCTGAGCGCCGTCGAGAATGGCCGTTTGAAGCGGTTTCCCAAACGCCATCTGCCGGTGGATGTTTTCAATCTCCACCGTCGCGTCGTCCACCAGGATGCCGACCGCGAGGGCCAGGCCGCCGAGGGTCATGAGGTTGATGGTTTCGCCCAACGCGCTGAGAGTGGCGAGCGAGGCGAGGACGCTGAGTGGAATCGACAACGCGATGATCACCGTGCTCCGCCACGAACCGATGAAGAGGAGAATCATCACTGCAGTGAGACCGGCCGCGATGACACCCTCACGCACGACGCCGCTGATCGCCGAGCGCACGAACCGTGATTGATCGCCGAATTCCTTCACCTTCAGTTCCGGCGGCAGCGCGGCGAGGATGCGGGGCATCGCCTGTTTGACCCGATTGACCACGTCCAGGGTCGACGCCGAGCCGCCCTTGAGGATGGTGAGCAGGGTGCCGCGCTGTCCGTCCTGCCGGACCACGTTGATCTGGGGCAGGTAGCCGTCGCGCACCTGGGCGACGTCCCGGAGCCGGAGGGTCGCGCCATTGATCACCTTTAGCGGCAGGTCATTGAGATCCGCCAACACCCGGGGTTGGGCGTTCAGTTCGACGTCGTATTCGGTCGCCCCGATCTTGGCCGTCCCGCTCGGCAGGATCAGGTTTTGAGCGGAGAAGGCATTGACGACCTCCTGCGCGGTCATGTTTTTGGCCTGCAGAGCCGGGAGATTGAGATCGACGGAAACCAGACGCGTCTTGCCGCCGTACGGCCAGGGAATCTGCGCGCCGAACACCGTCGAAAGCCCGATGCGCAACTGATTCTGGCCAATGTCGTACAGTTCCTGTTCCGAAAGAGTCGGCGAACTCAAACCGTATTGCAGGATGGGAACCGTCGATGCGTTGTAGCGGATCACCAGCGGGGGCGTCTGCCCCGGAGGCATCTGACGAAGGATCGTCTGGGCGACCGCGGTGATCTGCGCCACGCCGGCGTCCACCGATGCCCCTTCCCGCAGGAAAACCTTGATGATGCCAACCCCGGGATAGGCGTTGGATTCGACGTGTTCGATGTCGTTGACCGTGGCGCTGAGCGAGCGCTCGTGGTTGTACAGGATGCGCTGCTCGATCTCCTGCGCGCTCAGGCCGGCGTACTGCCAGATCACCGAAATGACCGGGATGTTGATCGACGGGAAGATGTCGATGGGCGTCCGGAACAGCACCAGGGGCGTGATCAACAGCAGGACCAGCGACGCGACGACGAAGGTGTAGGGCCTCTTGAGGGCCAGGCGGACGATCCACATACGTCAACCTGCGGTGGTCCGGAGCACGAAAATGTGCGACGGAAGCGGCCAGAGCGAGGGCCACACTGTTGAATCGGCGAAAACCACGGGCGTAGTAGTCGGGGAGCCGGCCTTCGGTGGCCAATACAAGTTTGCGCGCGGATTGATACCTTGGAAGTATCAGTGAAATGGAACTGCGTCATCTGCGGTATTTCACGGCCGTCGCCGAGGAACTCAGTTTTCGGAAGGCCGCCGAACGGCTGCGGCTGGCGCAACCGCCGCTCAGCGCGCAGATCAAGTCCCTCGAATCGGAACTCGGGGTCCGTCTGTTCGAGCGGACGACCCGGTCGGTGAAACTGACGCCTGCGGGACGGGTGTTCCTGACCGAGGCCCGGACGGTTCTCACCGCGGCGGCGCGGGCGGAGGACCGGGTTCGCAAGGCGGAGGCCGGCCTGGTCGGGACATTGCGGATCGGAATGATTGCTCCCTCGGCCAATGCCTGGCTCGCCCGGATTCTGCGCGATTTCCAACAGCGGTTTCCCGGGGTCCAGTTGTCGGTGTTCGACCTTGTCAGCACCGAGCAGTTGCGCCGTCTCCACAATGATCAACTCGACGTCGGACTGCTGCGGCCGCCGGTGGGGTTTGCCGAGTTGGAGTATCAATTTGTCGAGGAATCAATGCAGGTGATCGCCCTGCCGGCCGGGCATCGACTGGCGCGCAAACGGGGCCTGACATGGGCCGATTTCCACGATGAGTCCATGGTTCTAATGCATCCCAGCGTGCAGCACGGATATTATGACGCCTTCTTTGCCGCCTGCGCAAAGGCCGGAGCCGTCCCGCGACCGACCCAGTACGCCAACGACATCCAAACCAAGATGTGGCTGATCTCGGCGGGATTCGGTGTGGCGCCTACCACGGCGACGTTGGCGGAGGTCACCCGGCCGGGCCTGGTTTTCCGGGATCCACCGCCGGGTCTGCCGCCCGTTCGCACCGTGCTGGCGTGGCGGCGGGCGGATGAATCCCCGTTGGTGCGCGCTTTCCGCGACAGTTTTCCGCCGCAGGGAATCCCCCAGCCTCCGACCAAAATGACAAACGCCGCCGGCGCAGTAGCGCGGGCGGCGTTGTGAATGGGATGTTGTCGATCCGTTGCCGGGATCAGTAGGCGGCCTGGGCGCCCTTGATCGAGCGCTTCTGCATCCAAGGCATCATCGCCCGCAGCTTTGCTCCGGTCTTCTCGATCGGATGCTGCTCGCCCTTCTTCAACAGCGCGTTGTAGCGCTTGTAGCCGGTCTGATATTCGCGCACCCAGTCCTTGGCGAATTTCCCGGACTGAATGTTCTTCAGCGCCACCTTCATGCGTTTCTTGACCGAGGCGTCGATGATCTTGGGACCGACGGTGATGTCGCCCCACTTGGCGGTTTCAGAAATGGAGAAGCGCATGCCACTGACGCCGGCCTCGTTCATGAGATCGACGATCAGCTTGAGCTCGTGGAGGCACTCGAAATAGGCCATCTCCGGCGAATAACCGGCTTCGACCAACACTTCGAATCCGGCCTGCACCAGCGCGCTTGCGCCACCGCACAATACGGTCTGCTCGCCGAACAGATCGGTCTCGGTCTCTTCCTTGAACGAGGTCTCGAGCACGCCGGCGCGGGTGCCGCCGATGCCCTTGGCCCAGGCGAGGGCGATCTTCTTCGCGTCACGGCCGGGGTTTTGATAGATGGCGATCAGGCTGGGCACGCCCTTGCCCTCGGTGAACTGGCGCCGGACGATGTGGCCGGGGCCCTTGGGGGCGACCAGGATCACATTGACGTTCTTGGGCGGCACGACGGTCTTGAAATGGATCGCGAAACCGTGGCTGAAGAGGAGGGTCTTGCCCTTGGTCAGGTTCGGGGCGATGTCCTTTTCGTAGGCCGCGGCCTGCTTGGTGTCGGGCAACGCCACGAAGATGACGTCGGCCCGTTTGACAGCTTCGGCGGTCGGATAAACCTCAAATCCCTTTTCCTGGGCAACGGCGATCGACTTCGAGCCTTCGTAGAGGCCGATGATCACCTTGCATCCGGATTCCTTGAGGTTGAGCGCGTGCGCGTGGCCCTGGGAACCGAATCCGAGGACGGCGAGGGTTTTGCCTTTGAAGACGCTCAAGTCGGCGTCCTGGTCGTGATAGACTTTTGCCATAAATGGGAACGAATGAAGTGACGGTGGAGAATGAAGACGGCGGATGTGAACGGCGGAACGGCGGATCAGTCGCGGGGCAGGGCGACCTGGCCGGTGCGGGTCAGGTCCAGAATCCCAAAATCCTTCACCAGCAGGAGGAACTTCTCGATCTTGGACTCGCTGCCGGTCAGTTCGATGGTCAATGATTTCGGCTGCACGTCGATGATCTTGGCCCGGAAGAGCTCGGCCATCTGGGCGACTTCGGCGCGGTGATCGGCGCCGGCGGCGACCTTCACCAGGACCAGTTCGCGGTCGATGTAGCCGCCCGACGAGTAGGGGGTGACCTTGACGACGTCGATCAGCTTGTTGAGCTGCTTGCAGATCTGTTCGACCGTGGCGTCGTCGCCGCGGGTGACGATGGTCATCCGGCTGAGGGAGGGATCGTGGGTGGGCCCAACATTGAGGGTATCAATGTTGTAGCCACGGCCGCTGAAGAGGCCGGTGACCCGGGTGAGGACCCCGAACTTGTTTTCGACCAGGACTGAGATGGTGTGTCGCATGTTGCTTTTTCAGTGTGAGCCGTGAGTTTCTGTCGCCTGCTGCCGACTTCCGGGATCACGTTTCACACCGCTGGATGCCACTCCCGAAAATCGAAAACCCGCGTCCCGTCCTGCGAACCGGGAACCGCGGGCGACCTGGGAGCCGATCAACAACACTCCAGGCCGCCGTCAGTCCGCAAGGACTACGACGACGAACTCGGGGTTGCGTACCGGAAACATCGGGCGCGGACGCTACCGGCGGGCCTGCCGTCGGGTCAACGGTTTTTCCGGCGGTCTCGCGCGGGCACAGCTTGACACTGCCCCCTATGGAGGCCCGTTGGACATGCATCCGACCCGCGGCGGCCGATCCACCGCGTACCCAAACGACTCGGGGGCTCGGGTGGAACCGAGCCCTCCACCTGGGGCGGTGCCCAAGGCTGGTATGGGGCGGGCCG
>CAIVQB010000010.1 GCA_903907925.1 uncultured Verrucomicrobiota bacterium
CCGACTACCTTGCAGAACGAAACCTGAAGCCCACCCGGTACGAGTGGCGTGCCAAAGGGGCCGACATCCTCGCAAAAATCCAACGCGCTCGTCAGAAACAGGAGACCTTGGAGCATGGGACTTAGCGGTCAGTACACTAGGAGTTGTCGGAGATGTTCGCCAAGCCACCTCCGGAGTGGTGCGGTGTAGCCCGAAATCGCTGAAAAATGCTGCCAATTCCGCTGGCACCAACCTTTTCGAACGGTCTATTCGCCACCCAAAACCCGGGAAAAGCTCGGAAAACTGAAGATGGCTCCAGAGGTAGGACTTGAACCTACAACCCCACGGTTAACAGCCGCGTGCTCTACCATTGAGCTACTCTGGATTCCTGTTGCGGGCGCGGAACCTAGCGATGCTGTTTCCGTCGCGTCAAAGGCTTTTTATCGGATTTGTGGCCCGGGGTGCCTCGATCAGAGCTCCCGCCAGCGTTGGGCGATCGGTATCCGACGGCCCATTCCGAAGGCCTTGGTGGTCACCTTCAATCCCGGAGCGGCCTGTCGGCGCTTGTATTCGGAGCCGTCAATCAAACGGACCACGCGGCGCACGGAGGCCTCGTCCAGTCCGCCGGAAATCAATTCCGCCGGGCTGCGTCCGTCCACCACGTAGCCCTCCAGAATGGCATCCAGCACCTCGTAGGGCGGCAGGCTGTCCTGATCGGTCTGGTTGGGCCGCAGTTCGGCGCTGGGGGGCTTGGTGATCGACGCCGAGGGAATGATCTCCCGATCCCGATTGATCCAGCGCGCCAACCGGTAGACGAGCGTCTTGGGCACGTCGGCGATCACCGCCAGACCGCCACACATGTCGCCGTACAACGTGCAGTATCCGACGGCCATCTCGCTCTTGTTGCCGGTGGTCAAGAGCAGCGAGCCGAACTTGTTCGACATCGCCATCAGGATCACGCCGCGCAGGCGCGCCTGAATGTTTTCCTCGGTGGTATCCTCTGGCAAACCGGCGAAGAGCGGCTGCAGTCCGGTCCGCACCGCCTCGAACGGCTCGCGGATGGGCACCGTCTCGTGGCGGATCCCCAAGGCCACCGCCAGCGCGCTGGCGTCGTCGAGGCTGCCCTGGGAGCTGAACTGGGACGGCAGGGACAGCCCGACCACGTTGTCGCGTCCCAACGCCTCCACGGCGAGACAGGCCACCACCGCGGAATCGATTCCACCGCTGAGTCCAAGCACCGCCTTCTTGAACCCGCATTTCCAGAGGTAATCTCGGGTTCCGAGGACCAAGGCGTCGTGCACCAACTTTTCCGGAGCGTCGACGCGGGCTGTGGCTCCACCGGCAACATCGGTTTCGATGACCCGGAAATCCTCGGTAAACGCCGCCGCCTGGACGATGAGTTCGCCCGAGGCATCGATGGCCAGGCTTTGTCCGTCGAAGACCAGTTCGTCGTTTCCTCCGACCAGGTTGCAATACGCCACCGGGCATCGGTGCTTCTTTGCCAGGCTGCGGAGCATGGCCATCCGGGTGCGTTCCTTCCCCAGATGCCACGGCGAAGCGGAAAGGTTCACCAACAGCCGCGCTCCGGCGGCGACGAGGGAGGCCGCGGGATTGGGCCGGTACCGGCGGTCCGGCCAGAAATCTTCATCGTTCCACAGATCTTCGCAGATGGTGATGGCCAGCAAAACTCCGCGGAATTCCACAGGAGCGTTCTCCACCGCCGGTTCAAACCAACGATCCTCATCGAAGACATCGTAGGTCGGCAGCAGCGTCTTGGTCCGTGTCGCGATGATCTTCCCATCGGCCAGGAGCGACGCCGCGTTGGTCCATTCGCGACCGGGACGAACGGCATTCCGTCCCACGTGCCCGACCAGCAGTCCGGTGGAGCCCGTCTGTGTGGCAAGCCGTTGGAGGGCGGCTTCACCCGCTGCCGCGAGTCCGGGGCGCAGCAACAAATCGCGGGGCGGATAGCCGATCAGGGACAGTTCCGGACACAGGACGAGGTCCGCTCCGGCGGCCACACCACGACGATACGCCTCCAGAATTCGGGCTTCGTTGCCGGCGACGTCACCGACCGTGGTGTTGATCTGCGCGAGGGCAATCCTCATGGACCCTAACGTAGCACGGCGCGAGGCCCAAGCACGGCCCGCAACGATCCGGTCTCAGTTCGGATCAACGTGCCCGGCTTCACTCCATTGCGGCTGAACCAGTCGGGCGCGGTCTCCAGCACGAACTGAATGTTGTCCGACACCGACGTGACCGGGATGGCCTCCTGGCGCTTGAGTTGAATGATTTCCCGGACTTCGCCCTCGGTATCGATGTAGGCCGCTGCGATGTCGAACGTCACGTTCTTCATGTAGAACGAGCGGCGATCGCCGGTTCCGAACACAAACAACATGGCCTCGTTGGGCCCAATCCCGGTGCGATGCATGAGTCCGGTGGCCACCTGCGGAAGGGTCGCGCAGATCTCCGCGTTGACCTCGCTGGCCCCAATCCAAAGCCGGGCGGTGGGCAATCCGACCTGTGCGTGATCGAGGTAGTAGTGCGGTTCAGCAGCGTCCTTGGCGGGTTCCGCCGCAGGTGCGGAAACCGGTTTCGCCGCGGGCACCGATCCTGCCGTGAGGTTCGAAGTCGCGGTAGCCGGCGGCATCGATGTTGAAGGCGCGACGGGCGGGGGATTGCACCCGCAGGCCAGCAGCAACACCAGCGGTGCGACCAATGTGAACTCAAAGCGCATGGATGGAAGGTGTAGGTGTGCCCGTTTTATTTCAACTCCGTGCGGACACGGATTCCCGTTCGCGCCAGACGTGGAGCAACCCTTCGAGGGTCAAACCGGGGCGGACGGCTTCGATTTCCGTCACTCCGCGGGCAATCAATGCCGCATAGCCTCCGGTGGCCACTACCGGCAACCGGCGGACGCCGAGTTCGCGTTTCAGTTCCGAGATCAAACCGCGAACCAATCCCCGGTAACCATGGACCGCGCCGACGAGCATGGCTTCGCGGGTGTTTTTCCCAACCGCACGGCGGGGTTCACGAATCCGAATCCGCGGCAACAGCGCTGTCTTCTCGTGGAGATAATCGGTCATGCAGGCAAGGCCCGGCGCAATGACTCCACCAATGTAATCCCCGTTGGCATCCACGACGTCAAACGTCACCGCCGTGCCGAAATCGACGACCAACGCCGGCGCTCCGAAACGCTGATGAACGGCCACGGCGTTGGCGAGCCGGTCCTGCCCGATCGTCTGCGGACGCGGATACCGGATGCCCACGCCACGGATTGTTTTGGGCGTCAATTGAAGGGGCTCAATTCCGTACAACTCGCGCACTTGTCGGACTACCGGTTCGACCGCGGCCGGCACCACCGAACACAGGCAGGCACCGCGAATCACGGAACCCCGCGTGAACCGTTTGAACGCGGCAGCAGCCTTCCCGGCGACGATGTCCGACGTCTTGAGATTGAGGAACTGCCCGATCCGCTTGCCCCTTCCCAACCCGAGATGGGTGTGGGTGTTTCCGATGTCGATGAGGAGAACCATGGCGGCGACGGTACGCGGTGATGTGTCAGTTCTATTTCTCCAAGGTGACATCGCCGCCCATGATGCGCTCGACGCGACCGTGATCGGTTCGCACCAGCAGCGCGCCCTCTTCGTCGAGGGCTTCCGCGGTGCCGGCGCTCACCCGATCGCCGGTGCGAATCTGCACCCGCTTGCCGAGCGTGCTGCAACGGCGCATCCATTCGTCGCCGATCTCGTGGAAGTCGCCGGTGTTGAGCCGATGATACGCGGCGTCCAATTCCCGAAGAACCGCCGCGGCCAGTTCGGCCCGGTCGATCTTGCGGCCGGCTTCCACCTGGAGCGAGGTGGCGATGGGCCGCACTTCGGGCGGCAGGTCATCCATCGCCACGTTCACATCAATGCCGATGCCCAGGACCACATGACGGATGTGGTCCAATTCCGCACTCAATTCGATCAGGATTCCGGCGCATTTGCGGGTCCCGAACACGATGTCGTTGGGCCATTTGATCTCTGGCTTGAGACCGGTCTGGCGTTCGATGGCCCGCGCCACCGCCACCGCGGAAATCACCGTCAACTGAGTGGCGGCCTGGGGACGGAGGTTTGGTCGCAGCAGCACCGAGAACCACAATCCACAACCTTGCGGCGAGACCCAACGGCGTCCAAGGCGTCCCCTGCCCTTGGTTTGGGTTTCGGCAAACACTGCGATCCCCTCGGCGACGCCGTCGCGTGCGAGTTTTTCAACGATGTCGTTGGTTGAATTGGTTTCACCAAAAACGCGGATGTCGCGGCCGATCGCGCGAACCTTGCCCATGCGCGACAGAAGATCATCGGCGTGCAGCAAGTCCGGCGTCGCTTTCAACACATAGCCGTGGTGCGGGCTGGCACCGATCTCGTAGCCGAGTTTTCGCAATTCCTCGATGCGCGCCCAAACGGCCGCGCGGCTCACGCCGAGTTGACGCGCGATTTCAGCACCCGAGACGCCGACCTCACCTGCGATGCGCATGGCCGAGAGGATCCGGCCGTCGGCGGACATGCGGGCGGCGGGATCAATCGCGGGACGGAGAGTGGGGTTCATTCGAAATCGAGTCCGATATCCATGGCGCGAGCCGAGTGGGTGACGGCGCCTACCGAGATAAAATCCACACCGGTTTCCGCGAGCGCACGAATCGTATCCAATCGAACGCCGCCGCTGGCTTCCGTTTTGGAACGACCCGCAATCTGTTGAACCGCCTCCCGCAATAGTGCCGGGCTCATGTTGTCGAGCAGGATGATGTCGGCGCCTGCTTCGGCCGCCTGGACGGCTTGTTCCACGGTGTCGGCCTCGACCTCCACCCGCAGCGCGGGATACAGGTTCCGCGCTCGCTGCACCGCTGCGGCGATCGGATTCGGCAACGCACCGGCGAGAGCGGCGAGGTGGTTGTCCTTGATGAGAATCAGATCGTGAAGTCCTTCGCGATGATTGGTGCCACCGCCGCAGGTGACGGCGTACTTCTCGAATCGGCGCCAACCGGGAGTTGTCTTCCGCGTATCGAGCAACTTCACCGGTGTCCCGCGCAGGAGATCGACGAACCGCGCAGTCAGGGTGGCGACGCCCGACAGACGCTGGACATAGTTCAAGGCCACCCGTTCCGCGGACAGCAGTGCGCGGGTCGACCCCTCGGCGGTGAGCAACAGAGCTCCTGCAGCCACCCGGGTCGAGTCGGACACGGCCGGAGTGATCACCAGATTCGGATCCAAAGAGTGGAACGCGGCGACCGCGAACTCCAACCCGGCAACCGTCAGTTCTTCACGGGCCATCATTCGCGCTAACGACCTCGATTCCAACGGGATACATGCCAGAGTGGTGGCATCTCCGGAACCGATGTCCTCGGCCAGGGCGGCGCGGACGGCGGTGCGGATTTCGGTGGCGGCCAGTGAAATCACGGCCGGAGGCTGTCGAAAAGGGCGGCCCGGGAGAACCCGAATCTTCACCGGGGGTGTTTCAACGCTGGATTTCTCCCCGTTGACGGTGGCCCCGCAATTGATAGGTTCGCGGCTCAATTTTCCGGCGAACCGCCAGAATCACGCACTGATCACGTCACAATTATGCCTAAAGCACCGAAATACGTTTATACTTGGGGAAACAAGAAAGCCGACGGGGACGGCAGCATGAAAGCCCTGCTGGGCGGCAAGGGCGCCAATCTGGCGGAAATGACCCGCATCGGTCTTCCGGTGCCTCCGGGATTCACCATCACCACCGAGGTCTGCACCTATTTCTACGCCCACAAGAAGAC
>CAIVQB010000011.1 GCA_903907925.1 uncultured Verrucomicrobiota bacterium
AGCGCCACGCCGCTGTGCAACCGGTAGCGCGGACACCGAGCATCGGAGTCTTGTCGGATCAACAGGCGTCCAGCGGACCGGTGTCTTGCGTGCGGCGGAGCCGCCGCTTTGCCGGACGGGTGCAAGCTTGAGCCGGGCGTGCGAACTGGAGTCCCGCGGCACAGCGCCGTCGACGCTTCGCTTTGCCGGCGCACTCCATAACGGGAGGCGTTTGCTAAGGCCGGGCGGGGTCTCCGCCGGCGAGGGTGTTGAGCACCAGGTTGATCTCGGCGTCCGGGACGCGCTGGCCCCAGGCGGCTTCGCCGATGGATTGGGCGAGCACGAATTTGAGTTCGCCGCCGCTCACCTTTTTGTCCAGCCGCATCGCTTCGAACAGAGCTTCCCTCTTCTTCGGCGCCAGCTTGAGTGTCACCGGAAGTCCGGCCTTCACGAAGAGGTCGTGGATACGGTCGGCATCTTTTTCCGGCAGCCCGGAAAGACGGGCCGAAAGACGGGCGGCCGCCACTTGGCCGATGCTGATCGCCTCGCCGTGCAGGTATTCGCCGTAACCGGAAATCGCCTCAAGTCCGTGGCCGACGGTGTGTCCAAAGTTCAGCAAGGCCCTTACGCCACCTTCGGTTTCGTCCGCCGCCACGATCTCAGCCTTCAAAGTGCAGCAGCGGGCGATGATGTTGGCGAGGGTCGGGCCGTCGCGCTTCAGCACGCGGTCCATCTCCCGTTCCAAACGGCGGAACAGGTCGGCGTCCTTGATGACGCCATACTTGATCACCTCGGCCAGACCGGACCGGTATTCCCGTTCCGGCAATGCCGTAAGCGCCTCGAGATCGCAAAGGACGGTCTTGGGCTGATGAAAGGATCCGACGAGGTTTTTGCCGGCCTTGAGATTGACACCCACCTTACCCCCGACCGAGGAATCCACCTGGGCGAGCAGGGTCGTTGGAACCTGGACGAACGGAATGCCACGGAGATAGGTGGCGGCCACAAACCCAGCGAGATCTCCCACCACACCGCCCCCGAGCGCGACGATGAACGACTTTCGTTCCAGCCGTTTCATGGCTAGTTGATCGTAGCATTCCCCCACCACCTTCAACGATTTCGCGGTTTCACCCGCGGCGACAGTGATGATGCTGGGGACAAATCCGGCCATCTTGAGGGCACGGACGGCAGCGTCGGCAAAGCGGGGGCCGACGTTGGAATCGGTGATGATGACACAACGTTCGCCCAGCTTCAGCCGGCGGCAGTGGTCACCCAGCTTGGAGAGTAGACCGTTACCCACGTGGATGGTGTAGGAACGATCCCCGAGCGGCACCTGAACCGAACGCATAAGGGGACCGTATCGGGAATTGTGCCAAACGAAAAGGGGTAAGAGCCTGCCGGACATCCTTTCCCAACGAAACCCGACGGGACCCTCACGCCGCCACGGTTCCGCCCTCCAAATGACGCTCCTCCACCCGCGATCCCAATGGAATCAGGCACAACAGCGTTCCCACGATCCCCAGAGCCAGCCCGATCGACCGGTCCGCCGTCCAACCGACCATCGGACTGACCACGACTATCGCCAAGGTTCGGACCATCGAGGCGCAGGAAAGAACCGTCGCCCGCTTGTCCGAGGGAATCAGGGTATTGAAGTGCGCGGTATAGATCGTGACCCGGGGCAGGCTGAAGGCGAAGGCGATGAAGATCAGCGGAACCACCAACGGCAGCCACCGTATCCAAGCCAGCAGCAGCATGGCGGAACCTGCCACCACCGTGCTGACCACCAGCAATCGGCGGCGCGATCCGGCCAAGGCAATCAAGCGATCGACTTGGGACAGAAACAGGATCTGCGCCAGGCAGGACCCGGCATGGACCATTCCAAAGTACTGCAGCGGCATGCCGCAGGCCTGCAGGACGGGCTGAAACAACCAGATAATGGCCCAGGCAAGGGCGTTCGTCACCGCGAGGTCGAGACTGAGGAGCCGGAGGACCGGATGGGTGAGAAAATAGCGGCCTCCTTCCATCAGGATCTTCGCATAACTTCGCCGGGTGGGCTTCTCCCCGGATGTCGGTGCCTCGATCAATCCCAGCGACAGCAACGCGACCAGAAAGACCGGCAGCGAATAGATCTTCATCGGCGCCGTGACGCCCCAGGTCGCACCAATCCAGGCGCCGGCCAGTGTTCCGAGGTTGATCCCCAGCAGCTTGCAGGCCTCCAGCCGGCCCAGGACTCGCACCGCCGCCGATTCCTGGTCGGCCGCTTTCAAGGTGTCGAACAACAGCGCCTCGTCGGCACCGGAATGCAGCGTGAAGGCGACTGCGAGAAGGAACTCGGCCATCGCAAACCGAATCCAGGACGGTTCACTGACATAGACCCAGGCACCCGCCGCGGCGAACAATCCGCCCAAAGCCAGGGAGAACTTGCGGCCCAGAAAATCAGCCACCGTTCCCGTCGGCACTTCGAGAAGGAAGCTGCACAGCATGAACCAGGCATTGAGATAGAACACCTGAGATAGTTTCAATCCGCCCCATTGGGTGAAGAACGGCACCATCACCGCACCGAAGAAATGGGCCCAGAAGAGGGTCCTGATCAAGTACAGCAACGGCACGTTGCGACGCAGCGCGCGTTCGGCGCGGAGGACGGCGTCGGGGGACGTGGACAGGGCGGGATTCATGGTGGGAGCGCCCCGGCTCCAGCCCCGGACGTGCCGCGTCCCTGGGCGGGCCGCGGGCAGTTGACGGTGTTCAGGGCGTCAGTCTGCAAACCCACGGCAGGCGGTCCGGGCCGATTTGGCCCCGAACCGCGGGTGCATGCCATGGACAGGTTTCATTACCGGCCGAGGTTCCCGAAAGCGACGACGCCGGTCAATCGTTCCGCGCGGCGCTTCGAAGTCCGTTCCGGCGCACCCTCAAAGCGATACCGATTCCCGCGGCCAAAAAGGCGGTCACCGTCCAGGCAGGCGCCATCGGCTGATTTGTCGCCCATTGCGCGAGAGCGCTCACTGCCGGGCCTCCGCAGATGCCAATGCCGATCAGGGCTTCATGGATCCCGCCGTGTTCCCCATGGGTCTCCGAGCCATCCATCGCGTAGTACAATGAGGAATAATACAGCAGCGCCGACGCCCAGCCGAAGGCGATCTGGGCGACCACCAACAGCCACACCCAGGGAGCCGTCAGGATGGTCACGAATCCCACCAGGAGCAGCACCAACGCCGAGAGAAACCAGCCGAAGTGGTAATGCCATCCCGGCCACCACCAGAGTTTCAGGAACGCCGCCGCGCGGACATAATACCAGACCGACATGACCAGGCCCGCCTCCGGAATCCCGAGACCGACATGCACGGCAATCCCCGGCACGACGGCCAGGATGGTGTTGCCGGCCATGTAATTGAACGGATTCGCCGTCCACGCCAGCCGCTGGAAATAGCGCGGGCGGTCCGAATCGACGGCCGGCGCCGTTGTCACTCCCACCGGCGGTGCCGACGCGAGCCACCGATCGTGTTTCGCCTTCAACGGCCACGTCGCCAGGAACAGAACGCCATTCAGAACCACGGGCAGGACGTACAGGCTGGCGCGCCCAAACTGTTCGAAGATCCAGCCCCCCGTCGAATACCCCAATGCCGCAGTGGACGCCCAAACCACGTTGTAGAATCCCACCCGACGCGGCAAACGCTCCGCCGGTTCATATTCGCTCACCAGCGCTTCCAGAACCGGCCAGGTGAAACACATGCTGAAGGTCCACAAGCCCAGGGCGGCCAATTGTCCCCACAGCGCAGGAACCAGACCGCCCAACGCCACACTGAGGGCCATCCCGCCAAAGCCGATCCGCAGCGACGTAAAATAACCCTGGCGCTGACCCAGCCATCCGCCAAACCACGAGGCCGGGATGTAAATCAGGCCATGAACCGCACCGACGATCAGGTTCTGGAAATTCCCGAAGCCGTGCACGTCACGCAGCAGGAAGAGCAGGTAATTGAAGTAGAACGCGGCGGCGAAGGAATTGATGCCTTCGAGGACGTAGTAGCCGGTCTTGGATGGATTGGGACGCACGGACAGGGGAACTCCGGCGGAACACCCTGGGTGCGGGCCCGGTCCGGGAGCGCGGAGTCAACGGATCCGGTCCATCAGCCGCAAGGGGATTTGCGCCGGATCCCGATCCGGATTCCCCCATCTGCCTCATTGATTTTCCATCCACGTTCCCGCTCCATCCTCGGCAAATGTCATCCACCGACACTCCCTCTCCCGCGCCGCTCGACAGCAATGACAAGCTCTGGATCGCGCTGTCCCACCTGTCGCTCCTGCTCGGGGTCGGTATCCTCCTCCCACTGATTATTTACCTGGTGAAAAAGAGCGACTCCCGGAGGTCGCCTCGCAGTCGAGGGAAGCGCTCAACTTTCACATCTCCGTCTACATCTACGCATTCGTCTTCACCCTGCTGTCCGCGCTGTTCATCGGGATTCCGCTGCTGATCCTGCTCGGATTGGGGAGCGTCGTGCTGGCGATCCTGGCCACCGTCAAGGCGGTCGATGGCAGGGAATACCGCTATCCGTTGACCCTCCGGCTGGTCCGCTGATCGAAGCCGATCCAGCGCATCATCCGCGCGGCAACACCAGCGAGGCCCGCGTCGATGAATCGCCACGCAGGTGTTTGTGGCAGCTCACGCAACTGAAGGTAAGCTGGGTGTAGGCCAGGGCCGCGGCGTCGATGTTCTTTGTCTTGGCCGCCTTCGCCAGACTCTCGGCGTGCCGGCGGAATTCCATGCTGAACAAGGCATATTCAGGAGTCTGCCGCGCCTGCCAACCGGTCATCTGGCTCAGCTTCACCAGTTGAAGCGCGTTGGTCTGAATCAGGGCGAAATCCTGCAGGGCGATCCCGCGCAGGATGAATTGGGCGTGCAGCAGCTTGTGCTGCATGATTTCGCTGGTGTCGGGGTCGTTTCCCGCCTGCGCGACAACGGCAAGAAACACGGCGGCCAGCGATGAGATCGCCAGGCGGAGAAGGAGTTTTGTTTTCATGGAAGGTCGATTGGGACCCTTCCACGCTGCGCCAACCGGCGACACTCCGCTCCGCGTCCGTTGCAGAATCCGGCCCGTTTCTTGCCGCAAGTCCGGCGAAGGGTCTCCACAAAAAAGGGCGGACGCCCAAAAAGCGTCCGCCCTCTTTCGTGGGACTGCGTTCAGTCCGATTGAATCTCAGTCAAAGGCGTGACCGGCGCAGCACAGCACGTTCTTCAGCTTGTGCCGGACGAGTTCCTTCACCGCTTTGCGGGCGGGGGCGAGGTACTTGCGGGGATCGAATTCCTTGGGCTTGGTGTACAGAACCTCGCGGATCGCGGCGGTCATGGCCAGACGGAGATCAGTGTCGATGTTGACCTTGGTGCAGCCGGTGCGGCGGGCCACTTCGATGTCGGCCTCGGGCACGCCAGCCGTCTCTTCGCCGAGATCGCCGCCGTACTTGTTGATCTTCTGGGCCAAGTCCTTGGGCACCGACGAGGCACCGTGGAGCACCAGCGGATAGTCACCCATGCCGGCGTCGAGCAGGGCCTTCTTGATGGCCTTGAGACGTTCGAGATCGAGGTGCTGCTCGCCCTTGAATTTGTAGGCACCGTGGCTGTTGCCGATGGCGACCGCCAGGGAGTCCACGCCGGATTGCTTGACGAATTCGACGGCCTCCTCGGGGTGGGTGTAGGCGCCACCCTTGGAATAGGAACCGCCCTCTTCGCCGTCGTCGTGCTGAGCGCCGACCAGCATGCCGAGTTCGCCTTCGACCACGCAGTTATGCTTGTGGGCGTACTCGACGACCTTGCGGCAGACCTCGACGTTCTTGTCGAAGGGATCGTGCGAGGCATCGATCATGACGCTGGTGAATCCCTCGTCGATGCACTGCTTGCAAAGATCGAAACTGTCACCGTGGTCCAGGTGGACAGCGATGGGGATGGTGGAGAGGCTGACCGCCGCCTCGATGAGTTTCTTGAGATACACGGGGTGCGCGTAGTCACGGGCGCCCTTTGAAATCTGGAGCATCACCGGAGCCCGTTCCTCTTCGCAGGCCTCGATGATGGCCTGGAGGAGCTCCATGTTGTTCACGTTGAAAGCGCCGAGGGCGTACTTGCCCTTCAAGGCCTTTGAGAACAGGTCTCGGGTGTGAGTCAGTGGCATAAGCGTTTCGAATTCAGGTTTGGCTGCCGCCGGCGGCGGAAGGAGACGGGACCGTATCCGGCTGGTTCGGGAATGGGAACGCGATTTTTCGGGGCCGAATGCCCATCTCGCGGCACCGGAGGCAAACCCGCCGTCGAACAACACTTTTGCGTGCCGAAACCCACCCGCCGCGTCACGCTCCGAATCGTGCCCGTCTCCGCATCCCAGCTCTGGCGATCGCTCATTCGCCGGAACCGATTGTTCCTGATCGCCGGCCCCTGCGTGATCGAAAGCGAGGCGCTCTGCCTCCAAATCGCCCGCCGGATGAAGGCGGTCTGCGCCAAACACGGCGTCACCTACGTTTTTAAGGCCAGCTTCGACAAGGCCAACCGATCGTCCGGCAAATCATTCCGCGGACCCGGCCTGGACGAAGGTCTGGCCACGCTGGCCCGGATCCGGGACCACGTCGGTGTCCCGGTCCTCACCGATGTTCACACCGAGGCGCAGGCCATCGCCGCTGCGGAGGCGGTCGATATTCTCCAGATCCCGGCCTTCCTCTGCCGCCAGACGGATCTGATCCGAACCGCAGTCGCGACCGGCGCGATCGTGAACATCAAGAAGGGCCAATTCCTCGCCCCGTGGGACATGACCCAGGTCGTCAAGAAAGCTTCCGAAGCCGTCCCCAACGGGGGCGCAAAGGTGATGGTGACCGAACGCGGAACCACCTTCGGTTACAACAACCTAGTCGCCGACATGCGGTCCCTGCCCATCCTCTCCCGGTTGGGCGTTCCAGTGGTGTTCGATGCCACCCATTCCGTGCAATTACCCGGCGCGGGCGGCGATTCGTCGGGTGGCCAGCGCGAATTCGCGCCGGTCCTGGCCCGTTGCGCCATCGTGGCCGGCGCCGATGGATTGTTCGTGGAGACCCATCCCGACCCGGACCACGCGCTGAGCGATGGACCCAACATGATCCCGCTCGCGGACATGCCCGCGCTCGTCGCCCAATGGGTGGAACTGCGGAGAATCGTGCCGAAATGAATGCCACTCCCAGCGGGTCCGTCTTGACCTCCAGCACCTTCGGTTTCAGAAAGACGTCATCCATGAGCCGGCTGCACGCGTTACTGTCCCTCGTCCTCCTCGCCTTCACCGCTGCGTCCCTTCCAGGGAACGCGGCTGATTCCACCAACAAGGCGCCGGAGGTTTCCGTCTTCGCCGATCGCCGGCTGGAGGATGCGGTCCGGCAACAGGTGTTCGCCAAGCGCTACACCAATTCGCCGCTCACTGCCGTCGATGTCGCCAATGTCTCGACCTTCAACGGCAATGGTCGCGGCATCACCAATCTGGCCGGTCTCGAACACTGCAAGGCCCTCGCCGCGGCCGACCTCGCCGGCAACCAGATCACCGACCTCAGCCCGATCAAGGGTCTGAAACAGCTTCAATATCTCAACCTGGCAACCAACCGGCTCAAGAACATCGCCCCGCTTGGCACCCTCGCGGCGCTGCAATACATCGAAATCTCCCAGAATCAGGTCACCGACCTCGCCCCGCTCGCCGGCCTGACGAACCTCGCCAGCCTTTACGCCGGACACAACCGCATCAAGTCTGCCTCCACCCTGACCAACCTGCCCCGGCTGGTTTCTCTGCACCTCGAGTTCAATCAACTCAGCTCCGTGGCCGGCTTCCAGAATCTCCGTGGCCTCGGCAGTCTTTCGGTGTCGCACAACCAGGTTTCCGACGTCTCGCCGTTGATCGGTCTGCGGGCGCCAACCTATCTGTTCCTCGACGAAAATCGGATCCACGACCTGGCCCCGCTGAATGGCTGGATCACCAACGACCTGGCCGGCAACAAGAACTTCGCGCCGTTCGTGAACGTCTATCTTCACGGCAACCGGTTGAACTCCAAGAGCCGGCAATTGCTGACCGACTGGAAAAAAGCCGGCGTCCGGATCAACGAATAACGACCCACTCGCGCATCGCCTCCCATCCCGCCCTGCCCTTTCTGAACCTCACTTGACACTTCTGCCCGTCGGATTCTATTTCCACCCCAGCCTCAGTACTGTCCGGTTTAGAACCCCGGTAAACAGGGCTCATTGTTGACATTGGGGTCGGCCCCGGAAGCGAAATCCTTGGAAATGGCCGATAACAGGGGAGTTTTCTCGAACAGAGTGAGGCTGAAAATCTGCAGCATGGC
>CAIVQB010000012.1 GCA_903907925.1 uncultured Verrucomicrobiota bacterium
AGGCGGCAAAATCGTCGAACACGTTCTGCTTTTTCGTCAGGTATCCCGAGGTATGCCACGCCTCGCCGAATTCACCACCACCTCGCAGATTGGCGACCACGTATACCCCGCCTTGATCGAGCCAGAGGCGTCCATCCGCTCCGAGAAACTTCGGGCTGATGTTGATTCCGTAGCCGCCATAGCCGGTCAACAGGGTTGGGTTTTTTCCATTCAAACGGGTGCCTTTCCGGCGAATGATATTGAGGGGCACCCGGGTTCCGTCCTTGGACACCGCGAATTCGCGCACCACCTCGGCATCGGCGAATTCGACGGAGGCTCGTTCCATCAGCGCGGTGCGTTGGCTCTGACCGGACTTGGAATCGAAGCGATACCAGCCGGCGGGTTCGATGAACGATCCGTTCGAAAACAGGATGCTGTCGTTACCGAACGGAGTGACCCCGTGCACGGCGGACACTGGAATCAGCGGGACCGGGCGGAGCGGTTTTCCATCGAGATCGAAGGCCCGGATTTGGGAGGGCCCGCCCAGAACATCCACAACAAACAACGCCGAACGGGTGAGCACGTAGCTCGGAACGATGTCGAGACCCTGCCAGTCATATCCGGTGATGACCGCCTCGCTTTCGGGCACGATCACCTTTGCCTCTGACAGGACCGGGTTTGCCGCCGGCATCCGGAGAATCTTTCCGCGCGGTGCGGCGTGCTTGGAGAAGACGTAAAGCTGATCGTTGGGTCCGAACGCCATCATCTTGACGCCGTCCGGAAATTGGGTGAGCTGACGCCATTGAAGATCGGGTCCGCGCAGCCAATGGGCGAAGTCACCTCCGTCGCCGTTTTGGACCGTCACCAGCAGGTAACGGCCGCTGGAACTCACCGCGGGAAACACTTCGCCGATTCGCGGAAACTCTTTTCCAAGAACGTAGGTGTCTGTCGTTTCGGTGGAGCCCAGGCGATGAAGGTAGAGCTGCTCGTAGAAACTCAGATCCTCGGCAGGTCGTTCGCCGACCCGGGGATAACGTGTGTAGTAGAAACCGCGTCCGTCGGCCTCCCACGCCACGCTGCCGCCGCCGGTGGCGAAGGCCACGCGCACGATGCGGTCGGACAACGGCCGACCGGTTGCCGAATCAATCACCGAGAGATCGCCCTGCTCGCTGCCACCGATCGTTTGGACCACCGCCACCCGCGTTCCGTCCGGCGATGGATAGAATCCCTCGATGGCGATCGTGCCCTTGGAATCGGCGGTGTTGGGATCGAGCAGCACTTTTTCCGATGCCGCGACGTCCGGTGAGGTGAGGGACACGAGGAGTGGTTGTTCCAACGGCGGCTGGCGCTTGAGTGCGAACACCCGGCCGCCGGCGGCTTTCACCTGAAGATACGCGGGCGAGGTGGCGGCGCTCAGTTCCTGAAGGCGCTGATGCACCGCGGCGCGGGCGGGAAGCCGATCCAGGTAGGTTCGGGTGTAGCCGTTTTGTTGCCGGGTCCATTCAACCACCGCGGCGGATTTGGCCTCTTCCAGCCATCGATAGTCGGTGGTCACCTGGACACCGTGATAAGCGTCGGTGACCGGGTGACGCTCTGTTTTGGGCGGTGGAGAAGTGGGGGATTGAGAGAATGCCAGGGAGGCGAGACTCAGACCAAGCCAGGCGGAGAAACAGCGCAGGAAGGAAGCCACGGGAATGACGCTGGCACGACGGGCGGAGGGCGGAAAGTTGAAAGCGAGCGCGGTCCCGAGGTTGCAGAAGACCGCCCGTTGATTCAGCATCTGTTCCCTCCACCATGAAGCGTCACCCGTCCGCCCGGTTGTTTCTCGCCTGCCTCCTGATTCCATTCTGCCACGGACTTTGGGCGGGTTCCTCGCCGTCGTCCGGACTTCCGCGCAGCGCACCGGAGGCCCAGGGCGTTTCGTCGGCCGG
>CAIVQB010000013.1 GCA_903907925.1 uncultured Verrucomicrobiota bacterium
AGAAGACAAAAGCACTGCCGCCCGGAGGGTTGTCGAGGAAAAGGCCGGCTGGCTTCGTTGCTCCTCGGTCACAGCCCAAAAAGGGCTGCTCCCTCGTCGCGCCTCGCCATCCAGCCTTTTCCTCGACAACAGGACCCTTCCTCATTTTCAGACAGACTCTCAGGCATCCGGCCGCGCGGCGCGCGTTCACCGCCAGCAGTGGGCAGCGACAATCCTGCAGCACCCGTTCCGTCGTGCTGCCCCGCAAGGCGTCCAGAAATCCGTGGTGTCCGGCCGTCGCCATCACGATCAATCCGGCGTCAACGGCCGCCGCGGTTTCGAGGATCCGCTCCACCACCGGGCCATCCCACGTCTTGAACTCGGAACTCCACCCCGGGCCCGATGGAAGACTGACCCGCGGAAACCGACCCGAACCACCGATGTGCAATCCCACCCAATGGACGCCTTGGCACCCGAGTGTACCGACCAAACCGGTCGCCGCATCCACCGCCGCCCGGGCCAGCGGGTGATGATCGACAGGAACCAGAATCTGGAGCAACCGCACCCGGCCGGTCGCCGCATCGACAAATCCCGGAACACCGCGCGGCACGAACAAGGTCTGACTCCGACTGGCGCGGGCCACCCGGACCGCATTCGACGGGTTCAACGTTTTCGAAATCCCATGCCGCTGATGGGTCGCCAGCACCACCAGATCCGGCTCCTCCTTTTCCACGTGGGCAGCGATCTCCTCAGCGGGATGATTGCCGTGACGCCGAATCTTCAACGGGCGCAGGCCGGTTTGCATCACCTCAGCAACGCCGGCGCTGGCCGCAACCACACCCCACTGCGCGAGCCGTCCGCGGATGCTCGGAAACTCCGACCAATGGGTCTCCTCGCCTTCCGGGCCGACGTGCATCAACTCCAGACTGCACCGGGCTGAGAGGGCGATTCGGACGGCATGCACAAAGGCGGCCTCGTCGCCGTCGGAAAAATCCGTCGGGTGAAACACGGAATGTATGGAATGCGAGTTCATGGAGGTGGGCAGGTTCCGCTGCGTCACGGCAAGCCTCCGCCCGCCGACGCGCTCTGGCTCCACCGCGTTTGCCCGAAGATCCACCCGATTTGCCGGATCCCGAAACCCCGGGCCGCACGAAATCAGGCCACCGCCGGCCAGTCCACGGCCACGCTCAGCGTCGCGCCAAACCGGTTCTTGTAGAACAACTGCCGATTCCGGGCGCCGAATTCATGGACCATCTTGGTGATCTTCACGTCGAAGCAGCAGTACTCGGCGATTTCGGCCATCTTTCCCTCCTTGAACCATTCCAAGGCCTGCATCCCCTCGCCCGTCTTGTTGAGGCCAAACGTCGCCTCGGCAATTGAATCCAATCCCAGTCGATGACCCAGCTTCTCCCGGAGCACCACCAGCATGTCCAGCGTGGGAAGCTGGGTGAGATCCATCACCGTGTAGCCGTGGAGCACCTCGTAGTCGAACCGCAGATGATTGAATCCGACCACCAGGTCGGCCCGCTGGAGTTCCCGCAGCAGTTCGTTCACCTCGCGTTCGGGATAGATCCGGTAGCCCCCGCGGACGGTCGAGTACGTGACCCCGAGGCTCATCTTCATGTCGCGAATCTTGTCCCAGCCCCCGACTTCCTCAGCCGATTTCTGGGTTTCCAAATCGAAGTAAACGATGTTCTTCACGCCAGAGGGAGTCTGCGGATGGAGTCCCGGGGTTGACGAGCCGGAACCCGACCGCTTCAGCGGGTTTCGTTGAACCAGATCTTGAGATTGTGGGTGCCGCGACCGGCGGCGATGATGTCGGGCCGTCCATCTCCATTCAGATCCGCTGTCTGCAAATCCTCGCAGGCCATGGTGTCGTCATCGACGACACTGGTGCGCCAGGTCCGGCCCTCCGGATCCAGCGGGGTGAACAGTTTGAGACCCACCTTGACCGAACGGGGTTTCCCCATCGCGCGCCAGCCGACAACAATCTGGTCTTGCCCTGTTCCGAGGAAATCCGCGCACGCAAGAGCATGTCCATCAACGAGGCTTTCATCGAGGACCTGGCGGTTCCACAACCCCTTCTCTCCCGCCGGTCGTGGCGTGAAAACAACCACCTGATTGCCATGCATCGGCGACACCGCCGCCACCATGCGCCGCCCACCGCCGAGTGAACCCAGCCGCACCTCGCCGCATCCGCCGTTTTCGTCCGAACCGACCGCTTCCGAGAAGTAGCCGTTCTTCTCCTGAGACCAGTTCAGCACGAACACGCCCTCCTTCGCCGCCACCAACAGCTCCTGGGCGGGATCGGTGTCCCATTGAACCGGATCGAAGTTGTGGGTCTTGTGGAACTCCTCGTTCAACACCTCGATCTTCCATTCCCCGCGCGGATCCGCCGGTGGCGTGTAGCGCTGAATCTTCACTCCCACCCCTTCGCCCTTGCCGGGATTATTTCCCCGGCCATGGAGTGGCACGCTGACCAGCGTCATGTGGTTCTGCCAGTCGCGCACCCAGCGGATGCGATGAACGGTGGGTTGATGGGGCAGCTCCACCGGCGTCCAGGGCTGGGTGCGATCCGCAGGCGGGATCAAATAGAACAGCGCCCCCGAGTTCTCGGTGTCGCCCGGATTCCAGCCGGCCCCGACGGCGATCTCCGCCTTGCCATCGCCATCGATGTCCGCCGCCGCCACACAGACGTGGTCGAGAGGAGTGAGCTTCCGGGCGATGATGAATTTCTCCCAGCCAGGATTGCGGTACCAGGCGATCTGATCCTTGTCGCACAGGATGATGTCCGGCCGCTTGTCCCCGTCGACATCAGCGATCGCCAGTCCGTAGCCAATGGCGACATTGGTATCGATGGTGACGGCGCGGAATTTCGGTTCGGGTGGAACAGCCGAGAGCCTGAATGCCAGCAACGCCAGGACGGCAAGAAAAGCGGATTTCATGGGAACAGGACGAAACTGATTCCAGACCCGTCTGCGATGCAATGGGAGAATCCGGCCCCTTCTGATTGTCGGACGGGTACTGTGGAAACCCAAGACCGTCGCGCTGCCTTTGGAGTGCGGCGGGAAGCGGAGCGCCACGCCGCTTTGGAACCGGCAGCGCGAATCCGGGGTGCAGAAGTATCCCGGCGCGTTATCCGTGACGCTGAAGAACGACGTTGGGAGTTCCGCTTGAATTCCGGGCAAGCGGTGCACCGGCGGTGTTTTGTGACTCCCGGGCTCCACAGCGGTGTCGACGCTTCGCTCTGCCAC
>CAIVQB010000014.1 GCA_903907925.1 uncultured Verrucomicrobiota bacterium
AACTCGCCCTCGTTGGCCAGCACGTCCACGGTCATGGCCACTTCATCGAAGAAGGCGTTGGTTTGTCCCAGGGTCCGGTTGGGGGTCAAGCGCAGGACGCTGACGCCACGGGTGGCGGCTTCGGTGTAAATGGAAGACTGCACGCGGTTGGCCTGCTCCTCCTCAAGAACTCCGCCCGCGCCGGTGCGCTGAAGCTCCTTCATCTGGCGATCGAGAACCGGCTTCTTGCCGTTTTCAGTGGCAAACAACGCCCGCCGCCGCTCGGCCTTCTCGAGTTCAACGGTCAGCTTCGACCACTCACCGAAATACGGCCAGACGATCCAGTAGTTGAGGACGAGCGCCACAATCACCAATCCCCCGAGAACCATGCGCCGCTCCTGCGGTTCGAGATTGAGACGATCGAGCCAACCCATGAGGGCACCACCACTCCGCGGTGAAACGGCGGGGGACGGGGACGGTTGCGAAGGCTGGCTCATGGCGTTTCGGCGCGTTTGAGTTCGGCCTTGAAGCTCCAGCGGACCGATCCGCCGGGCCCTTGCGCCGGGAAGAAGGTGGCGGGATCAACCCGTGCGAACAGCAACTGGCCGTTGGCTTCAATCGTCTTGAGCTGGGAATTGAAACGGGTGACCTCCGCGGTGTTGTCGGCGGAGACCGTTCCAGCCAGTTCCAACGCCCGGCCGCGGGTGAAATCCAGTTGTGCCAGGGTGAGGGTTTCCGGCAGGGCTTCGACTGCCGCACGCCAGGCGTCCAACGCCGCGAACCGGAGGGCCACCTGATCCTGCAGGATGCCGATCTGGGCCTTGAGCTGGAGGGAATTGGTGTACGTCTGGGCAATGGCGTTCCCGGCGTCCCTCACGGAATCAAGGCGGTATTCCTGAACCTTGAGGGCCACCATGAAGCAGAAGACAAACGCGAGATAGACCACCGCGGCCACCCCGAGGGAACGGATCCACAGGGAATCAATGAACTCGTTGCGCCGCCGTTGCGCGACGTCCGTGGGAATCAGCGAGCGGCCGGTGGAACGGAGATGGTAACGGGCGGCCGCCTCGGCGACGCGCGCCTCATCCACCCGGGGCTCGGTGCGGACGGCCTGTCCGGACCAGTTCTGAAGCGCTGGTTCCAGATCGGCGGCGACGACGGAGTCGGCCTGGACGGTCACCGGCGGCAATGCCTTCAACCATCCACCAAACTCGCCGGCCCAGGCGTTCCGGGTGAGTTCATCCACCAGTTGAGTCGCGCCCGCAGCACCCTCGGCGAGTCGGATCAGACCAATCTCCCGCCAGCGTCCCTCCAAAAACCAAGCAACCAAAACCACCCGGCCGGTCGGAGTTTCCTCGACCAGCAACCAGAGTCCATCGCCGAGCGGACGGCAGGCGCGCAACTCCCGCAACAAGGGCAGATCCAGTTGGTCCGCGACATAACCCTCCTGTTCGAGCCGGGCCAGCCATTCCTCAACCGCAGTCCGGGAGGCGAGAGTCACCCACGCGGTGATCGAACCCGGAGTACCGCCCTCAACGCCTTCCACGGCTTCGACCGTCCACACAACCTGCGCGGGCGGCAGGGGCGACAGGCGTTCGAGCTGGAACTCAATCATCTCGGGAATCTCTTCCGGAGTCGCCGCGGGCAATTCGACAGCCCGCACGAAAACCGAATCCGCCGGCAACCACGCCAGGTTCAAGCGGGGTTGCAGCAACCGGCGCCAATCGCCTGCGGTCAGGCCCGGCGGCAGGGGTTTTCCAGGTCCCAACACGAGGACCTCGGTCGGAACCGGTTCGCCCGCCTTGATCTGGAAACGCCACACCTTCCGATTCGCTCCGGAAAGGGCGAACACGTTGCAGCTTTGAAAACGGGGGGACGAGGTCTTCATTTCACCGGGACCTTCTCCTCCACCAGGCTGCGGACGTGTTCCTCGTTCTGCGTCACCCGCAGCACTTCCTCCACCGTGGTGACACCGGCACGCACCTTGCGCCAGCCGTCGTCACGAAGGGTCCGCATTCCCTGGGCGCGCGCGGCCATCGCGATGGTGGACGCCGCCGCACGGTTCATCACCAGCGGTCGGATGGCCTCATTGACCAGCAGCAATTCGTGGATGCCCGTGCGGCCCTGATACCCGAGCTGCCGGCATTCCTCACAGCCGGTGCCCTTCCAGAAGGTCGTGGTGTCGATCTCCGCCTCGGGGAATCCGCATTTCAACAGATACCCGCGGTCCAAATTCTGCGGCGCCTTGCAATGCGGACAGATCACGCGGACCAGGCGTTGCGCCATGACCGCCTCCAGCGAGGAGGCGACCAGGAACGGCTCGATGCCCATGTCGATGAGACGGGTAAAAGCGCTGGGGGCGTCGTTCGTATGCAACGTACTGAACACCAAATGGCCGGTGAGTGCGGCGCGGATGCCAATTTCGGCGGTCTCCAGATCGCGGATTTCGCCCACCATGATGACGTTCGGATCCTGACGGAGGATATGCCGAAGCCCCATGGCGAAGGTCAGTCCAATGTCCGAGCGCACCGGGATCTGGTTGATCCCCTTCAATTCGTATTCGACCGGTTCCTCGATGGTGATGATCCGCTTGGTCACCGAGTTGATCGTCGAAAGGAAGGCGTAGAGCGTGGTCGATTTTCCGGAACCGGTCGGG
Organism: uncultured Verrucomicrobiota bacterium; assembly: GCA_903907925.1. Classification (GTDB taxonomy): domain Bacteria; phylum Verrucomicrobiota; class Verrucomicrobiia; order Limisphaerales; family UBA9464; genus CAIVQB01. Next base: position 2,636 of record CAIVQB010000014.1, read on the forward strand.
CCGGTGACCAGGAAGATGCCGTGCGGCTTGACGATGATGTCACGGATGGCGTTCTCCTCGTCCGGCGCAAACCCCAACCGGTCGAGACCGAAGAAAATCTTACCGCGGGTCAACAATCGCAGAGAAACGGACTCGCCCCAAACTGTGGGCACCGTCGAGACGCGAATGTCGATTTCCTCGCCCTTGATGCGGACATTGATGCGGCCGTCCTGCGGGAGGCGTTTTTCGGCGATGTTCATCCCGCTCATCACCTTGATGCGGGAGATCAGGGCCGCCTGGTAGCGCTTGATCTGCGGCGGCAGCGGCGTTTGATGCAGGATGCCGTCAATGCGATACCGGATGCGCAATTCATCCTCGGACGGCTCGAAATGAATGTCCGTCGCCCGATCCTTGAACGCCTCCCATATCACCTGGTTGACGAACTTGATGACGCTGGCGTCCTGATCGTCGCCGGTGATTTCGCGGTCGACCGCAATCTCCAGATCCAACGGTTCATCCTCGGACATCTCGTCCAGCGTTTCCGCGCCGACGCCGTAGTATTTCTTCAGCGCCTTCTCGATTTCCGAACGGGTGGCGAGCGCGAACCGGACCGGTCCACGGGCGTCGAACGCCACCGCGGACTGCATCGCTGGATCGAACGGATCGTGGGTGGCGATCTGCAGGCCGGCGTCGTCCGCCAGAATCGGAACCAGGGAGAACTGGAAGGCTACCTTCGTTGAAATGCGCTTGCGGACCTCGGGCGACAGCGTGAGGCGGGGCAACTCGACATAGGGCCAGTCCATCGCCGCGGCCAGTTTTTGGAGGAATTGTTCCTCGGAAAGCCCGCCTTCCCGGGCGAAGAACGCCAACTGACCGCCGGCCGAACCTTCGGCCCGGTCTTCGTTCATTTTCCGCCAGGCGGAATTCCAATCGGCGAACTGGGTCGCGGTGGCGAGTCCGGCTCGTTCCAAGATGCTCTGGAGTGGCGTATGGCCCATGAATATCGCGGTGGCGACGCCCTGTTGAACTCGCCCGAGGGAAAAAAGTTGCGCAGGAAAACCAACGAAAAGAGGGTCCCCGCCGGGAGGTGTGGCGGGGGTTCCGAAAATCCCAGCTTGCCCCCGGGGATTCCGCCGCCCACATTCCGCGCCGCCAGGGCCCATGGAACGTGGACTTGTGAACCCCGCCAGGGCCGGAAGGCAGCAACGGTAACTTGCTCCCGTCTGCCGTGGTCACCCTGGTTCTCTTC
>CAIVQB010000015.1 GCA_903907925.1 uncultured Verrucomicrobiota bacterium
AAGCGTCGACACCGCTGTGGCGCGGGGCTCCGATTCGCAACCTGCGGATCCATTCACCACGCCTGGCTGAAGTTCGCACCTGCCCGCCCAAGCGGCGGCTCCTTTCTACTGCACCGCGCGCAGTCCAAGACGCTGCCGCGACCATCGCCGCCATTCTACTGTTTCACTTCAACCGGCTTGGCAGGCGGCGATTGCTTCTCCGCGAGATTCCGCTCCAGGCGTTGCTTGACCTGCAAGTAGGCGACGTTGGTCACGCCGGAAAGGTTTGTTCGCGCGGCGTCGAACTGGCCGGCCCGGATGTTCCATCGAGCGAAGTGCAGCAGGATTCCTTCCTGCTCGGAATGTTCCGACGCGAGACTGAAGGCGTTGGTCCAGGATTTGAGGGCGGTATCGACCAGCCGGATCTCTTCGGCCCTGGCTTCCTCCGGCGCTTTTCCCGGTGTCGGCGGAATGCCGTAGAACGTTTGCGCGACATCCGACGCGAGTTGGAAATTCTGCGGATCCAACGCCAGGGCGCGGGCGTACAGGTCCAGCGCTCGGGCAAACACCGCCGGTTCGTCGCACTTGAAATAGCGCGCGGCGTCCTTGCGGAAGAGGAAGATCAGGGTGCCGAAATTGTGCTGGTACAGCGATTCCTTCGGATTCAACCGGATGGCTTCCTCGTAGTACGGAAAGGCTTTTTCGATCGGACCGGAATGCGCGAAGATGTTGGCCAGATTGTTCCACACCGCGGGATCCGTCGGGTTCAACGCCCGGGCCTTCTCGTAGTGCTCCGTGGCTTCCGCCTCGTTTCCCGTGTCGTTGAGAAAACTGGCGAACGCCATTCGCGCCCGGGCATGTCCCGGATGATGATTGAGGAATTCCTCATACGCCTCGCGCACCGGCTTGAGACGTTGATCGATCCGTCCCCGGGTGGTGAGCGGCAGGGGAGCGGTCAGCGGATCGGGACTGGCGGCCGCCTGATCGACAATGGCCTGGGCGGCCTCGTGCGCTTCATCGTCGAGCTTGAGGAGCTTCTGGAATTCCTGCTCCAACGGATCCGTCAGAGCAGGGGCGGCGTTGGTCGAACCGCCGATTTCGGTGGCGCGCGAAGAGGTAGTTGGACTGGGCGCAGCCGGAGGAGTCAGCGACCTGGCAGCGGTCGCCGGCGCGGGTTCGGCGGCGCGAGCGCAGGCGATCAATCCGCAGCAAAGAAGAATTCGGAAACCGTTCACGATGCGACGCTAGCATTGGTTTCGGCCGGGACAAGAAGTTCGACGGGCGACGAAATGGAACGCTATTTGCCCATGGGGTGTGCCTTCGAATCTTGTGTTTTTGTTCAATGAAATCCATCGGCGAGGCTGTAACCGTGTTTCGATTCCCTGCGTCCATGGAGGCGTGGCGGATCGAGGAGATCCGCCGGATCACTGAACAAAACACAACCACTCTGCGTCCTCATGAGGATGCTGAAGCAGCCCTGCTGCACCACACACGCACTGCCATGAAAAACATCATTCGTTACTGCCTTGTCTCCGGTCTTCTGGCCGGGAGCGCCCTGATCACCCGAGCGGAAGAACCGGCGACTGCGCCTGCTCCCGCAGCGCCCGCCGTCGCGCCCGCGGCGAAGAAGGCCCACACGGCGGCGACTGCCGAGCATAAGAAACTCACGCCCGAGGAGCGCAAGGCGCATGCCGACGCCCGGCTCAAGGAACTGCACGCCAAGAAGGCTTCCGGCAAGTTGACTGAGAAGGAAACCCAGCAACTGGCCCGCCTCGAAAAGCGATCGAGTGAAACCGCGGGCAAGGCCACGAGCCGAAGCCACAAAGCGGCGGCGGCCAAGACCGACACCCAAACGGATTCCAAGTCCGACACCAAGTAATTGGAATCGTGCTTCAAGCCGAGGGCCGTCCGCTCCCAAGCGGCGGCCCTTTTGGATTCCTGGGAGCCCCTCTGAAATGCAGGATTTCACCGATGTTTCAGAAGCGTTCGATTCCCGGAGTTTGCCCGCGCGGGTGGACGCCAGGTTCTCTGCGATTCCGGCGCACACTTTCCGTCTGCCGCCGACTGTGGGACAGTCGAACACAGTGAATCCTGAGCCTAGTGATGCCGAAATTGTCGCCGCAGTCTGCGGCGGTGATACCGAGCGATTCGCCGAGCTCGTTCAGCGGTACCAATCGCGGCTGTTCGCCACCGCGCGACGCTACGCCCGTCGGGAGGACGAGATTCAGGACATCGTCCAGGAGGTGTTTCTCAAGGCGTTTTCCAAGCTCTCTTCCTGGCGTGGAGAAGCACCTTTCGAGCACTGGTTGATGCGTCTTGCCGTCCGCACCTGCTACGATGCGTTGCGGCACCACCAGAAAAACCGGGAACACTCGGTCACCGATCTGAGCGAGGACGAGTCGGGATGGCTGGAGCAGTTTGCCACGGCACCGGACTCCACCCACCCGGATGCCGATGCGGCCAGAGCGCTTGTGCAGAAGGTGTTGGACAAATTGTCACCCGCGGCCCGGCTGATCATCACCTTGTTGGAAATCGAGGATCGCAGTGTCAAAGAGATCGCTGAAATCACCGGTTGGTCCATTCCACTGGTCAAGGTGCGGGCATTTCGCGCACGGGCCGAGATGAAGAAAATCCTCCAAAGAATTTCCTGGGAGAAGTATCTGTAACCCCGTCCCGGACGGCTCCGTCAGGTTTTTCAGGCATGAACCTCAACCAACTTCAATCCACGCTGATGGCCTCGGCGCGTCGGAACCCGCCGTCCGACTCCGTGCCGTTTGGCTTTGAGACGCGGGTCATGGCGCGGGTTCGGGAAGCCTCAGCCGCGGTGGATCTTCTTGCCGATTGGACCCGCGGGTTTTGGCGGGCGGCGGTGTCGAGTGTTGGCGTTTTTGCGGTGGCACTCGCGGTCCATGTTTCGCAGCCGGCATCCTCCCCCGATTGGGCTGACTCCATGGAAACGTTTTCCGCGGATCTCGATGCGGCCTCTGTCGCCCAGGGGGATTCATCAATGGATCTGTGGTGAGAAACTGGAAGCTCATCGTCACAACGGTCGTGATCTTCGCCGCGGGTGTGGCGACCGGGACGGTTGTGAAGGCCCGCGAGATGAGTCAGGCACGCCGGGTGGAGATGGACCGCCGGGGTTCGGTGCCGCTGGTGATGTGGCAGCGTTTCGAGATGATTCGTCGCGTCATTGGAAGGTTGGAATTGCCGCCGGAGCAAAAGACCCGCATCGAAGGTTTGATCAAGGAGAGTCACGATCGTTTTCAAAAGCTGTGGGAACCGCTGGCACCCGCTGCCCGGTCCGAGTTGGAACAACTGCGCGCCAAGGTGAACGCTGAACTGAGTCCCGAACTGCGGATTCGTTTTGAAGATCTGCTCCGCCAACGCATGCCGCACCGGCCACGGACCGGCACCAATGCTCCATCGTCGGCGCCTGCGGCCGATTCCAAAGTCGGACCCACCTTTCTCGGCACGCCTTCGGGGAACTGAGAGCCGACTCTGAGTCCCGCCTTCAGGCGGCTACGCGGGTGTTTTGGTGAAGCGGGTAAATCCTTCCGCCGGCGTACCCCAACCGGCTGAAGCCGGGACTCCGGCCGGATTTCGAACGTCGATCAGGGGCCTGAACCACGTTTCCGGAGCGCCTCCGGAAAACCTGCCCGGGCCAGAAGTTCATCAATCTCGTCCTCCGTCGATTCCAAGCGGCGCGCCGCCTGGAATAGAGGACCGGTTTCCACCGGATGCCATCGAGTCCGGCCGGCGTTGAACCACCCGCCCACGTCCACCGGTTCCACCGCCTCTTGGATCCGTTTCAAGAACGCAGCGGTGACGGCGACCTCGGGGAATTGGGTCGCCTCGTGCAACAGGCTCGCACTCGCCGGACCGAACTCCGGATGACCGCGTAACAAAAAACCGGGGGCGAGATGCGGCCTTCCGAGACGCCGCGCGGTTTCGGAAAAACTGGCGGCAGCAAAATACAACATGAGCAGGTGCGAGAACTCTTCGGGACGGCCGTAGTGCGACTGAAGCGCTCCGATCATCCGACCGGCCGCCAGAAGATCGCGATCGGTTTCCAATGCGAAAACGGCCAATTCCTCGCGACCTGGGAATCCCGGCTTCGCCAGCAACGTCGCCAGCCGTTCGATGCCCAGCAGGGTCAGCGTGAATCCGGTCGAGAGTAGCGGGTCCACAAATCCCGCTGCGGAAGGCAGCAGAGCCCATCGATCGCCCGGGATAATCTGGCTGTGAAACGGCATCCGGGGCAGGTGGGTGAATTCACGGATCGCGCGCGCCTCCTTGAATTGCCGGGCGACGGCGGGCAGGCGTTGGAGGATGCGATCCCACGCGGGCTTACCGTCCGACAGTCGAAGTTCAGTGGCCAGATCCGGGAGCACCGAAACGCCCGCACTCGTGATGCCATTGTTGAAACGAAGAACCCACATCCAGCCTCCAGGAAACACGTGATGCAGGGCGGCGTCGTCCGGAGCGAAGGGGATTCCCGGTTCGGAAGGTGTGAGTTCGTCCCAACGACGGACTCCGGTGAAATGGCTGAACAACGCCTGGGACGGCGCAACACCTGGAATCTCCGCCTCCTGAAATCCGAATTGTTTGTGGAGGAATCCGCGCGGACCGCTGGCATCGATCACAAACCTCGCTTCGAAGGACAAGGGTTCGCCCTGCCGGGTTCCCGACAACCGGACGGTGGGTGGGGAGAAATCCACGGATCCGAGTTCGACGTTGTCGTGATATTCCACGCCGGTCGCCACGGCTTCGCGCTGGAAGAAGTGATCGACGTCCGGCCGATACCAATGAGTGTCGGCGATGGCATCGGTTGGACTGGCGGCCACCAGCAATTCACGGAGCGGGCGCGGCTCCGCGCCGCCTTCTTCGTCGAACTGATGGTGGAGAAAGGTGAATCCCCGCTTCAGTCCGGCCGCCAGCTCCCGATGTTCCCGTTGCCAGCTTCCCCATTTGCAGAGCGCTGGCAGCCGCGGGAGTTGGTGACGGACGGACAACGATTCCAGCAGCAGATTGGAAAGCGGCGTGGTCGATTCACCAATGGCGAATCGCGGATGATGTCCACGCTCAATCAACACCACCGATCGTCCCAGCCGGCGGGCGATCATCGCGATGAGGGAGCCGCCAAACGCGGATCCAATCACGGCGATGTCGTGGCAATCGGTCATGCCGTGACGATAGTCGGAACGCAGACCGAGGCGAGCCCAACGCCGTCAACCGGCCGTGGTGAGCGGTGGATGTCGATCCGTCGACCGTTGGTTCTGGGATTTCATTCCCGGTTGGAGGTTGCGTTGGGCCGGGTTGCGGGATGACGGTGACGACGTGATTCGGACCGGAGTCGATCGTTTCGTCTATGAACGTGAGCTGCTGCATCGCGGCATGGCCCGCATCGCAGGCGTGGATGAAGCCGGCCGCGGCCCGCTGGCCGGGCCGGTTGTCGCGGCGGCGGTCGTTTTTTCCGTCGAATGGATTCGCAACGGGATTCCGGTGGAATTCCAGGAGTTGAACGATTCCAAACAACTCACCGAATCGCAGCGTGAAGCGTACTTTGAACGGTTGCGGGTGCATCCCGACGTCCGGTTCTGCGTGGCTGAAGCCCCTCCCGCTGAAATCGATTCCCTCAATATTCTGCGGGCGACCCATCGGGCCATGAATCTCGCGCTGGCCGGATTGGACGTCATACCCGACCACGTCCTGGTCGACGGCCTGCCGGTGAAATCGATGCGTTTGCCCCACACCGCCCTCGTGAAGGGAGACGCGTTGAGTTACTCGATCGCCGCCGCCAGCGTGATGGCGAAGGTGACGCGTGATCGCGGGATGATCGCGGCGGACCTGCGCTGGCCCGAATATGGATTTGCCCGCCACAAGGGCTATCCCACACCGGAACATCTCGCCGCCGTTGCCCGGTTGGGGCCGTGCCCGATTCATCGCCGGAGTTTTGCGCCACTTCGCCGACCCGAACCGGAGTTGTTTTTATCATGAAGTTATGGCGTTGGATCACCCGGGCCGTTCGACCCTGGGCAGGGCGTCAGAAAAAGGAACCCGAACACCTGCGGCGGGGTCGCCTGGGCGAGGCAGCGACGGCCCGCGAATTGCGCTCGCGCGGATTTCGCTATCTCACTTCCAACTACCGCTGCGCCCACGGCGAGATCGACCTGATCTTTCGCGACGCCGATTGCCTGGTGTTCGTGGAGGTGAAAACCCGTTCGTCCGAGGAATGGGGGCGACCGGCGGCGGCGGTGGATGCGGCGAAACAGCATCGCCTCTCCCTGACCGCGGCCGACTATCTGAGGCGCCTGGAGGATCCGCGGGTGAAATGGCGGTTTGACGTGGCGGAAGTCCTTCTCGCGGGCGGTGAAGTTCGCGAGCTGCGAATCATCACCAACGCCTTCGAAGGACGATGAGGTGCTCCTAGAATTGAACGCCGGCCGATCCGAAGACGCCGAAGCGCGCGCCGTATTGAGGGGCATTGACGCCGATGCCGCTGCCATCGCGCAGGACGTAGCTGTTGTCGGTCAGGTTGACGAGCTCCAGCCGCAGCTTGAGAAGTCGGTGTGATTGGAGATCGAAGCGCTGCTCCACCCCGAGGTTCACCGTGAAATAGGCCGGAACACTGCCGCCGTTGGGCAGTGTGAAGCCGCCGGCGAGTTCGAGATCCCGGCGGAGACCACTTCCGTAGAGCGCATCGGCAAAGATCCGGGTGCGGTTCCATCCGTAGGCCGCGCCGAAGGAGCCGGTGACCCGTTGATCGTGGTCGAGCCCAACCCAATGATCGCGAAGCGCATTGAGATCACTTTGGCTGAAGAGGAATTCCCCGGAGTCAACGGTGCGCCCCTCCGCCTTGGACCACGCCACATTGGCGTAGCTGGAGAATCCACCCCGATTGAAGCTGGCCGTCCATTCCACGCCGTAGATCCGGCCCTGTTGATAGTTGAACGGCGACGGAATCAGCGTCTGTCCGAAGAACCCGTCGTCGAGTTGGTGCCGGGCGGTCTTGTAGTACGCGTCCACACCGGCCGAAAGCTCGCGGGTGATCTGCCGAGTGATTCCGATATCGAAATAGTGCATGCGTTCCGAACGCACCGGCGATGATTGGGTGACTTCAGAGGCATTGGAGGTGCCGGCAAACGCGCCCAATGTCCCGGCCTGCACCAATTCGAGCGGCGGCGGGGTGAAGGTTCGCGCATAGCCCGCGTGGAGGGTTGTTTCGGGATTGGCCTGCCAGACCAGATTGGCGCGGGGACTGAGTTGGGTCTCGTCGGAGTACGCGGCGACGGCGTCGAACCGCCCGCCGAAGTTGAGCGTGACCGTCCGGCTGATGCGCCACTCGTCCTGAAGATAGACACCGCCCAACAGCCCGGTCTTGCGGTGGGAATCCTGGATGTCGAACGGGCTGCCGAACGCCGCACCGACGGAATCGATCGCGAAGACCGAAGTGGTCGTATCGACCGCCGCCTGTTCGCCGATCACCGTCGCTCCCGCGCGCAGGATGTGTTGATCGGTCAGTTCGAACCGAGCATTGGCCTCCAATCCGGTCGAGGCGATCCGACGATCCACCCGGCTCGCAACCCCGTCGAAAAACAGGTCACCGGTTCGATCGGGTTTGAAGAGGACCCCGCTGCCGCGAACAAAGCCGGCGACCTGAAAGTCCAGCTTCTCGGCCGTCTTCTGATACGCGAGCACGGCGTAGGCGTTGCGCTCGGATTGAGTTTCATCGAGCCGCGCCGAGTCGATGATCACGCCGCCGAGCGGGAACGGGTTTCCGGCGGAATCCGTCCCCGCCGGCTGCCCGGGGCGATTGGGAATCTGAAAGTCGCTTTGGGAAACGGCGAAAAAGAGGCTGAGGCGGCTGGTGTCGTCGAGCACCCGCGAGAGGTAGCCGAAGCCGCGGTACTGGTCCGAACGATCGTGGAGTGCGGTTGTGTCGGCGGTGGGATTCTCCAATCCAAGACCGGTGTGGGTATAGCTGCCGGTGAAATAGTAGTTCACCGAACCAGACGAGCCGCCGAGCTCAAAGCTGGGCTTCAACGTCTCGTGTGATCCGCCGTAGATTCCGACTTCACCGCCGTGAAGGAAGGCCCCGCTCCGGGTGTGGATGTCGACCACCCCCGCCGTTCGGAATCCGTATTGGGCGGGAAGCGTTCCGGTGATGATCTGCAGTTGATCGACAAAGCGAGTGTCCAATTCCTGGCCGAATCCGCTGATGCCCTCGGGCAGGAGCACGTCGTTGATCCGGTATTGGAGATTCGCGTGTTCGCCGCGGAGATGGACCTGACCGTAGGAATCCTGGGCCATCCCGGGCGTTCGCAGGAGCACCTGGTTGAAGGCGCTGTTGGCACCCTGCACCTGGTCGCCGATCCGTTCGGCACTGACGAGATAGGCGCTGGCACCGAGGCTGGGGACGATCTGCTCGCGGGCATCGTCGAGGTGGCCCACGACGGTGGCTTTATCCATGACCACCGTGCCGTTGGTGGATTGCGCGAGCGCGGCGGAGAAGGGAAGTGCGAGTGCGGCGGCGGTCAAGACTGGCGGAAACAGATTTGGAAAAGAACGGGTTTCAGAGTTCATCGGGACAAGCGAAAGGGGTTGCGGACGGACTTCGGGACGGGCGATTCCGCAAACGCGGAACAGCGGTTTCGAGGGCGGGACGCCGACGGGGTTGCCGTGGCGATGAACGGGTCGGGATCCCGATGCGGTCGTGGATGCCGGACTCCGGAAGTGCGGGAAGGAGGCGAACCGAACGGTCCGCGGCCTCAGGACGGGCGGGGCGGTCCGCGGGTCAGAAAGGCGCGGGCGACCTGGCGAAACGGAATGGATTGAACCGTGCGATGGACCGTGAGCAGCGCGGTTCCCAAGCAAACCATCACCCATGCCGGCGGCGCTTGGAACGGAGTGATACCGCCGGCGGCGAACAAATCGATGGCGCAACTGCCTTCCGCTGCGGGGGCATCTCCGACCACCTGGTGGAGCCGGTCGTGCCAGGATTCATTGAGGGCCACCGTTCCGCAGAACACCACCCACACGCAGAGCAACCCTGCCAGTACGGCGCGCCAGCCGGAAAACCGGGCTCGACTGGAAGGGTGGAGTTGCAAATCAATTGCAAAATAAATCCCCCCGGTTGCAGTTGGCAAGGTTCGTTTGATCGGGTGCGGTCAGTGCGATGGCTTCAGATCCCGGACGTGACCGCCGAAAGATTCTAATAAGTTCGTCCCCGCCCCGTTATCACAGAAGCACGGTATGGAGCCCATCGACACACTGAACCCGCCGGTTGACGCCTCGGACTGGATCCGATCGGCGTTGCGCCGCTACGAAGGGCCGCTGGTCCGGTACGCCTTTGGCATCACCGGAGACCTGGAGACGGCGCGAGACATCGTTCAGGACACCTTTCTGCGTCTCTGCAGTCAGGATCCTGCGGCGCTCGACGGCCGCCTGGCACCCTGGCTGTTCACGGTGTGTCGTCGTCGGGCGCTCGACGTGCTGCGGAGATCCAATCGCATGACCTCGTTGAGTGAAACCGAACTTGAAAACAGCATCGACTCCGGGCCGCCGCCCGATGTCGCCACCGACACCCGGGACCAGACCACCGTCGCCATGCAACTGCTCTCGCTCCTCCCGGCCAACCAGCGCGAGGTTGTCCGGCTCAAATTCCAGAGCCAGTTGAGCTACGAGGAAATCGCCGCCGTCACCTCGCTCAGCGTCGGCAACGTCGGATTCCTCCTTCACACCGCCCTCAAGACGCTCCGGACGCGGATGGCGCATCTGGAGACCTGTCCGCCCGTCGCGTCGCACCGCCCGTAACCTCCACGCCTTACTTCCATGACCTTTTCTCCCGATTCCCCCGAACTGACCGCCTACGTGCTGGGTGAACTTGACCCGGCCACCATCGACGCCCTTGAAACGGCGTTGTCCGCCTCGCCTGAACTCGCGGCGGAAGTCACCGCACTCCGGCGCACCATGACCTCGCTCTCCGAGGCGTTTGCCGCGGAGCCGGCGGTCGGTCTCGCACCTGAACAATACGCGACGGTGGTTCAATCCATCGCCGTCCCGACGGCTGCCCCAGCGAGCAACCCATCCGGCCCCGCCCGACCTTCTGCCCAACCGGCATCGAATTCGGAAGAATCCTTTTGGTCGATCTGGATCTTCCGCGGTTTCGGATGGCGCGGAGGCGCCCTCCTGGCCGGCGGACTCGCCTTTCTGGTGACCGGTCTCCTGGTGGTGTTCCCGCCTTCGAACTCGCCAGAGTCCGAATCCGGTCTCCTTCGATACCAACCCGGCCGCACCGCGACGGAAATGGCATCGGCCAAAGCCGAACTCGCCATCACGCCGGTCCTCGCGTCCAAGGCAAAGAAGATCGCCGCAGTTTCGTCGGGCACGGCTGCCGCAGTTGTTCCGCCCGCTGACGCATATAAATCCGCGGCACCTGCGTCCGTGACGGTGGTGGATCGTGCCAAGGAAACCCCCGCCCTCGCCTCACGTTTTGGATTGGCCCCGGAGACCCGGACGGAAACGCTCGCTCGATTCGACAAGCCGGTGGCTCCGGTAGCCCCATCAGTGAAGGGACTCGACACCGCTTCGCTCTCGCTCGCCGATCAGGCCTCTGCCAATCCGACAGTCTGGTCGGCTCCCACACCCAGTGAACTCCCGATGGGACGCGCCCGGCTGGCGGCCTCAACCCAATCCCGTGGGTTCGCACCGAACGGCGTCGCCGAAACGAAAGTGTCGCTGGCCAAACGAACCGACAAACTGAGCGCCCTCGGTGAACTGGATGCCAACCGGGTGGCGGGTCGCGCGTTGATCGAATCCGAATCCGCCGGAAAACCGGCGCAGTTGGGCTACAAGCCGTCTTCGGCCCTGGCCGCAGGGGTGAAGGCCAACGGGCCGGCCTATAGCCGCGGTGAAAGTATTCCCAATGCCTATTTCTATCGGGAGACCCTGGCTGACAGCCAGGTCCCGCCGGCCCAGCGGAGTTTCGGCGAGGCGAAGGCCACCGAAGGTCTTGGTTTGCGCGTGGAGCAGCAGTTGGCCACGCCGCGGCTGCTGTTCGCGCCCGAGGCCCGGGTTCCGGGTGATGCGTTTGCCCCAGTCGCGGACAATCCCTTCCAAACTGCTCTGACGGCTCCGCTGTCCACCTTCGGGATGGATGTTGATACCGCCAGCTATTCGATCCTTCGTCGTGTCTTGCGGGAGGGTTCGCTGCCGCCGTCCGACGCGGTGCGCCTGGAGGAATTGCTGAATTATTTTTCCTACAACTATCCGCAACCCAAAGGAGATCATCCGCTGGGCGCAACGGTCGATGTCGCCGGTTGCCCGTGGAACGATGCCCACAAACTGGTTCGCATCGGAGTAAAGGCGCGCGAATTGGCGCGTAACGAACGGCCCCGGTCCAATCTGGTCTTCCTTCTGGATGTCAGTGGATCGATGTCCCCGGAAAACCGGTTGCCGCTGGTGAAGCGCGCAATGCGGTTGTTGATCGAACGGCTTTCGCCTCAGGACACTGTCGGCATCGTCACCTACGCCGGTGAAGCCCGCGTGGCCCTGGAACCGGTGGGCATCAGTCCAGAGGGACGCCAACAGGTCAGTGATGTCCTGGAAACCCTCGTGGCCGGCAGTGGAACCCATGGCAGTGCGGGAATTCAGAATGCCTATGCGATGGCCACCAATCATTTCATCCGCGGTGGTGTGAACCGGGTGATCCTTTGCACCGACGGCGATTTCAACGTGGGCATCACCGATCGCGAACAGCTCCTGACCCTGATCACCGCTCGGGCCCACTCGGGGGTCTTTCTGAGCGTGCTCGGATTCGGCATGGACAACCTGAAGGATTCGACGCTGGAACTGCTCGCCGATCGTGGAAACGGCAACTACGCCTACATCGATTCCTTCGCCGAGGCGCGCAAGGTACTCGTCAGCCAGCTCGATGGAACACTGGTCACGGTGGCCAAGGATGCCAAGATTCAGGTTGAGTTCAATCCGGCACGGGTCGCCCGTTACCGCCTGCTCGGTTACGAAAAGCGCCTGCTACGCGACCGCGATTTCAATGATGACACCAAGGACGCCGGGGAGGTGGGGGCGGGGCATTCGGTGACCGTGCTCTACGAAATTGAGCCGGTCGCCGGAACCGGTCCGGGCGTCGATCCACTGCGATACAAGTCGGCCGGTACTGCCGGTGGAACAACGGGTGAGGGTGCCGTTACCCGCGAACGTGCTGTTCACACCGACGAACTGTTGAATCTCAAGATCCGGTACAAACTTCCCGACGGCGACACCAGCCGGTTGATGCAGCAGGCGGTGAAGGACGGGGATTTGGACTTCGCCAAGGCGTCCACGGATTTCAAGTTCGCCGCCGCGGTCACCGGCTACGGGCTCCTGCTGCGCCACTCGCCTTATGCCGGTGATCTGACCTGGGAAAAGGTGCTGCGTTTCGCCGAACAAGGCCAGGGGTCCGATCCCGACGGCTACCGCGCCGAGTTCATCGACCTCGCCCGCAAGGCTCAGTCGCTCCGCGGCCAGCCCTGACCACACTGGGTCTGTTATCGCAATCCCCTGCGCCACATCCCATCTCATGAAACACCTTCGAATTCCGCTGGCCGTCCTTGTGCTCGTGCTGACGTTGCTTCCGGCCCGGGCGTTGATGATCCGCTACGAGCGGCAGCCGGTGAATTGCTCGGGCTGGTCGCAGGGTCTCGCGGATTTGGTGAATCATCCGGCCCGGGTGGGCGGGCAGTTGGGTCCGTTTGGATGCACCGGGACGTTCTGGTATGCCGGTGATCAAAACGTGTTGAACGGAGTGATCGCGCAGTATTCGCGGCTCACCGGAACCAACGAAACCAGCGGGACGGTGAACCTCAGTACGATGCCGGCCGAGGGCGGAATATCGGTTGCGGTTTCGATCGATGGATCGGTGACGCTGACGGTTCACTGCGCGGGACCGGACGATCTCGCCGGCTTGAAGGTGCCGGTCTCGCTGACCGTGGTTCGATTGGATGCCGGAACGGTGTTGCCGCCCCGGAAAGATGGAGAGGCTCTGGATCGGGCGATCCGACGGTTTGTCAAACAGCACGCGAAGAAACAGGCGCGTCTTCCAAAAACGTCTCCCGCCCCACCCTCCGCGGAGTTTGAGTTTCCGCGACTGCCCGGTTCGGAACCGGCGGCCGATTCAAAGCGCCGCCCGGAGTAGATTCACCAATTCATTCCGAGAAAAGACCACCGGGTTCCCCTTCATGCTGCCGGCGACGGTGGCCTTCGCGGCGATGGCTTCAAAATCGTTTTCGGTGATGCCCCAGTGACGGAGTCCGGGGATTCCCGCCGTGGCGACGTGACGCTGGATCCATTCGATGCCGTCATCGGCAGTGGCGGCGTTGGTTCCGATGAGGCATTGGGCCACTTCGGTGAAACGGTCCAGCGTGGCGGATTGCGGTGAGTGTTGCCGCAGCCGATTCCGGTTGGCGGCAAACACTGGAGCGAGAAGCGCAGCGCAGATCGCGCCATGCGGTGCGGGAAACATGCCGCCGATCGGTCCGGCAAATCCGTGGACTGCTCCCAATCCGGCATTCGCCAGTGCGAGGCCGCCGAACAGGCTGGCGAGCGCGATATCTTCCCGGGCGGTCGCATCGCTGCCGTCATTCAAGACCTTCGGAAACGATCGGCCAAACCGCAGAATCCCATCGCGGCAGAGCGCATCGGTGATCGGGTTGGCCTTGATGGAAACGAAGGGTTCGATGAGTTGAGTGAGGGCATCGAGACCGGTGGTGGCGGTGAGATGGCGCGGGAGTCCAATCGTGAGATCGGAGTCCACCACGGCCAGGCCCGGCAGCATCAACGGGCTGCGGAGGCTGACTTTGACCCGATGTTCCGGCACCGCCAGGACGGCATTGCGGGTGACTTCCGCGCCGGTCCCGGCGGTGGTGGGCAGAGCAACAAACGGCAGCGGCGTCTCGGTCAACGGCATTCCGAGGCCGACAATTTCCAGATAGTCGAGGAGGTCGCGCCGGTTGGTCACCAGCGCGGCGATCGCCTTTCCGGCATCAATCACACTGCCGCCGCCGCAGGACAACACCCACCGGCATCCTGCATCGCGCGCGCACTCGACCCCTTCCAAAACCAGCACGACATCGGGCTCCCCGGGCACGAGAAATGGAACGAGTTCGATTCCTGCCGCCTGAAGTGACGCCGCAGCGGCTGCGGCGCGGGCGGGGGTCGAACCGGTCACGAACAAAACCCGGTCGCCGAATCCGCGCGTCAAGGTTCCCAAGTCCGACACCCGGCCGCGTCCGAAAACGATCCGGGTGGCGGTGGCGAATTCAAAAGGGGACGGCATCGAATTCCGGAGTTGTTCGCGGAACCAGCCGGTTCAACGCGGTTCCACGTCGGTGTAATTCAACGCTGATCGAGGCGCCGCCATCATAGGGGCGGCGGTTTCGCGCCACGCCAGATAGTGCGGCGTTTCCCGATGACGCAACTGCGCGTCGGCATCGCGATACTCCTCGATCAACAGGAAGCGCTCCGGTGCATCGGCCTGCTGGAGCAGGTCAAATTGGGTAATCCCCGGTTCTTGCCGTGACGCCCGCACGTTGAGCCGGGTGGCTGCGCGGAACGCCTCAATGCAGTCGGGTTTGACCTGGACCTGAATGATGGCGGTGAACATGGATGCCGATAGTGTTCGGAGTTCGCTGCGGAACCAGGTCAGGCACCGTGGATCAGATTCTCGTACAGGCTCACGTAATGGCGCGCCTGTCGTTCCCATGAAAAATCGGCGAGCATGCCGTTGGTGCGGTAATGGGCGTGAAGCTCGGGAACAGCGTACAGGGCGATCGCCTTTCGGATGGCGTGGGCCAGCGCTTCGGAGGTGGGTTCGGAGAATTTGATGCCCGTCGCGGTCTCGGCGCTTTCACGGACATCGACCACCGAATCATCGAGTCCCCCGGTGGCCCGGACCACGGGAATGGTGCCGTACCGCAGTGAATACAACTGGTTGAGTCCGCAGGGTTCGAACCGTGACGGCATCAGATAGAAGTCCGCTCCGGCTTCCAGGCGGTGAGCCAATTGCGGATCGAATCCGATCCGGACGGCAATCCGCTCGGGATGCAGCAGGGCCAGGGCGCGATATCCGGCCTCCAGGACTGGATCGCCGCTGCCGAGCAGGCCAAATTGAAGTTTCTCGCCGGTGGCCAGCACCTGTTCGAGCGCTGCCAATTGCAGATCAGCGCCCTTCTGATCCGTCAGGCGGGTGATGTTGGTGAACAGCGGAACGACAGCATCGATTGGAAGCCCCAGCTCCTTCTGCAACTCCGCCTTGTTCGCCGCCTTCCCGGCCGGATGCGAAACATCATAGGCGTGTTTCAACGCCGGATTGTGGATGGTGTTCCACTCGTCGTAGTCCACGCCGTTCAGAATCCCGATCAATTCGTGTTCCCGTCGCCGAAGGAGCGGGTCGAGTCCACACCCGAATTCAGTGGTGCAGATTTCCCGGGCGTAACGCGGGCTCACGGTGGACAGCGCATCGGAGAGATTGAGTCCGGCTTTCAGGCAGTTGAGCTGTTGATAGGCCTCGGCACTTTCACGGTAGAACCAGGATGATGGGAGATTTGTGAAACCGAAGGCGGCGGCTGGAAACCATCCCTGATAGGCGAGATTATGAATCGTCAGCAGGGTTTTCGGTGCGACGTGCCATTTGCCGCTGTCATGCGCTTCACGCACCAGCATCGGGACCAGTCCGGCCTGCCAATCGTGACATTGCAACACCTGGACGGGGTTCGGCAGGTGCCGCGTCAGCAGGACGGCCGCCTTGGCGAAGAAACAGAACCGGGCCGCATTGTCCGGATAGTCGACGTTGCGCTCGTTGTAGATGCCCGCCCGGTCAAAGAATTCCGGTTGATCGACAAACCACAGCGTCAGGTTGGGTTCGGGTTCCAGTTTCCAAAACTCCCCGGAGACCAACGCGGAACCGAGCGGAATGTCGAACCGCCATTGGGCTGGCTTCAATCCCGGATGCCGCGCCCGGATGCCCCGATACAACGGCGTGACCACGTCCACTTGATGCCCGGCCCGCGCCAGCGCCTGGGTCAGGGCACCCACCATGTCGGCCAGCCCACCCGTCTTGCTGAAGGGGTGCAGCTCGCTCGCCGCATGGACGATATGCATGGCGGACGGTCGCAACACGCCGGCTGCTCTCACAAGCGGGAAAAGCCGCTGAATGCCGGCGCGGCGTGAAACCCAGAATCAGGCCAGGATCTTCAACCGATCCGGATCGACTGGCGTCCGGGCGTGGAACGTGGCCGGCTGCTGGGTTCCGTTGAGCAGGATTTCGTAGCGCCCGGTGGCGAGGTATTCCGGGGTGACGATTTCCGTGCCACGAATGTAGGCCATCGCCACGGAACGACCTGTGGTGTGGCCATACGCACCGCTGGTGGTGTAGCCCACTGCCACGCCGTTCCGGAACACCGGTTCACTTCCCCACAAGACCGGTTCAGGATTGTCCAGCGTCAGCAGGGCGAGGCGTTTCTTCAGTCCACGGGCCCGTTGTTCCAGCAACGCCTCGCGTCCGATGAATCCGCCCGGCTTATCCCATGACACCGCGAATCCCAATCCAGCTTCGAGCGGGGTTTCGTCCGGACTCAATTCCCCGCCAATCGCCCGGTAGCCCTTCTCCAATCGCAACGATTGAATCGAGTAGTGACCCGCATTGGCGACGCCCAGATCGCGACCGGTGGCCCAGAGCAAATCGTACACTGGAAGGGTTTGTTCGACCGGGATGTGAAGCTCCCAACCCAGCTCACCGACGTAGGTGAGCCGGATGGCCCGCACGGTGGTGGGTCCGATCGCGATCGAACGGGCGGTGCCGAACGGGAAGCCGGCGTTCGAAAGGTCGGCATCGGTCAATCGGGCCAGTAGCGTCCGCGAGTTCGGACCCATCACCCCGATCACGCCGTGGGAGTTGGTGACATCGGTGACGGTGACCCGCGCTCCGTCGGGAAGATTGCGTCGGATCCAGTCTCGATCCCGCACGCCCTGGGTGCTGCCGGTGATCAACAGGAAGGAGTCCGCGCCGGTGCGGACGACGGTGAGATCGCTTTCAATGCCGCCGCGGGAATTGAGCAACGCGGTGTAGACCACGCGTTCCGCGGCGACATCCACGTTGTTGGCGCAAAGGCGTTGCAGAACGGTCAGCGCGTCGGGTCCCGACACCTGGAGTTTGGCGAACCCGGATTGGTCGAACAGGGCGACGGCCTCCCGCGCGGCGCGATGTTCCGCGGCGTGATTTTGGAACCAGTTCTGACGTCCGAAACTATACTCCATCACCGGCCGTGCCGCGTGTCCGGGTCGATCGCTGGTGAACCAATTGGGACGTTCCCAGCCGCCCTTCTGCCCGAAGCAGGCGCCGGCGGCGGCGAGCCGTTCGTGCAACGGCGACAGACGCAAGCCGCGACCGGTCTCGGATTCGCGATTCGGCCAGGCCATTTGATAGTGGAGGCCGAGCACCTCCACCACGCGGGATCGCAGGAAGCTCCGATTGTTGGCCCAACCTCCGAAACGCCGCACGTCCACGCTGGAAAGATCCAATGACGGCTGACCGTCGATCATCCATTCGGCGAGGTATTTTCCGGCACCGCCGGCGCTGGCGATCCCCACCGAATTGAATCCGCAGGCGACGAACAGGTTCCGCAGTTCGGGCGTTTCGCCCATTAGGAAGTTGTTGTCGGGCGTGAAACTCTCCGGCCCGTTGACGAACTTCTGGAATCCGCTGGTTTCCAAGGCGGGGATGCGGTGCTTCCCGTGCCGCAATGGTTCGGCGAATTTCTCCCAATCGGGTTCGAGCAATTGAAATGAGAACCCGGGTGGAACCGCGTCCACCGCCCACGCCTTGGATTCCGCCTGGAATGCCCCGAGCATGACGGAATCGCCTTCGCCTCGGAAATAGAGGCAGAGATCGGGGTCGCGTCCGACGGGGAGTTCGTCGAAGGCGCCCGGGATGGGATTGCTGACCGCGTAGTGGTGCTCCACCGGATGCAGCGGCAGCGAGACCCCGCAGCGCAGACCGAGTTCGCGTGCCCACATGCCGCCAGTGAGGACCACGTATTCCGCTTCAATGGTTCCGGCAGAGGTTTCGACCCCGGTGGCGCGGCTGTTGCGATGCTGGATTCCGGTGACGCGGATTCCCTCGACGATCGTCGCCCCACGGGAGCGCGCGCCCTGCGCGAGGGCGTAGGTGACTTCTTTGGGAATGACCTTGCCGTCGTGCGGCAGCCAGGCTGCGCCGAGGATGTCATCGATCCGGAGCAGCGGCCATTTCGCCAGGGCTTCCTCGGCGGAGATGAGGCGCGATTCGATGCCGAACCATTCGGCCATAGCGAGAGTGCGACGAAGCTGGGTCATGCGCGCCTCCGACCGGCCGAGGATCAGGCTGCCGACCTGTTTCCATCCGGTGGGATGACCGGTGGCGGCCTCGAGACCCTGGTACAACTCGGCGCTGTATTTGTTGATCGCGGTCAGGCTGGTGGAGGTGCGAAGCCGTCCGACCAGACCGGCCGCGTGCCAGGTGGTGCCCCCCGCGAGGAGATTCTGTTCGAGCACGACGACATCGCGCCAGCCGAGCAGGGTGAGATGGTAGGCCAGACTGCAGCCGGCAATGCCGCCGCCGATGATGACGACGCGGGTGGACGAGGGCAGGGAAGCGCTCACCGCGAAGACTTACCGCGCCCGCCAATTCGGCGACAGCCCCGATTCGGGTGATGGACCGAGCCGGCGGAGAGTTGAACGGTTGAAGGGTTGAAGGGTTGAAGGGTTGAAGGGTTCAGCGCCAACGGCGCGATCCCATACCAGCCTTGGGCATCGCCCAAGGAAGAAGCCCGCTGGCCCGATGCTTCAGTGAATGGCCTCTTTTCCTTTGCTGAATCGGCGGTCAACGTGCGCTGCGTAGTCGAATGGAACAGAGCGTCACAATGAACCCTCGTCGTCGATCTCGAATTGCGGTAGCGGCGGTGGTGATGGCAACGGTCGTGGCCGCCTTTTGGATTTTTCGAACGACCCGTCCGAAAACGATCGGGGCTCTGTCTGCTTCTGATCGGGAGACGATCGTCGGGCTCGTCGGCAAAAAATCATCCGTGCGCTTGGTGGATGCCATCCGAAGCGGGCAGACCGCGGTTCTGGGTGACTGGATCCACGATTGGGTTCTGGACTGGCGCAACGGCCGGGTGCTCCAAATCGAAGTGGTGGCGACCAATCGTTTCAACGTCCTGATTGCAACCTCGATTCCCCACCAGGCGAAGGTGCCCACCGTCGAACGACGGTGGGGCGTGTGGCGAGTGCTAGACCGCCCGTTGCAATGACCGGCTCAGTGCCTTCGTTGCTCAAGCCCAGTCGTAGTTGAAGCTGATGCTGATGCGTTCTGATTTGAGCGGGTTGGCGACGACTTCGTGGCGCAGCCAGCTTTCGAAGAGAATCAGGTGTCCCGCTTCGGCCGGGTAGGTGACGTAGAGACGGTTGGCGTCGCTGGTCTTGGCCAGACGCGGCGGGGCGGCCATGAACTTGCTCAGGCGCGGGTCCTCGAATTTCAACCCGGCACAACCCTTCGGTGTCGCAACGTAGTAGGTGCCGCTGACCACGGAATTCGGATGCAGATGGGAACTGTGGGCCGTGCGATGCGGCATGATGTTGACCCAGCAATCGGTCATCGCCAGGCGGCGTCCGCCGAAATCCCAATCCAGCGCCCGGGCGTAATTCTTGACGTGGCGGTCGATGCGTTCGGCCAGTTCCATGAAGGTCGAGGAAAACTCATGGAGCTTGTCCATCGATCCGTAGGTCGTGAAACCGCCGGGATAATTCTTCCGCGACCAGACCCGTCCGGCGTGATCGAAGTCGCGCAGTTGGTGGCATTCCTGCAGCAGTTCGCGGTTGAACGCGGCGCCGCCGGTGCGGAGCAGTTTCTCGTTGTAGATGAAGGTGGGGAACCAGCCCTGAATGCGTTTCATGTCGGGGTCAAACGGGAATCCGGTCGGCGCGGAGGAAGGGCTGGAGCGCTTCCGGAATGAGAATGCTGCCGTCCGGCTGCTGATGCGTCTCGATCAACGCGACGAAGAGTCGGGCGAGGGCGGTTCCCGATCCATTGAGGATGTGGGGGAATCGGTTTTCGCCGGTCTCGGTCTTGTAGCGAAGGTGCATCCGGCGGGACTGGTAGTCCTCACAATTGGAGCAGCTGGAGACTTCGAGATAGGCACCCTGGCCGGGCGCCCAGACTTCGATGTCATAGGTTTTGGCCGAGGCGAATCCCATGTCACCGGTGCAGAGATTGATCACGCGGTAGTGAAGGCCGAGGAGTTGGAGCACCTTCTCGGCGTTGAGGACCAGCTTCTCCAATTCGTCGTAGCCGGTTTCCGGGGTGACGATCTTGATCAATTCCACCTTGTCGAACTGGTGGACGCGGATCATGCCGCGGGTTCCGAGGCCGGCGGCACCGGCTTCGGCGCGGAAGCAGGGCGAGTAGGCGACGTACTGGATCGGGAGTTGTTGGGCGGGGAGCAATTCCTCGCGATGAATGTTGGCGACCGGGGCTTCGGCGGTTGGCAGCAGGTAAAGCTTTCCAAGCGTGGAACCGTCCATGCCTTCCTGCACGGCGTACGCCTGGTCCTTGAACTTGGGGAATTGTCCGACCCCGAACATGCAATGCTCGCCGACGATGTAGGGCGGGGCGACCTCGCGGTAGCCGTGTTCGGTGGTGTGAAGCTCGAGCAGGAAGTTGATCAGGGCCCGTTCGAGTCGGGCACCCCAACCGGTGTAGAGCAGGAAGCCCGAACCGCTCAGCTTGGTGCCGCGGGCGAAATCGACGAGCTTGAGCTTGTCACAGAGCTCGATGTGGGTGAGTGGCTTGGAGGCGAAGACGGGTGCGGTGCCGTGGACGCGGATTTCGGGATTGTCCGCGGCGTCCCTGCCCACCGCGACGCTGGCGTGGGGCAGGTTGGGAATGGTGGCCAGGAGTGTGTCGCGGCCGGTCTCGGCTTCGGTGACGAGGCGGTCGAGTTCGGTGATGCGGTCGCCAATGGCGCGGGTTTCGGCCTTCTTCGCCTCCGCCTCGGCGAGTTTCTTCTGGCCCATCAGCATGCCGATTTCGCGGGAGACGGCGTTGCGGGTGGCCTTCAGTTGTTCGACTTCGGCGAGGGCGGCGCGACGGGATTCGTCGAGGGCCAGGACGGCCGAGACCTTGGCCTCATCACCGGCATGACGGGTGGCGAGGCGTTCGCGGACGAAATCCGGTTTCTCCCGCAGCAGCTTGATGTCGAGCATGCGGCGGACACTAGGGAAGAGGGTACGAAGGCGGCAAGCCGGGTGTTCCGCTCCGTGAAGAGGACACGGATTTCACGAATTCTCACGGATTGGATGGGATGGAACAGAATGAACCCCATCCGACTGGATCTTCCGGAATCCGGGTGGATCCGTGAAATCGGTGTCCCTCCGCGGCTTTTGCTGAAGCGTTCCCGCCCCGTCGTCAGAGGTGCCGGGCGATCTTCATGAACCCGTAGCCGAGGGCGGCGGTGATCGGAAGAGTGAGGAACCAGGCCCAGAGAATGCGTTCGACGATGTTGAGCTTGAGGGCGCTGAAACGTTTGGCGCAGCCGACGCCCATGATGCTGGTGGTGATGGCGTGGGTGGTGGAGACCGGCATGCCGAAGTTTTGCGCGACCATCAGGACGGTGGCGGCGGTGGTTTCCGCGGCGAAACCGTGGATGGGCTGTAGCTTCACCATCTTCTGCCCCATGGTGCGAATGATGCGCCAGCCACCGGCGGCGGTGCCGGCGGCCATGGTCAGGGCGCAGGCCACCTTGATCCAGGGCGCGATCACTTCCTTGTCACCGGAGTGAACCATCGGATGATGCAGGAACCCCAGCCAATCCGGAGTGCCGTCGAGCGTCCCGGCCTTGGCGGCTGCGGCGAGGGCGAGGGCCATGATACCCATTGTCTTTTGGGCGTCATTGGATCCATGGCTGAATCCCATATAGGCGGCGCTCGCCAATTGCGCCTTTCCGAAAACCAACCCCACCGTCCGGGGGCGCCAGTGGCGTACCAGCAGGTAAAGCAGGGTCATAATGATGAACCCGCCGAAGAATCCGACCAACGGCGACGTGAACATCGGGATGATCACCTTGATGAGGATGCCTTTTCCTTCCCACCAATGGCCCTTGCCGAGTTCCGACCAGATCAGTGAATGCCAGTTGCCGTTGGCCGTTGAAACCGTGGCGCCGACCAGTCCGCCGATGAGGGCGTGACTGGAACTGCTGGGAATGCCGAACCACCAGGTCAGCAGATTCCACCCGATTCCGGCCAGCAGGGCGCAGATGATGGTTTGGGTGGTGACAAATTCGGCGTGGACCAGTCCCGAGGTGATGCTTTTGGCAACGGCATTACCCCAGAGCGCGCCGCCGAGGTTGGTGATCGCGGCCAGCAGCACCGCCATGCGCGGCGTCAACACCTTGGTGGAGACGACGGTGGCGATCGAGTTGGCGGTGTCGTGAAACCCGTTGATGTATTCGAACACCAACGCCACCAGGATGACCGCAAGCAGGAGCGTCATGATCCGGGACTCAGGAGTTCTTGAGCACGATGTGGAAGATCACGTTGCCGGCGTCGCGACAGCGGTCGATGACCTTCTCCAGAAGTTCGTACAGATCCTTGAGGGCGATCACCCGGACGGGATTGGATTCGCCGAGGTAGAGTCCGCGGAGAAGCTCGATCATCAGGCGGTCGGCTTCGCCTTCGAGATATTGGAGCCGGTCGTTTTGTTCCTTGACCACGTCCAGCCGCGACTTGCGGAGGTGCTTCACCAACTCGAGCACCGTGTCGGTCGCGTTTTCCAGCAATTGCACCTGGCGGCTGAAATCCGAGGCGCCCACCAAGTGACGGCAGAGCAGGAGGCGTTCGCCGAATTTTTCCAGCGTCTTGGGAATCTTGTAGAGCGCGTTGCTCAGGGCCTCGATGTCCTCGCGTTCCAGCGGGGTGACGAACGTCTGCGTGAGGCGCTCGCTGATTTCCTCGGTGATCTTCTTGTCCTTCTTGCGGAGCAGGGCGAATTCGTCGAGTGACGTCAGCGCCTTATCCGGCGCACCCAGCAATTTGACGGCAAGCCGGACGCTTTCGCGGGCTTCCTCGGCTGATTTTTCGAGCAGGTCGAAAAACACATCGTCCCGACCCAGAAGTCGCTGCAATGAGAACATGGCCGGAGAGTGTCATGGGGCTGTCACCGCTGGCAATGGCCGGCCCGCGAATCCGTTCGACGGGGTGGGTGAACTTCCCCCTTGCGGCGGGATGGCTCTCGCGTAGTTTCGGCATGCGTTCGCCACGCGACGGCAACCCAAACGTTGCGGCCGGACGCCAACCCAACTGCTTTTGCTGGTGCAATGAGTGCTACAGCTGCCGTTCCGATGACGGATCACAATTATCGGGTTCAGGATGATTTGAACCGGGAATCGCTGCCTCAGACCCAGCGGGACCCCAGCCGAAAGATCGCGTGGGCCAATGCGATCTGCGCGACCGTCCTCGGTGTTGGCGTTTTTTTTCACAGCGAAGTCCGGCGATTCGAATTCCATGCCGACATGGTGGAAGCGCTGCCGGTGGTCATCCCGGAGTTCGTTCCCGAAGTGACCCCGCCACCGCAACAGGACATTCAGGACGAGGACAAGACGGACCAGGTCACCGACGCCCCGGTGGTCCCGGTGGTGGTGGCCGCTGATCCGTCCAAGGTGAATTTTGCGGTGACGGTGAACGGCCCGACCGTGACCGCGACCGATTTCCGATATGCGCCTCCGCCTCCCCGCATCACCCAGCGCCCGACTTCGGCCCCGAGCGGCCCGACGGTATTTCGCGGAGGATCGAGCACCGATGGTGGGAGCTATCCCGACGCGCCCTATCCGCGCGACGCCTTGATGCGCCGTGAGACCGGCGAAGTGCAGTTGTATGTCGTCGTGGCCGAGGATGGCACGGCGGAGAAGGTGGAAGTCCGCATCAGCAGCGGTTCGCCGACCCTGGATCGCACCTCAAGGGCGCACGTTTTGAAATACTGGCATTGGCCGGCGGGACCCCGTCGGGAATATCTGGTGCCCATCGAATACATCATCCGCTGATCCCATCCGCGACGATTGCACTCCTGCTGAAGCCCCCATTTGTTCCTGAACCTCCGAAAGCGAAAGAACCCGACCCACCTATGCTCCTAGCCAACGTTGCCGTTCAATACTTCAAAGATGGCGGGCCCATCATGTACCCGATCCTGATGGTCGCGATGGTGGCGCTCGCCGTGGTGACGGAGCGCTTCTTTTGGTGGATCCGTGAATCCGCCAAACGCGATGCCGACGTGTTGGAAAAAGTGCTCGCGGCGATGGAGAACGGCGACTTCAAGGCGGCACTCCAGAATTCCCGCGGTTCAGAGGATCCGGTGGTGCGGATGATCTTTCGCGGACTCAGTCACGTGCACGGATCGTTGTCCGGCGCGTTGAAGGTCGCCGCCGGTGCGGAGATCAAGCGCGCCGGCCGGTTCCTGATGCTGATCGACACCTGCATCACCGTGGCGCCGCTGCTCGGGTTGCTGGGCACCGTCACCGGCATCATGGGCTCGTTCAAGGCGGTCGGCGGGAACGAGCTGGCGGTCAGCGCGGTTTCCGGCGGCATCGGCGAGGCGCTCATCGCCACCGCCTGCGGTCTGGGCATCGCCATCTTTTGTCTGCTCCCGTTCAATTATTTCAACGAACGCGTGGCCAAGCTGACGTTCGAGTTGGAAACCGCCGCCACCAACGTCGAGGTGATGGTCACCCGCGCCAAGCAAGAGGGTTTCGACACCATGACCTTCCGGCGTGAGACGGCCTCCGAACTCACCTGATCGCGATGCAGCTGCATTCCTCTCCGGTGCCCCAGCGCAAGGCGCGCATCGAGATCATCCCGTTGATTGACGTGATGTTCTTCCTGCTGGCGTCGTTCATGATGATCAGCCTTTCGATGCAGAACATGCAGTCCCGCAAGATGGACCTGCCTGAGGCGATGACAGCACGGCCGGATTTCAAGCCGGACATTTTCAACATCGGGGTGGACCGCACCGGCGCCATCTCGGTCGGCAAGACCAACGTGGCGATGGAGAAACTCGACGAGATGCTCACGGCGGCGCTCAAGCGCAACACCAACGCCCCGGTGTTCATCACCGCTGATCGCGAAACCCTCCACGGCGCGGTCAACCGCGTTCTCGATCGCGTCCGTCGCGCGGGCGTGCAGCGGGTGGCATTCACCGTTGACCCCAAGCCGGTGAAGTAACCCCACCCCAACTCCGACATCCCCATCCCATGGCAGGCGGCGGTTCCTCATCCTCCCACGGCGGCCGAAAAAAGGCGCGCATCGAGATCATCCCGTTGATTGACGTGATGTTCTTTCTGCTGGCGTCGTTCATGATGCTCAGCCTCTCGATGCAGAAGCTGCAGGTGATCAAGATGGACCTGCCCACCGCGGTGGCGCAAAAGACCAGCAAGAAGCCGGACGTCTTCAACATCGAGATTTCCCGGACCGGCGACCTCTCGGTGGATTCGAAACGGATGTCGATGGTCGACATGGAGAAGGCGTTGAAGGAACGGCTGAACGCCAACACCAACCTGCCCGTGTATATCAAGGCCGATCAGAAGGCCACCCACGGCATGGTGCTCAACGTGCTCGACACGGTGAAGCATGATGGCGCCCCCAAGGTGTCGTTTGCCATTGACCCGCCGAAGGACTGAGCGCATCTCGGCCGGGTGATTTCGACCGTTCCCGCCCGCCGTTCCTTCCGCCGCCTCTTCGGGTGGGTGGTTGTAGCCGCAGTTGCCGTTCCTCAGTTCGCGTGCCAATTCGTTCACGCGGCTGACTGGCCGCAGTTTCTGGGACCCAACCGCAACGGAGTTGTCAGTGAGGCTGTGGCTGTTGCGTTCAAGGGCGGTAGCCCGGCGCGGCTGTGGAAATACGGCGTCGGACAGGGATTCGCCGGACCGGCCGTGGCGGGAAACCGCGTCATCGTGTTTCATCGCGTCGACAACCAGGAAGTCACCGAGGCGCTCGATGCGAAAACCGGCAAACGACTCTGGCACCAGGATTCACCGACCGCCTACACCGATGATTTCGGATTCGATGAAGGTCCGCGGGCCGTGCCGACGGTTTCTGCGGGAAGGATTTTCACCCATGGTGCAGAGGGCCGGCTCGAATGCCGTTCCCTCGAAGATGGAAAACGGTTGTGGGCGGTCGACACCCGGACCCGGTTCGGATCCGACAAGGGTTTCTTTGGCATCGCCTGCGCCCCGTTGGTCATCGGTGACCGGGTGTTCCTCAATCTCGGCGGCAGAAATGGTGCCGGGGTCGCCGCCTTTTCAGCCACGAACGGCGAGGTGTTGTGGAAGGTGACCGATGATGAGGCGGGCTATGCGTCGCCGATCGCCTGGCCGGGATCGAATCCGGACGCCGTGCTGTTCTTCACCCGGAGCGGACTGCGGGCCGTCGATGCCGTTTCCGGGAAGCTGCGCCTTTCGCATCCCTGGCGGGCGCGAATGAGTGCCTCGGTGAATGCCGCGAGTCCGATCGCCGCCGGAAACGAGGTGTTGCTCACCGCGAGTTACGGAACCGGAGCCACCTTGTTGCGGTTGACCGGCGGTGCCGCAGAAACCGTGTGGTCGGGCGACGACAGTCTTTCAGCCCACTATGCCACTCCGGTGAAATCCGGCGGGCTGGTTTTCGGATTCCATGGCCGGCAGGAATCGGGTCCAACGCTGCGCTGCATTGAGTGGGCGACCGGGAAGGTGCGCTGGGAATCGGACACTCTGCCCGCCGGAACGGTGACGGCGGCCGGTGATCAGTTGGTGGTGCTGCTGGAATCCGGCGAACTGATGATCCTTCCGGCAACCGCGGAAGGCTTTCATCCCAAGGCTCGCTGCCAAATCATGGGATCGGGATTGCGCGCGCCCTTCGCGTTGTCCGACGGAATCCTCTACGCCCGGGACAAGAGTTCGCTCGCGGCGTTTGATCTCCGTCCGTGAGTGGATGGAGAACCGCGTCAGTCCTGGATGAAGTAGCTGAGGTTCTCCAGCTCAATGGCGAGATTGACGTTGTTAACCATCACCGTTTCCGGGACGGACAGCATGGCCGGAGAAAAGTTGAGGATGCCGGTGATGCCATGAGTGACCAGTTGATTGGCGACCTCCTGGGCGGCGGCGGCGGGGACGGTGATAATGGCCATTCGGACGGCCCGTTGCTGAATCAACTCACCCAGCTTTTCCATGCCAAACAACGGAGTGTTGAGCGGTTTGTCGCGGTTGCGCCGGACATCCTGGTCGAAGGCCCCGACGATCTCGAATCCCTCCTGCTCGAATCCGCGATAGCTGAGCAGGGCGGTTCCGAGATTACCCACACCCACTAGCACCACCGGTTGCAGACGGTTCGTGCCGAGCAGGTCGGTAATCATCGTCGCCAACTGCTCGACGTCGTATCCCAGGCCGCGGGTTCCGAACTGGCCGAAATAGGTGAGATCCTTGCGCAACTGGGTCGGCTTCACCCCGGCGGCCCGGGCGAGGGCCTCGCTGCTGACCGTCTGCAATTGGTTCTGCTTCAAACGTTGGAGACACCGGAGATAGACCGAAAGACGGTAGATGGTTTTCCGGGGGATTTCGGGACGGACCAGTTTCTTCACGCTGGGTCTACGGTAGGAACGGTGTCGGGGTGGGGCAAGCGGGGCGATGCAGAAAGAATAGAATCGCGATCGGACCGTTCCGTTCAATCGACGAACACAAACTCATTCGCGGAGAGAAGGACCTGCGCGTATTGCTCCAGAGGCGTCAGTGGAACCGGTTGCTCGACCGGCCCCTGAAAATCCCGTCGCGCATCCCACGCCGGCCTCATACCGGCGGATCCCGTCTCCGAAATCGCCGGAGCCCAAGTGAAGCTGTCGGAGTTGTCGGACGCGCCGGGGCTGACCACGAAGTCGAGTGTGTCGCCCGCCTCCAGAATGATGGCATTGAGCGAAACCGTTTCCTTGCGGTGAAGGACGGTCCAGTCGCCGAGGACGCCGTGTCGGCTGGAGATTACCAGCGCCCGGATTCCGTCACCGGATTCCGAGGGATGATCGATGGAACCGGTGACCGAATAGGACCCCTTGGCCGGAGCGGTCCAGCGGCGAACGACGGACTCCGCCGGGCTGGGGCCGGGATGACCGCCCCTGGCATTCAGGTGGGTGAATCGGTTTCGTGAATCGGGAATCATGGTGTCGTGCTGCCAGGTGTCCTTGACGAACCGGGCGAGGGGACGCCAGTTGCGGAGGTGACCGTCGGGTTGGAGTTCGCCGGTGCCGTACGACCAGAACGCGGCGGGGGGCGGGGTGATGGGCGTGATCACCGGATGATCGAGGAAGGCGCGGGCCATGACGCGTTCCTGATCGGTTGGCGGACGTTGAAACGCCAGTTCGTGCATTCGTTCCAACTTCAGTTCGCGGCTGGGCGCGGAGGCGACGGCGGATTGAGCCACGAATTCCCTCGCGCGGTCGGCCATGAAAGGACTGTTCAGCAGGAACAACGCCTGCTGTGGGACGGTCGTCTGATACCGCATGGACGCCGTGCTGTCGGGACTGGCGAAATCAAAGGCACGCAGCAGACCGGGAAGATTCTGGCGGTCAATGAAGCCGTAAAGAGTGCGGCGCGGCGCACTGACACCCTCGAACACCTGGACCGGTTGTCCGCCCATCGCTTCGTCCAACGAGCCGCTGGCCGCGAGCAGGCTGTCGCGCAGCGCTTCGAAATCGGCGCGCTTCCGGTTCATGCGCCACCAGAGTTGATTCGCCGAATCCGCCGCTTCGTTGCGGGCGAACGCCGCGCGAACTGCCGGATCGGTGCCGGGATCGCTGGCCTGCTGATACGTGGCCGACATCAACAGATAGCGATGGAGCGCTTTGAGGGACCAACCATGGTCCATGAACCACACGGCGAGATGATCCAGCAGTTCGGGGTGGGAGGGTGGATCGCTGCGGACGCCGAAATCCCCGGGCGTCCGTACCAAGGGAGCACCGAAGTGGAGATTCCAAACCCGGTTGACGAGGACCCGCGCCGTGAGCGGATTGTCGCGGCTGGCAATGGCCTCGGCGAATTCGAGTCGTCCGCTGCCGTGGGTGAAGGGTTTGCGATTGGGGCCGGCGAGGATTTCCAGGAATTGCCGCGGGACCCGCGGGCCCGGGTTCCCCGGATTGCCGCGCTTGAACACCACGGGTTCGCTCGCCGTGGCCTTGTCCACCAGGGCCATCGCGCGCAACGGTGCGCCGGGATCCGTGGCTTCCAGTTCCTCGATCTGCCGTCGCAAGGCGCGGGTTTTCTGCGCCACGGGCACGTCGAAGAACCGGTCGATGTTGCGGGCGGCCTCCTGGAGCGGTGAATCGTCCGCGTGAAGGATCGCCCGCAGGGCCTCGGCGTTCGGATCGGAAAGGGCGGTCGGCACCGGTTGCTGGGTCTGTCGGGCCAATTCCACCCGATTGGTCCATTGGGTCTCGATCTCCTGGAACAGCTTCGCGTAAATCCGCGCGACGTCGTCCCGTTTTTCGAGGGGTTGATTTCGGAACGCGGCGGCCACGAGGGGGTTCACCGCAGGCACAGGAGGATCGGCGAGATGCTGCCGAATCCAGACCGCGGCGTTCGTCGAAAAGGTGGCTGCGGGCATTGCGGCCAGCGCGGTCCACGGACCGAATACCGGATGCGGCGTGGTTCGCCACTGTTCGAGGCGGGTCTTCCACGCGGTCACCAGTCCCGGATCCAGGCTCCGGGTGCGGGCGAGGATTTCCAGTTTGGAGCCGTCGAGAGGCAGCGCTTCCTGGGCGGTCAGGAGGTAGTCACCGGTCTGACGGCCGAGGCGGTTCAGGATTTCGGCGGTCCGGTCGGCGCGATAGCGCGAAAGTTCCTCGGTGCGACGGCGGTGTTCCTCGGTGTAGCGACCGGACAGGAAGGCATTGGGATTCGGGCCGAGCAGGGGCTTTTCCGCGGGCTCCTGACTGCTGTCGAGAATTCCGTAGATCGAGTAATAGTCCGCCGTCGGGATGGGATCGAACTTGTGATCATGGCATCGCGCGCAGCCCACGGTGAGCGCCATCGTGCCGCGGCAGATCACGTCGATGCGATCATCAATGATGTCGGCGTTGTTGTTAAGAAACCGCCGACCCAGCGTCAGGAATCCCTGGGCGGCCATCGGCCACGGATTGTCGGGCGTCGCCACTTGGTCGCCGGCGATCTGCGCCACCAGGAAGCGGTCATAGGGCAGGTCCTCGTTCAGCGCGCGCACCACCCAGTCACGGTAGGTATAGGCGTAGGCATAGCGGCGTTCCTCCTCGAACACATAACCCTTCGAATCGGCATAACGCGCCACGTCCAGCCAATGTCGGCCCCAGCGCTCCCCGTAACGTGGCGACGCGAGCAGCCGATCCACTGCGGCGGAATAGGCGTCGGGCGAAGTGTCGGCGAGAAACGTCCGCATCTCGCCGGGAGTGGGTGGCAATCCGGTGAGATCGTAGGTGATCCGTCGCAGCAGGGTCCGCCGATCGGCGCGGGGGGTGGGTTTGAGTCCGGCCTGTTCCAGGCGCACGCGCACGAACCGATCCAGTGTCGTCAACAGTCCTTCACCCGGCGCTGCGGGTTCGTGGAGGATTGGCGGCGGCGCGTCGATCGGTTTGCGAAAGGCCCAATGTTGTTCCGGTGCCGGGAGGGCCACCTCGGTTCCGCGCGGATCCGGAGCGCCCATTCGAATCCATTCCTCCAGCGCCGCGATTTCGGTTGGCTTGAGCGGTTCGCCTTTCGGCGGCATGCGGTCGAGGTCCTTGGCGGTGCCATGAACAGCCTGGAGCAGGAGACTGTCTTCGGGCTTGCCCGGAACGAGGGCCGGACCGGTGGCGCCTCCCTTCAATACCCCGGCGGACAGGTCCAATCGGAGTCCACCCTTGAGCTTCTCCGCTTTGGCGCTGTGACAGGAATAGCAACGGTCGGCGAGCAGGGGCCGGATCTTGTTCTCGAAGAAGTCGACCTGCGCCGGTGGTACCGCGGCCAGAGCCCGGACCGAGTGAATCACCGCCACGGCAATCCCCGCCCAGGAGGCGATTCGACGGTTCGGGATGGAAAGCAATGACATGGGCGGTGTGGAGCGGGGCAATCGAGTCTCGCGCCCCAATGTTGGAAGTCAAAAACGGACGTGGATCTGCCGATATTCATCTGGAGACCGGATTTGTCGCTCCCTGGGTGGAACGAGATCGCGGGTGGGGCTGCGGATTTGGGGCCGGAGGAACGAACAAAATGGCACCGGATCGGAATCCAGCCACATTGGAGAGGGTGGGTCTCCTGACGCCGACCGAGCGCTTCAATTTTTCGGATGGGCTCGAATCCCACGCCGTTGCACACTCAGACAATGTCAGAAGTCCAGGCCGCCCGATCGACCTCCGCCCCCGCGGCGGTTCGTCTTCCGTTGAACTGGCCGTTCGTGGTGCTGCTCGCCGGTCTCTGGGCCTGGGCGGTTTCGATCAACTTCCCGTTTTGGGACACCGATCCCAACTATTCCTACGGATTCGTCGTGCCCCTGTTGGTGGTGTTCTTCCTGTGGAAACGCCTGGGTACCGAGCCCGCGGACTTCTGGACCTTTCCCGCCGTTCCCGACACGGCGCGACGGCTGCCGGCGTGGTTGATTGCCGTTCCGGCACTCGCGTTGTTTCCGGTCGAGGTGTACCGGATTGAGTATCACCAATCCGGGATCGTGCTTTGGGCGATCAACCTCGCGACCGTCTGGTTCACCCTGGCGGGAGCGTTGTGGCTCGGAGGCCGGCGATTGCTCCTCGCGGTGTTGTTTCCGGTGCTTTTCTTTCTGACCGCGGTGCCGTGGCCGGCCAAGGTCGCGGTGCCCGTCCAGCAGGCGTTGATGACCGGTGTGGCCCAGGTGGTCGCGGAAATCCTGCTCTGGCTGGGAGTGCCGGTCGGCCTGGACGGCGCGGTCCTGCATCTGAGCAAGGGCACGGTCGGCATCGTGGAGGC
The DNA here is from genome assembly GCA_903907925.1 of uncultured Verrucomicrobiota bacterium. GTDB lineage: Bacteria > Verrucomicrobiota > Verrucomicrobiia > Limisphaerales > UBA9464 > CAIVQB01. The sequence continues at coordinate 32,019 of CAIVQB010000015.1, forward strand.
ATGCAGCGGAATCCGATCTCTGCAATCAGGTCTGATGGTCAGTCTGGCGGTGGGGGAATTGCTGGGACTGACCCGCCCGCGTCGGAACGGTCTGGTGGCCGGCGCCATCGCGCTGGCCTTGATCAGCAACCTCGCCCGGACTTTCACGCTGTGCTGGATCATGGAACAACACGGCGACGAGGCGATGCATCACTGGCATGACCGGGTGGGAAACATCGCCATGTATTCCCTGTACGCGCTGGTGTATGTGGGCGGGAAATTGTTGGAACCCCGTGACGGGGCTCCGTGGCCGGACGGCAGCGGAAGTTGGAAGGATCGGGTCGGACGGTTGCAGTGGGTGCAGGTGCCGGATTTGCGGCCGCTGCTGGCGATTACCGGGGCGATGTTCACGGTGGTCCACGTCTGGTATTTCGTGCTCAAACTCCAGGCCCGGCCCCAGATGGAACCGTATTTCGAACTGCGCGCCGACAGCGCGACCAACGGGGTGACCCAGACCGAGTTCGACTCCGAAGTCTGGAAGCGGCTCGGGGCGAATTCCGGCGAACAAGTCCGCCAGAAAACAGCGCTCGCCCCCTTCGGGTTCGTCGACGCCTATCACCTCTTCTGGCGTCCGTCGCCGATGAGCAAGATCGCCCTCCATCATCGCCCCGATATTTGCATGCCGGGATCCGGATGGGTTCAGGTAGGGGAGGTGGAAACGTTGGAGATGCCGCTCGATGGACAATCCCTGCACTTTCTGCTGTTCCGATTTGAACGGGGCGACACCCGGGCGGTGCAGGTGTGGGGTGTCTGGCGGAATGGGCGTCCGGTGGAAATGGACTATTCCAGCAAATTGACCGCACTGCCGGAGAAATACCGGCCGATCCCCAGTGCGCGGCATTTGATGGGGGTGGAATTGGTGTCGCTGTTTGTCCCCTACAAGGGAACTGTTGCGCCGTCGGAATCATTGATCCGGATGTTGCTCCCGCAGATTTTCAGGTATCACACTCCCGCAATCCCCGCCGGTTGAATCCGGTTTCCATCTTCCACCATGGACCCTTCCAAACCGCATTCCTCCCGGCCGCATGGATCCAAAGGTCGTGTCCGGGTCGTCCGCGCCACCGGGGTGCTGGCGGATGCGACGGTGGTGATCCGCCGGTTCCTGATCCTGGTGGGTGTGGTGTTGGCAATCGGTGTTGCCGCGAAGATTGCCTATTCGCCGGGCAAGGCGTGGTGGGGGCGGCGACAGGCGCGTGCTTCCGAGGTGCTTTGGAATGGCGGTGACATGGCCGGTGCGGGGCAACGCCTCAAGGCGGCGCTGCATTATGGCCCGCGCGATCCCGAGGTGCTGCGCTGGGCGGCGCGGTACTGCGCCCGGGCGGGATTGCCGCAGGGGCTGACCTATTTTGAAATGCTCCTCGGGCTTCCCCAATCCACTCGCGCGGATCGCATTGACTACATTGAACTGGCGCTGAACCTCAACCGGATCGATCTCGCCGGTGTGGAGATTACCCGGATGTTGGCGGTGGAACCGGATGCCCTGGACCTGCTTCACCTCCTGATCCGTCAGCAGCGTGGAGCCCGGGACATCGACGGGGCCATCCGAACCTCCCGCCATACGGTGTTGCTGAAACCGGCTGACGAGCGAAATCAGTTCGTGCTCGGTTCCCTGCTGCTGGAAAAGCGTTCGGTCCCGGCGCTGGTCGGCGAAGGGCGCCGATTGCTGATCGGACTGGTCGTCGCCAACGGGACGACTGCCGGACGGGCGGTGTCGAGGCTGGCGGCGGCGGGCGGGTTGGGCCGCGGCGAAATTGAAGTCCTGTTGAAGTGGCTGGCCAGTCATCCGCCCACTGCGATGGCCGACCGGCTCCTGGCCGTGGATCTCCGGCTGATGGCGAATCCGCAGGACAGCAACCGACTGGTGGCGCAAACCGTCCGGTCGCTCGAACCGGAATTCCAAACCACGAACCTTCCCGTGGTGATCAACTGGGCGACGTCCCGGGGCGGCTCCGCCGCATTGCTGGAAACCCTGCCCGTGGGTGCTGCGGCGACCAACAAGACCACGCTGGGATTGCGCGCGGTGATCCTCGCCAATCTTCAACAATGGAATGAGCTGGAGACCCTGCTGACCGCCAATGAAAGCCGGTTCGAGAAGTTCATTCTCGAATCGTTGAGGGGCCGCATTGCCTTTGCCCGCGGGCGGTATTCGGAGGCGCAGCCGCATTTTGAGGCGGCCATGGACGCTCCCGGGGTCCGGGTGGTTCAACTGCGAACCTTCGCCCGCGAACTCGAGGCAATCGGGGACACCTTGATGGCTGCCCGCTCGCTGCGCCGGGCGATGGTCCTGGCCGTCCGGTCCGGTGACGCCACCGTTGTCCTGAATGCCGGCCTCGAGGTGCTTCGATTGCTGGGCCCGACCGACGAATCAGAGATCATCCGGGACACCTTGCATCAATTGAATGATGCGCTGCCGGGTGACGATGCGCTCGCCGGTGAACGGGCGTGGTTTGATCTGTTTTATGTGGACGAGATCGCCAAAGCCTCTGAAACCGCGCGCCGGCTGCGTGCGCGGCATCCGGAAGATCCCCAATGGCGTTTTCTGGTGGCGCTGGGTGAATTGCGGGTGGGCCGGGCCGTGGAGGCCCTGCAGGCCATCGAGGAGCAGCCGGTCACCGGATCGGCGATGCGGCCCCGCTGGAAGGCGGTGTATGTCGCCGCACTGGGAGCGGGTGGACGCCGTGAAGCCGCCCGGAGGCTCGCAATCCAGATTCCCGACGACGGTCTGAAGTCGATCGAACGGCGTCTGGTGGATCCCTGGCGTTGAACTGCCATTGGCACTGTTTGCAGCGGCCCCGGAGGATTGCTCAGACGCGCTCTCAGGATTGAGTACGAGGGAGCGGCCGACCACGCCATGAGTCGTGGCGACCGGCGGGAGGCCATCTTTCGGGATCGCCGCCGATCTGGAACGATTTGTGGAAACTTTGGGCGAAGCTGGCGGCATGATGGGGCGGCAGACGTGCTTTCAATCCGTTCCGCAGGGTTGAAATGCCGGCCGCGACCGGCCACGGTCGCCGGGTGCTGGCGCTGTTTCATGAGTTTCTCAACCCCGCCGAGCTGCTGACCAATCCGGTCACCTGGCTCCTGATCGCATTCCAATTGTGGATGCTGGTCGACGCGATCCGGCGCGAGGAATGGATCTGGGCGGTCTGCATTTTCTTTTTCACCACGCTCAGCGCCCTCCTGTATTACTTCATGGTCTATCGCCAGCAGGGCCCGGCCGGTGGCGGAGGTTTGACGCGCGGGTTTGAATTTCCGGGGGCAAAGGAACGCCGTCGAATCCGTGAACTTCAGGGCCGGATCCATCATCTCGACAAGGCCCGTGACCATCTCGATCTTGCGGACATCTATTTCAGCCGGGGCCGGTTGAAGGACGCCGAGGCCAGTTACCGGGCCTCCCTCGAGCGCGACGGCGGGGATCTCGACGCCGTCGCCCATCTCGGCCAATGCCTGCTCCGCCAGGCGCGGGCGGCAGAGGCCCGTCCCCTCCTCGAACGGGTGGTCCAAACCGACCCCCGACATGATTACGGTCACACCTTGATGGCCCTGGCGGAGACCCAGACCGCCCTCGGCGATTCGAACGGTGCTTTTGCGACCTGGCAGCGGGTGTTGGAAAACCACGGCTATGCGCGGGCCCGCGTCCAGTTCGCCGAACTTCTCATCCAGCGCGGCGATCGTCCGCGGGCGAAGGCCGAGTTGACCGAGCTGATCTCCGACGATCTTCATGCGCCTCGATTTCAACGGGGCCGGGACAAGACCTGGATCCGCCGGGCCCGGACCCTTCTCGCCCGGGTGTGAATTCCGTCCCTGATCCAGAGGACCAATGGTTGCCGACCGGTGAGTCGTATTTCGCGTCGCTCACCACGGAACTTCAGCGTGCCTCCCTGAGCGTCCGGTTCGAGACCTATATTTTTGCACCGGACGCGACCGGACGACGGGTGCGCGACGTTCTGGTTTCCGTCGCCGAACGGGGAGTCCGGGTCAGCGTTTTGGTGGATGGACTCGGTGCGAACGAACTTCCCGATGATTTCTGGGATCCGCTACTGAAGGCCGGTGCCTCCGTCGTGGTGTTCAATCCGCTGGAGTTGCGGCGGCTGGGAATACGGGATCACCGCAAGCTGGTGGTGATCGACGAGCGCCTGGCGTGGGTCGGTGGCATCAACGTGGCCGATGAATACACCGGCGACGGGGTGACGCACGGCTGGGCCGACTGCGGATTCCTGCTGACCGGCGCCCCCGCCGGACAGTTGGCCCGCGAGTTCGATGCCATGCTGGCCGAGTGCGATGAGATCCAGCCCCAAACCGTGGTGGCCCGGCTGCGGCGGGGCATTCGTCCGCCGGCGCGTGAATTGGGGCCCCATATTCAGTTGCTGGTCAGCGGTCCCGGACGAAAGGCGAACGCGTTCCAAAAACTGCTGCGGGAGGATGTGGCGGCGTCCGCCGCCGTCCAGTTTGTTGCGGCTTATTTTCTCCCGGGCTATCGGATGCGCCGTCTGTTGCGCGGCGTGGCCCAACGGGGTGTCCGGGTTCAGGTCCTCGTTCCGGGCCGGACCGATGTACCGCTGGCACGACGCGCGGCACGACATCTGTATTCCGGATTGCTCCGGTCGGGGGTGGAGCTCTGGGAGTATCAACCGCAGGTGTTGCACGCGAAGCTGTTTCTCGCCAACAACGCCGTCTACGTCGGCTCCTCCAATCTCGACACCCGCAGCCTGCACATCAATTACGAGTTGATGCTGCGCCTGACCGATCCGCAGCAGGTCGCGGGTGGCCGTGAAATCGTTGCCGGATTGATGCGGCAATCAAAGCGGGTGGATCCCAGAACCTGGGCCGCCTCGCGGTCGTGGATCGAGCGCTGGCGGGATCAATGGGCGTATTGGATCCTGTCGCGAGTGGATCCCTACGTGACCCGGTGGCTCGCACTGGGCCCCCGTTGAAGCCTGTTCGCTGAATTCGAGTGGATTGGCACGTTCGAAACCCAACCACCCGGCGGGTTCACGCGCGGAACAACTGCCCGAGCCGGCGACCCAAGAGCCGTCCGGCGACGGCCAGGCCGGCTCCCAAGAGGATCATTCCCAGCACGCCCAGAGCGCAGGCGACGCCGGGTGATCGCGGGTCAATCCGACCCATCAATTGCCAGATCTGCTTGGTGATTGGGTAGAATCGATCCCGCTGGGCGAGAATCAGGCTGTCGCTGACCTCCAGCATGGCGAAGGAGAAGGTGAGCAACATGCCGGCGACGAGATGGGCGGCCGTGAGCGGGAGTGTGATGCGCCGCAGCGTCCGCAGCGGTCCGGCCCCGAGACTGGCGCTGGCCTCCTCCAACGTGACGCTGGTTTGAAGGAAACCGGCGTAGGCCGACCGGACGATGTAGGGAAGCCGCCGGACACTGTAGCTGATCACCAGCAGGAACACCGGATTCGTCCGCGGATCGAGCCAACTGTCGAGCAGGGGATGCCGGCGTTCGTCGATTTCGAACCCGGCGAAATAGCCGAACGCCAGGACCAACCCGGGCAGGGCCAGCGGTAGCATGGCCAATGCGTCCAGCAGGGCACCGAAGCGGAGGTGCCGCCGGGCCAGCAACCAGGCGATACCGACGCCGAGGAAGAAGTCGACCAGGCTGCTCAGGCCGGAATACACGAGGCTGTTGCGCACGGCGGAAGCAGTCAGTCCGTGGGCGGCGACCTCCGCGTAGTTTGCGGTCGTCCAGACGTCGGGGAGCACGGTGAAAAACCAGTGGCCGGAAAGCGAAACGAGGAGGACCGACAGGTGTGGAATCAGGGCCAATGCGAGCAGGAATGATCCTGCCAGCCAGAAGAGTCCGGTTCGGAGCGGGCCGGCAACGGGCAGCGCCACTCCGGTTCCGCGGGGGACGACCGTCCGGCCCGAAGCACCGGCGAGGCGTCGGGTGGCGAGGAACAGCAGGGCGATCAGGAAGAGCGTCAACACCACCAAGGCGTACCCCTGCGGATTGGTGTTGAGATCATTGACGGCGTCGAAGATCTGGATGGGAACGACCCGGCTGAATCCGGTGATCAATGGCGTGCCGAGATCGGTGAAGGACCAGATCCAGACGATGACCGCGCCGGCGAACCAGCCGGGAAGAATGAGCGGAAACGTGATGGTGCGGAATTGACGCCAGCCGGTCGCTCCGAGACTCGCCGCGCTTTCCCGCAGGGACGGATCCACGCCGGCCATCGCCGCGGAAACGTTGAGGTAGAGGACCGGGTAAAGATGCAGGACCTGCAGCAGGATGATGCTCCAGAAACCGCCGGCGGCCAGCCAGTCGATGGTGTGGGCGGGATCCATCAGATTGAAGTGGATCAACAGCAGATTGAGGGAGCCGTACCGGGCCAGGAGTTGTTTCAGGCCGATGGCGCCCACGAAGGGCGGCAGGATCATCGGCACGAGAAGACAGGCCGACAACAACAGCCGCCCCCTGAACTTCCAGGCGGTTACAACGTGGGCCAGTGGGAGGACCAGCGCGGTGGAGAGAAATACCGTGAGCGTCGCAATAAACGCGGAATTCAGGAAGGCCTCGCGTTGAAAGGGGCTGGCGAGGATGAACCGGAAATGGTTCATCGTGAATTCACCCTCCAGCCCAAAGGCCCGCCGCAGTGTGAAGGCGAGGGGATAGGCGAGGAACGCGGTGAAGAACAGGAACAGGAAACCCAGGAGCAGGATGGTTCCGAACCCCAGACGTTCGCGTTTCATCGTCGACGGGGAGCGTGTCGCATCCCGGGCTGGTCAGGCGAGCGCGAACATCGGCAGACGCGCTCGCCGAGGGCGGTGATGCCGGGAAGCCAGAACGGTGGCCACCGGAGTGTTGCGGTCCGTGATCATCCGTTCCTTGACGGTGACGGGACCGCCAAGCAGGCTTTGCCCCAGCGTTGAGCGGGCGTAGCTCAATGGTAGAGTTCCAGTCTTCCAAACTGGCCATACGGGTTCGATTCCCGTCGCCCGCTCCAGTCGTTCCCCGTCGAACCCACGTTTCACCGGGCTATCCCGCTCAGCCTCCCCGTCGTTCCCTGAAACCTCGATTTTCGCAACAACGCGGGCCGGCATTGAGGAAAACGGGGTTTATGCTGGCGCCGGTGGTGGAGTTTGATTCTCAATCATCGCCATGGAAAAACCGTCCAAGACCCCGGACGGGTCGTCCGAAAAACCTAAGGTGCGCACGTGGCGTCCGGAGGAGGACCGTCCGAGCCGATTCTTTCAGTGGATGGTTATTCTTCCCGACAAGTTCACGTCCCGGAAGTTCAACCTCTACCAGCTCTTCCTGGTGGTGACGCTCGGGGTGCTGTTCTACGTCTTTGTTCTCGAACGGCTCGGTGATTGAGCGGTTGGGCAAAGATAAGATGACGGAAGAACAGCACGTCGACGAGATTCGCGCTCTGAAGCGTGGAGCTCGCGAGATTACGCCAGCAACATTTGCGCGGATTGAGGCTGCGTTGGCGGCCTATCCTCTTTCTCCGCGCCTGTGGTGCATTCGAGGTGATTGCATCCAGCTCGGAGCGGAAGATTCGTCGTACGTTCTTCGCGATGCTTTGGCTTCCTATGAGCGCGCACTAAAGATCGATCCGAGGTTTGCGGAGGCCCACGAATCGGTTGGCTACTATTTTGATGTGATCGAAGAAGACCTCGCCAAGGCTGAGGTAGCGTTTGTCACCGCGATCGAGTTCGGTGGCGGATCGCACAGCTACTCCGGCCTCGCACGCGTGATGGCCGAGCGGGGCCGCGACCGAGAAGAGATCCTCGCTATGCTCGCCCGATGTTCCGAGCGGGATTCATCAGCGATCCGGGAGGCACGCCAAGAAACATTGCGCGGCGAGTGGGAGCGTCCGAAGAAAGAGCCCAACCAGGCGCAAGAGCCAACGGCCCCGAGCGGCCGTGGCTCATCTTGAACGGTGGAGTGAAGGTTGGATTCATCGCGGGCGGAACCCAGGGATTCCCTCCGCGCGCATCTTGACACTCCCCCGTTTGGAGTTTCGCCGTTCAGGCGGTCTGGGCTTGGGCGCACGCTGGCCGCATAAGCGCGGAATTCCAAACTTCCGGCCTGCGGCGTTCGAGGGGCAGTGTCAAGATGCGCGCCCGTTCCCTCCGCTTTTGGTCTTTCTCTGCGGGGCGGAATGAAGCATCCTGCGACCCGTGGACTCCGCCGCCGCCGCCCCCACGGGCGCATCCAGTGTTTCCAGCGCCCCAACCGCCGTCCTCCCGCATAAACCCGCCGCGCTGTTGGAGCTCTATCGGGCGATGTTCACCGCCCGATCGGTGGATCAGGTCGAGATGGAGTTGGTGAACCGGGGGGAAGCCTTCTTTCATGTGGGGGGTGCCGGACACGAAGCCAGTGCGGTATTGGCGGCCTTCCTGACTGCGGACGACTGGCTCCACCTCCACTACCGGGACAAGGCTTTGATGTTGGCCCGCGGGTTGCCCATCGAGGAGTTTTTCCACAGCGCACTTTGCACCGCAGCCTCGCATTCCGCCGGGCGTCAGATGAGCGCCCACCTCAGCTCCCCGGCATTGAATCTCCTCAGCCTGGTCGGTCCGGTGGGGAACAATGCCCTGCAGGCGGTCGGCGTGGCGCAGGAGGTTGCGGATCGTCCTGGCAATCCCCTGGTGGTCTGCGCCGTGGGCGATGGAACCAGCCAGCAGGGGGAGTTTTTGGAAGCCGTCGCGGAAGCCGTCCGATCGCAGGCACCGGTGTTGTTCTGGATCGAGGACAACGGCCTCGCCATTTCGACCCAGACCCGGGGCAATACCCTCTTCGACCTGCCCGACGGACCGGCGCGCGAGTATCTCGGTCTGCCCCTGCATCGTCTCGACGGCCGCGATCCCATCGCCTGCCTGAGGGCGGTGGCCCCGATCATCGAACGGATTCGGCGGAGTCGCGGTCCGGCCCTGGTGGTGTTTCAGGTCGACCGGTTGACCCACCACACCAATGCCGATGACGAACGCGTCTACCGGGCGGAGGCCGATCGTCAGAGGGTTCGGAGGGTTTCGGATCCCGTGGAGGCCATTCGGAATGCCCTGCGTGCAGATGGCCTTTCGGAGGCTGAGTTGGCGGCCTTGGAATCGCGATGGACCGCGTCGGTTCGGTCGGCGGCCGAGCTGGCCCTGCGCGCACCCAATCCGGAGACCTGCCTGGACGCGCGGGAACCGCTGCCGGCGTCGTGGAAAACCCGGACCGAGTATTCCGGCCAGCCGGGCGGAGAACGGTTTTCCATGTTGGAAGCCCTCCGCGAGGTGTTGCGGCTCCGGCTAGAAAACGATGCGCGCGTTTCCCTTTTTGGACAGGATCTCGAAGATCCCAAGGGCGATGTATTCGGCTTGACCCGCGGATTGTCCACCGCGCATCCCGGTCGGGTCCGGAACTCGCCGCTCGCGGAGAGCACTATTGCAGGCGTTGGCGTCGGCCGCGCCCTGGCCGGTGGCCGGCCGGTGGCGTGCATCCAGTTCGCGGATTTTCTTCCGATCGCCTTCAACCAGATTGCCAGCGAGATGGGTTCGATGTTCTGGCGGACCTGCGGCGGTTGGAGGGCACCGGTGATCCTGATGGCACCGTGCGGCGGCTACCGGCCAGGACTCGGACCATTCCACGCACAGACCTTCGAATCGATCGTGGCCCACGTCCCCGGGGTGGATGTCGTGATGCCCAGCACCGCAGCCGATGCCGCCGGCTTGTTGAATGCCGCGTTTGAATCGGGTCGGCCCACGGTTTTTCTCTATCCCAAGGTCTGCTTGAACGATCCGGCACTCGCGACGAGTCGCGACGTGGCGGACCACTGGGTCCGTCCCGGAGTGGCACGACGGGTTCGCACCGGGGACGACCTGACCCTGGTGACGTGGGGCGCGACCGTTCCCCTCGCGGTGCGGGCTGCCGATTTCCTGCAGGCGGCGGGTGTTTCGGTCGACCTGCTGGATTTGCGCAGCCTGAGCCCGTGGGACGCGGAGGCGGTGACCGCCAGTGCCGAGCGCACCGGGCGCCTGGTGGTGGTGCACGAGGACAATTTGACCTGCGGATTTGGTGCCGAGGTGGTGGCGACAGTGGCGGAGCGTTCTCGAAAACCAGTTCGATCACGACGGGTCACCCGGCCGGACACCTATGTTCCGTGCAATTATGTGAACCAGTTGGAGGTTTTGCCCGGAATCCGGCGCATTCTCGAAGCGGCCGCCGAGTTGTGTGACTTGGAGCTGGGATGGGAAGCCCAACCATTGGCCACCGCGGGCGTGCATGTTCTGGAAGCGGTGGGATCCAGTCCCGCCGACCAGACCGTGGCGGTCGTCGAGTGGAAGGTTTCGGAAGGACAGGAGATCGAGGCCGGGGCTTTGCTGGCCGACTGCGAGGCGGACAAGGCGACGTTTGAGCTGCGAGCCCCGGTGGCGGGTTTTATTCGAGATTTGCGTCCCTCGGACGAAAAGGTGCCGGTCGGGACGCCTCTGGCCCGGATCTTCACGCGAACCTCGGAGGTGGCCTTTCCCCGACGGATTCCGGTGGAACCGATTCCGCGGATCGGCAAACGGGCCAATTCCGCACGGGTTGCGGTGGCCCAAACTGCGGGCGAAACCATCCGGGATGGTCGTTCGGTGGTGGGGATTGCGACGGTGGTGGGAGTGCCCGCCGGCCGCGAGGTGACCAACGCCGAGCTGATCCAGCGCTTTCCCGGTCGTTCGGTGGCCGATATTTTTCAACGCACCGGCATCGAATCGCGCCGGCTTCTCGCACCCGGGGAATCAGTGGTCACACTGGCCGCCGCGGCCGCGCGCGGTGCGCTGCGGGAGTCCGGGCTGATGGCCTCCGATCTTGATGCCATTTTCGTGAGCACCAGTTCCCCGGTTTCGCTGAGTCCCAGTCTGGCGTGCCTGTTGCATCACGAGCTGGCGAAGGATGGTCCGCTGAAGGATCTGCCCGCGGTCGATCTGCTGGCGGCCTGCACCGGGTATTTGTACGCGCTCCAGTCGGCCTTTGATTTCTGCCAGTCGAAACCGGATGCGCGAATCCTGGTGGTCACCGCCGAGGCGATGAGCACCTACACCGATCCCAACGACTTCGACACGGCAATCGTCTTCGCCGACGCCGCGACGGCCACACTTGTGGCGGGACCGGCGTCGGCCGGCTTCATGGCTTCGCGGGCCTTCCTGCACCGGCCGGTGCTGAGCGCAAGGGGTGAGGATGGCACCATTTTGAATCACGGACGCCGCGAGCGGCCGAGCGTCAACATGGACGGTCTGAAGGTGTTTCCGATGGCGGTCCGGCAGTTGATCGCGCTGATGAAGCAGGCCTGCGAAGAGTGCCAGGTCCCGATGCAGGAATTGGAGTACATCATTCCCCATCAGGCCAACGGCCGGATTCTGGATGCCGTCGACCAACGGCTTCGTTTGCCCCGTGGCCGGCTGATCAACCGGGTTCGCCACAGCGGCAACACCAGCAGCAGCAGCATTCCGCTGGTGTTGGCCCAGTTGCTGTCGGAAAAACCCGTCGGCCGGGCCGGTCTGTGCGCCTTCGGGGGCGGATTCACCTTCGGCGCCGCCGTGCTGGAGTTTTCCTGACGTTTGGAGCCTCGAACGGGGCACCCGGAGGTCGCTTGCTACGAGGGGGTGCGATCCTCTACGGTCACTTCCCAATTTATGGCGTTGCTGAATGACAATTATCTCAAACTCAAGGCGGGGTATCTGTTTCCCGAGATTGGCCGGCGGGTCAAGGCGTTCACCGAGGCCCATCCGGAGGCTGCCGCCCGACTGATCCGCTGCGGGATAGGCGATGTCACCGAGCCACTCCCCCCGGTGGTGGTGGCGGCGTTGCACCGCGCGGTCGATGAAATGGCCCAACGTTCGACCTTTCGCGGTTATGGTCCGGAACAAGGCTACGATTTCCTGCGGTCCGCCATCGCCCAAAACGATTATCGGAGCCAGGGAATGGACATCGCGGACGATGAGATTTTCGTCAGCGACGGTTCCAAATGCGATTGCGGGGCGATCCTGGACATCCTCGGCGACCGCAACCGCATTGCGATTTCCGATCCGGTGTATCCGGTCTACGTTGATACCAACGTGATGGTGGGACATACCGGGTCTGCCGACGTTTCCGGTGCGTACGAGGGCCTGGTGTACCTGCCGTGCACGCCGCAGAACGGGTTCATCCCCGAACCGCCGAAGGAAGCGGTCGACGTGATCTACCTGTGTTCCCCCAACAACCCCACCGGGGCGGCGGCCACCCGTCCGCAGTTGGAGGCCTGGGTCGCCTATGCGCTCCGGCATGGTTCAATCCTGCTGTTCGATGCGGCTTACGAGGCCTACATCACCCAGGCGGGGGTGCCGCATTCCATCTATGAGATTCCGGGAGCGCGCGAGTGCGCCATCGAGTTTCGTAGTTTCTCGAAAAACGGCGGATTCACCGGTACCCGTTGCGCGTTCACCGTGGTGCCGAAGAGTCTCAAAGCCCGCACCGGCACCGGCGAATCCATGGCGTTGCACCCGCTGTGGTCGCGCCGGATGACCACCAAGTTCAACGGCGTTCCCTACATCGTCCAACGGGCCGCCGAAGCGCTGTATTCGACGGAGGGCAGGGCCCAGGTCCGCGGGTTGATCGAACACTATCTCGGAAACGCGGCGGTGTTGGTGGCCGGGGCGAAGGCGGCCGGGCTGACGGTCTTTGGCGGGGTCAATGCCCCGTATATATGGGTCGCGACACCGGCCGGCAACACCAGTTGGCAGGCGTTCGACCGGATTCTGTCGGAGGCCCACGTGGTGATCACGCCGGGAAGCGGATTCGGATCGAAGGGTGAAGGGTACTTCCGGGTCAGTGCGTTCAACTCGAGGGCCAATGCCGAAGAAGTGGCGCGCAGACTCCAGGGCCTGCGCTGGTAACAGCCGGGAGAGGCCAAGACCGAGTTGAGTGAACCCTCAAGTCACAAAAACGGATCGGAAGTGCTCCGATCCGTTTTTCGCTGTGGCAGAATGCAGAGGCGGTGGTCTGGCACCCGCGGTGGCGTCAGGTGGTGAGCTGGTTTGCGCGGCCGGTGCTGTCGCCGAAGCGCTCCGCGGGAACGTTCATACGATCGAGCATGGAGAGGAAAACGTTCGCCATCGGGGTCTCCTTCGGGAAGCGAATATGCCGCCCGGTCTGAATCGAACCGCCGCCGCGCCCCGCCAGAAGAATCGGGAGGTTGTCGTGAGCGTGTTGGTTTCCGTCAGCCAAACCACTGCCGTAGAGGATCATCGATTGATCCAGCAGTGAGCCAGATCCCTCCTGGATGGACTTCAGCTTGCCGATGAAATAGGCGAATTGTTCCAGGTGGAACCGGTTGATCTTGGCGATCTTCGCCTTCTTTTCCTCGTCGTTCTGATGGTGGGACAGCGTGTGGTGTCCTTCGGAGACGCCGACCTGGGGATAGGGATCGTCGCTGCCGTCGTGTTTCATGACGAAGGTGGCCACCCGGGTGGCGTCGGTTTGAAAGGCAAGCGCCAGGATGTCCAGCATGAGACGTGAATGCGGCTGGAAATCCGGGCGACCCCGGTCGTTGCGGGGAATGCCGGTCGGCTGTTGGAAGCCGGGTAGGTCCTGGCCGACGGTCTTGGCCAGTTGGATTCGCCGTTCCAGGTCGCGGACCGAAGTGAGGTATTCGTCGAGTTTTCGCTGATCTGTTCGGCCCAGCTTGGCGTTGAGCACGCGGGCGTCTTCGAGAACGAAATCGAGGATGCTCTTCTCGTCGCGTTCCCGTCGTGCGCGGCGTTCCGCGGTCTCGTTGCGGTTCGCCGATGAAAACAGGCGCTCGAAGGCGAGGGCGGGATCGACCTCGGGTGGCAGGGGCGAGGACGGGGTGCGCCAGGCGATGTTGTAGGAATACGCGCAACTGTAGCCCGAATCGCAGTTTCCCGACGTTTGCCCGCGGTCGCAGCCGAGTTCCAGGGAGGCGAACCGGGTTTCGCGTCCGAGTCGTTGGGCGGCGACTTGATCGACGGAAATGCCTGCGTGGATGTCGACGCCGTTGGTTTTGCGGATCCGGGTCGAGGTCAGCCAGGTCGCGGAAGCCCGGGCATGGTCGCCGGCTCCGTCCATCTTGGCGCGACCGGCGTCCTGGGTCAGGCCGGTGAGGACGTTGAAATCGGACTGGAGATTCTTAAGCGGTTCGAGAATCGCGGGCAGATCAAAACCGGTCCCGAGTGTTTTCGGGGTCCAGTCGGCCATGTTGATCCCGTTGGGGACGTAAATGAACGCCATGCGTCGCGGCAGGACGCTTCCGACCGCGGAGCCGGTGACTCCCGAGGTGTCGGCCAGAGATTTGATCGGGCGGATCGATTCCAGAAAAGGCAGGGCCACCAAGGTGCCAAGCCCCTTGAGAAAGTGCCGTCGGGGCAGTGGAAAGGAGGTGTTCATGCTGTTTTGGAAGGCTGAAGGTAAACTAAAGTGCTTCAACAGGAAGACAAGCTGAGACGACGTTCTGAGGGACGTTTCGCAGCAGCAGTTCTTCAATCGGAATCAGGCGCATTTTTTTTTCATTTTCTATTGACCCTAAGGCGCTTTTCGATTGGAATGGCTCAAGAAGTTGGTGCGAGTGGACCAACCTGAACACTTAGATATACCATAAAACATGAAAAAAGTACTCATCATCGGGGCTGCTACCGCCAGCGCTTTTGCTGCTAACGCTGCCCTTCTCACTGTCGACATCGCCGGTGGTTCCGGTGGACCTGCCAACGAAGTTCCTGCTGTCACTGCTCCTGGTGCTAACATCACCAAGGGTTTGGGCTTCGCCTATGTTGATGACGTTGGTGGTGGCCTCTCGATCCAGAACATTCAGTTCAACAACCTCACCGCTCCTGCCACTTCGGCTTGGCTCGGCAATGGTACGGTCACCCAGGCTGGAGTTCCTTTCGGAACCCCGCTCACGATCAATACCCTGAACCCGCTTTCGACCTCCGGCACCCTGACCTCTGTTCAGAACATTGGTAGCTTGGGCGTTGCTCAGCTCAAGGCCGGCAACGTTTTCATCAACGTGTCGACCCCGGGCAATCCCACTGGCGAAGTCCGTGGCCAGTTGGTTGTCGGTGGAACGTTCGTTCCTGAACCTTCCGAAACCGCTGCCGTTGTCGGCCTCGGTCTCGCTGGTTTCGCCCTCTGGCGCCGCCGTCAGGCCAAGTAAGTTGCTTGGGCCTAGGTTTTAGGTTTATCCATTTCACAAAGCGCAGGCGAAAGCCTGCGCTTTTTTGCATTCCGATGCCTCCAGTGCCAATTGCGGAGACCTTTCCGATCGCCGGGAGTCCCCGGACCGATTTCATTTTGAATGATCGCTAGAATCAAATCGGTGCTTTCGGTGTTTTAGCCAGAACCGGATCATGTCCACTCCGATCCATACCGCTAATTGCACCGCCGGATCGACTCGCAGCCCCGCTGGACGGGGGGACCATATTCGTCGACTGTGGCTCCTCGTGATGGTTGGGTGGATGACTTGGATCGCTGTTGAAGCAGGCACCCCGACAGGATTGGTGCAACTGCGGTGGAACGGTGAATCGGCACGGCTGACCGCAGTCGTTCGGCAGGTGCCATTGTCCAGGGTTCTCGGCCGATTGGTCCGCGTCACCGGATGGCAGGTTTTCGTTGAGCCCGGTACGGAACGGCTGGTGGACGTTGCCTTCACCAATTCGCCTACCGCGGTTGGCTTGCCGCGTCTCCTGGGTTCCTTCAGTTTTGCCTTGGTGCCCGAGGGGAAAAGCCCGTGGCTGCTACGGATTTATCGATCCAGCGCGGACGCCGCCACCACCCGGGTGGATCCAATCGAGGACGGGGAGGTGCAGTTCCAACCGGGGCCGATTCCAACCGAGCTGATTGTTCGCCTGCGACCGGGTTCTAAGATCACGCCCGAGGATCTGGCGCGCCGGCTGGGTGCCAAACTCGTTGGCCGTCTCGACGAACTCCACACCTATCGTCTGCGCTTCGAGACGGCGGAGGACGCCCAGCGAGCGCGTGATTGGCTCGGGAGTCAGTCCGAAATCGCCGCAGTGGAGAACAACACCCGTTTGCCGATCCCGGAGCCGGGTCTCCCCGGGGGTGGCGGGGGATCGGAGGTGACTTTGAAGCCGCGAATCGGTTCGCCGAAAGATCAGGTGGTTGTCGCCTTGATTGATACGGCGGTTCAGACCCTCCCGGCCTCCCTCGATCCGTTCCTTTTGGAGCGTGTGTCCGTGGCCAGTGGTGCGCCGGCGAACGATGGAACGCCGACCCACGGAACGGTGATGTATCAGGACATTCTTCAAGGTGTCGGGCGAACCGATGGATCCACCGATGGGACGAAGGTTCGGATTCTTTCCGTCGACGTCTATGGATCCGAAGCGGCCACCACGACCTGGAATGTGGTGAAGGGTTTGACCGAGGCCGCGTCGCGGGGTGCAACAGTGTTCAATCTCAGCCTCGGAGGCACGCAGGACAGCCCACTGCTGGACGACGCGATTGCGTCGATCCGCGCCCAGGGCGGGATTGTGCTGGCGGCAACGGGCAACACTCCAGGGACGACCCTGACCTACCCGTCGGCCAGCCCGGGGGCACTCGGCGTAACCGCGGTGGATCGCAACGGGGTCCCGGCGGACTATGCCAATACCGGTCCGCAAGCCCGGCTCGCAGGACCGGGCAGTACGGTCATTCAATTTGGGGGGCAGAACTGGCTGGCAAACGGTACCTCCGGTGCCACGGCATGGGTCTCCGGAGTGGCAGCGGGTTGGATGTCGCAATCGGGCAGTTCGGCGACCCAGGCGGCGACCTGGCTGCAATCCGCGGTTCCGTTCAAATCGCCTCCTCCGGGTGTTCCCTGAACCGTTCGCGCCGGACGTCATGTGCTCTCGTGAAGGTCGCCGCCGGGCAACAGTCCACATCGCGCGCGGTCGCAACACCGTCGGGCTTGCGCCGGGCCCGTCGGCTCCGCACGCTGGATGCAATCGATGTCTTCACCGCCCGCCTGCCAGGGTCCGCTGACCGCGGCCACGCGCCTCTGTGCGGTCTTGGGGGCACCCGTCCGCCACTCGGCCTCGCCGGCCATGCACAACGCGGCTCTTGGTGCCCTTGGGCTCGATTGGCGCTACGTCGGCTGCGAAGTGGATCCACTGCACCTGCGCGAAGCGATCGAGGGTGCCCGTCATCTCGGGTTCATCGGACTGAATCTGACCGTTCCTCACAAACTCATCGCCGTCGAACTGATGGATGAACTGGACGGTTCGGCGGTGGAATGGGGCGCGGTGAATACCGTGGTCTTCGGCCGTCGGAATCCTTCCGGGGACTGGGTGCCGGTCGGGCAGGGTGACGCCGGGGGAAGCCCCGTTCTGTCTCGAGGCTACAACACGGATGCCGATGCGATCATCCGATCGTTGAACGAAGATCTGGAAATCGAACCGCGGTCCGCCCGCGTTCTCCTCCTCGGTGCGGGTGGCGCGGGTCGCGCGGCGGCGTTGCGGCTGGCGGCGGAAGGCGTCTCGGTGTTGTGGCTGGTCAATCGCACCCGCGAACGCGCCGAAGCGTTGGCCGCAGAAATTGAGATCCGGTTTCCCAATGTGGAGGTCCGGATCGGATACCCGGACACCGATGTCGAAATCGTTCTCAACGCCACCTCGCTCGGATTGAAGCCGGGCGACCATCTTCCCCTGGACTTGAATCAATTTGCGATCGACCGCGCCGACGGCGTCTACGACATGGTCTACCGGCCGGCGGAGACGCCCCTGCTGTGCGAGGCGCGTCGCGCTGGATGCCGGGCCTCCAACGGTCTGGGGATGTTGTTGTATCAGGGTGCCGCCGCATTGGAATTGTGGTCCGGCCGGCCGGCACCGGTGGCGGTGATGCGCGAGGCGCTTCAACGTGAAATCCACGGAGGGATTCCGTGACCGCGCTCCAGGATACTTACCTGGGATTGCCCCTCGAGTTTTGGTTCACCGGCCCGCTGGGGATTCCTTTTCACATCTGGACGGTCACCATGGCGATCACCGGATTGATCGTCGGAAGCTTCCTGAACGTTGTCATCCACCGGATGCCGATCGGATTGAGTGTCGTGCGTCCCGGGTCGCATTGCCCGGCCTGCGAACAACCGATTCCGCTCCGCCTCAATCTTCCGATTGTTTCCTGGCTCTGGTTGCGGGGCAAATGCGCGCGCTGTGGCGTGAAGATTTCCATTCGGTACCTGGCGGTCGAAGCCCTGACCGGTTCGGTCTTTCTTTTGACCTGGTTGCGGTTCGGTCCTGCCACACCCGGCGTGGCCTGGGCGTTGTGTCTCCTGTTTTCCGGATTCATTGCGGCCACTTTCATCGATTTCGAACACCTCATCATTCCCGATGAGATCACCCTGGGTGGAATCGTGGCGGGGTTCCTTCTTTCGGCGGCGGTTCCACTGCTGCATGGCGTCGTTTCGGTGCCCGAATCCATCCGGGCCAGCGCTGCCGGTATCGTGGTGGGAGGCGGGCTGGTGTACGGGGTGCTTCGGTTGGGAAAATGGCTGTTCGGACGGGAGCGCATCGCCGTGCCGCCCGAGTTCAAAGTGACCTTCCACGAATCGGGGCTGGTCCTGCCGACGGGTGAGGTTTCGTATGAGGATGTCTTCTACCGGGATTCCGATGCGGTGACCGCGCAGGGGCGGCGTATTGAACTGGCGGATCGCTGCTTCATCGACCAGTCGGTCCGGCTCGAATTGCGCCGGACTCCGCCGGTGCTGAAGGTGGGTGACGAGACGTTCGAGGCGACCGATCAGCCGTGGATGTCGATTGAAACCGACGAGGTCGTCTTGCCGCGCGAAGCGATGGGATTCGGTGATGTGAAATTCATGGCCGCCATCGGAGCCTTCCTGGGTTGGAAGGCCGCGGTCTTCTCACTGTTTGCCAGCGCGGTGATTGGTTCCCTGGTGGCGGTGGCGTTGATTGGATTGGGGCGACAGAAGTGGACCGGACGGCTTGGATATGGTCCCTACCTGGCCCTGGCTGCAGTGTTGTGGGTCTTCGCCGGTCGCCGGATCCTCGAGCAATGGCTCGGGATTCCGCCGGGGATGTAACGCCGGTTTCGGGCCGGACTTCATTCGGAGCACTTCAGAAGAAGCTACTGAGGGACATTGATTTCACGGATTCACACGGATTTCTGAAGAGCCAATGGCATCCGGTTCATTCAGTCCATCCCGTTTCGATCCCCGTCCCGTTTTCGAGAGCGGAATCCAATCGGCAACATGTGGGGATTCCGACAGTGACGTCCAATTCCGCTTCCGAGGTATCAATGCCTTCCTACCTCACGCGGACGAACAGTTGGGTGCCCCCGAGTGGCACGGTGACCGAAACGGGCGACGCCGTTCCGGATGGGTCCAGAACGCGATAGGCCATCCAGGAACCGCCCGTTCCGAGATCGCTCCGCGTTTCGATCACGTAGCCCCGGCCGGGAGCGGTGGTGAACGAGAGGGTTAGGCCGGCGTTGGGTGTGAAGACGACGGTCACCACCGGGGGCGGTGCTGGGGCGTCCGTTGTCCAATTCGTTCCATCATTTCCGTAGAGGAGGGGATTGATGCGCTGCAAGGCGGCACCGGTTCCGTCCGCACCGGCGGGCCACGGTGCGTCGGGAAGGTAGCTGATTTTCTCCACGCGGATGTAGGGAACATAGCCCGCATCGGGATGCGGTGGTTCCTGCGGTGGGTCTGGTTTGAAGAGTTCGATCGTGTCCCCGGCGTTGTTGAGGAGATTGGTCCACGGGCCGAAGATCTGGGTCGAAGGAGGAATCGAGTATCGGGTTCGAAAAGCCGCCGGAACCAGCGGAGTGACCAGGCATTTCTCGCCGGGCGAGAGCACCGAACCCGTCGGAAAATCATAGTCCACCGCGTTGCGGAGCCGCCATGTGTTGGTCGGGACCCGGATGTCGTACAGCGGCAGATTGGTGGTCGCGATGTTGATCAATTCCACGAATTCATCCTGCCCCCCGGCCGGATGATACTGGATCCGGTTGAACACCACCGGACCGACCCGCGGCAGGCCGTTCGAAGCGCCGGCACCGGTGCGGAACTGGGTGAGGAACTCGGGCGGATAGGTGTCATCCACCGGGGAACCGAGGGTGATGCGATCCATCGCCGTGAGCGGTCCAGTGAAATCCGGATAGCGACCAAAGCTCACGCCGTGTTGCGCGGAGTCGAAGCTGACGGCGTCCATCCAGTATTGGAGCGCGCCGGTGGCATCGGTGGAAACGAGAACAGCTTCGTCGCCGTGAGCAGAGTTGAAGGTGAATTCCGGCGTCTTGCCGGTACCGTGGGAGTTGAATCCCATCGGGCTCCCGGTGCCCACCAGTTCGTAGAAGACCTTGAAGCTGTGGGGAGCGATGAGGGTGTTCGGCGGAATGATGAACTTCTTCGGATCGCTTCTCTGGTTGGAGATGTACCAACCCCCGAGATTCACCGGCGCGTCGGTGAGGTTGTAGAGTTCGATGCCGTCCTCGATCGGCGGATCGGTGTGAGTGAGCACTTCGTTGATGACCACGGACTTCAGCGGACCGATGCCCGCTCGCCCGGGTGAACCATTGTATTCCGTGCTCGAACGCCAATTTGCGGGATCGTCGAGATTCCCGGCTGGATCGATGCATTCCAGGGAACTGCCGAGTCCGTTCGCGCGCGAAGGCCAGGCTCCCGAACTGTCATAAGTGAACCGGAAGAGCTGGGTGCCGCTCGCATCCACCAGTGTCACGGTATCGCCCGAATCACTGAGCTTGCCGCTGTACGACCCCGAACCCAACAGGATCCCGGCCGTGCCGTAGCGCGCAAGAAACGCCGATCGGGTGTTGCAGAGGACCACGCGGCCTCCCGCGGGTACCACCGTGCTTCCCTTGAAGGTGTAAGTGACGCCGCTGGTGAGCTTGTATCCATTGAAATCCAACGGCTTTGTTCCGAGGTTGATCAGTTCAATGTACTCGTAGTCCGATCCGCCGATCGGGTTGTAGTTGAGTTCCGAGACGGACACCAGCGGGGAGGCCTGGGTGAAAAACGAGGTCGCCAAAGCGGCGAACAAGGACCTGAAAAACCTATTCTGGAAAAGCGGCATCGGAGGGGTGTTCGGTGTTCGGCAGACTACGGTGCTTCGGGCGTGACGGCGAGTGGGTAAAGGCGGCCCAGCCTATCTCTGTGAGGGCCGCCCTCCGCCCTCGGCGGTTCGGAAAACAACAACGCCTCGAGAGGGCCAAGGATCCTGAAAACGGGGGACTTCATGCGTGTATCTGGGGAAAGAGTAGCAGGGGACACGCCAGAACACCCGGATGCGAATGGGACCGGGATCACCGCGGTGATCGTCAGCCAGGCTCGGGCTGCTCGGAGCCGTGTCTTTCAATACACGACCAGGAACGAATTGTCCGGACGTGCGACCACGGCGGCAAAGCTCCAGACCGGAATGCCGTCGCGAACACCGCCTTGATCGGTCGGTGTTCCGGAGCGATCCAGCAACCGCCATCCGAGTCGGCCGCCGCGGTTCCATCCGGTGCCTTCGGTCCAGACGAGGAGCGTCTCGCCGCGGGAATTGGAGGCCAATGCTGGAAGCCGGGCACCCGGACCGGGGACCAGAGCGGTTTCCGAAGGAGTCGTCGTCGGAGGTGATGAAGTGGGCCCGGGGAAGGCGCGCAAATAAATCCGGCCTTCGGTTTCCCAAGCGATTTGAGTGCTCGACCCCAGCCGCGCTATGGCAGGAAGGCTCATCGGACAGGAACCGGTCGCCCAATCCTGCAGCGGCAACGATTGAAAGGAGATCCCGGCATCGTTGGATTGAAGCACGATGGTTTCGCGATGGATCATTTCCCGGGCGCCGCGATAGGCCACGAAGAGGTGGCCCGCGGCATCGGTCCCCGCTCGCAGGCCGCAACAGCCGCAGGCACCGCCGTCGCGGGTGATCGGGCGTTCCGGGGCAAAGGTGGCCCCATCATCGATGGATTCCGCGACGTAAACCTTTCGACGATCCTCGCGGGTCTGCACTTGGCCGTCGCCCGCATGCCAGAACGCGTAGACGTGGCCGGCGGGATCCGCGGCAATGCCACCGCCTCCATCAAGATCAGCGGTGCCGTGGATCAGATTGCGCTGGGGTTCGAAGCCGGTGTCGCCGGGAACGAGGCGTGAATAGAGCAGGGGAGAGCCCTTGGGCGGCTTTGGTGTCGCAGTCCCCGATCCATTCCAAACCACATGAACTGTGCCGGAGGGCCCAAGGGCGAATTGCGGACCGCGGATCGTCCCGATCGCCAGCGCACTGCCTGCTTGGCTGTTGACCTGCATCGGACGCGCTGGAAACCCGTTGGTTCCGTCCAGTTTGGCGTATCGGACGTTGGCGGCGGCGGGTTCGCCGTCGAGCCACAGGCAATGGGCCTGCTGACGGGTGTCGACCTCCAGTTGTGGCTGCATCCCGCCCGGGGGTAGGCGGATAAATTCGACAGGACCCGCCGCGAGAGAAATGAGGGAAATTCCCACGGCCCAAACTCCCGCAACGCCGTTGGCTAAACGGTGAAACTCAGGCCCATGGCACGCGACCCGGCTAGTTGCGCTCCGGGGCGTTGCGGTGGAGTCCAACGGAGTGGGCAATGTCATCGAATTCCTCGGCGGAAACCTCGTGGAGTTCCTTGCCCTTCTGGGAGAGCTTCTCGTTGATCTTGAGGGCTTTCTCGGTCATTTCCTCGTGGGTTTCCTTGGCACCGCCGACGAGAGCGAAGTTCTTCCCAGTCGTGATCCGCTGGTGGCCGTCAGAATCGAGGCCGACGCCCACCAGGAGCGCCTTCGGTTTTTTCCCGGGCTTGCCGCCGGATGAACTCGCCATGGATGAAGCCTAGACCGGTCAAATGAGGTCGCAAGACGCGATTCGAAACGATTCCTTTTGGGTTTCGCCTTGCTCCACAAGTGTTTGTTTTGCTAACAATTCCCGGCCATGGCAGCCATCGGTCGATTTCAAAAAGGCGACGACACCTTCTACGCGAAGGTGGTGGACGGCGAACTGTTCCGTTTGATCGGCGACGTCTTCGGCTCTCCGTCCTTCGAAAAGAAGGCCACGCTGCTCAAGGGCGTCAAGACCTTGGTGCCGGTCGTGCCCTCCAAGATCATCGCGGTCGGTTTGAACTACGCCGACCATGCCCGTGAGAGTGGAAAACCCCTTCCGAAGGAGCCGCTCTTCTGGTTCAAGGCGACCACTTCGCTGATTCCCGACGGTGCCAAGATTGAGATTCCGTTTCCCAATCACAGGACGGATTTCGAGGCCGAACTGGCCATCGTCATCGGTCGGCGCATGCGCAACGTCACGCCGGCCGCCGCCGCCCGCTACATTTTCGGCTACACCGCCGCCCAGGATGTCAGTGACCGGACGATCCAGAATTCCGAAAGCCAGTTCGCCCGCTGCAAGTCCTTCGATACGTTCACCCCGCTGGGGCCTTACGTGGAGACGAAGATCGACCCGCATGATCTGAGCATCCAGTTGTTCCAGAACGGGCAACTGCGCCAGAACAGCAACACCAGCCAGTTGGTCTTCAATTGCTTCCATCTGGTGAGCTTCATCTCGACCAACATGACCATGTTGCCGGGTGACGTGATCCTGACCGGGACTCCCAGCGGTGTCGGCCCGATTGAATCCGGCGACCGCCTCGAGGTCCGGGTTCAGGGCCTCGCTCCGCTCGTCAACACTGTGAAGTGACCGGGCGGTGAGGGCCGCCGGTGAATCCGGAGGCCCATGGACTGTGGTCCGCCCGTCCTTTCCCGGAAGCGACCCAACATCGGCTTCTTTTTCCACCTTCACCGCGACTCTGGTTTCGATCGAACCCCGTTTTTCCCATGCGCTGGACTCAAACGCTGATTCCCACCCTGAAAGAAATCCCGGCCGACGCCGAGATCGTCTCGCACCAATTGCTGGTGCGGGCCGGGTTGGTTCGCAAGCTCGCCGGCGGCCTGTACACCTTCCTGCCGCTGGGTCTGCGAAGCCTTAACAAGGTGGCGCAGATCGTTCGCGAGGAGATGAACCGGGCCGGCGCCATCGAGGTGTCGATGCCCTGCCTCCAGCCGCCCGAAATTTGGCAGGCTTCGGGACGGTACGAGACGATGCGTGATGCCTTGTGCAAGGTGAAGGATCGGGCCCACAAGGAATGGATCCTCGGCCCCACCCACGAGGAGGTCATCACTACGCTCGTCGCCGGTGAGCTGAATTCTTACAAGCAGTTCCCCAAGAACTTCTACCAGATCGGCATCAAGTTTCGCGACGAGATCCGTCCCCGGTTTGGCCTGATGCGGGCCAAGGAATTCATCATGAAGGATGCCTATTCCTTCGACACCACCGATGCCGGCGCGATGGCCAGTTACCAGAAGATGTACGATGCCTATGCCCGCATTTTCGCGCGGTCGGGCTTGAAGGCGTTCGCTGTGGAGGCCGACACCGGAGTCATTGGTGGAAACCATTCCCACGAATTCATGGTGCCCGCCGAGACGGGTGAGAATGACGTCGTTTATTGCGAGGCCTGCGGTTACGCGGCCAACATCGAAAAAGCGGTTAGTGGAATTCCCAAGACTGCGTCCCGCGAAATCGGTGCGGCTATTGAGACGTTCGCCACGCCCGGAGTGGTGACCATTGAAGCGTTGAGCAAGGCGCCCTACAGCGTTCCCGCGAATCGCCAGATCAAGACCCTGGTGTTTGTCGCGGACAGCGAACCGGTGATCATTTTGATCCGCGGAGACGACCAGTTGAACGAGACCAAGTTCATGGCCAAGACGGGCGCCATTGCTGTGCGTCCCGCCGATGCCAAGAATCCCGCCGACTTGGCCTATTTCACAGCGCTGGGTGCCATGCCGGGTTCACTCGGGGCCGTCCAAAACGTCCCGGCAGGCTGGAAGATCTACGCCGACGAGCGTTTGCAGGGCGCGAATGACATGACCACTGGCGCGAACCAGGATGGTTTCCACATCAAGAACGTCTCCATCGAGCGCGATATCAAGGTCACGGCGTGGATGGATGTTCGCACCGTCACCGCCGGCGAGCCCTGCCTGAAATGCGGCATGGCGTTGAAGATCCGGCGCGCGATCGAAGTGGGCCATGTCTTTAAGCTCGGCACCAAGTACAGCGTGCCCCTCAACGCCACCTTCCTCGACGAAACCGGCCAACGCCTGCCGGCGGTCATGGGATGCTACGGAATCGGCGTGACCCGTACCCTTCAGGCGGTGATCGAACAGAGCCACGACAAGGATGGCATCGTCTGGCCTCTCACCGTCGCCCCGTACCAGGTTTGCCTGACGCCGCTGTCGGTCGCCGCAGGCAGCCCTCCGATGGTGTTGGCCGAGCAATTATACGCCGAACTCACCGCCGCGGGCATCGAGGTCCTGATCGACGACCGCGATGAACGTCCCGGGGTGAAATTCAAGGACAGCGAACTGGTCGGATTCCCGCTGCGAGTGGGCATTGGGGAGAAGTCCCTCGCAAAGGGTGAGGTCGAAATGAAACCCCGTGCGGGTGCAATCCAGGCCGTAAAGGTGGAGTCGGCCGCCGCCGCCGTCATCGAATGGGTTCGGACCGAACACGCCCGCTTGAACGCCGCCGCCTAGACGATTCGGTGGAACAACAAAAAACCGCGCAGCTCAAATGGCTGCGCGGTTTTTGTTTTCTGAAATCAAACGCCGGAGTACGTCGTCGTCGGCTTACTTCGCACCCTGATCGATCCAGGCACGAACCAGACCCACCTGTTCCGTCGTCAGAGGCTCCGGCATCTTAAATCCACCGGGGCCGCCCGGACCACCAGGACCTCCGGGCCCGCCAGGTCCACCGCCCGGACCACCCGGGGGACGCCCCCCTTCACCGCCGGGCCCGCCAGGAGGACGACCACCAGGTCCTCCGGGACCTCCGCCCGGTCCACCTGGGCCTCCACGACCGCCCGGACCACCGGGTTTGCGCTTCGGCGGCATGGCGGTGTCATCGTCAATCCGGGAGACGGCCAGCACCAGCGGGCTCTTCTTGCTGTCTTTGACTATCACGACCTTGCCGTCTTCACCGCCCTTGAGGACGGCTTCGAGGCTGTCGAGACGCAGGTCGCCCTTTTGCCGTTTTTCGCCGTGGCAGCCGGTGCAGGAAGCTTCGAACAACGGCTTGATGTCTTTTTCGAAGGTGACGTTCTTCTGCGTCGAAGGCGGCGGCAGCTTGCTGAGGTCGGGATCGGCCCAGGCCGAGACGGCCAGGCTGAAAGTGGCCGCAGCCACAACGAGTTGTGAAAGATGTTTCATAGGATTCGGTTCAGTGAACTTCTGGAATTCGACCTACTGACCTTTCACCGTCGAATCCGGTTACAGCGGGGAACGAACCCTTGAGACGTGATCCAGACGGGACGAACGGAATGGACGGAATCCGAACCGATCCGACTCATTCAGTTCATTCGGTCCATTCCGTCTCCATCAGGGAATCCACGTCAGACGCGCTCTGAGTGATTCCGGCTTACTTCTTCGTCTTGGTGTAGACGTCGGCACTGGGTTTCTGGTTTTCGCGCTCCTTGTCGAAGTTCTGGGCGACCGTCCAGGTGTCGTCACCCAGCATGTAAACCGATGTGCGGTCGTCGTTGATGGGATTGATGTCCGACTCCGACGAACCGCCCTTGATGTCGGTGAAATGGGCGACGTTGAAGGGGCCCGAGGTCTCGGTCTTCAGCGTGCCTTCGGCGTAGATCACCAAATCGTCCGTGCCGCGGAGGATGCGGAACTGAAACTTCCCTTTTTTGACCTCGATGGTCTGGGTGTAGGACTGGCCGTCTGGGCCGGTCTTTTTGGTGGTCCATTTGCCTTCCAGTCGGGCGAGATCATCGGCGAAACCGACGAAGGCGGTGGCGGCAAAAAAGGCGGCGACGGTGGTGGAGCGAATGAGTTTGTTCATGCGTGGAGTGGTTGCCGGACACGGTAACGAAGGCCAATCGTTCCGCACGCGGTTTTTCTGTGACATCCCGTTCGGGATACTGGGAGCGCCGCCATCCTGTCGGCGAGTTGGTTTCAATTCCGTGAAAGCGGCCGCCGGGAACCTCCGGGCTGCCAGGATGGCGGCACT
This sequence comes from uncultured Verrucomicrobiota bacterium, assembly GCA_903907925.1. Classification (GTDB taxonomy): domain Bacteria; phylum Verrucomicrobiota; class Verrucomicrobiia; order Limisphaerales; family UBA9464; genus CAIVQB01. Next base: position 59,067 of record CAIVQB010000015.1, read on the forward strand.
CCCAGTTGTCGGCAGAACGGATTGGTATGGATCACTCCACCACGTACCAGCTCATCCCTTGCGCGGCCACCTGGACGCGAATCTCAGCGGACTGATCCTGATCGAGCTTGAGGCGCTTTCCCGCGGTTCCGTTTTCGAAGATCCGTGCTGAACCGGAAAGGCCGGTGTAGTGCAGGTTGACCCGAAGATTCCGGGTCACCCGTTGATCCAACGGATTGAACACCACCAGTAATCCCTTCTCTTTGAGTTTCGGATTCACGTGCAACATCCAGTCGAGATCCCGCGCGTCGGCGCGTCGGCCGTGGATGAGATCGCTTTCCAGGATGTCGCGGTGGGCCTTGAACCAGTCGACCTCCGACTTGACCAGCAACCGGGTGCGATCGGTGTCGAACAGGCGCGGACCGCGGTAGCAGGCCTGCACGCCGAGCGCCAGATTGCTCTCGATCATGCGTTGATAGTGATTCAGGTGCTCGCTCAACGGCTCAATGGTGGCCGCCGCGCCGCCGCCCTGATATTCGGTCAGCGGCACGAACATCCATCCCATGCTCGGCAGCTTTTCCCAGGTGCCGTCGTAGATGTTCTGCCGGGTGTGGATGACCTGCTGTTCGCGGGGCAACGACCAGTTCTCCTCCCGGTATCCCATGCCGCTCTTGGTCGAGCCGGAAAGAAAGTAGTGATCCGGAACGTTGAGGTAGAATCCCTGGGCGCGGCACCACTTGTAGAAATCGGTGATCTCCCGCCACTGGGTCCATCGTGAATCCGCCAGGCCGGTGTGGCCCGGATGCTGGTCGCTGTCGCAGACGTCGCCGGGATAGGAGCCGTCGTGTTCCAGCAGGGTGAAACCGCTGTCGCGATGGAATTCGTAGAGCCGACGGAAGTAATTTGTACCCCAACGGCTGACCAGGCAGGGCGAGTTGCCGAAGATCGGTTTTTCCCCGGGGGGCATCACCACATCGTTGCCACCGCCGACGCTGCGGGAGGCCAGCAGCGAATAGGAGCCGATCTCAATACCCTTGGAATGGGCGTACGCCGAAAAACTGCGCGCCTTGGCGAGAGTCGCAGGATTCTCGTTCTCCAGGTCGAAACCGCTTCCGAAGCTCAGGATCAACATCTCGAAACCCACCGCGGCGCATTGATCGATGGCGTTGGTCACCGCCTGACCCTTTGAGGACACCAGATGCAACATCAGGGGATTCTCCGTCGTCCACGGGGCGATGACGCGGTACATCCGGCGCATCGACAGGCCGCAGCGTTCGCGATCGAAACTATCGTAAGGCAGCACCCACGCCCGGAAGGATTCGAAGACCGCGCCCGGCGCCACGGCCTGAGCCGGGCCGATGTCGGGACCGACGTCCAGCAGGCACGGGGTCTTCCGCTCGTAGTTGACCTGGGTGCGGAAGTCCGGATCCGATAGCCAGCGGTAGGAACGACGATTCGCCCCCGCGGCCATCATTCCGCCGAAGGCCATGTCGGTCTCGACGTGCAGATTGGGCGGGTTGCGTCCGTCGCTGAGTTCATCCACCTCGGCCGTGCGTTCCACTACCGCCAGCACTTCGCTGGAGAACCGATCAACGTGCACGACGTGATCGGTGGTGTTGGAGACGGTGATCCATTTGCTGTAGCACGGCAGGCCGTCGTACAACTCGTAGTTCACCGAGACTCGAATCCCCGCTGCGGCACCGGCATTCGTTCCTGCGGGGGCTGCGAAATCGAGTCGCAAGGTCACTCCTGCCGGCGGCCATTTCACGTCGGGTCCATGATGCCGGGTTTGTTTCCAGGCCAATCGTTCCAACGGCTTGCCGATCGCGTAGCCCGTGAATCGGAAGCCCGCGGGATCGGCCCGGAGCGCCCCGATCCATTCCGGACGAAGGAAGGCGTAATTCGGTTGCCCCTTGAGCCCGCCGATCTCAAAGCGGTGTCCGTCAATCTCGACCAGCGCCTCCGGCTTTACCCCGCGAAGCAGGGATTCGCCAGTCACGAGATTGTCGAGCGCCACCGTCGCGGCATTTGGCGTCAGGCGGATGACGCGGCGGATCAGTCCGTTGTTGAGTTCCACTTCGCTGCCATCCGCGTGGGTGACGACGCGTGCCGTAAATGAAGACGGATCGACGAGCCAATCTGTCGGGGGCAGGGCCGACGCCGTGAAGGTCGACGCGCCCACAACGACTCCGACGAGTGTGAAAAAGGCCGATTTGAGAGTGCGGAAACGTGTCATCGGGAAAGGCGGAATCGCGTGCAACGGCTCATCCGTTCACGCGAGCGGGACGATGGTGTGGACTTCTCCGGGGAGTGTCCACGGTGGGAAACGGGAATCGCCCTTCTGCCAGCCGCATCCTTCAATGCTGATCGAGGGGAGAGACTGTGCCGATCAATGCACCACTGCCTGTGGTTGATCCGAGGTATCCTTGAACCCCGTTTTCAGGCGGTTCAATTCGGCTTTCAAACGGTCGACGGTGGCGGCGTACGAGGGATCGGAGTACACGCTTCGCATCTGCTGCGGATCCTTCTTCAGGTCGTAGAGCTCCCATTCGTCGGTCACGTAGAAGTGGACGAGTGTGTAGCGTTCGGTGCGGATTCCGTAGTGCCGGGGGACGCCGTGATCGGGATCGTAGTAGTGATAGTACACGCTGTGACGCCAGTCGGTCGGCGTCTGGCCGCGCAGGATCGGAACCAACGACCGGCCGTGCAACCCGTCTGGCGTGTGTCCGCCGGCGATCTCCACGAAGGTCGACGCATAGTCGATGTTCTGAACCATGGGCGTGAATCGCGTGCCCGGCTTCACCACGCCCGGCCAGCTCACGATCAAGGGCATGTGAATCGATTCCTCGTAGATCCAGCGCTTGTCGAACCATCCATGCTCGCCGTTGTAGAATCCCTGATCCGAGGCGTAGATCACGACGGTGTCCTTCTCCAACCCCTCGGCCTTCAGCTCCTCCATCAAACGGCCGAGGCTGTCGTCGACGCCTTTGATGCAGCGGAGATAGTCCTTCATGTATTCCTGATACTTCCAGCGGGTCAGCTCACGGCCGGTGAGATGCGCCTTCCGAAAGGCATCGTTGCGGGCGGCGAAGGCGGCACTCCATTCGGCCCGCTCGGCGTCGCTCATCCGGTTGAACTCCTCGCCCCATTTTCCCGGCTCCACAACCTTGAGATCGGTGGTCAGGTTCATGATCTTGCCGATCTCCATCTTCTGGTTGTGAGCCGGCGAAGCGCGCCCAGAGTAATCGTCGAACAGCGTGTCCGGTTCCGGAATGGTGACGTTCGCCAACCAGTGGTAGTAGCGGGGCGGGGGCATCCAGATCCGGTGCGGCGCCTTGTGATAGACCATCAACATGAACGGCTTGGCCGGGTCCCGGTGTTTCAACCAGTCGACGCTCAGGTCAGTGATGATGTCGCTCGCGTAGCCGATGTGTTTTTCCCGGCCGGCCGGCCCGATGAACTCCGGATGCCAGTAGGTTCCCTGACCATCGAGCAATCGCCAGAAATCGGTGTTTGCCGGGGTGGTGTCCAGATGCCATTTGCCAATCACCGCGGTCTGATACCCCGCCTCGCGCAATGCGGTTGGGAAGGTCCAGATCCCTTCGCGAATCGGTTTGCTCAGGGTCATCACTCCGTTGGCATGACTGTGTAATCCGGTGAGAACGGTGGCCCGACTCGGCGAGCATAGCGAATTGCCGCAGAAACTGTTCACGAACAATCCACCGCGGGCGGCGAGGCGATCGATGTTCGGCGTCACCTGCTGCCGGCGACAGAATTCCGAAAGCCGTCCGCCATACGCCCCAATCGTCTGCAACGAATGATCATCGCTGAAAACGAAGACGATGTTGGGATGCGACCGAGGCGTTTCCGCGGCACCGCATTTGAGCGCCAGCAACCCGAGCAGGAGCCAGCAAAGGCCGGTGATTCCGGAACTCCGACGAAGACGTTGGGTCTCGGAGCTCATTGCTGAATCCGTTCGAAATGGGTTCATCGGTGGTGGCGTCAGTTTAGGCACTCTCGAGCGTCCCGTGCAATCCCTGCACCAGTGCGCGGATTTGCATCGAATGTCACCTCACGCCGTCCCTCTCCTCCATTCGGAATGGAGGAGAGGGTGGGTGAGGAGGTGCGCCCCGTCGAGATGGCGGAAGATCGGCACCAAACCATAGCGAATGATCACAAGTTCATGATCACCGTCGGGTTCCAAGATCAAATCAAGTCGACGGCCGGTTGCGTTCCACACCTTGAAGAACGGCCCGGATCGTGGATTGTAGCCCGGTGACCGGAGGATCTCCCGTACGCTCTGCATGGGTTGGCGGTTCTTCCTGAGGTGGCAGGTCTGTCGATGATCAACGTGATTCATTCCGAATAGGAGAAACGCCAAATGCCTAGAATTGGACTCAAATGCATTACCGCACTGATGTTGTGTGCCCTTCCTTTTCTGAATTCTACTCGGGGTGACTCGCTCCAAACCCTCGATTGCGTCAACTACAAGACTGGGCTGGTTGTGCATTTGAATGCAGTGGGAAACACATCCAAACAAGGCGGCGAAATCCTTGTGATCCCTGCCTCCAGTGATCGGCCTCGATGGATTGGTCGAAGACCGATGCTCCTGGTTGAAGGCCCGACGGGGTTGATCGGCTTGTACGCTCGATATGGAAGGATTGGAGTTGTCGAATCGAAACCTGAAGAGATCGAGTTTCGAAATCTGAGTGATGAGGATGCTGTAAAACGATTTAGAGAACGGAGTTTGCGGCGGGACTTTGATCGTGTGCTGGATCTATTAGATCTGATCGCCTTTAGATTTCCAGACCTGGCCGAGAGGAGCGATCCGGTTGATGAATTTAACCTGATGACCCTGATTCCCGATCCGAGCGGCCCGAAGATCCGAATCACTTCGAAAAAGAGCGTGCTCGATGTCGTTGTTTCCCTGACGGAGAATCTCCAATTGCGGTCGACGGTGGTGAACGGCGAGCCGATCCCAATTTTTGTTCCGGGTTTTAAGGATACGACTGAATCGGAAAATGATCAAAGATGGTCGCAGACACAGGTGATGTTGATTCCAAGTGAGACCGGCAGAGTGTTTGGACCGGAGGATTATCTTCGAAGCCGAGCGAGTGGATCGGCCGTGAAGGGCTATGAGGGAATCTGTAGATCGAGCCGGCTGTATGGCTCAACCGCTGGAGATCGGGCTGTGGACGTGATGCAGATCTACGTCTCTGATCTCAATCTGGTGTGGACAGGCGAGTTTACGAGCTTCGTTTGTGTCTTTAATCGTAAAATCTGCGGCGTTTACGATCGCGGCAATGGTTCGATCGAAATTATTGATAATTCCCTGCCTATCGCAGGTGCGTTTTCGGAAGGTGGGCAGTTGGAGTCGATTCGCAGGGCCTACGCAGCGAATGGGAAAGCACCTCCTGGTGTATTGCAGCAGGCAGGTATCTGATCTGGTACAGGTCCCAGAAACAAAAAGGCCGCCAACCCTTGCGGATCGACGGCCGTGATGGCGGCAATACAACTACCCTCAGTTGATGCCCAATCTGCTGAACGCCTCAATGGAGGCGACGCTAATAAGTTTGTGACGCAGGTACGGGGAGGCCTTGAGGAGGTTGCGCTCCAAGAGTCGGTATACCGATTTGGTGCTCACTCTCAGTACGCCTGCGGTCTGCTTGGCAGACAGGAACAAGGGTTTAAGCGGTGCTGTGTCGTTTTGATCCATAGTTGTTTCATGTTGCCGGTGCCTTAACTGAGCTGCCTCACAGAAGCGGCAAGGCGCCGGGTTCAACTACTACATCGCAATCGAAGTCCAATTCCGTACAAGAATTGTGGGAGGGGCAGGCCTGCGGTCGTTTCTGTCGGTCTGGGGCAGGGACACGCAGGTGCACGGAGCACCGTCTGGAAATGGAAATCCAACCTACTGCGCTGGTGTTGGATCCGTGCTGGTGGAAGCGTGTTTCTCCGAGGTTGATTTTGCCTCTGAAGGGGGGTGTGCACCGAAGTGAACCTTTTGAGCCATCTCGGCACTGTGGAAGTTCCGCAGGTGTCCGTAGGTTCTCATGCACAATGCTCCACCGTCCTTGTGCCCCAGCCAGCGGCTTACGGTTGGAATATCGACCCCGGCTTCAATGCATCGGGTTGCGAAGAGGTGACGAAGGTCGTGGTGGGTAATGCGGAACATTCCGACGTGCGTCGCTGCGCGATCCATGGCCTTCTGGCATTCGTTGACCTGCATCACATGGTCGGCGTCTGTGGAGCTGGGTGCTTCAGAGCGTAATTTCTTAAGCAACGTGGCCATTTCCGGGATGATTGGAACCAGGCGGGTTTCCCCGTTCTTGGTCCCAGATACTGGGTCGCCAGTTACTTTTATCTGCATTACACCGTAGTCGACGTCAGCCCAGGTGATATTGGCAGCCTCCGACTTTCGGAACCCTCCGTAGGCGAGGAACAGAACCAGGTTCGCACACGGTTTCGACCAACCACTTCCACTTGACTCGATCGACGCTACGAAACGTGCAAACCTCTCGGGTTCTGGGAGCTTCAGTTCCTTCTGTCGAATCTTTGCCTTGGGTATGCTCTGGGCGGGATTGGAGTAGCTGGCACCATTTTCAACGGCTACGTCTAAGATGCGTCGGAGCAGGCCAACCGCATGGTTGAATACGGAAGGTGAGCAGTTGCCCATTTTGTTTGCCCTTCCCAGCCTGGGTGGACTCCCATCCTGGCCAACTGGTCACTACCCTCTTCAAGACCTCACGGTAGTATGCCTTGGTGCGGGCTTTGATGTTGCGGTTCCCGTCGACAGCATCCAAGTGGAGTCGTGCAGCGTCGGCGAGTGTGAGTTTTCCACCGGCGACCCTGTCGGTTGTTGCGACCTTTGATCGTTCCTGCTTTTTGAGGTCGCCCAGACGAAGCACGGCAACCGAGAGTATGGTTGTGTCGAGCGACAGCCACACGAGCTTGCCTCGAACCCTGAACCGAGCATAGTAACTGCCTTTCGGTGCATAGCGCACCAAGCCCGAGTGTGACGATTTCAACCACAACTTTTTCGGAGATTCCTGATCAGGGGGCATCGTTTTTCGACCTGTATAGAAAAGCAGTGGTAAACGAAGCGCAAGGCTTGTTTTCGGACGGTTGTAACACGTTCAATATCAGCAGGTAGCACCCGTAGCTCAGCTGGATAGAGCATCCGCCTTCTAAGCGGACGGTCGCGCGTTCGACTCGCGCCGGGTGCACCAGTCGATGCTCAACTGAGAAGCCAGAATTCCCTGGCTGGACTTCTTCCAGCGTGGACCTCGGAAAACAAAAACGGGCTCCTCAACCGGAGCCCATTTTCGATCCTCGATGTCCTTCCTTCGGCCGCCGTTCCGTTCAGGCGGCGTTGGGACGTTTCATCCGACGCCAAGCGGTGAGCCCGCCGATAGCGGTCACGAAACCCGCGGCCGCCCAGGTGGAGGCTTCGGGGACCGGTTCCACTGCGAGGAAGACCGGACCGCTAAGGCCCGAAGCGAACACCGTGAATTCGCCGCCACCGGGCGCCGCCTTCAAAACCTGACCTGCGCCATAGTTTGCGACGTAGAGCGTATCCGAACTGTCGAACGCCAGTCCCCAAGGGGTGTTGAGTCCACTGATATAGACTCCCAAGTCGGATCCACCCGGTGTGAATCTTTCAACTTTCCCAGCGATGTAATCGTCCACGTAGAGATTGCCCATGCTGTCGAAGGCGAGTCCGGTGACAGAGCTCGAGAGGCTTCCGCCGGTCGCAAATACTGAAGCCGAGCTCAAGTCCGTGGGCAACTGATAGACGGTTCCAAGGCTGCTCGCAAAAACATTGCCTGCAGCATCCAAGGCAACCGCGGTGGTCCCCCTCCCATGTTGTAGGATGCCAGCAGGGTTCCAGCCGAGGAATACTTTACGAGGTTGTTTCCGACACCGAAGAAGATTTCCCCAGAACTATTGATGGCCATGCCGAACGAATGATCCAATCCGGAGGCCAGAGTCGAAAAGGCACCCCCGCCGTTGAAGGTTCCAAAAGATCCGGCACCCTGCTGGAATCCCCACTGGAGCCCGTAAAGAGTCCCGGATGGGTCGAACGCGAGCCCGGTCGGGGTGTCGAGCCCCGTTGAGAAAGTCGAAACGGATCCGCCGGCGTCAATTTTCGAAACGGTGCCGAAGTCGGGATTGGAGACGTAGATCGACGGTGTCGGTGCTGCTGCTGCGTTGGAAGCAAGGATCACAAACAACGCGGTCGCTGTTCTGCGGCCGAAGTTCAATGGTGTGCTCATAGGGGAAATTGGGTTTGTGCCCAATCTGATTTCCGTGCGCAGCATTTCTGCGAAACAAGGATAATAAACCCGGAACTCCCGAATCCGTCAACCGCGACGATTCATTGAGGTCTTGTGCTTTTTAGCGGCAAATTCTGTGAATTGGGAGTCTCCGGACTCGGCACCGCGACGGTCCTCCGGCTCAGGATCGGCCACTGACAGGCGAGGTGTGCGCGAAATACCTTGTAAATGGCGGCTCCTGATGAGTTTGTGTGGGTGATTCGAGGAATGGGGAGTCCACCCGCCCGTCGGCGCGAGCTTTCTGCTCTCAGCACGCCGGCGGGCTCGACTAGTCGGCGGCTTGTGTCTGA
>CAIVQB010000016.1 GCA_903907925.1 uncultured Verrucomicrobiota bacterium
CCGTGGCTTTCGTACCGTCGAGTACTTCACCGCCATGATCTACCTCGTAGCCTCTCATCTGAAGTTCAACCTCCCAGACCCGCTACCAACTACCCACACAAAGTCATATTGAGGCACAAAAGGACACAATGACCGGGTTCTCACTCGTGTTGGCGGCCAGCGTCGGACCGCTCGCCGGGTGATACCACCCCTGAAGATCCGGTGAACCGGCGGCACTGTTAATGTGTTCGGAGGGGGAGTCAAAGAGCGTAAGGTTCGTGCTGGCGATCGCCGACTCCAACCTGTAGCCGTAGCTCCATTCCGGAACCGTCGGATTCGGGTTCATCGACTCCTGCGGAGCACCGAGGAGTTCATTCCGTTTGAGGTCGAGCGCCGCGTTCCAGTCGGCAGCGGCAACACCGGGTCGGACGACTGCGGCCACCAGGATCCAGGCGAACAACGAGGGGATTTTGAAAAGCGACATGATCGTCCGTGGTTGAGTATTCAGAAGTATTCAGAACGGCTTCTTCGAATCGGTCCCCGGTGGCAGGTACTGATAGTAGTTGAGGGAACCAGCACGCCCTTGTGGAGTGGAGTGGATTGGCGTCGGCGGCAAGAGTGGCCGTTCCAACGCCCGAATGTCCATCCGAGAATCACCCACGCGAAACCCGTAATAACCGGGAGGTAACACGCACCCGCCACCTCGATCCTCCCCCGCCCGGAGGATCCCACCGCCAGCGACGATGTTTTCTGGCGAAGCAACCCGACCTACGAGCCCGAAACCATCCGCGCACGTTCCAGTCGCCGGGCCACTTTCTCCCGTCCCAATACCTCCAACAAATGATACAAACTGGGTCCCACCAACCGACCGGTGCAGGCCACCCGGCAGGGCGGTATCAGCGCTCCCACCTTCATACCCAGTTCAGCGGCAAGGCCTTTCAATGAAACCTCCAGAGCGGCAGCCGTGAACTCGGGCAACGCGGCGAACCGCGCGGCAAGTTGAGACACGATCGGCACCGCGGCCGGGATCAACGCCTTGGCTTTCGCCTCCGCCTCATAGGCCACCGCGTCGTCGAGTGCGAAATAGAAGTCGGTCCAGACCGGCAATTCCTTGAACAACTTCCCTTTCTCCTGCGCGGTCAGCAGCGCCGCCCGGACGTAGGCTGGATCGAATCCCGCCGTCTCGATGCCGGCCTTCCGCAGTGCTTCCACTCCATTTTCGACAAACCGATCCGGACTTAGCCGACGGGTGTGTTCGAAATGGAAATGCTCCAGCTTTTTCAGGTCGAACCGCGCGTTGCTCCGGTTGATGTCAGGCAGGTCGAACAGCGGGGCGATTTCCGCGGCGGTGAACAGTTCGGTGGCCGTCTTGGACGACCAACCGAGCAGGCTCAGGTAGTTTATGACCGCCTCGGGCAGGTACCCATCGTCGATGTAGCTCTGCACGCTGGCACCCTGATCCCGCTTGCTCATCTTGGATCCGTCGAGATTCAAGATCAGCGGAATATGAGCATAGCGCGGGGGCTCAACACCGAAGGCTTCGAACAGGGCAATATGCTTGGCGGTGTTGCTCAAATGATCTTCGCCACGAATCACGTGGGTGATGCCCATTTCGAGATCGTCGACCACATTGACGAAGTGGAACACCGGCACGCCATCGCTGCGGATGAGAACCCAATCGGGATCCAGCGCTTCGCGATCGGTCAGCGGCCGCACCACATCACCGACCACCAGATCGGGAATGGTCACCGGATCACGGGTCATCCGAAAGAACAGCGCGCCGTCCTTTTCATACGCCAACCCCTTTGCCTTCAATTCCTCTGCCCGACGCCGATAAATCTCCCCGCGCCGGCTCTGAAAATAGGGCCCGAAGTCGCCACGAACCGGTCCGTCGGCATCGCCGGTCAGGGGACCTTCGTCCCAATCCAAACCCAGCCAGCGCAGTCCAGACAGAATGACATCCACCGCCTCCTGCGAATTGCGCGCATTGTCGGTGTCTTCAATGCGGAGGACGAACGTCCCGCCGGTATGACGGGCGTAGAGCCAGTTAAACAACGCCGTCCGCGCACCGCCGACGTGGAGGTAGCCGGTGGGTGACGGGGCAAAACGAACGCGAACAGGTGCCGACATGGGATGGGGAATTTAGCGGGAACGACGGAGTCAAATCCAGCTTTGGAACGTGTTTTGAAGCGGCGATGTTTCGAAGTGGGCTCCACCTCTCCCGCCCTACTGGCACCCTCCCCTCCATTCGGAATGGAGGGGAGGGACGGGGAGAGGCGGCGCTTCACGGCCGCTGGGAGGTGCCCGGTGTCCGACCTCGCATTGACTCAAATGGCGAGGCACGCGCCGGCCGATTCGAGCGAAGTCAAACCAGTTCACCCTTCCACACCGTGACTGCGTCACCCAGCAATTGAACGCGGTCGCCCGACGCGGAGAGGCGCATCACGACCTCCCCGCCCCGCGCACTGGCCTGCCATCCGCGCAGCAACCGTTTACCGAGGCGGGCGCTCCAGTACGGCGCCAGAGTGCAATGCGCCGAGCCGGTAACCGGATCCTCGGGCACTCCCACCGCTGGAGCAAAGAACCGCGATACAATGTCGTAGTCCGCCCCACCGGCACGGGCGGTCACGATGACGCCTCGGACCGGGAGCAACGACAGTCGCACCAGATCGGGTTTCAGCCTCCGCACCGCTGCTTCATCGGGCAATTCGCACAGGAAATCGTCCGTGCTCTTCCCGGTCCAAAGGGGTCGCTCGCCGAGCCCGGCGATCAGTTCATCCGGCGGCTCGACGGCGGTCGCCGGTCGCGAAGGAAAATCCATCGCGATGGCCGGGCCGGCCCGTTCGCAGGTCAGAAGCCCGCTGTGCAACGTTTGAAATCGGGCAGATTGATCGGACCGCAGCCGTCCCGACTCCCACAACGCATGCGCGGCCGCCAGCGTCGCGTGGCCGCACAACGCCACTTCAGCAGCCGGCGTGAACCACCGCAGTTCCCACTCGTCTCCCCGCGCCACCACGAAGGCGGTCTCGGACAGATTCATCTCGGCGGCCACACGCTGCATCCAGTCGGCCCCCACCGGGCCGGCTGGAAAACAGACCGCAGCCGGATTGCCGCGAAACGGTTCGGCGGTGAAAGCGTCGATGACACAAATGGGTGCGCGCATTCGATCCCTACCCTCGAAGCATGCGTCATCGGTTCCAAGGCGGAATTCGGTGGAATCGGAAGAGCGCCCGCCCGTTGACTTGGCCGGCCCGGTCCATAACGTCCGCGGATGCCTGTTCCCCAACCCTCGTGGCGCACGATCGTCTGGCTTCTTCTCCTTGGTGGCAGCCTCGTCACCGGTCAGGCGCAAACGGCACCCGACCTCGCCGCCTCGATTTCCCGCGGCCGGGTTCTCTTCGCCGCCGATTGTGTCCTCTGCCATCAGGTGACCGGCCGCGGAACCCCGGGTGTATATCCACCGCTGGCAGGATCCGACTGGCTGGCGCCGAACCGCCGGAGCGCGATCGAAGCGGTGGTGGCCGGATTGAATCGCGAACTCACCGTTCTCGGGCGGGCCTATCACGGTCAAATGCCGGCGCAGATATTGAACGACGCTCAAGTCGCCGACGTGCTGACCTTTGTCTACAATTCCTGGAGCAATCCCGGTGGCACCTTCACCGCCGCCGAAGTCGCCGGGGTCCGGTCGACCACCGGTTTCAAAACGTTTGAAGCCCTCAAGAAGGCCAGCGGCTTCCAACCCCTGCCCCACGCGCCCGAGGGATTCGTGCTGTCCGAGGTTGCGCACCTTCCGGATTTTGCCACCCGCCTCGCGAGCGACGGGACCGGTCATCACCTCTACGTCCTCGGCCAGGCCGGCGCGGTGTGGCGACTCGATCTCAGCACGCATCAATTCCGGCAAATCCTCTGGCCGTCGAATTATCCCGGCCTGCACGGGGCGGAATTCCAAACCCTGGGAATGACCCTCGACGCGCAGAAACACCTGTGGATCACCTTCAATCAGCGGGTGGATTCGCGTCCGCTGGTGACCAACGAAGTCGGCATCTTCCGGACTGCGGCCTTCGACAAACAAGGCGACCCGGTCCAGCCCGAACTGTGGTTCCGCACCCACTATCCCTACGGCATCGGACCCTACAATCACGGCATCTCCGATATCCGATTCGGGCCCGACGGACAGTTGTACGTCAGCAGCGGATCGCGAACCGACGGCGGCGAAGCCGGCACGGCACCCAATCTCGGCACGATGGGCGAAGTGGACATCACCGCGACGGTCTGGCGCTTTGATCCCAAGTCGACGGCACCCCGAATCGAAATCGTGGCCCGTGGCATTCGCAATGCCTACAGCCTCGGTTGGGATGGATCCGGACACCTCTTCACGGTGAGCAACGGGCCCGACGCTCATGCCGGTGAGGAGATGGACATGGTGACGCCCCCGGTGGCCGGTGCGGAACCCGAGCATCACGGCTTCCCGTTTCAACTCGGTGACACACCGGCCGGAAAGAAGTGGTATCCCTACACGCCGGTCGCAGCGGACGGGATGAAGTTTGTGATGCCCGTATTGAATCAGGGACCGGCCGGACTTCTGGATGGAAAACCCACCGCGACCTTCAGCCCGCATAGTTCTCCGGCCGGACTTCTCTGGCTCGGCGACGACTGGCCGGCCGGATTCCGGAACAGCTTTCTGATGGGACGATTTGGCAATCTGATCGGGACCGGCAATGGTCAGGATTCCGGATTCGACCTCCTGAAAGTAACCCCGGAACGACATCCCGACGGATCCTGGACCGCGACCACCACCACCGTCCTGTCGCCGTTGGCCCGACCAATCGACATTCATCCCGCCGGACGCGGCCGCCTCTTCATCCTCGAATACACCCGTCCAACCGACTTCAAGGGCCAATTGGGTTGGCTGCCGGGTCGGATCCTCGAACTGCGCGCGGTTTCAGCGGCGCGATGAGCCCCGTCCGCAGCAACTCTCTCGCCCCTGACCTCTCACCCCTCGCCCCTCGCCTCGATTTTCCGGTTTTCCCTGTTCTGTCTCCAGACCAGTGCTAGCTTCAGTCCGTGAGCGGTTCGTGCGTCAACCCACCCGCGCAGTTCACTGAGTCGCAACTGGCAGCAATGCTTGTTCTGCTGGCCGACGACGACCCTGCGGTTCACGGAGCCATCCGTGCCCTGCTCACCTCCGGTGGCGAACCGGTCATCCGATTCCTCGAGCAAAATCGACTCCACCGGACTCCGGCCATCCGCCTGCGCATCCGCGAACTGCTCAATGACCGGGCGGTCCAGCGTTACGACAACGAATTCCTCGGATTCATCCTCAGTCGCGGCGAGCAATTCGATCTGGAGGAGGCGATCTGGGCGCTCACCCTGACTCGTTTTCCCGAGGCCAATATCAGCGCGTTCAAGGCCCAGCTCGATGCCTGGGCCGACCGGGTCCGGAGCCGGTTGCTGACCATCGCCACCGGCCAGGAAACCCTGCTCGCGCTGAATCACGTGCTGTTTGAGGAACTCGGGTTCCACGGTGCCGAGGCCGACTATTACAACCCGGCCAACAGCTACATGAACTGCGTGATGGACAGTCGGCGTGGCATTCCGATTTCACTGAGCGCAATCTACCTTTGCGTCGCCCGCCGACTGAGCCTGCCCGTCGCCGGAATCGGAATGCCGGGCCACTTCCTGTGCCGTTACCAAACCCCGCGGGAAGAGTTCTACGTTGATCCCTTTCACCGAGGAAAACTGCTGACCCGGATCGATTGCAAACGCCGGATCGCCCAACTGGCGGTGGAGTACGACGACAGCCAGCTCGCACCCGTCAGCAGCCGCCGGATGGTCCAACGAATGATCGCCAACCTGCACCTGATCCATAAGGAACGAAAACAGCGAGCCGAAGCCGAACGCCTGCAACGCTACCTAATCGCGTTGTCACGGTAGGGGGCGCAGAAGAAGCAAAATGCGCGGTCTCACGCCGCCGCGCGGACGTTCCCGGTTCGTCGAGCGCCCTCGCGGGGAAGTAAACAAACGGCTACATGGGCAAGCCCCCATTGCTTTCCGTCTGTTACATGGCGGCGTGGCGCTTCGCTTCCCGCCGCGCTCCATATTCCACCTGCAACCCCTCATGGAGTGCGCCGGCAAAGCGCAGCGTCGACGGCGCTATGGAACCGGGAAGCATCGAAACGAACGGGCCCAAGGGCACTCCACTCGACTGCCAGACCGCCCGAAACTGGAATTGTGAACTTCCCTCCCAGGTGTCAGGCAATTGGACGTTTCTCATCCTTTGACACTTTAGACCCTGAGCGAACCACGGAACCCCCGGCCGGCATAGTAGGACTGCGCACCGTTGTGGCCCACAAAGACGCGGCCGTAGCGACGATCACCATAGATCGCGCCGCCGAGTTCTCGAACATCAGCAGGCGTTGCAATCCAACTCGACGACTTGGTGTCGAACTCACCCAATTTTTGCAGTTCGAAATATTGTTCCTCGGTCAAAAGCTCAATTCCCGTGGCCCCGGCCATCTCCATGGCGCTGCCAATCGGTTTGTGTTCCTTCCGCGAATCCAGTGCCTCCCGGTCGTAACACAGGCTGGTTCGGCCGGCGGGGCTCTGCTCGGAACAATCAAAGAAAACGTATTCGCCGGACTTCTTGTCCTGGCCCACCACATCCGGTTCACCGCCGGTGCGTTCCATTTCCTGAAGCGTCCACAGCTTCTCTGGATTAGCCTTCAACCGGGCCTCCACCTTGATCCACTCCAGCCCCTGATGCCGGCTCAGGTTTTTCTCAAACCGGGCTTTCAATCCGCTGAGCAGTTCTTCCCGCAGTTTTGGGGACAACTCCCTCTTCGCCTTCTTCATGGTGGTCATGGTCTGGACGGTCGTCAGCGCAGGTATTCCAATTTGATATTCCGTCAAACAACTGGCCGCAAATGAGATCATCAAGTGTCGAATTGGACCCCTTGGAACGGGCCTTCAGCCTTCCACGGACTCTCCAGCCCGCATCCTTGACCTTTGCCCATGGCTGGTCTGGATCGCGCCGTTGGCGCTGAACTCTTCATCCTTCAACTCTTCAACCTTTTCACCCTTCAACTGGTCCACCTACACCCCCGCCGCGGCCGCGCTGACCCGCGCGTGCAACACATCGCCGCGGACCAGTTTCTTCCAGGCAATCGCTCCAGTGAGCAGGGCCAGCAACGAGCAGACGACGTAGGGCCAGCTCGGGTGACGGTCGTACATCCATCCGGCGAACAACGGTCCGATGATCCGGGCCAGACTGGCGCCGGATTGCGCCACACCGAAAGTCAGTCCGCGCTCAGTTTCCGGAGCGAGTCGTTGCAGCAGGGCAAAGAGCGGCGGCCGGGTCAGGCCGGATCCGATGGCAATCAAGGCCACGAAGAAAAACAGCAGACGCCATGAGCCGCCCTGCGCCGAAAACATGGTGCTCCAGGCGAGGGGTTCATTGCCCCGCAGCCAGGGCATCGGCAGCAAACCGGCCGCGAAGATCAGCAGGCTGATGGCGACGAGTTTCGGTTCGCCGACTTTCTTGATGATCTTGCCAATCGGCCCGCCCTGGACAAACGCGCCGATGATTCCGGCAAACGAAAACAGAACGGCACCGACCTTCCGAGCGGACGGATCGTCGAGATTGAAATTGCGGGTCACCAGGATCGCCAGGTTGCTCTCGAAGCAGGTGAAACCGAAGGTCGCCAGGAAGAACACCACCACCAGGAATCCCAGGATTGGCGTGCCCATCACGTGGATCACCCCTTCCCGGCGGTTCCGTTCGACGGCCGGCTTCAAGCCCGGCCGCCAGCTTTCCGGCAGATTGGTGAAGGCGAAGAGGAAGTTGGCCGCGCAAATCGTCGCCGCCAGCCATCCCGGCCCACTGGGCCCGATCAACGCCTGGCCGGCCAGTGCCACCAGCGGTCCGATGATGAATCCGAGTCCGAACGCCATGCCGATCAAACCCATGCGTTTGCCGCTCTCCTCCGGCGGCGTGATGTCGGCGATGTAGGCTTGCGCCACCGTGATGTTGGCGCCGCAAATGCCCGCGAAGATCCGCGACAGGAAGATCACCCATAGCGCCGTCGAACCCGTCAACGTCGAGCCGAAGGCAAAGAGCGCATAGCTGCCGGCGGCGCCGGCGGTGCTGATCAGCAGGACCGGACGGCGCCCGACCCGATCGCTCCACGCCCCCCAGGCCGGTGCGAACAGGAATTGCATCGCCGAATACGCCGCCATGATCGTGCCCACCATCAAGCCACTGGCGTGCAAGCCGTGCGCGTAGGTGGGCAGCAACGGAAGGACAATTCCGAACCCGATCAGGTCGATGAAAACGGTCAGGAAAATGATCACCAACGGTGACCTCTGCGATTTGCTCATGTCTGCCGAAAGGCTGGAGGGCGTCCCCCGATCGCGCAAGGGCGAGTCGGCAGCGCCTTCGAACGGTTCCACCCAACAGACAGAGAAAGGTTTCCACCACTCCTCCGACAGACCCGTTCTCAACTGCTCGGTCTGCCGCACGCTTCGGACCTCCCAGCCGCCACGTGAAAGGTTGAATTCGGGCCAGTTGACCGTGACAAGAACAAGCGCCAAAACCGCAAAAGACGCACAACCGGGTCCGCACAAAACGAATCATCCGTGTCCTGCCGTCACCTCAAACTGCTGTTCCTGTGGCAAGCCTTCGCTTACGCCGTGTTCATCCTAACCAGCACCGGGATCATCACCGAGTGGGGCCGCTGGTATTCGTCCAATCCTCACTACCGACAACAAGTCGAGGCCTTTCTGAGAGGCGAACTCGCGCTCAGCCACAATCCAGTCGAGGCAATCCACGATCTCACCTGGTCCTGTGGCGGGGTGCATCAGGTTTGGGGTCTGGGTATTCCACTTTGGAGATTGCCGTTTGAGGCCATGGCCCGCCTCTCCGGGCAGAGCTCATTTCCGGATCATTTCACGTTCGGAATTGCGTTGGTGCTGTGGGCATTCGTGGTACTGCGCGCCTTCCTCGCCGTGCCGCGTGAATCGGATGACTCTCGCTGCGGCCTCGGGTTCGGGCGCGGACTGTTGTCGGTCATCCTAATCTTGTTGTGCCCCATTTTTCTCTCAACTTGTTCGGCCCGCTTCCAAGTCTACGAGGAGGCGGTGGCCTACGAGTTCATCTTTGCCATCGGACTACTGGCCGGCCTTGTTCGATTGTGGCGACGCCCGACGTGGCGCGGTTGCCATTGGCTCTGCGCAATTGCGGGATGCGGGGCATTGATACGTCCAACATTGTTGTTTTACGGCGGAGCAACGTGGATCGGAGCTCTGTGGATCATGACTCCGGAAGGACGCAGCCCGAAATGGGGACGAATCGCCATCTCCACCGCAGTCTTCGCCGCGGGGGGAGGGACCTTATTCGTGACCAACCGGGCCCGTTTCGGGTCCGGTTTTGAGTTCGGACACCGACTCAACCTGCAGACGCTCTTCGGCTCGGTGTATGCCACACGATTCGATCACCCATTCGCCCACGAATCGCTCTTTCCGGCGATTGGCGAACTCCTCGGACTCTTGTTTCGGGTCGGGTTCTTGAATGGCGGCGACTACTACTGCGAACGCTTCTTCCCCGGCCAATCGGCAACCGTCCGCTGGAGGGAATTGTATTTCACCACCTACGATCTGAGTTGGTTGCCACTCATTCTGGGCGGATGGGGGCTGGGACTGTACGCGGTCGGACGCTCGCTTCGAGTGCAGTCTCCGTTCCGCAAATCAACACCCATCGCTCCGCAACTAACTTCCACGACCCTCAACCGGTCCACCGTTCCCCTGCCCGGCATCGCCGCCGTCTGGTCGATCATTCCGGCAACGCTCCTTTGCGCCTTCTACCTACGTAATTGCGTCGTCTCGTCACGCTACCTCGCCGATCTCGGACCGGCTTTTTGCGCCGCGATTGTTGCGCTCGTTTGGGGATGGCCCGTCGGCAACGCTGAAACTCGATGCGGAGGATCGGCGGCGGTAGCGCTTTTGGGTTGGCTGGGATTCCAGATCTTGACAGTCCGAAACTGCTACGGTCCACCGTCCGCTTTGACCGTTTCGGAAGTTGAAGCGCACCGTGTAAGGCCCGTTCTTTCGCCGGAGGCCATCGGTGATCGATACGCTCTCCAAAATCTCACAACTCAAGGCGCAGCGGCGGCGGCGCAAGCTCCATACAAACAGCCGTGGGCCAGTATTCGCTACAACGGCGTGGGCTGGAATCATTACGACGGCTTCACCAAACCAGTGGTTATCGCCTTCGTAAATGACGCCCGATTCCTCGAACTAGATGTCCAAATCCGCCCGGGTGCCACGTCAACCGAATCGGACTGGCAATCGATTCAAGCGAAGATCGGCCTCGACCTCCTGACGCTGGAGTCCAACACCAACTTGACCAACGGGACTCGACGACTCCGCTTTGCCGTCTCAAAACCGGAACGCTATCAGCCAGGACTCCAAGTCGCGTTTTTGGCCTTCGGCTCTCCGGACCACTTGTCTGCAAATCTCAGTCCATTTCGCTTGCTCCAAATCCGTTGGAAATAGCGCCTCAACCAATGAAACGAAGGCTCAAGTCATTGTGTGCCCAAGACGAACAGTTGACGGCTAGTCGTTGAATCTGCGACGTGAGATTGATTGCGCATGGAGGTGCCAAGATTCCAGTTCCCGGAAATAGCCAGAATTCCGGATGCCATTCCGATCCGATGAGACCGCCCATTCCCGACACTCTTGGCGCGTGGCGACGGTTAGCCTGTTGCGGTGGTTTTAATGAACAACGAATGGCCGCTCGACTCCAGGTCACCACACGCACGCTCCAACGCCACTGGCGGCGAATGCTACCGTGTTTGCTGGAGTCATGGCTGCAGGAACAGCGGCTGATCCAGGCCGTGCACTGGCTTGAATTGACGGGATCAGTAAAAGAGGCGGCATTCGAAGCCGGCTATTCGGATTCCGCGCAGTTTTGCCGGAAGTTTAAGCAATGGCATGGGGTGACTCCGGGCCAGCATTTTCGCCGTTTCAGCAGTCAGTGTTCACTGTGGTCGAACAGGCAACTCCATTCCTCCCTTGTGCGACTCCAAACCGAGGCCCGTCAGTTCGCCGAAGACATCCGGAAAAACCTCACTCGACGTATCAAAGTGACCGACGTGCCATCAAAGGCCCCTCGGATCAATCGCTGGCAATTCTCATCCGATCAGCCGCATTCCCTCCCACGATCCGATCAAACGATTGCTGGGTCTTGCCCGACAGCAGGTCGGGAACGAAGCCGTCTCGCGGATAGCCCCAATCCACCGCTTTCACACCAGATTTCGCCCTAGGTCAATTAGCCGGTCTTCCGTTCCCGCTTCGATCGAATTAGAAAGAACACTGTCGCCAATAGAGGTGGGCTCCTGCCCGGTGTGGAGAATCGTCTGTATCGCAACTGAATCTAACAGACCCATTGCCAGGCCGCGGGCACCTACCGAGTACATCGCTCTATTCGCCGTCGGAAACCGCTTGATATATCATGTCTGCAAAGATCAAAGAAGCCTATTTCCGGCTGTCAGCTGTTCTCCTCCTCGCAACCGGAGTCGTCAAGGTTGTCAGCGCGTTTTCGGACTCACGGCTGCTACAGCAACTCAACCCAATATTTGGGATATCCAACGGCTGGGTATTTGCATTCATTGGGACAATAGAGATCTACATCGCCAGTGCCGTCGCCTTTTCACGCAACTCTCTTCTTCGGACGTCGCTGCTTGCTCTTCTTGTAACCGGATTTCTCGCTTACCGATCGGCCCTCGTCGTCTTGCACATTCCGGGTCCCTGCAAATGCCTCGGAGCAGCCACCGAATGGATCCCTGTACTGGCCGTCTACGAAACACCGCTGATGAACGCCACGCTCGGATTCTTGGCGCTCAGCTATGGATTCCTACTGATGGCCGCACTCAGACCAAGGAAACCGAAACCGTCGGTATCGACTTAATATCACCATCCACAGCTCACAACAAACACACAATATGAAGAACCTACTCACCTCGCTCTGCATTCTGATAACGCTCCTCTGCATCGGGCCGGGAGCTCCCAGCACTGTCCTGGCAAGTGGCGCTTGCTACGGCATCACATGGATACCGGCCAAACAGGCCGCCTGCCAATGCAATGGGTTCACTCTCGGTGCCTGCAATTCCACGTCAACATCAGTCTCGCAGGGACACTACGTCTGCACCACTTCTGGCAATTTCGACCACTGTATCAACGTCGGGCAAGACAGAGGAGGCCTTTTCAAATGCGATCAAAGCTACAACTGGAGAGTAATTCTCACCTGCTCTTTGGGTGCGGTGGGTTGTGCCGCTGCCTGCCTCGCCGCAGAAACTGGCATTGGTCTCGCGGCCTGCCTCGCATGCGTTGCGGCGATCAGTCCCGCCTGCCAAGGCTGCGCGATTCTCTCCTGCGATCTAAATCCGATCGCAATTGGTCAAAACGTTCAGCCCGTCGCGATTGACTACGGCGGGAGCTGCACCTTGTTGACCGCTCTCTGACGCCGTCAGCACGAGATCTCTCCCCACCGCAGAACTTGAACCCGCTTACCAGCAAACCCCCGAGCGATTTCCACCGAAATGATTCGTCGCATCCGACGGGACCAACCTTCTCATCCCATGACACAATCGTCGTCCAAATATTCGATGATCGAATTGCGGAGCTCAAGAATCATCCTCATCCTGTTGGGATTCATCTTGGTTCCTTTCTTCGCAGCAAAAGCTGACAATACTACGCCACAAGATATTGCATTGCTCTACGGCTTCCTGACGAAGCCCCTTCCGGACGAGTTTACGCTTACGGCAGTGGTTTGCTTGGAAGAATTGCCTTGGACCGAGGATCAAGTCCAAAAAGAGGTGAAAAGCCAGGAGCAGGCTTTCCGGGAAACGGATAGACTCGTCAGTCCGGAAACACAAAAGGAACTCCACCTTTTGCGGACGGCGGGCATTCGTCGCGCACACACTGGGAAGCGGTGGATGCTGTGGCGGGAATACCGTTCCAGGGGGGCCTACCGTTTGGATTCGACGGAATTGTGGGACAAGGCCCCAACGGCGGCGATCACCAACGATGTGGAACAGATCCAATTCGAGGAACGCCGGGTTAATACGGAGAAGCACTCGAAGGAATTCCTTGCCGGCATCAACGTGTTCACGATCTCAGACGTCCATCATACTGCGATGGCAAGCATGAACGCCGGATCCAGATGGGCCGAGACAGAAATGTGGCAATCCATTTCGATTGAACCACAATTCGCACTACCCGTTGTCGCCGCCCTTATGGAACGGCCCGATCCACGGGTCGCCGATCGATTGAAAGGAATCAACGGATCTTTTGCCGGGCTTGCTCCGGACCTCGACAAAGTGAACATCATGGCATCCGGAAAGGATCCGAACTGGACGGTAAACAAATCGACCTCCGCTTTGAGTGGCTCCAACGGGGTGAGCTTCACTCTTCGGGAACAAAATGCGCACCAGGAGCCTCCATCACCTATGCATTTGATTCCGACGCGTTGACCAACCTGAGGCTTTACACGGCAGAGTCGGCCAAGGGATCCCGAATTCGGGTGGAACGGACAGGATTCAAAGCTCCCGGGGTTCCCTCCCAGTGGATTACCGACAAATGGAACGACAAAGGGGAGCACTCTCGCAGTACGTTCGAAATCCTCGAATACACCCCCTCGATCCCGGGCACCCGCGAAGCAATCTTCGGCTTCAACTATCCGACAAACTACGTCGTCACTAAGAGCTTTCCCGACGGGAGAAACGAGTTCGTCCAAAATCCAATGGGAGTGAAGATGTACCAGCCTGCCGCCGGCACTGACGTATCCAGGAGGCTGGGTTGGCCCTTCCTCCTGTTTTGCGTCCTGTCGGCGCCTCCGGTCGCGATAGCCTGTTTCAAGCTGCGAACCCGGAGAGGTTAGCCTCCACATCGCAGACATTTTCGGCCCAAAGCCCGGAACGGGACCAGGCTAGAGACTATGAACCTCCCTTCAAATCCGAGTGTCTTGGATTCCAAGGTGGAGGGTCTCCATTCGATGGGATCACTCGCCGTTCTCATTCCCGTGTTCAATGAGGCACCAACAATCCGGGAGATCATCGGTCGGGTTTTGGCAAAGAGCTTTGTCTCAGAGGTGGTCGTCGTCGACGACGGATCAACTGACGGAGTCTACGACCTTCTAACCACCCAAGGAACTCGGAATGAACGTGTTAAGATTATAAAGCACATCGGGAATCGTGGGAAGGGCGCGGCGATCCGAACGGCTCTTTCCCATTCGGATTCGGCGTTGGTCCTGATTCAGGATGCGGATTTGGAATACGATCCTGTCGACTACAAAAAGCTTGTCGAATGCATGCAACATTCCACAACGGCTATCGTTTACGGCTCCCGATTCATGAGGGAATCCCATGTCACCGCCTCTTCAAGCTGGCAGAATTCGGGCAATCGACTGCTGACACGGTTCGGGAACTGGGTGACGGGCCAAACTCTCACTGACGAGGCCACCTGCTATAAGCTGTTTCGGCGGGAGATTCTGGAACAAATGAACCTGCAGGAGGACGGCTTTGGATTTTGTCCCGAGGTGACAGCAAAGGCTGGTCGCTTGGGCATCAGAATACTGGAGGTTCCGATCAGCTATCGCCCTCGCAATAGGCGCGAGGGAAAGAAGATCCGCATCTGGCACGGGTTCGAGGCTTTGTGGTGCCTGCTGAAGTACACCTGGTTTGACCGTAGTTTGGTCGCGGAAACGCCCCACCGAGTGAATGCAGTTAGACGCCGATACTGTGAGTTACCCAGACCGATGTATCCCGGCCCGAGCGAGGCGAATACCCGGCTTCGGAGCGCGGGCGAAGGAGATTCCAAATGAATCCCATTGATCGAAGCCGGTTGGGGCGATTTGTTTCAGGATTCACACTCATCGAGTTGGTCGTGGTGATGGGAATCATCGCCATTCTCGCCGGGTTGTTGCTTCCCGCACTCGCTACGGCTCAGGGAACCGGAAGACGGATCGCCTGCATCAGCAACCATCGTCAGCTTGCGCTCGCGTGGCAGCAGTACGCCTCCGATAACAGTCAGGCATTGGTTTGGACGGTCGATGATGGAGACAATGTCCGTTTCACAAATTGGGTCGCCGGTCACCTCGGACGGGCCGATGAAGCAACGAATACCACCCTGCTGGCTGACCGTCGGCGTTCGTTGTTCGCGGCGTACATCCCGACACCGGGAATCTACCGATGTCCGGCCGATCCCAGCCGATTCTGTCGAAGCGTGTCGATGAACAATCGCCTCAATCCCGTGCGCGTCGTGGGTTCCGTTCTCGCGGTGGGCGGCTACGGCACCAACTTTTCCATCTACCGGAAGCTTCCCGAAATCAACAATGCCGCAGGAATCTTTGTCATCCTGGACGAACGGTACGACAGCATCAACGAAGCCAATTTCGCGTCGGATCTCAGCAATACCGGCACGCTAAGTGGGGATGGTGTTCCGTCGCCGTTTTGGTGGTTGGACACCCCTGCCGGCTACCATCGAAAGGCGATCAATCTAAGCTTTGCCGATGGCCACGTCGAATCTCACACATGGCAACGGGCGACGACACTGGGTCCGATCGGGAAGACTGGTTTTCGTCACACCACTGCCGATGATCCGGACTGCGCTTGGTTGCAGCGGCGCGCTTCCGAACGGGTGAGGGTTCATTAGGGTGTCGAATTTCGAATCAGCGATTCAACTTCGGCAGCGACCCGATTGCCCCTTACTCGGTCCGGCCCGTCGCCGAAAACCGAGCCAGGACACCCACTCTCCCTGGCTTTTAGGAACGGTAAATCCCGGCAGTCGGGCCATCCGTCGGGTCAAAGACCGGACCTCACAACGACAAATCCTCCGCATCCACAGCAGATTTCGCTCTGGGTCAATCGAACGGTGTTCCACCCGGGTGTCGCTCGAATTATAACAAACGAGTCGCCAATGGAGGTCGATCGGGGCCCGGAGTCGCGAATCGTCGATCGCGGAGATTTACACATGAGTCTGCGTGATTTACGCGTTCCCGATTCCGGGCACCCATCGTATAAATCCTGCCAGACGGCGTTAAATCCAAAGGGGGGGGGTCAGCGGTGAACGAAGCGCGCGGGTTGGCGGGCTCGGGGACCGCGTGAACGCAGAACTCCGCGGGGGCGGGCGCAAATCGTTGGCGATGCCCAGGGCTGGTATGGGACGGCCCTTTGACCCTGAGGCCAGGCAGACGGGCCGTTCTCACCTACTCACCCACTCACCCACTCGCCCACTGGCTCACTCGCCCACTCCCCCACTCACCTTCCCATCTTCTCGTCTTCGTTGTTCCTCTACTTGTCCGCGCGGAGTTGCGTCGCGGCACCCATGGCGCGCTCGAGGCGGGCCCACGCGACGGCGTCGTCGCGGGAGCCCTGGGCGTAGGTGGAGCGGGATTCGGTCAGCGCGGTTTGGGCGCTCAACACTTCGAGTTGAGTGCCGCTGCCGGCTTCGGCGCGGGCGTTCGCCAATCGCAGGGCTTCCTCGGCCTGTTCGATCACTTTGGCCTGGGATTCCAAGACTTCGCGGGCTTCGCGGAAGCTGGAATGCGCGGTTCGCACTTCGAGTTCGATCTTGCGGGAGATGTCGTCGGTTTCGATCCGCGCTTTTTGCCGACGGGCTTTCGCGGCGTCGATGTTGCCGCGGGTCAACCCGCCGTCCCAGATCGCCCAATCCACCCGGGCACCCACGGTCCAGCCGTCGACGTAGGAACTGAAATCCTCGACGAAGGTCCGGCTCTGCCATCCCCAGCCGCCACCGACCGACACCACCGGCAACCGGCCGGCCTTGGCCTGGACGATGTCCTCGTTCCGCAGCGATTCCTGGGCGCGCAAGGCGGTCAACTCCGGTCGATTGGCCAATGCCCGACCGATGGCCTGAATCAGGCTGACGTCGGCCGCGCGCGTCTCCAGTTTGCCGGAAAGCTGCAACGGAATGTCTTCCACGCCATCGTTGGGAATGTTCCAGCCCAACTGGGTCGCGAGTGTGTTCTTGGCGATCCGATGCGAATTCCGCGCGCGAATCAGCCGGGGCTTGGCATTCGCCAGTTCGACCTCGGCACGCAGAACGTTGAAACGAGGAACGGTCCCCGCCTCGTACCGACGCCGCGCATCGGTGAGTTCCTGTTCCAACAGGTGAACCGAGGCTTCCTGGGTCTTGATCAATTCGGCGGCGAGCAGGACATCATCGTAGGCAATGCGGACATTCAGCAGGGTTTCCTCGACCAATGCCTGGTAGTTCGCGAGCGCGGCCTCGCGAGTCCATTTCATGCTGCGCAGCGAGGACGCGATCTTGCCGCCAGCGTAGATCGGTTGGGTGACCTGGATGGTGGTGTTCCAATTCTTGTCGCTCTGGAACTTGAGGCCCGGGGTGCCCGCGAACGGCACCGATTCGATCCGACCGCCGTCCAATGAATTCACCGCTCCACCAGCCGTCAATCGAGGCAGGGCGGCAGCACGCAATTGCACCGCGACGCCAAGACTTTCTTCAATGTCCTGCTTGCCCTTGAGAATGGCCGGACTTTGTTGCAACGCCTTTTCCAAGGCATCCTGCAGGCTCAACGGCGTGCTGGGCCAGGCCACGGCGGGCTTGGATGCAGACATCGTCGGGGCAGAAGCGGCTGCGGGTGCCGGGGCTCCGGACATCCGACTGGGAAGTGCGGCGGCGGCCAGCAGGGTGCCGAACGCGAGTGCGGCGGGAATTCGGGCGGACGACGACGAAATGTGTCTCATTGAAGTGGCAAGTTGGAGGCCGGGCGGGATGGGGTCAAATCGGACTTCGAAGCAGGATTTGCGTTGAATCAACGGGTTGCGGCGGACTTGGGCAAACTGACCGCAGGATTTTCACCCGGGGCAATTCCACCGCCGGCCGCCCGCGCGATGAACACGTCCACCTGCTGACCGACATAGACCGCAAACGCGGGGCGATCGAACTCGAAGACAATCTGGAGAACGCGCGTATCCACCCGCTCCAGACTGTCACCGGTCAGACTACGCTTCGGCACGACATAGGGTTCGATCCGCACGAAGCGGAGCGGCATGCGGAGATCGGCATGGCCTTTGAGCGATGCCTGGGCCGGCTGATGGGCGTCCACCAGGATGGCGTTCTGTTCGTCCACCTCGGCGCGGACCTGGAGGTGATCGACATCACCCAGCAGCATCAACGGATCGCCGGTCATGGCCGCGGCGGGAGCAAATTCACCTTCGCGAACATTGACCTGCAGCAGTTGTCCGTCGCGCGGCGCCTTCACGCTGAGGATTTCGAGATCCGTTCGGGCCTGATCCAACTGGCGACGGGCGCTTGCAATGGACGCGCGGGTGGAGTTGAGCCGGGCCTTGGATCCCTGGAGATTGAACTGGCGCCGTTTCAACTCATCCTCAGTAGCGACCTTGTCCCGTTCCAATTTGCTGAAGCGATCCACCTGATCGGTCCAGTCCGCGGTCGTCACTTCTTCCACCGCCAGATTGGCCTGCATCAATTCCAACTGGGCTTCCATCGCTGCCACCCGGGCACGGGTTTCCCGATCGTCGAGTTTGAACAGGAGATCACCGGACTTCACCCGATCGCCCACATGGACAGCCACCTGGGTGACCAATCCGCTGCGGGGCGAAGCGATCTTGACGTTTTCGCGCGCGGCTTCGACGAGACCGGTGGCGGCGACGGTGTCGTCGTACGGCGAACGGGCGGGCGGCGATTCCGGGCCCGGGCTGGGTGGACGCTGCTTCATGCGATGCACGAGAAGCAGGGCGGCGACCACGCCGGCGACGGCGAGATAAAAGGAGAGCTTTCGAAAGATCATGGCGAGGCTCGAAGGAGGGGCGGTTGAAAAATCAAATCGGGCGAAACATTCAAGGGCGTGGCGATGAGTTCAGGAATGAGCTTCGATAAATTGACGCAGATCGCCGCCTTCCATCACCCGACGGACCCGGCCGTCTTCCATCTCGGTGATGCGGTCGGCATAGCCATAGGTGCGCGGATCGTGAGTGACAATGATCACACAACGTCCGGGAGCCCGGGCGGCGGTGCTGAGGAGATCCATGATGTGATGACCCGTCTCGCGATCGAGCGCGCTGGTCGGCTCATCGCAAATGATGAGCCGGGGTTCATGACTGAGTGCACGGGCGATGGCGACGCGCTGCTGTTGGCCACCGGAGAGTTCGGTGGGCCGTTTGGCACCTTTGTCGCCGAGTCCTACCCGGGAGAGGAGTTCCGCCGCCTTCGCCTCCGCCGGCCGGCGATGAACGCCGTTCAACAGGAGTGGCACGCTGACATTTTCAATGCAGGTCAGCGTGGGGATGAGGTTGAACTGTTGGAAAATAAAGCCGATGTGGCGTCCGCGGAAGGCGGTGATGGCCGACTTTTTCAATCCGTTGAGGCGGGTGCCGAGGACTTCGATTTCGCCGGCCTCCCATTCGAGCGTACCGGCGACGACGCTGAGGAGGGTGGTCTTGCCGCATCCGCTCGGACCGACGACGAGATGCAGCTCCCCTTCCCGGGTTTCGAAATCGGCGGCCTTCAACGCCACCGTCCGACTGTCACCGACGCCGAAGGTTTTCGTCACGCCGCGGACGCGGACGGCCGTCTTCAGAGTTCCAGTTCCCGATGCGGGTATGCCGTCGGCAATCATGTCGGGAGTGGGCAAAACGGTTTGGGAACCAGCCGCAGTTGTATTGCCTTCTCCGGGCAGGCGGTGACGCAGAGTCCGCAGCCGTGGCAGGATTCCGGGCGCGCGACGAATGCCTGTTTTCCGGCGTGGATCCACACCTTCATCCGGATATGAAACGGCAGCGCGGCGCGATCGGCAGGTGCGAGCGGACGAATTTCGAGAACGTCATAAGGACAGACCTCGACGCAGGGGCCCTTGTTCTCGCACCGGCGCGGATCCACGACCGGATAGACCCGGCCGGGGCGTTCATCGCAGGTTGGATTTGCTGGAGGAGACGAGTTCATGCGCGACGGATCAACAGTCCTGGCGTCATCCCCGGAAGACGATGGCGGGCTCCAACCGGGCGACCTTTCGGATCCCGAGCGCGGCGGAAAAACAGCACATGATGACGATGGCCACCGCGGTTTTAATCATCGATCCCGCCTCCAGCAGGAAGGGCGGCTGGCCGCCGGGGAGGACGGCGAAACCGAACAGGGCCGCGAGGCCGACACCGATGCCGTAACCGATGCTGCCCACCGTGAACGCCTGTAGTAGGAGCATTTTTGCAAGGGTCCAAGTGCTGGCCCCCATGGCCTTGAGCGCTCCGAGATGACGGAGGTTCTCGAGGACGAACGAATAGAACGTCTGGCCTGAAACCGCGATTCCCACGATGAAACCGAGAATGATGGTCGTCATGAAGGACATGGGAATTCCCGTATTCCTCCAGATGTAAGCGACGGTGACCTTGGTGAATTCGTCGCTGGTATAGGCCTTGAGACCGGTGTCGGCGGCGATGTTGCGGGCGACTTCGGCCGCTGTGACACCGGGCTTCGGCTCCACCAGGATCACCGACAACATCTTGCGCTGACGCGGCGCGTATTGAAGCGCCTGATCGTAGCTGCTGAACACGTAGGGATAGCCAAAGAAGTGACGTTCCGTCCGGCAGATTCCCACAATACGCGCCTCACGATCGTTGATCTCGAAGGTGTCGCCGATTTGGACCGGAGTTTTTCGCCCGGCGGAAAGCCGCTGCACGCCGAGTTCGTCGATGACAACGGTGTTCGGCAGACGCAGCCGTTGCAGGCTGCCGGACAACATCTGCGGGGGACGTCCGAACAACGTGGCTGCATGCAGGCCGATCAACATCACCTGCTTGTCGGAGCCATCCGCGGCCTTGGCCTTGAGGATGCCCTGATACATCGGGACTGCGAAATCCACGCCCTTCACGCTGCGGACCCGATTGACGTCGGTATCCCGGAGCGGCTTGGTTTCATTGGCATAATCGACGTGCGCTTCGACCACCCAGATCGAGGCGCGCATGTTGCGCAGATGACTGGTGGTCCAGGAGAGCAGGCCCTGAAACACGGCGTTCTGCTGGGTCATCAACAGGGAGGCAAAGGTGAGGCCGCCGACCAGCATGATGTATTTGGCACGGTCACCCATCAGCATTTTCAAGGCAAGTCGGAGCATGGAAAGTCGGGGTGAGACGAATTCAGGAACGGCGACGCCGACCGGCGGGCGGCGAAGGTGTCTTCGGACGACGCGGGACGCGGGCGGGCGCAACGGGTGGTTGGGACAGGCCACGAACCGCGGCGAGGCTGAAGGCGGTGATATGAAGCGTCAGCGTGTCGAGTCGTTCGGCGTTGAACGGCATTCCCGGAAACAGGCGGATCAAAACCGGCTGACAATGGCAGTAGAACAGGATCTGCCCGACCACGCTCATCCCCAACAACCGCAGGGTTTCCTCGGAAGGCCCCGGGCCGACGAGATCCCGCAGGATGACAGAGAGGGCGGCGGATTGGGGGCGGATGGATTCGGCGACCAGGCGATCCAGGGCGCGGGTGGGCTCCACCATTTCGCGGGCCATCATCCGGCCGTGCCGGGCGCTGAGTTCGGCGGAGAGCACCCGTTGGAGAAAGGCGCGGATGAAGTCTTCCAGCCGTTGGGCGGGCGTGGTGTCCGGACCGGCGGCGGGCAACGGATGAAGCGCCATCGCCAGCCGGCTTTGTTCCGCCAGCACCTCGGCGTAGAGGGTTTCCTTGTCGCCGAAATGATAGTTCACCGCCGCGACATTGGCCCCGGCGCGCCGGCAGATATCGCGGACCGTGGCGTGATGAAAGCCCACCTCGGCAAACACGTCGGCACCCGCGTCGAGCAGGGCCCGGCGGGTCGCATCGTGCGCGCCACCGGGCGCGGAACGGGTTTGGGGATGGAATTTGTCGGGCACGGCTGCTCGGACTGAACTGTCTCAAGCAGCAGTTTGAAACAGGTGTTTGATTCTGTCAACTGCCCGACCGAAAACCGAACCGCGAACGCACCCGGGATCAGGCGCGGGACGGTAGGGATCCGAGTTCTCCCCGGGCGCGGGCGCTGGAGCCGTAGACCCATTCGAAGACCGGCGAGGCGAGGAGGGTGGTGACGACGGCCATGACCACCATGATCGAGAAGAGCTGGGGGGTGATGAGGCCGCGTTCGAGACCGATGTTGAGGATGATTAACTCCATCAGTCCCCGGGCGTTCATCAGGGTGCCCACGGCGAGGGCGGTACGATTGTCCTCGCCATGCAGGCGGGCGGCGGCCCAACAGGCACCGCCCTTTCCGATGCAGGCGGCGGCCAGTGCGATTCCTGCGATGAGCCACAACTTCGGGGTGTCCACCAAGTCGAGCCGGGTGTTAAGGCCGGAATAGGTGAAAAAGGTCGGGAGGAGAAACACCACCAGCAGGGGTTCCAATTGTCGGGTCAGTTCGGCGGAAAACCGGCCGCGGGGCATGGCCAAGCCCAGAATAAAGGCACCGAACACCGCGTAGATCCCGACGGCATCGGTGAACCAGGAGCCCAGCATCACCGCCATCAGAGTGAAGGCCAGCATCGGCTGGGTGACTGTTCCGTGCTGGACGGCGAGGGTTTCCATTCGCCGAAAGAGG
This sequence comes from uncultured Verrucomicrobiota bacterium, assembly GCA_903907925.1. Lineage (GTDB taxonomy): Bacteria > Verrucomicrobiota > Verrucomicrobiia > Limisphaerales > UBA9464 > CAIVQB01. The sequence goes on from CAIVQB010000016.1 coordinate 22,598, forward strand.
CGCTTTCCCAGGGTCAGTACGATGACGGCATAGGCCAATCCCCCGCCGATGGCCCAAGCGGCGATGTGCCAGTCGGCCTTGAAGCTCGCGAGGACAACCGCCAGCACGCACCAGGCGGCGGCGTCATCCATCGCACCGGCGGCGAGAGCAAGCGTGCCGAGGCTGGTGCCGGAAAGGCCGCGTTCCACGATGATCCGCGCCAGCATGGGAAAGGCGGTGATGCACATCGACGCGCCGAGGAAGAGGACCGCCTCCCACCGGTCGACCTTCGGACTGAAGAATCCGGCCTGGCCGACGAGCCACACCGCCAGGGCGCCGCCGAGGACAAACGGCGTCAACATGCCGGCCAGCGAAATCGATGCGGCACTGCGAATCCGGGATTGGAAGAGATCGGTGCGGAATTCGACGCCGACCAGGAACATGTACAGAGCGATGCCAATCTGACTGACGGCAAAAAAGATTGCCTTGGACTCCTTGGGGAAAAGCCAGGCCTGAAGGTCGAGCGGAACCATTCCGGCGGCAAATACCTTGGTGGAAAGCAACCCGAACACCGACGGCCCCAACAAAACCCCGGTGATCATTTCAGCCACCACCTGCGGTTGGCCGATTCTCCGTGCGACCAGACCGACACCACGACACGCCGCCAGTACAACCGCCAGTTGAAGGAAAAAGCGAACGGAGATGTCGAACGCAGACATGATACGCACACGTAATATATCGAAGCCCGATGAGCGTCAACCGGCCGGTTTGAAATTGGGGCGAGTTGCCACCGCGGTCCTTGTCCGGTCATCGGATCTGTTCCGGTTTGGGTGGAGTACCGACAGGAACTCCGTCACGCTGCTCCTCATGCGCCTGCCCGCCCGTTCCGCGCTTGCCTCCGCGCTCATCCTCATCACCACTCGCGTCGTGGCCGATTCCACAGTCCCCGATCAAGCCCACTGGCTTCGGGTCAGTCCCACCCCACCGCCGCTAACCGTTCCCGCGACACCAGAAGCATGGGCGGTGGAACGGACACGCCTGCGGAGCCGGTTGGAACAATTGTTGGGCGATCTTCCACCGCGTCCGACGGTCCCTGCGGTTCAGATTCTATCCCGCGAGGATCACGGAACCTATCAGGTCGAACGTTTCACCTTCGACAACGGCATGGGTGAGGCGGTGCCGGGTGTTTTCGTCCTACCCACTCACCGTAGCGGCCGCCTCCCTGCCCTTCTCTACTGCCATTGGCACGGCGGAGAATATCAGGGCGGAAAATCCGAGCTCTTCGAAAGCCACCACACGCCGGAGGTACCCGCCTCCGCCCTGGCTGCCCGCGGCTATGCCGTTCTGGCGATCGACGCGCCGTGCTTCGGGGAACGCAACGGCCGCGGCCCGGATGGAATCCGTGACGCCGCCGGTGAACAATCGGCTTCCAAATACCACCTCTGGTACGGCCGTTCGCTCTGGGGTGCGCTCCTGCGCGATGATCGGATGGCCCTCGACTACCTGCTCTCCCGGCCGGAGATCGATCCCACCCGCGTGGGCGTGACCGGGATCAGCATGGGCGCGACGCGCAGTTGGTGGCTGATGGCCCTCGACGAACGGATCCGGGCCGGCGTCGCGGTGGCCTGCCTGACCCGTTATCAGGACCTGATCGCCACGGGCGGACTCAGGCATCACGGGATTTACTATTTCGTCCCGGGAATGTTGCGCCAGTTCGACACGGAATCGGTGATCGCCTTGGCCGCACCCCGTCCGTTGCTCTGTCTGACGGGCGGCCAGGACGGAGGGTCGCCGACGGCCGGGATTCACCAGATTGAAGCGGCAGTCCGTCCGATCTGGCATCTGACCGGGCGCGATGGTGGATTCGAGTCGGTGATCTATCCCGAGCTGGGCCATGTCTACACCCCGGAAATGTGGCGGCGCATGCTGGCCTGGTTCGACGCCGAACTGCATCCGCAGCCCTGAAAACGCCAGTTTTTCAGGTCCGGCGATCCCATCGAATCCAAAACGAGGGCTTGCCTCCCGCTCGCAATCGGTTATTCCCAACGCCCCGCCACGGTTCCGGCGACGGAATCGTTTCGTTTTCCGCGGGTCATTGTGACCCACGGACGCGGAGTCCACACCGTGGAACCGCGCCGAGGAAAGGACGTGAACGTGATTTGAGCGAAGTTAAACTTAAAAAAGGTGAGCCGATTGATCGTGCCCTGCGACGCCTGAAAAAGAAGGTGGACCGCGAGAGCATCATCAAGGATGTCCGCATGAAGCGGCATTATGAGAAGCCCAGCGAGCGGCGCCGCCGCAAGCTGAAGGTGGCCCGTTTCTCTGCCATGCTGTCTGCCCGTTACGCCGACACCTGATCGGCCCTCAGAAAATCCTGCGCTGCGGGATTGAACCGGATTCAACCGGATGCTGTCCTAACGGAACGCATCCGGTGTTTTTTTAACTTTCATGTACTCGCTGTCTACCTGTTGGAACTCGGGCCGTCACACCGACGGCCGGGTCATGCTCCGCGAAATCCGTGATCTCGGCTTCGAATACGCCGAGCTCAGTCACGGCATCCGCATCAGCCTGGTCCCGGGCATCATCGAAGCCGTCGAGGCTGGGGAAATCAAGATCTCCACCCTCCACAACTTCTGCCCGTTGCCGATCGGCATCGATCATCCAGCACCCAACCTGTTTAAGTTCTCGTCTTCCGACCGGCGGGAACGCGAATACGCCTGGAAACACTCGCTCAAGACCGTCGAAATGGCCGAGCGGGTCGGCGCCAAACTGATCGTCCTTCACTCCGGGCAGGTCGACATCAAGGACTACCAGGACCGCCTCGAGCAGATGGTGCTGGCCGGCGAAAAGGATTCGCCCAAATACCGCAAACTGATGGAGGAGGTGGAAACAAAGCGCGAGAAGAAGAAGGAGGATCCGATGCGGCTCTCCCTGGAAATGATCGCCGCGCTGGCCCCGATTGCCGCGGAGCGGGGATTGCTGCTGGGAGTGGAAAACCGCGAGGGCGTGGAGGAGATTCCCTTCGATCACGACCTGACCTATTTTCTCGAATCGCTGCCCGAGAACGTTCGCTACTGGCACGACTGCGGTCATGCGCAGATCAAGCAGGATCTCGGATTCATCGACCACCGGATGCACCTGGAAAGCCTGGCGCCCCGGTTGGGGGGCCTGCACATCCACGACGTGGTGGTCAGCCCGGAAGGCATCCACGATCATTGCCCGCCGGGATGCGGTGAAATCGACTACGCCGCCTTGAAGCCGTTCGTAAACGCTACCCACATCAAGGTCATCGAACTTTCGCCCGGAGTGCCTCCCGAGGATGTGGCCCGCGGGTTCGAGCACATCAAGTCCGTCTGGGGCGACCAGTGACGCCGGGACTGATGCTGTGAGGCGGTCACGTGTCATCAGCGGGGTTCGAATCGCCGTCTGCGGCCTGCTGCTGGCGGTCATCTTCCACATCATTTTCTGCAATGAGGTGCAGTTGACCTCCGCTCCGGGAGAATGGCAGTCGTTGTCACCCTGGAAACAGCGGCAGCGGGCCTGGACCGAGGGTCCGCGCGCCCTGTGGGAAACGGCCCAACAGGTGCGTCCGGTTCAGTTGGGCATTTCCTTCGGTGCCTGCGGACTGGTAATCCTCATCGGGGGATTGCGCTGGCGTCAGGTCCTCCGGGCGCAAGGCCTCGATCTTCCGCTGGTGGCGGTGGTTCGCATCTCCCTCGTCGCCCAGTTCTTCAACGCCTTCCTGCTGGGCACCGCCGGTGGCGACGTGGTCAAGGCCTGGTACGCGGCCCGATCCGTGCCCGAAAAAAAGCCGGAAGCGGCCCTGACCGTCTTCGCCGACCGCCTCCTCGGCATGGTCGCGCTGCTGCTCTTTTCCGCCGCAATGCTCGTGCCGAACCTGTCGCTGGTCTTCCGCTTTCAACGTCATGCGGCCGTCGCGCTGATCCTGATCGCGATGCTCGCGGTTTCCGGTTCGCTGATCCTGCTGGGGTTTTATTCGGACCTGTTGCAACACGACGGATGGATTCCGCGCATGGTCCGGCGTTTGCCCAAGGGCGAATCGTTCAGCCGGGCCCTGGTGGCCTGCCGGCAGTTCGGTCATCAACCGGGATTCATGACCCGGATGGCCCTCTGGTCGTTGCTGGTCAACGTTTGCGTTGTGGTCGCCTTCGTCGCCCTCGCCGCCGGCTTGGGAATTCATCCCCCGGACATCGACTGGGCCGGACTGCACCTTCCCGGACAGGTGACGTTGTGGTACGTGATTCCGGCGGTGGTTTGCGTCGCCGCCCTTCCAGTAACCCCGGCCGGGCTCGGCGTGCGGGAGCATCTCTTTGTCTGGCTGCTCGCCATCCCGGCCCTCGGCGTAAAGCCCGGTGCCGCCTTGTCGCTGTCGCTCCTGGGATACACGGTCAACCTGCTGTGGAGTGTGATTGGTGGCTTCGTGTACCTCGTGACTCCCGACCGCGCCGCGATTGCCGCCGCGGGATCGGCCGGTTGATCCAGATTTACCCACGGACCAGCCCGGGATTCAACGCTCTCCCGCCGCGGCTATGAGCGATTTCACCAACTCGTCGACGGTCCACTCATTCCCGGGAAAGACCTCGTGAACCCGCCCACCGGCATTGATCACAACAGTGCGCAGATTGTGATTCTGGCCGGCCACGGTGGCACCGCGCGCGAAATACTGGCCGAAGTGTCCCGCAAGCCGCTCGATGGAATCGTAGTCACCCGACGCCAGCCACCAGCGGTCAGGGTCACCTTTGAACCTGCGGCCATAGGCTCCCAAGACCTCCGGCGTGTCGAATTCCGGATCGATGGTCAATGACAACAGGCGCCAGTGGGTCGGCGCATCCGGGGTCGCCTTCAACAATCGCTGTGCCTGGGCCAGGTTGTCCGTCATCCGGGGACAAAAATTCGGAAACGGGCAGCGGGTGAAGATGAAGGTGAACGCATAGGCGTCGCCGCGGAATTCCGAAAGCCGGAACGCACGGCCGAACTGATTGGTGAAACCGTAGTCGGGCAGAAGGTCACCCACCTTGAGCACGGGAACGTCCGGAAGAAGATGAATCGCCGAACCGGCATTCGTAGCCCGCCTGGCCTGCGTGGACTCGGCAGCGGCCGATCGAACCTGGTCGATCCAACCTTCCTTCTCGGCCACGCGGAGACGAAATTCGACGGTCGCACCCGGTGCCAGGCCGCGGAGTTCGTTGGTGTCCCGGACCTCGAACGGCATGGTCATGGCCGGCATGTAGCCGACGACTTCCTCATGTTTGATGACCACCAATCGCCGGTCGGGATGCACCGCCTGAACAATTCCGCGGGCGGGATAATTGGTAATGCTCCCTTCCGTGACCGGCGGAGCCACGGAATCACCGGGTGACGGCTTGCAACCGGCCGACCACACGAGCAGCAGACCGGTCAACGGGGCAATCCAGAACGGCGGTTTCATCAGCGAAGCCAGTCTAGTCGAGAGTCAAATACCTGCCAATGCTCCACCGCTCATCTGCGCTCGGATACGCCAGTGGTTGCGGTTGAGCGGGCTTCTACAAAACAGCCGCGGCTCCGTTTCGGGAACCGCGGCGGTTATGAATTCAAGAGGATCTCGGCGTACTGCCCAGATCCCGAAGGGCTCAACCGAGAAGATTAGGCTCCACCGCCGGCACCGGCAGGAGACCGATCTGGGATTCTCCGGTCCGGGGCGGTTTGGCCGCCTTGGGTGCCTTTTCAGGGCGCGGGGCGGGCTCAGGTTTGGCCACCGGCTTCTTCGCCGTCTCGAGCTTGCCATTGGCGAACTCGATCACGTGTCCCTGGTGGACCAACCAGTGCAGATCGGTCAGGAGCGCCTGCTGTTCCTTGGAAACCTTCACTTCCGCGACAGGCGCGGGTGCAGGTGTCGGAGCAACGGTAGCGGCGGCGGCACCGGTTGTGGCGTCCACCGATTCCGCGGTCTGTTCGGCCGGCGTGGGGGCGGGGGCGGCGACGGGAACCACGGGAATCGCCGGTGCCGCAGGGGTCGGAGCCAGAGCTTCGACCAGTTTCTTGCGGGTCGGGTTCGGGGTCGAATCGATGAACTCGATGATCCGCTGAACGGTGGTCGAGACCTTGTTCGTGGTGATGTCGAGGTAGTGCGGCCGGGCGACCGAAACATGCACCACCGTCTTGTCGCGCTTGAAGAACTGCAGACCGCCCTGCGCAAAGGCCGCGCTGAGGGCGGTCATGGTTCGGATCGGGAACTTGCGTTCGCGTTCCAGCGTGACCCGCAGCAGGCGGTGCAGCGGTTCGGGGAGGCGCGGACCGGACTGCTCGCGGCGGAGCTGCCAGGACTCGACCGACTTCACCAGCGTCGGCGCGTGAGTTTCGCGGAAGTGGGCTTCCACCTCGGCCTGCGTCGCAAAGGTGCGCGATTCGGCGACGTTCAATGCCGTGTATTCGAGACGCGAGCTCTGGCCTTCGATCCACTGTTTCACGACCGCCTCTTCCTTCACGAAGCGGACCTTGCTCTTGAACACATCGAACGGGAGGCGGGGTGCACGCTGGGCGTGGATTTCGCGGAGTTTCTCCTGATAGCCGTGGTAATTTGGCGGGCCGAGGATGATTTCATCGAACTGCGCCACCAGCGTCCAGACGCCCTTGGGCGGGTCGCAGGGCTGACGGTTGGTCTGGTAGAAGGTGTCGAAGTGGGCCTTCAACGCATGACGAATGGCTTCCGCCTCGGACAGCCACACGCTGTCGTCCAGCGAGCAGACGAAAAGGGGCTGCAGCGTTTTGCCGTCCGCGCCTTTCTTGACCCGAAAGGTGGTTTCGTAGCGGTCCGGCTTTTGGATGACCAGCGCGGCGACCTCCAGCAGGGGATAGGCACGACCGCTCAGCTTGATCTGGCGTCCGAGTGAGGCGACTCCCGCGGGTTCCGGCCGCATCTCAACGTCGAGCGGCACCAGAGGTTCCGGCTCGAAGGCGCGTCGATCATCGCGACGCGGTCCGCGCGCACCGGCTCCACCGGTGGCGGGATCCCATTTGAGGCCCGGAGATCCGGGACCGCCAGGGCCACCCGGTCCGCCGGGTCCACCAGGCCGTGGGCCGCGAAATCCTCCAGGTCCACCGGGACCGCCCGGCCCATCGCGACGGGGCGGCGGCCGATTGCCAAACGAGGGGCGTCCGCCAAAACCGGGACGACCGCCGGCTCCACCGGGGCCATCGCGGCGGGGTCCGCGACGTTCACCGCGGCCCTCCCCTTCTGTGCCCTGGTACTTGGCATACCGGGTCGCGTCGTTGGGTTGTTGTGCCCAAGCGGGCAGAAAGGCCTTTTCGAGGTCGAGGTTTAGATCCAGCGGTTCGCTCATAGATGAAAGGCCCCGCGACAGGCGCGGGGTTCGTGCTAAAAATGCGGGCGGACGATGCGGGGCGGGTTTTGGAAAAGCAAGTGCCGCGAACGACCGGGCGGGACGCCCTGTTGCCTCAAAAGTGATGACACCGGGGCGGGTTGGCTTGGAGTGGCTGGAGAAGGAGGTTGCCTCAACGACCTCCACACTTCCGTCTTGCCGAGAGTGCGGCCGGTTCCGGAAGCTCGCTGCGTGGATTCCCCTTCCCCGTCCCCTGCAAAACCTCCATCCGAAGGCGGCTGGCACCAGTTCATGGCCATTCCGGAAGTGCCCCGTGCCCTTCCCTTTGCGCTCTTCCTCATCATCGGTTCGTTCCAAAGCAAGGGGTTCGCCGGATCCGAATACTGGCTCTATGCGGCGAAAACCCTGCTGATCGGGGCCATGCTGTGGGTCATCCGCGGCTATCTCCCGGAAATGCGCTGGTCGTTCAAGGTCGAGGCTGTCGTGGTCGGACTGGTGATCGCCGGGTTGTGGATCGGTCTGGACGGTCGGATTCCCAGCCTGGGGGATCTGTGGGATCTCGGACGAAAATGGATCACCGGCAAGGCGCCGGAGCCGACCAAACCGGAAATCCCCTGGAATCCGGTCGAATTCTTCAGCGGGGCGCCGATATTGGGATGGGGATTCGTGGGCATCAGGGTGCTCGGTCGTTCGCTGGTGGTTCCGCCTCTTGAGGAAGTCTTCTACCGATCGTTCATCTACCGTTACATGGTCCAGTCCAAGTTCGACGCCCTTCCCATCGGCGTTTGGAACCCGACCGCCTTCATCGTCACCAGCCTGCTGTTTGGATTCTCGCATCCCGGTCAGTGGCTGCCGGCGGTGTTGTGCGGTGCGGCCTATCAGGCGCTGGTCATTCGTAATCGCCGGATCGGCGATGCCATGCTGGCCCATGCCACCACCAATCTCGTGATCAGCGTCTACGCCATCGTCACCCGCCAATGGCAATTCACCTGATCCGGTCCGACACCGGTCGCCGCGCGTGAATCCGGTCAGCCCTCAACCGCCATCCCCGCTCCGGCTTCCACCCTGTGTGGTGTTCGAGGACGACTCGGTTCTGGTGGTCAACAAACCGCCGGGATGGAACACCCACGCCCCGGCACCGTATGCCGGCGAGGGCATTTACGACTGGCTCCGTCATCGCGAACCCCGTTGGGCATCGCTGGCCATCCTGCACCGACTCGACAAGGAAACCAGCGGCCTGATGGTCTTCGGCAAAACGCCAACGGCGAACCGCTCACTGACCGCGCAATTCACCGCTCGAACCGTCCTCAAGCAGTACGAACTCGTCACTGACCGACCAGTGGCGCTGGATTCCTTCACGGTGGAGACTCACATCGTGCGCGATGGCTCCCGTTACGCCGCGGTTGCAGGATCTCCGGTGGGTGAACCCGCCGAAACCCGGTTCCGCGTGTTGCGCCGGGAGGGCGACCGGACGTGGCTGGAAGCGTCACCATTAACCGGTCGGACCCATCAGATCCGGGTACACGCCGCCAGCCGGGGCCTGCCGATTCTCGGAGATGTTCTCTATGGCGGAACCCCTTCCGGGCGACTGCACCTGCACGCGCGACGGTTGGCGTTTGAACATCCGGTTTCCGGAACCGTGGTCGAATTCGATTCTGCGCCGGACCCGGCACCCGCCGCGGCATTGCTCCGCGGCGCCTGCGTGGATCCGGATGAAACCGATGCCTTCCGCCTCTGCCACGGGGCCGCCGACGGTCATCCGGGAGTCTATGCGGATCGACTCGGTGACTGGCTGTTGGTGCAGGCTGAATCCGAGGACGCAGCGCGGGAATGGCTGGCGCAGGAACGGGGCGGCGGACGGACTCCGGGTTCGATCGGGAACTCGGCCACGAGCTGGCACCCGGTCCGAGGCATCTATTTCAAGCGCCTCGACCGCCACGTTCGCGCGTCCACACCGGCTCAAGCCTGCCCCATCCACCTTGAAGGCGAAACGGCTCCAGCATCGGTTCACGTGCGGGAAAACGGACTTCAGTTTGAGTTGAGCTTCACCGAGGGCTACTCGGTCGGCCTTTTCCTCGATCAACGAGACAATCGACGCCGCTGCCTGACCCAACACGTAGGAGCCGGTTTTCCTCTGTTCGAAAGCGGCACGACCGGCCACCAGTTGCTCAATTGCTTCGCCTACACCTGCGGCTTCAGCGTTGCGGCGGCCGCGGGTGGCGTGAAAACCACCAGCCTGGATCTCTCCCGGAAATACCTCGACTGGGGGCGACGGAATTTCGCGTTGAACGGACTCGATCCCGCCAATCACGATTTTATTTTTGGCGATGTGTTCGACTGGCTTCGGCGGCTGGCGAAAAAAGGGCGGAAATTTGACGCGGTGCTGCTGGATCCACCGACGTTTTCCCGTTCAAAGGAGCATGGCGACTTCCGGGCGGAATCGGACTACGGCGAATTGGTCACCGCAGCTCTGCGCGTCCTGCTTCCAGGAGGTGTCCTGCTCGCGTCCACCAACGCTGCCCGGATGGAACCAGAACGGTTTTTGTCGGTGGTTTCCACAGCAGTGACCTCCGAACGTCGCCGGGTCGCTCCACAGTTCTACGCACCGCAATCGCCCGATTTTCCGGTGAACCGCGAGGAACCGGCCCATCTCAAGACCGCCTGGTTCCGGGTGGATTGAACGGAACAACGGCCGGAATCACCCGGCCAGCGCAGGATTGAACCCGACCCGCCGGCGGCCCATGCTGCCGCCACGTGGATTTACCCCTGGCCATCGTGCTGCCGCTCCTGGCGATGCTCGCGTCGGCCAGTTTCTTCTTCGCCGCCTCGGAGACCGCCCTGTTTTCGCTCGGCCTCTGGCGCGCCCGCCGCCTGTCGGACGGCAAAGACCCGCGCGGCCAGGTGGTGCAGGACCTCCTCAGCCGGCCCGATGACCTTCTCGCGACCCTGGTCCTCGGAAACGCCTCCGCCAACGCCCTGCTTGCCGCCGTCGCCCTGCTCGCTGCCCTCCACGGCACGGTTCCACTCCCAGCGGTGATTCTGGGTCTGTTCGCCGGTTTGCTGTTGTTGTGTGAAGTGACTCCGAAAGCCCTCGCCGTCCGTCAACCCGAGGCTTGGGCCCTGCGGGTGGCCCGTCCGATGCGCCTCTTCGTTCGGATCACCCGGCCGGTCCGGCGAATCGCGCAGGGCTGGATCGATGCCGTGCTCCGCGCTCTGACGGTGAAGAAGAACCGGCCGGCGCTCCAGGTGTCGGACGAGGAATACGCCGACCTCGTGGAACTCGCACATCAACAGGGCGCGTTGGGCGCCTCGGAGAAGGAGCTCATTCTCCAAATCCTTTCGCTCGATCAAAGGGCCGCACGCGACGTCATGCGTCCGCGGGCCCAGATGGTCAGTCTGCCCGACGACCTGCCCCCGGAGCAATTGGTCGCCGAAGCGCGAAAAGCCCGGCACCACCGGATCCCGCTCTACGACGAAACTCCGGATACGATCGTCGCCGTCTTAAACACCCGAACCCTGCTGCTGGATCCCGCAGGCGGCCTCGACGAGGCGTTGGAGTTTCCTTCGTTCGTTCCGGAAAGCATGAACCTGCTGACGCTGTTCCAGTCGCTGCAACTCCAACAGCGCGGATTGGCCATCGTGCTGGATGAATTCGGTGGAACCGCGGGTTTGACCACGCTTGAAGACATTCTCGAAGCGGTCGTCGGTCCCATTCGCAGCGAAGGCGAGGCGGAGGGCTGGGTGATGGAAACCCTCGGAAACCGGCGCTGGCGCGCCAACGGCCTTATGCGGATCGATGATTTCCGTCGTGCCTGCCCTTCACTCGCGCCGGTGGAAGGGGTGGACACTCTGGGCGGATTGATCGTGAAACTGGCCGAGGTGGTCCCGGTGGTCGGCGAGTCGGTCAGCTTCAGTGGACTCCGCTGGACCGTCCAGGCGGCCGACGAACGCCGCGTCCGAGAGCTGTTGATCGAGGCAGAAGGAGTGGCCGGATGAGCCACTGGATGTTTCATTGGTGCGGACTGACGCTGTGGCTGGCGTTGTCGTTTTTCATGTCCGGCATGGAAGCCGGTGTCATGGCCCTGAGCCGATTGCGCATCCGCCAATGGGTTCGCGAAGGCCGAAAACAGGCACCGATTCTCCTCGGCTACCTGGAGCATCCGGAGAATTTCCTCTGGACCATCCTGGTCGGCAACACGCTGTCCAATTTCGCCGCCGTGGTGCTGATGGTTACCGATCTACACGCGGTCGCCGGAGAAACACCCCTGTTGTTCTGGCCAGCATTCGCAGTGGTTATCGCGATGATTTACGTACTCGGCGAACTGCTGCCCAAGACCTTGTTCCGGATGTTCCCGAACCGGCTCTGCCTCCGCCTGGTCGGGCCGTTCCGTTTGATCCATTTCACCCTTTCGCCGCTGGTCCGCTTGATTGAAGGCTTCGCCGCCTTCCTGCTCCGACTCACCCGAGGCCAGGCCCTGACGGCGCATCTCTTTGGCAATCGCGAGGAATTCAGGGCGTTGATGCAGGAGTCCGGCGCGGCCCTGAAACCCGAGGAACGCACGCTCATTAACCGGGTGCTGGATCTTCAGACCGTGACCCTCGGTCATGTCGCGACCCCGCTGGATCACGCCGATACCGTCGCGGCTTCGACACCGCTCACCGAGCTCCTGGCCTTGTGTCGTCGCAACCAGCACACGCGGCTCCCGGTCTGGAGCGAAGGCGCTGGCAGCCGTCGGATTTTGGGCGTCGTGAGCCTCAAGAACATCCTCTACTCGGAGCCCGATCCGCTGCGCCAGGCCGCCCGGGATTATCTTCGACCAGCGCTGTTCCTCGATGCCGGTATGCGGCTCGAGGATGCGCTCCAGCGTCTCCAGCGCAGCGGCGAACACCTCGCCATCGTGGTCGACTCCGATCGCAACGAAATCGGACTGGTCACCCTGGCAGACATGCTCCGGGTGCTCTTTGGAAAGGTCCCTTTGTGACGGTCCGCCCGGTCCGTCCCACCTCACGATGAACGTCGATCTGCTCATTTCGGTGGCTGCCAAGATCGGCCTCGCGGCCCTGCTGGTGCTGTTGAACGGCTTCTTCGTCGCCGCGGAGCTCGCGCTGGTGAAGATCCGCGAGGCTCAACTCGACGCGTTGGTGGCCCGTGGACGCCGGGGTTCGCGCATCGCCCGCGCCCTCAAGTCCAACATCAACACCGCGATCAGCGCCACCCAGCTCGGCGTCACCGTCGTCAGCCTGGCTTTGGGACGGTTCGTCGAGCCCGTCGCTGAACAGGCCGCCGCACCACTGCTCGGGCGCCTCGGCCTGGCCCATCATGTCTGGCTCTTCGACGTGGTTTCGTGGCTGGCGTTTCTCACCACCACCTTTGTCCTGATCATCGCCGGTGAAATGGTGCCCAAGGCCATTGCTCTCCGGAAAACGGAAGCGGTGACCCTCGGCGTCGCGCTCCCGTTGAAATTGTTCCTGAGGGCCACTCACCCGCTGATCTCGTTGATCGACACCACGGCCCGGTGGCTGCTCCACGTGCTGGGGATCGATGCGGGGCTGGGCGAAGGCGCGCATTCTGAGGAGGAACTGCGGCTGATGTTCCTGTCCGGTCGACGCACGGGTGCCAGCCCGGGTCCGAGTTCCGGTCCGTCCGGGAGCGCGGATCTCGGCCGGGAGTTGGTGCTGAACGCGCTGGATCTCCGACGCCGGGTCGTCGCCGAAGTGATGCGCCCGCGCCGGGAGATCACCTGCCTCAGCACCACCTTCAGTCTCGCCGAATGCCTCGAACTGGCGGAACGCACTCGCTACAGCCGCTTTCCGCTGTGTGAAGACGGCAACCTCGACCGGACGCTGGGCATTGTTCATTTCAAGGACCTGTTCGCCCTTCGACATCAGGCGAAAACCGGCGCCGATCTGAAGTCCGTGGCGCGTCCGCTGATCTATCTGCCCGAAACCGCGCGCCTTGAAAAACTCCTGCAGCGGTTTCTCGACCGCAAACTGCACTTTGCATTGGTGGTCGATGAATACGGGGGGACGACCGGCATGGTGACACTGGAAAACGTCCTCGAGGAACTCGTGGGACAGATCCAGGACGAGTTCGATCACGAGAAACCCCGGATCCTGGTTCGAGGTGAAGCGGAATGGGAACTCGACGGCACCCTGCCGCTTTTTGAACTGGAGGAACTCTCGGGCGAATCGCTCGCCGCACCCGACATCACCACCGTCAGCGGCTGGGTGACCCGGCAATTGAACGGCTTTCCGCGCCGCAGCGATCGGGTTCCGGTGGGCGAGTTCGATTTGATCGTCGAGGAACTCGATGGACTCCGCGTCTCGCGACTGCGCCTGGTCCGACGTCCGCCGCCCACACGCCCGCCGGATTCAACCGGTAACGTCGAGCCGGTCAATCCGGGTTGAGCACGTCCGGGTCTGATCCCGATTGGGAAGAAGTCACGCCCGTCGACAGCGGCTCCGGTACAGTTCGACGGGCGCCACGGACCGAAACCAGGGCCAGGACCAGCCCGCCCACGACCAAACACACCGCCACCCCAACAGAACCCTCACCCACTGCAGTTCCGGCGAGTTGCAGGAGCAGAAGAAGGTTCAACACCAGGGGATGCCAGTCGGTCGGCTGTCGGATCGGTTGTTTGTTGAGCAACCAGGGCGTGGTGAAGCCGTAGAGAATCAACGAGGTCAGGCCCCATCCCAGAAACGTCACCCACGGCGCTCCCGCCCAGACCACGGTGCCGGGCTGCGATTCCCACCGCCACCACTGACGCGATTGGGCCACTGATTCAATGGCCACCGCCCACAGCAGGGTGAAACCGGTCGCCAGAGCCATCACCCACAGGCCATAGAACGGGTTGCGCCGCAGAGATCGGAGCATCAATCGGGCAATGCCGCGACAGGTCGGGGTAAGCGTGACCCAAACACAAACCAATCCCCACGGAACTCCTCCCGGCAGTTGGAATCCAAAAAACGGACTAAATCCTCGGCGCCCAAAGGGAATATCGGTCATCGCACCGATCCACAGGATGAGCCAGGAAACCCCGGCCGAAATCCCCGCCACCGCGACGACGTTCTGAAAGGGCAACCGGCGGGCCAGACCGATCAGCGCACTGGCGGCAGCGAACCACCAGACCAAGGCATCGATGCCCGGCAGCACGAGGCTACGAGGAAGGCGCAGGAAACCGGAAACGCAGGAAACCGCGACCGCGGCCACCACGAGTCCAAGAGCCGGCTTGTGCCATCGGTCGAACGCCGGATTGCGCCAGCCCAGAGTTTCACCGGTATGGAATTCTCCCGCCACGACACGGATGAAACCATACCCGAACCGCATTGGACAATTCCGGCGCACTTCGCGTTCTTTCTCCCGGATTTACGACGAGACCCCTTGAGCTATGCTGGATCCACAATGAAATCCGCCTACGAACTCGCCATGGAGCGGCTGAGCCAGTCCGCCCCGTCCAAAAGCCTCACCAAGGACCAGAAGACCCAGATGGCCGAGGTGGAGTCCGTTTACAAAGCGCGGATCGCCGAACGGGAACTGGCGGCACAGGACGAAGTCACCGCCGCCCAGGCCGCCGGCGATTTCCGGAAGGCGGAAAAAATCCGCCAACAATTCGTCGACGACCGCCACCGCCTCGAAACCGAACGCGACGCAAAGAAAGACCGAATCCGCAGCGAAGGATGAATGTGGAGTGCGCCGGCAGAGCGCAGCGTCGACGGCGCTATGGAACCGAGCACGGAATCAAATCGCCCGACAACCACCGAACATCGCAAATACCGCTGCTCTCACCTGCCTGGGAACACGGTGACCCGTTTCACAGCGGCGTGGCGCTTCGCTTCCCGCCGCGCTCCATAGTCCGCGCGCCACCCCATTGTGGAGTGCGCCGGCAAAGCGCAGCGTCGACGGCGCTATGGAACCGGGCTCGGAATCAAATCGCCCGACAACCGCCGAACATCGCAAGTACCGCTGCTCCCACCTGCCTGGGAACACGGTGACCCGTTTCACAGCGGCGTGGCGCTTCGCTTCCCGCCGCGCTCCATAGATTGGTTCAGGAAGTGGGATAGGGCGGCCACGACGAGGGCGTGGCGGATCCGGCCGCTCGCCATGAGGGCGGGAACTTCAGTCACCGGGATCAACCGTGTGACGACGTCTTCGGCGGCGTCGAGTTCGACCGGATGACGGAGTTCGCAGTTCTCGACGAGCACGGTGTAACAGGTGTTCGTCTGGATGGCCGGATTGGGATAGACGCTGCCGATGAGCCGGGCCGAGTCGCCTTCGTAGCCGGTTTCTTCACGAAGTTCGCGCAGTCCGGCAGCCACTGGATCCGATTCGTCGGCATCCATCATTCCTCCCGGGATCTCCAACTCGACGGTGTTGGTGCCATGTCGGAACTGGTCGATCATCACCAACTGGCCGTCGCGGGTCAGGGC
Source organism: uncultured Verrucomicrobiota bacterium (assembly GCA_903907925.1). Lineage (GTDB taxonomy): Bacteria > Verrucomicrobiota > Verrucomicrobiia > Limisphaerales > UBA9464 > CAIVQB01. The sequence goes on from CAIVQB010000016.1 coordinate 38,347, forward strand.
CACCACGTTGACCCAATTCACGCATTCGATGGCGAGCAGATCGTGTTCCGTGCCGGTCCGCGGATTGATCTTTCGATCCGAACGAATCCGAAAAATCCGATGATCGGCGATCGGCGTCGATGCGATGGTTTTCCACGGACGCACTGTGGAACCCGCAAACGAAGACTCCGGAACAATCGTTGGCGCAGGAGCCGAAACCCCAAGTCCCGCGGCCTGAGCAGCCCAACCGCCTGCCATGAGGCGCAGCAAATGAGTCAGTGCCTCATCGTACGACCGGCCCTTGGTGTCGGCCAGTTGATGCGCCCGCCGATCCAACTGGCGGGCCATTTCGAGGGATCCCTGCGGCGGGCAACCGAGTCGGATCAGCAGCGGGGCGATCTCCTCCGGCGTCATGGCGTTGGAGCGAAAGCCTGCCTCAGGCGATCGTCGCGCGATCCACGATGCGGACCGATTCCACGCCCTGGCGTTGGACGGGCCGGCTGCGTTCCCCGCCGCCTGCGACCCGCGTTTCCACCGAACCCAGCGCCTTCAACACCTCGTCACCCTTGATGAGGCGTCCGAAGGCGGTGTACTGGCGGTCGAGGAAGGTGGCGTCACCGAGGCAGATGAAGAACTGGCTGCCGGCGGAATCGGGACTCGCCGACCGGGCCATGGAAATGACGCCAAACTGGTGCGACTTGGCGTTAAACTCGGCCTTGATCTTGTACCCGGGATCGCCGGTGCCCCAGCGGGCTTCCGACTTGGCATCCTTGGTCAGTGGATCCCCGCCCTGGACCATGAATCCCTTCACGATCCGGTGGAACGCGGTCCCGTCATAGAACCCTTCCTTGGCGAGTTTCTTGAAGTTTTCGACGGTCTTGGGGGCCACATCGGACCAGAACTCAAGAACCAGATCGCCGAGGGCGGTCTTGAGGATGGCGACTTCGGCGGCGGGGGCGGGGGCACTCATGAAGGCAAAAGGGGACGGTTGAAGAATCGGGAATGAAGGCGGGTTTACTTGAGGCTGCTCAGGGGGACGATCTTGATGGATTCGACTGAGACGCGGGTGATCGGCTTGCTGCCGTTGACCGGTGCTTTTTCGAGTTTGTCCAAGACGTCGTCGCCTTTGATCAGCTTGCCAAAGGTTGTGTACTGGCCGTCCAAATGGGGCTTCGTGGAGAAACAGATGAAGAACTGGCTGCCGGCGGAATCCACATCCCGCGAGCGCGCCATCGAAGCCACACCGCGGACATGCTTCCGTTCGTTGAACTCGGCCTTGATCTTGTAGCCCGGATCGCCGCTGCCCCAGCGGGCTTCCATGGTCGGATCCTTGGTCAGCGGATCGCCCAGTTGGATCATGAAGTCGGGAATGAGGCGATGGGACGCCGTACCGTCATAGAAACCCTGGCGGGCGAGCTTCTTGAAGTTCTCGACCGTGTTGGGGGCCACTTCGGGCCAGAATTCGAGGACGATCTGCCCCAAATCCTTGAAGGTGATGACGGCAACTTCGGCGTCCGGCTTGGCGGCTTTGGCATCCTTGGCCGGGGCATCGGCCGCGGAGGCGGTCATGCCGGCGAGGCCGAGGCACAAGAGGGTGGCGAGAATCAATCGTTTCATGGCGGGCGGAAGAAGCCACAGGCCCGGTTCCGTGTCACGCCCGGAGTTGTGTCCCACCCACCACGCCCGCTTCCCCATCACCGCGGATGATTTGGTCCGGTGCCAATTTTCCTGCCTCCTGCCGATTCAATGCTATCCTCCGCGGGATGAATTTCAGGAACCGGTGTCGCCCGCTCCGCCTGCTGCTGGGCGTTCTCGCGATCGGGGGCATTGTCCTGGGCTGTCGCATGCAACACCCTCTACACACGCCACCCGTGTCCGGAATTCTCGCCCCCTGTCCCTCGTCGCCGAACTGCGTTTGCAGCCAGGATCCTGATTCCGATCACCAGATCGCACCGCTCGCGTTCACGGACTCACCGGATGCAGCCTGGATCCGGTTGAAGCGCGTCGTGGGCGAATTCCCTCGAACGCGGATCGTCGAGGAGCGACCCGACTACCTCCGCGCGGAATTCACCACGGCGATTCTGCGGTTCGTGGACGATGTCGAATTCCTCATGGACGGACCCGGCCGCCGCATTCAAGTCCGATCGGCCTCGCGGGTCGGACATTCCGATCTCGGCGCCAACCGCGAGCGGGTGGAGCAACTGCGGGCCGCATTTGAAACGCAGGGGCGGTGACCTGGTAGGGCGAAGCTCCTGCCGAGCCGAGTGCGGAGTACGACATGGTACGCCCCCAAGTGTGGTGGAATCCGTCCGTCCACCCGGCTCACTCGGAAGTTCGCCCTACCGGGTCGGAGTTCAGCGTTTACGCGGTTCGGGGAGCCACGTCGATCCCGTCTGAATCCCACCCCGCCTCCGCCCCACCCCTCCGGTTTAGGCGTGGTGGGGCTTCAATGGAGCTCCAGTCGGCGCCCGGGTCCCGGAGCGCGAGCTTCCCGCGTCCCGATTGAGCAGGAGATAGAAGGTGGGCAGCACGAGCAGGGTCAACGGTGTCGCGCTGAGCAGGCCGCCGATGATGACCAACGCCAGCGGACGCTGCGTCTCAGAGCCAATGCCGTGGCTGAGCGCCATCGGCAGCAACCCCAGCATCGCCAGCATGGCGGTCATCAACACCGTCCGGAGCCGGACCATCGCCCCATGACGCACCGCCTCCAGGGCGCTGGAGCCTTCTTCCACCAATTGATTGAAACAACTCACCATGACCACTCCGTTCAACACCGCCTGACCGAACAGGGCGATGAATCCGATGGCCGCGCTCACGCTGAGCGGAATTCCAGTGACCCACAGCATCACGATCCCGCCCACCACGGCGAAGGGCACGTTCAGCAGGATGAGGATCGCGCTCTTGACCGATTGAAAGGTGTTGAAGAGGAGCAGGAAGATGAGGAACACGCTGATGGGAATAATCAGGATGAGCCGTTTCATCGCCCGCTGCTGATTTTCAAATTCCCCGCTCCAGGTCACGAGGTACCCGTCAGGCAGTTTCAGCCCGGCCACCCGTGCCTGCATGTCGGCCACCACGCTCCCCATGTCGCGTCCGTGGATGAACACGCCGACCGCCTTCACCCGGGTTCCATTTTCGCGGCTGATGTTCATCGCCCCGCTGGTGATCTTGAACTCCGCCAATTGCGACAACGGCACGTGCGATCCGTTCGGCGTATCGACGAGCACCCCTCGCAAATGATCGAGCGCCCGTTCCGGTTCGGCCAGTCGGAGAACCACCTTGAAGTGTTTTTCACCCTCCCACAATTCGGTCGCCGCCTTGCCGCCGAGCGCGGTTTCGATCACGTCCTCGACATCCATCACGTTCAGTCCGTAACGGCCGGCGGCCGCCCGGTCGACGTCGATGACCGTCTGAGGCACCTCACCCGCGCGATCGACAAAGGCACGCGCCACTCCCGGCACGTCCGAGATTTTCCGAATGATGGTGTCGACCTGCTGTTGGAGAATCGTCGAATCCTCGCCGAACACCTTGATCACCACCTGACCATCAATCTGGGAAATACTCTCCAGAACATTGTCGCGGATCGGTTGGGAGAAGCTGGTTTCCAGGCCGGGCAGCGAATCGAGTGCCCGATCGAGTTGTTCCAGGATTTTTTCCTTGGTCATTCCCGGCCGCCATTGGTCGGCGGGTTTCATGTCGACGAAGCATTCGAGCATGTTGATGGGCTTCGGATCCGTTCCGTCCTCCGGCCGGCCCGCCTTGGAAATCACCGTGTTGATCTCGGGCACGGTGCGGATAAGCCGGCGCATCTGGGCGCATCGCACCCGTGCTTCCTCGACCGAAACACCGGCGGGCAGGGTCGTGTTGACCCAGATCGTTCCCTCGTTGAGTTCGGGGAGGAATTCCGTCCCCAGTTGCGTCGCCAATGCGAGCGCCCCGATGAGACCCAACCCGGCAATGCCCAACACCGGCCGCCAATGGATCAGGCTCCATTCGAGGATCGGTCGGTAGGCCGCCTTGGCCGTCCGGACCAGCCGGTTGTCCTCATGCGGAAGCGGCTTGCGCAGCAGGAAATAACAGAGCAACGGCACGACGGTCAGGGAGAAGATCAGCGATCCCACCAGGGCGCTGGTCACCGTCCAGGCCATCGGCGCGAAGATGCGTCCCTCATGGCGTTGCAGGGTGAAAATCGGCAGATGCGACGCGATGATGATCAGCATCGAAAAGAACGTGGGCTTCCCCACCTCGGAGGCCGCCCTTTGGATCGCCTCACGAAACCGGGCCGGTGAACTGCGATACTCGGTCCGGCTTTCGCTCAAATGACGGAAGATGTTTTCCACCACGATCACCGCGCCATCGACGATGATGCCGAAATCAATGGCGCCGAGGGACAGCAGGTTGGCCGGGATGCCGCGCCAGGTCAGTCCGATGAAGGTGGCCAGGAGCGACAGCGGAATCATCAACGCCACGATCAGCGCGGCGCGAAGGTTTCCCAGGAACAACAAAAGCACCGCGGTCACCAGGAATGCCCCCTCCAGCAGATTGTGGAACACCGTGTGGAGGGTGGTGTCGATCAGCCAGGTCCGGTCGTAGTAAGGAACCACCTGAACGCCCTTGGGCAGAATCCGCGAATTCAACAACGCCACCCGCTCCTTCAACGCCGTCAACACATCGGACGGATTCTCCCCTTTTCGCATCAGGACAATGCCGGATACGATGTCATCCACACCATCCTGCCCCACGATTCCCTCTCGTGGGATGGCCGCCACCGCGACCTTCGCGACGTCCTTCACCCGGACTGGCGTCCCGTTTTTGGCCGAGACCACAATGTCCCCGATGTCCTCCATCGACCGCAGCAGGCCGACGCCGCGGATCAGGTACTGCTGGGCACCCCGGTCAACTTTGCTGCCGCCAACGTTGGCGTTGCCGCGGCCCAACGCGGTGAACAATTGTTGCAGCGGAATCTCGTAAAACCGGAGCCGGGCGAGGTCGGGGTTCACCTCGTAGGTCTTGATCAGGCCGCCCAGGCTGACGATGTCCGCCACGCCGGGAACCATCCGCAACTGCCGCTCGACCACCCAATCCTGGAGACTCCGGAGATCCCGCGGCGACTGGGCATCGCCGCGCAGCCGGAACCGGTAGATCTCACCAATCGCCGTCGACAACGGACCCAACTGCGGCTGAACCCCCACCGGCAAATCGGCTCCCTGGAGGCGTTCCAGAACCTGTTGCCGGGCGAAATAGTCGGTCACCTTCTCGTCAAAGGTGAGCATCATGAAACACAGCCCGGATTGGGTGTGGGAAAACAGCCGGACCTGGTGGGGCAATCCGCTCAGCGCGATCTCGAGCGGGATCGTCACCTGTTTCTCCACTTCCTCCGGGGCGCGGCCGGGATAGAGGGCGATGACGTTGACCTGGATGTCCGAGACGTCGGGGAACGCCTCGATCGGCAGGGATTTGAAGGCGGCAACTCCACCAGCCACGAACAACGTCGCAAGGAGCAACGTCAGCAATGGCTGGTGCAGCGAAAACGCAATGAGCTTACGGATCATGTGATGGGGGCTCCCTGCAGCGGGTAGGCAGGCAGGGAGACGGCCAGCGTATCCGCGCTGACCGTTCCGGGCGGCCCGTGATGGGGATACGGGCCGGGTCCAGAGTGACGGGAGAAGACTCGGGCCGGAGCCCGATTTCAATGCATTTCCACTGGAACCCGCGGCGACGGGTGCCGCCCGGGTCAGGACGGGTGCGTTGAGAGCGCTGCGCCCACCGATTTCGCCGTCTCCGCGTCAGCCCGCTCCTCGAACCACGGATAGAGGATCGGCAGGATGAACAGGGTCAGGACCGTTGCCGTCACGAGTCCACCAATAATCACCACCGCAAACGGACGCGACGTCTCTGCACCGACTGCATGGGACAATCCCGCCGGGAGCAGGCCGAGGGCGGCCATCGAGGCAGTCATGACCACCGGCCGGACGCGTGACAGCGCCCCGTTCCGAATGGCATCCGCCAACGCGACGCCCTCGCGACGCAATTCGCGGATCCGTTCCACCAGCAGGACGCCATTCTGAACCGAGACCCCGAAGAGGGCGATGAATCCAACCAGGGCCGAAACCGACAGGCTGAGGTCGGCGATCGGCAGCACCACCAATCCGCCCACGGCCGCAAACGGGACGTTCAGAAGAATGAGGAACGCCAGTCGGGCGGAATCGAAGGCGGTGAACAACAGGAAGAAGATCACCACCATGGTCAGCGGGACGATCAGTGCCAGGCGCTTGACGGCCCGCTGCTGGTTTTCAAAGGAGCCGGTCCATTCCAGGCGGTAACCGACCGGCAGCTTGACCGCCGCATCCACCCGCTGGCGGGCATCGGCCACCAGCGATCCCAGGTCACGACCCCGCACCGACAACTTCACCGCGATCCGGCGGGCATTCTCCTCCCGATAAATCCGAGCAAATCCGGGACGGACCGCCACCTCGGCAACCGCACCCAGAGTGAGACGTTCCCCGTTCCCACCAAAGACCGGGATGTGACGGATCGCATCCAGATCGGCGATGAATTCCGGCGCCAGTTTCACGGCGAGATCAAAGGTCCGTTCCCCCTCCAACACCTGGGTCGCCACCGATCCGCCCAGCGCGGTTTCAATGACCGACTGGACATCCGCGATGCTGAGTCCATAACGGCTGATCGCCGACCGGTCGATGGCGATCTGCACCTGGGGCTGGCCGAGCAATTGTTCGCTGCCGACATCCGCGGCACCCGGAACCCCTTTCAGCGTCCCGACAATCTGATCGGCGATCGATTGCAGCCGGTCGGGATCGTTCCCGAAAATCTTGATGCCCAACTCGCCCTTGATGCCCGACACCGCCTCGTTGACGTTGTCCTCGATGACCTGGCTGAACTGGACATCCAGGCCGGGAATGACCGACAGGGCACGGTTCATCGCCGCGACAAGACTTTCCCGATCCGTTGCTGTCTTCCAGTGATCCCGGGCAATCAGATCCACAAACAGCTCGGCGGTGTCGAATCCGTTGACATCGGTGCCGTCATCCGGCCGACCGATTTGTGAAACAATCGTCCGGACCTCGGGAAATGCCGCCAGCGTCGTCCGGACCCGCGCCGTCAACGCCGCCGAATCCGCCGGGGAAATGGATTGCGGATAGTGAACCCGGACCCAAAGCGATCCTTCATCGAGTTTGGGAAGGAATTCTGACCCGATGAATCCGAGGAGAATGGCTGCTCCCACCAGGCTGGACACCGCGGCGCCGAGAACCCAGATCCTTGCAGACAGGGCCCGGTCCAGAAGCGGTCGATAGATCCCGATCAGTCGCCGCACCAGCCATGATTCCTTTTCAGCGATCCGGTTGCGGACCGCGACGCTGGCCATGACCGGAACCAGGGTGAGCGCCAGGAGGGTTCCCATGATCAGGGCAAAGGTCAGCGTCAGCGCCATCGGCCGGAAGATCTTCCCTTCCACCCGCTGCAGCGTGTAGAGCGGGATGAAGGCGGTCAGGAGAATGGCCTTTGAAAAGAGGATCGGACGCCCCATTTGCCGGACGGCCTCGACGATCAATGCGGACAGCGGTTGCTTCCGATTCTTCCGATGTTCCAACAGGTGAAGCAGGTTCTCGATGATGACCACGGCGGAATCGACGATGATGCCGAAATCAATCGCCCCCATGGAAATGAGGTTGGCGGGAATGCCGCGCAGATCGAGCAACAGAAAGGCACCGAGCAGCGAGAGCGGCACCACGGCGGCCACCACCAAGGCTGAGCGCCAGTTGCCGAGCCCGAGAAACAGGATGAGCACCACCAACACCAGGACAATGCCCTCGATCATGTTATGCCGGACCGTGCCGAGGGTCCGCTGGATCAACTCCGTCCGGTTGTAGTGCGGCACCACCTTCACCCCGGCGGGAAGATCGTTGGCATTGATCTCATCCACCTTGGCGAGGACCCGCGACAGGACATCGAGCGCGTTTTCCCCCTTTCGCAAAAGCACGATGCCCTGGACGACATCGTCCTGATCCGGTTCGCCCGGAATGATCTTGCCGACGCGACCGAGCCGCGTGGCATTTCCGATCACGACCTGACCGACGTCGGAAATTCGGATCGGCGTTCCATTGCGCGTATCGACGGCGATGGCCGCGATGTCGGCGGGATCGCGGATGAAGCCGAGACCGCGGACCACGTACATTTCCGAACCGTGCTCGATGTAGGAGCCTCCGGCGTTCCGATTTCCGTTGGCCAGGGCGGTGAACACCTGCTGCAGGGTCACGTTGTAGGACTTGAGTTTCACCGGATCGACCCGCACCTGATATTGTTTGGTCGGACCGCCGAATCCCACGATGTCCACCACGCCCGGCACCGTACGGATCTTCCGCTCCACCACCCAATCCTGGAGCGCCTTCAATTCCACCGGCGAAAATCCGGCGGGTGCCTTGAGCGTGTACCGATAGATCTCACCGACCGGGGTCGCATCCGGTGACAGGCTGCCCTGCGCACCCGGTGGGAGAGAGACCGCGGACAGGTGCTGGAAGGCCTGGTTCCGGACAAAATCACTCTGGGCTTCGTCATCAAACACCAGGGTGACCACCGAAAGTCCGAACAGGGAGATCGAGCGCATCGACACGCGCTTGGGAATCCCGTTCATCTCGTTTTCAACCGGGATGGTGATCAGCTTCTCGACCTCCTCGGCGGCGTGCCCCGGGAACAGGGTGATGATCTGAATCTGGACGTTGGTGACGTCGGGGTACGCCTCCACCGGAAGACGTTGAAAGGCGTTCAGGCCGGCGAAGACGAAGAGCACCAGCAGCGCCATCACCATCATGCGATGACGCAGCGAATAGTGGGTAAGAGAACCGATCATGATGAAGATCCCGGCAACAAATAATTGTACACGCCGCCTCCCAACGGCCGTCCGGATCGCCCCGGACTCTCGATTGACGTACCGGGCGCCGTTGCGCGCCGGTCCGCGTCCGACCCAGCAACGACCTCAGCCCCCTTCCGGACTTTGAAGCAATTGTTCCAACAGGAGCGACCCGTCAGTCACCACCCGCTGACCTGGCTGAACGCCCTCCAGAACGAGTATCTTGCCGTTGTGTTCCGGACCCGCCTTGACCTCGCGGCGGGAAAACTCCCCGCGGCCCTCCTCGACAAACACGAAGTGACGTTCGCCCTTCAGGAAAACCGCCCGCGCCGAAACATCCGCGCCGGCTGTTCCACCATCGGCGGCCATATCGGCGGTCACAAACATCTCCGCCTTCAAAAGCCGCCCGGTGTTGTCGACACTTCCGCGGACCTTCACCGTCCGGCTCGCCGGATCAAGGAAGTCTGAAATCTGCTCAATGCGGCCGGTAAAATCATGGCCGGTGACGGTGCGGGATCTCAGGACAAACTCCTGCCCCATCCGGAGCAGCGGCAGATCCGATTCATTGGCATCCAGAAGAATCCAGAGATGCGAGGGATCGGTCACGGTGAACAACGGCGCCGCCTGACGATCGGTTCCCGCCAGCATCTGATCGGGTCGAATCTCCTGTCCGGGATTCAGATTTTTTTCCACCACCACGCCGTCCAACGGACTGCGCAGAGTGTACACCTGATCGACGGTGTTGGTGTTGCCGTCGTAAAACGCAAGGCGCGACGAGGCGCGCTGCAGTTCCGACTGGGTCCGTGAAAAATCAGCCTCCGCGGCCTCAAGGTCCTTCTGCGGTGCCGCCCCGTGTTCCAGCAACTCGCGCACGCGCCGGCGGGTCCGCTCGGCCAGTGCGAAATCACCGGCCGCTTTCCGGGCCTCAGCCTGGGCCTGCCCGTAGTCCGCCGAGGCCACCGTGGCCAGCGGATCCCCCTTTTTCACCGGCTGTCCCGGCTCCGCAAGAATCTTGATCACCCGGCCGGCGAACGGGGTGAACACGCGAACCGTCACCGTGTCGTCCCAGACCAGCCGGCCATTCAGGCGCACCGCGGCACCCTTCGTGGCCTCGGCGGATTCGACGGACACCGAGGCCAGCTTCGGACTCTGCGGCTGGATGGTGACACGGCCGGGCGAGATTTTGACATCGGTCGCCGCGTCTTCGGCGGGTTTTTCACGATGACATCCGGCCGCAATCAAAAGACCGGAGAGCAGGGTCAGGCGGAAGAGGTTCATGGCTTTAACACTGGGGAAAGGGCTGACGAATCAAGTGACTCCGCGGCTTCGACGGCGGCGGCGGTTTGTGCGGCCTCGGCGGCGGCCTGGGCCGCGGCGAGGCGGACCTCGTTGTCCGTGCGTTCGGCGGTCAACAAATCAAGAAGCGATGCGCCGCCCTTTTCGTAGGCGAACCGCACCGTGCGGGCAATTTCGGCGGAACGGGGGGTGATCTGCTCGAGATACCGCTGGCGTCGTTCGCGGGCGGCCTCCCACGCGGTCCGCGCCGACACTACTTCGGCGGCGGCCGCTGCTTCGCCCTGGCGAACGCGGACACCGGCCTGGTCGCGCGCGGCGGTGGCCGCTGCGATGGCACCGCGGTTGCGATTCCACAACGGCAGGGGAAAGGAGAAACCGAACCCCACCGTGTTCGGCTGGTCGGCGGGCTGCCGCTCGTACTGAACCAGGAAGGTCGGGTCGGGAATGCGCTGGGCCTGCTGGAGCCGGAGATCGGCGCCGGCCTTCCGTTCATCGGCACGCAGAGCGAGCACGTCAGCCCGTCGCGCAACAATCGCATCCACCGCGGTCTCCGCCGGAACCGCCCGCGCGGCGAGTTGATCCAGACTCTCGGCCAGCACCACCGCACCCCGGGCCGCCGGTTCGCCCAGCAGAATCTCGAGTTGGATGCGTGCGGAGCGCGCGTCCGCTTCACCACGACGCGCGTCCAAGTCGAGGCGGTCCGCGGTGATGGCGATCTGATCGCGGTCGGCACGGGAAATGTCCCCCGCCTTGAGCCGGACTTCCGCGAGCGAAAGTTCCTGCCGCAAGGATGCGGCCGATGCATTCAAAATGCGGACCTGATCCGCGGCGAGAACCGCCGCCGAATAGGCGCGGGCGACCGCGAGATCCAACTGGCGTCGGGCATCCGAAAACCGGGCCCGAGCACCGGCGACACCCGCCGTGGCCGAAGCCCGCCGCGCGCCCCGTTTTCCACCGATCTCCACCAACTGATTGAAGGCGGCGATGGAGTCGTAGTTGCGGTGAACCAGGCTGTTGCCCAACACGGTGGAAGCCGGACGCCCGTCGGTGTTGATCTTGGTAACCGTGAGTCCGACGACCGGATTGGGAAACTCGCCGGCCACCCACACCTGCGCCTGGGCGATGTCCACATCCGCGCGGGACGCGAGCAGGTCCCAATTCCGGCGAAACGCGAGCTGACGTGCCTCCGCCAGCGTCAACGCGTTGGTGGAAGATCCGGGCACCGGCACCCCCTCGGCGGCGGCGGCGGCACCGCAGCAAAGCATCATCCACGCCGCCAGTCGTCCCAGAACCCCCGGGGCGAGGCGTCGATACGATCGTTCAAACGGTAAGGCTCGGAACATGGCACTTCTAACTAACATCCGAATCGTCCGAATCCCGGACGACACGACTTCCATCATTATTCCAACAAAATGACCCCGGGTTCTCTAGTGGTTCGCCGGGCGGGAACGACCCCATCGCCGTTCCCGCCCGAACCGGTGCCCGCGCGTGGGGGATGTCCACCGTCCTACCCGGACGGCAAACCGCACGAGAACCTAAAATCAAACCCCAAAATCCATTCGCAGCATTCCCAACGCAACACTCTCAGCCCAACCAGAAGCTGCACCCGGTCTTTTCACCCCGCTGCCGCGCGATCGACGGCGGCATCGAAATCGGGCGGATCCAGGAAAGCCGGAGTTGTGTCGTCATTTCACCACTCCCGAACCGAGTCTCAGCGGTCCGGTTCCATAAAACGAACTCACTCAACGAGCTCACCTACTTCTGCCACCACCGATCACTTCGAACCCGGTTCTCTCGTTCCTCGTCTGCTCGTGACCGATGGCCGGCTCCGTTCATCCACCGGACTCGACCCGGAACCGCCCGATGAAGGCCCTCCTGCGAGATCCATGCCAAGTCGCTCCGATCCGGGATTTTCCAACTTTGCCCCCATTTCATGCGCTCCCGATCGAAAGCTATGGAAGGCGTCCTGCAAAAGATGGTCAGAAACCTGACAGCGGTGGAAAGAAACTGTCCGCGGCCTGGACTGGCATGAACCGGCCGGAGATGGCACGGTGAGCTCTGGCACCGCTCCCTTCGCTTCATGACTCAACTCGTCCAACGACGTCTTGCAGGATTTGTCCTGGCCATTGCGGTGGCCGCAGGTCTCCTCGGCTGGGCAGGGCATACCGCACTCGGACGCGGAGCTGCACTCAGTGCAACCTTGCTGCGGGAACAGCGGGAGAACTTCCGCATCGCCGATCAGTTCGAAAGTGAACTGCATCGACTCCGCACGTTGCTGACCCGGTTCGAGATTCATCATGCCACCGCGGATTGGCGACAGTTTCAGGAGGAGCAGAAGGCGCTCGATGCCTGGCTCGACGAACGCCGTCTGCGGGTCAATACCCGCGTCGAACGCGAAGTGCTGGTGGAAATCGATTCGGCCTACGAAGACTACTTTGCCGCCGCCCGGACGCTCGAGGCTGAAATCGTCCAGGGCGCCCCATGGCCCGAAATGGCCGACAGCATCGAACGAACGGCTATCCAGTTCGAGCGACTCGGTCAGCTCGCGGGAAAGTTGTTGAAGGCGCACCAGAGCAATCTTGAGGATCACCTTTCGATCGCCCAAAGCGAGTTGAAGGCGGTCCGCGGGCTTCTCTTCGGCGCTCTGGCCGCCCTGCTCGCGCTCGGTGCGCTGCTGGCGATCGTCGTGTGGCGGGACATGATCCAACCCCTCCGCATGAAGCTGGTGGAAAGCGAAGACATCATCGCACGCCAGGAAAAGCTGGCCTCCCTCGGCGTCCTCGCGGCGGGAGTCGCCCATGAAATCCGAAATCCGCTCACGGCCATCAAGGCGCGCCTGTTCACCCAGCGCAAACAACTGACCCCGGGTTCTCCGGCGGCGCAGGACGCCGAAGTCATCAGCGGCGAGATCCACCGGTTGGAACGGATCGTCCGCGAATTCCTCGCCTTCGCCCGTCCCGGCCAACCGGAGTTCACCGAAGTGACTGCGGCGGCCTTGCTGAATTCAGTCCGCGAATTACTGCAACCTCAGCTCGATCGCGAGGAAATCCGACTCACGCTCGAGGCACCGCCGGCGCTCACCGTCCGGGCCGATCCCGCGCAGTTGAAACAGGTGCTCATCAATCTCGTGCAAAACGCCGCCGATGCCTCAGGGCGCAACGGAACGCTTCATCTCCGCGCCCGCAGCGCGACCCAACGTCTCCGCACCGCCCTGGTCCCGGTCATCATTCTTGAAGTTGCCGATTCCGGTCCCGGCATTCCCGCCGAGATTCAGGACCGCCTCTTCGATCCGTTTTTCACCACGAAGGAAAAGGGCACCGGTCTCGGACTGGCGATCGCCCTGCGCATCGTTGAAAAGCACGGAGGCGCGCTGGAGTTCCAAACCCATCCCGGCCGCGGCACGGTCTTTGGAGTGGTGCTGCCCTCGGTGACGTCACCCGTCGGAGCCGAGGTGGAAAGCCCGGCACCTACGGCGGGGCACCTTCTCTCCGCATCATGAGCACCCGCGCCCGCATTCTGCTGATTGAGGACGACCCGGGCCTGGCCGGGGGACTGATCTCCGTGCTGTCCGCCGAGGGCCATTTCATTCAGCACGCCAAACGAGGCGACGAAGGATTGCAGTTGGGCGAAACGGGCGGATTCGACTGTGTGTTGACCGATCTCCGGCTTCCCGGACTGGGCGGACTCGATCTGGTTCGGCGTCTGCACGCCACCCGACCCCGGCTGCCCATCGTGTTGATGACCGCGCACGGCACCACTGAGACGGCCATCGAAGCCACCAAACTCGGGGCCTACGATTATCTCCTCAAGCCGTTCGAAATGGAGGAGTTGATTGATCTCGTCGCCCAGGCTGTGGCCAGCGGACGACAGGCGGCGGAAGTGGTGGAACTCGGCGCATCGCGTCCCGGCCGCGACTCCATCGTGGGCCGTGGACGCGCGATGCAGGCCATCTACAAGGAACTCGGCCGCATCGCCGCCCAACCGGTCAACGTCCTCATCCGCGGTGAAACCGGCACTGGAAAGGAACTCATCGCGCGGGCCATCTACCAGCACAGCAACCGCGCCGCCGGCCCGTTGATCGCAGTGAATTGCGCCGCCATTCCGGAAACGCTGCTGGAAAGCGAACTCTTCGGCCACGAACGCGGGGCCTTCACCGGTGCGGTGGAACGTCGGATCGGAAGGTTCGAACAGGCCGATGGTGGAACGCTGTTCCTCGACGAGATCGGCGAGATGGGTGCAAGCACGCAGGCCAAACTTCTCCGGGTCCTCCAGGAACGGGTCATCCAGCGGGTCGGCGGACGCGACATCATCCCGGTGGACGTCCGGATCATCGCCGCCACCCACGTCGCCCTCGAGGAAGCCATCGCTTCCCGCCTGTTTCGCGAAGACCTCTTCTATCGGCTGAACCAGGTCACCATCGCGCTTCCGGCCCTCCGCGAACGCATCGAGGATCTGCCCGAACTGGTGCAACATTTCGTCGCCCTGCATGCGTCGACGCTCGGCATCGCCTCGCCGTCGCTGCTGCCGGAAGCGCTGGAAGTTCTACGCCATCACACCTGGCCGGGAAATGTCCGCGAGCTTGAGAACGTCATCCGCCTGGCCCTGCTGCGCGCCCGGAATTATCCGGTCAACGCCGCGATGGTGCGCGACGCCATGGCGGGACAACCGGCGGCTCAGCGGGATCGGAAGGGAATTTCCGAACTGGTCAGCTCCGAACTGACCGCCGCGCAAGCCACTGATGGAGGCGAGGCGTTCCGTAGGGTGATCGAAGTCGTCGAACGCGAGCTGTTCAGCCAGGCGATTACGTTAGCCGCCGGCAACCAGGCGCGGGCCGCCCGCTGGTTGGGAGTGTCGCGGGTGACCCTGCGGGAAAAACTCCGTCAACACGGCCTCAAGGCGGCGGCGGAATCGGACGGTCCTGCCGGTGAGCGTGTCTGATTCCAGACCCGAAGCGTTTCGGTTCGCGCCCCCGCTTGCCGTACCGATCCCTGCCGCTACGCTCCCGCCCGAATGAGTTTTGCCGCCGAGCTGAAATCCATCCCCTTCGCGGAGCTTCTCCAGCGGAGCCGGGACGCCTCGCCCGCCGACGTGCGTCGACGGATTTCAGAAGGATCCCCTTCCCTTGCCGATTTTGCCGCCCTGATTTCACCCGCCGCCAGCGGTGAATTGGAAGCGATGTGCCGGGCCTCCCAGGAGCTGACGCGCCGCCGGTTCGGACGGGTCATCCGGCTGTTCGCCCCACTCTACCTGAGCAACGAGTGCATCAATAACTGCACCTACTGCGGGTTTTCCCGCGACAACCAAATTCTCCGGGTCACGTTGGGTCGCGATGAAGTGGTCCGGGAGGCGCAGGAACTCACCTCCCAGGGATTTCGCAATCTGCTCCTGGTGGCCGGCGAGCACCCGAAGTTCGTGTCCAACGGCTACATGGCCGAGTGCGTCGCCGCTCTTCATCCGCTGGTTCCCTCGATCTCACTCGAAATCGGCCCCATGGAAACGGCGGACTACCTGCCCATCGTTCGATCCGGTGCCGACGGACTGGTCGTATACCAGGAAACCTACGATCGCGCGGTCTACGAAACGCTCCACACCGCCGGCCCGAAACGGAACTTCGACTGGCGACTCGACTGTCCGGAACGCGCCTATGCCGCGGGCTTCCGACGACTTGGAATCGGCGCACTCCACGGACTGGCCGACTGGCGCTACGAAGCGTTGGCGACCGCGGCCCATGCGGCTTACCTGCTCCGCCATTGTTGGAAGGCGATGGTGACGGTTTCACTGCCGCGGATTCGTCCCTGCGCCGGCGAGTTTCAACCGATCACGCAGTTCGGCGATCGGGAACTCGTCCAATTGGTCGCCGCCTTCCGCCTGTTTCTTCCCGACGTCGGACTGGTTCTTTCCACCCGCGAACCGGGACCGTTGCGCGACGGGTTGCTGCCCCTCGGCATCACCCACGCCAGCGCCGGCAGCCACACCGAACCCGGCGGCTACACCGGAGCCGGTCGGGAACGCCTGCATCACACCATCCGCGGCCGGATGCAGGACCTCCCGGCAGGTTCCACACCCGCACCCGTGGGACGCAGCTCGGGAGCCACCGGTCAGTTCGAAATCGCCGATCACCGCAGCGCCGCAGAAATGGCCGCCGTCATCCGTGGGCTCGGATACGAACCAGTGTGGAAGGATTGGGATTCCGCACTGACGGCTTAACGGATCTGCTGGGCCAGCGATTAGGCGCCTATGACCGCTCCACGAGATCTCGCACAACAAATGGCTGAGAAGTCCGATCAGGACCTTCTTGCAATGTTCGCATCTCCGGACGATTGGACCGCCGAGGCGCTCGATGCCTCGAAGACGGAGCTACAAAAGCGGGGAATAGATAGCCATTGCGAGCGTCCGCCGTCCGGCCATCCTCCGGAAATAGATGGGCACGATGACCGTCCGGACGTTTACGAGTTCTTTGGCACGTACCCGAACGAAGATGCACGATTACTGCTAGATGCCTTCGTGAGTGATGGCGTCAGTTTTACTCTGGATGCAAACAAAATGGGGGTGGCAGATTTGCCACCCATTCAGGCCGCCAATGGCGGGACATTCGGAGCAGGAGTTAGAATCGCGGTTGGAGTGCATATCGACGACTTCGACAGAGCAATGGAGATTCGCCAGCGCGTCTTTAAGATCTTACCGTGAAATCGCCGAACATCGGTTCGAGCCAGACGCCATGAGCCCGCAGTTTCCAATCCACCGCTGACGGCAGGCGGTGTCTCACCCGCGGCGCGCAGAAAAAAGCATGTAGGACACTGATTTCACGGATTCCTGAAGAGGCGATCGGATTCTGTTCATTCAGTTCATTCTGTCTCCAACTTCATTCAGTCCTGAAAACGGCGACGGGTCAGGATTCGCAAAGATCGGTGGGCGATTTCAAACCGCGCCGGAGTGGTTCCCAAAAGATCGCCGTCGATCGCCACCGGAACGGGCCGATCAGTTTCGACCGTCATGTCTTCCGCCTCGAAATAGATCACCCGCGGATCCTTCAGATGAGTTCCCCGGAGCAGCGCGGGAAACTGGCGCAGCGCGCCGAGCCGGCCGACCTGGCGAATGATGCTCATATTGAGCCGTCCGTCCGCGAGTCGCGCGCCCGGTGCCAATTGCATCGCCCCACCGCCGGCGTGCGGCGCATTGGCAGCGCAGGCCAGGAGCAGCGGCCCCGATTCGCTTCGACCACCGCTCCGGACCGTCACCTGCGGCGGCTGATAACTGGCCACCGCGCGTAGGAATCCGACGGAGTAACACCAGCGCGGACCAAACCAGCGCACCACCCGGGGCGTGGTTTGACGCAGGAGTTCACCGGCAAATCCGACCGCACCGAAGAGAAGCCCGGTGTGAGTCGCCAGCGTCCCGTCAGGACGGCTGACTGAAATCCTGAGGGTATCCATCACATCAGTGTCACCGTGGCGGACGGTTTCCAGGAACTCGGCAACGGTGGCGGTTCCCACCAGGCGGGCAACATCGTTTCCCGTTCCCAGCGGAAGAATTCCCAGGACGGCGCGGGAACCCGATCGGATCAGGCCAGCGGCGGTTTCGCGCACCGTTCCGTCACCGCCCGCGGCAATCACGGCATCGAATGTCATCCCATATTGGCTGGCAAGTTCGGTGGCCGAACCGCGTCCGGAGGTGGTCTTCACCGTGGCGGTAAAGCCGGCGGATTCCAGGGCAGCGACGATTCGAGCGAGGCGGATGTCCTGATTCCGGCCACCGGACGAAGCCGGATTGCGGATGAAAAGAAATCGCCGGGACACGACGCCAGCTAGACCGTTTTTCGGGCGGCTGGCAATTCCGCGAGGACAGAGATTGAGACGGAATGAACAGAATCCGATTGCCGCTTCAGGAATCCGTGTGAATCCGTGAAATCAGTGTCCTCGGTGAATTCTGCTGACCGGTCTAGATCAGTTCGCCCGTCGCCGCATCCGACGGTAGCCGCTCGCGAGAATCATCGCAGCCATGGCGGCACCGGCGGCGTAGGTCGAGGGCTCGGGAAGGCTGGTGGCACCCGACCAACCGGGAAGGTGCACCTCACCCTGAAGACTGGCGTTGAAGGCCGCGAGTGAACCGTCGAGGTCACCGGTGGAGCTGACCGTCGCGTCGGGGGCCAGGATGGATCCCTTCCAACCGGCGCCGTAGCTCACCGTTCCCGCGCCGGAGAAATTCCACAGCGTCTTCTGGTACCAGGAGAGCGTGGTGAAATTGCCGACGAAATTGGCGCCGCCGGGCCGGTTGAAGGCATACGCCCCGGAACCGGTCACGTTGATGATGATCGAGGCCGGACTCTTTCCGTTCAGGTTGAGATCGTACTGGGAGAGACCACCGTTTCCGAGCGTCCCGGCATCCACCGAAAACACCGCAGTGCCACCGGTCGTCGGAAGAGTGGCCCCGACGTTGAAAGTCAGGAGATTCCCGGACAAGAGCGTGGTGCTGTTGGCGGTCAGGGCCGCATAGGTGGTCGATTCGGTCGAGATGCCGTTGAAAACAGAGTTGAAGTTGAACGAGGAATTGAGGTGAACGGAATTGCCGCCCTGATTGAAACTGATCGTCCGGCTGGGTGCGGAGCTGCCGCCGAAGGCCAGGCTTCCGTATTGCATCATCAGCGCCGAACCACCGCTGATGCTGGTTTGGATGAACGTGGTGTCCGTACCCGCGGTCGTAGAGGACAAATCCTGGGCGAACGGCCCGCCGGCGCTTCCGGTGTAGTTGCCGGCGACCACCATCCCGCGGACGTCAGTCGTCGTGCTAAAATTGTTTTTGACGATGACGTCGTAGGTCGTCAGGAGGCTGTCCGCGCCCACGCGGAGCAGGCCGAGGACGGTAAACACCAACCCGACGGCCATCCGCATCGGTCGTTTTAGTTTTTGAAGTGCAGGCATCAGGTTGTTGATTTGACCGAGCGGACGAGCCCGTCTCGAATCAACATCCAAGCCTATAGGTTCGAAACGAATTCTCCACAACCTCATGCAACTCTAGGGATTTTACTGACCGGGTTGCGATTTCCACGTACGGACCCGACCCTTGTGCACTCTCATCACTGAATCAAATCAGAGTCGGATTGACCCCGACGGTTGGACCCGCTTGGTTGGGGCATGCGGTTTCCTCGATGGCAATGGATCGGAGCAAGTCGACTCTTCGCGACGATGGGATTGGCGCTGTGGGCGTGGGTGAATGTGATGACGACCCGTGGCAGTGCGGACGTTGCCCCCGATCCCGGAACCATCGTCGTTTTCGGCGACAGCCTGGCGGCCGGATACGGCATTGATCCGGCCGCGGCGTTTCCGGCACTGATCGAGCAACGCATCCGCGCGGCGGGACTCAACTTCCGGGTCGTCAACGCCGGGCTCAGTGGCGACACCACCGCCGGAGGCGTGCGGCGTCTGGACTGGATCCTCAAACGCCCGATCGACGTGTTGATTCTCGAGTTGGGCGGCAATGACGGCCTTCGCGGATTCTCCGTCGCCCAGACCCGGACCAATCTTGTCACGATGATCCAGAAAGCCCGCGCCGCGCGGCCTTCCATCCGGATTCTCATCGCCGGCATGCAAATGCCCGCCAATCTCGGCCCCGATTACACCCGCGAATTCCGCGACCTCTTCCCGGAAATCGCCCGCACCCAGTCCGTAACCCTGATCCCGTTCCTGTTGGAAGGCGTTGGTGGAATCGCGAGTCTGAACCAGGCGGATCAGATCCATCCCACCGCCGAAGGTCACCGCCGGGTCGCCACCAACGTTTGGAACGTCCTCGAAGGCGTGCTCAAGGGTCCGCCGCCGCCCCGGTGAACTTGGACTGTCGCGACCCGATTGCCTTTCCCCGAGGGGAGGCATCAGCGGTAGCCGAACACGGGCGGGAAGACGGTGACCACCAGTGCCGCCCATACGGAGTACACGGGCAGGTAAACGATTTGCCATCGTTCGAGGGCGGCAAACGAACCCCGGTGGCGCAGGAAGCGCGCATAGAGCCACGCCGACCACACCAGGTTGACGAGCAGAATGAGATTCTCGCCCAGAGCCGCCACCCGGTTCGGAGTGAAGCCAAACTCGGAGATGCGGGTCGCGATCGACGCAAGCGCCACCCCATCGACCACCAGCGCACTGACCACAAGCAACAGTTGCAGGCCATCGAAGAAATCGGCCGGTGCCTCCGGGTCACGCGCGGAAGTGGCGTAGAGCACCAGCCCGACGACCAGCACCAGCAGCAAATCGAAGCCGATCAGCACCTCCCGCTTCACGCTGATGAGGCTGCCGGTCCACACCATCGTGGCCAGAAACACCAGTAGCAGAACTGTGAACAGCGGTGTGAACAGCCGGGTCAGCACCGGTGCCATGTTCTCGATGACACTTTGCTTCGCCTCCACGAGCCAGGATCCGATGATGACGGCCCCCGCCGCCCCGCACGGGATCAGCCAGCCGCCAACGAACCACCCGGCGTCCATCCCGATGGATTTGAACATCATCATCGTGAAGCCGGTGAGGACGCCTCCGCCGAGCGCGATGAGCACGTAGTAGATCGCCAGCTCGCCCGAGAATCGGACGAAGTTCATGCGCCCCCCGTCGTCGAAGTGCCGGCCCCGGACGTACGCGAAGCCGACGGCCATCCAAAGGGCGATTGGCAGGTGTAGAATGGTCAGCACCTCAGTTTCGCTGCCCTTGGGGAAGGAGAAGATGTTGGCGAAAACGGCCCCGACCGCGAAGGGCAGCGCGAGCCGGAGACCGCCTGCAACACCCGAACCACGCTTCCATACGAAATAGGCCGCGAGCAGTGGAAACACGAACAGGCTGGCGTTCCGGAAGTAGAACATCTCTTCCCCGGTGTCGATCGGAAGACCGAACAGCGCCGCCACCTTGACGGCCAACGCCGCGGCGACGGCAAGGCTGAGGACGACAAGAATCTCGGAACGTCCGGTGTGGGCCGGCTTCTCGGCGTCGGGCGTCATGACCAACTGCTTCCACAACCGCTCGGAATGCGCGTGTGCGAACTCGCGTGACAGCGCATCCAGGCCGCCCATGCGCTTAACCGCGACCAGGAACGCCTCCTCTCCTGACAGACCCGCCTCAGTGAGCGCCAGCAACTGGTCGCGCAGATGTCCCTCGAGCTCTTCCACGTCGGGACCGTGAACCCCATTGCGGCGGCGTAAGTACGCCCGCCACTGCGCGATTTGCTCCTCAAGCGGTTGATCGGTGAAGGTCCTCATGTTGTGCATGCCTGCATCCAGATCCCCCGCAGGGTGCCGTCCACGGCCTTCCATTGCTGCTGACGCTCCGCCAACTGCGCCCGGCCTTCTTTCGTGATCCGGTAATACTTGCGCCGGCGTCCGGTTTCAGACGCGGACCACTTCGCCGCGACATAACCCTGACGCTCAAGCCGGTGCAGCACCGGATAGAGCATGCCGTCGGTCCACCGGAGTTGCCCGCCTGACAACTCGGTCACTCGCTTGATGATGGCGTAGCCGTAACTGTCGCCTTCCGCGAGGATGGCGAGCACGAGCGGCGTGGCAGAAGCAGCAACCAGGTCCTTACTCACGTCCATACGTAGAGGTTATGTACATTGTTGTTCTATGTATGTCAACAATCGCAGAAAAGGATGGGTCGCGAGGGCATTGGGGTCGCATTCAATCCGTCGACGTTTCATCACGTCGGATATCGAACAGATCTGTCTCGGTCTGGTTTTCGACGTGTCCATCGCAGCCGGGCCTTGTCACTGATTTCTCACCTCGTAACAAAGGGCCACCATTCCGCTTTTGTAGCCTTTGACCTCCGTCAGATGAAGGGCGACATCTTTGTCGAGTTTTTCGAAGAAGCGGATCCCGTCTCCGATCAAGACCGGCAGGATCGAATACCGCACTTCGTCGGCCAGCCCGAGGCGGAGGCAGTCACCAGATACGACCCCTCCTCCAACAAACCAGATGCTGCGAAACGCCGGTCGCAGACGTTCATTCACGAACTGAACGAGATCGCCGGAGTAGAATTCGACGGTATCCCGGGTTTTCGGAAGCTTGCGACGGGTGAGCACGAAAACCGGTTTATCACCGTACGCCCACCCGAATCCCCTGGATTCAAAATTCAACGCTGTCTCATAGGTTCTCGAACCCATGACGTAACAATCGATCGACTTGAGGAAGGCTTCGACGAATCCAGGATCCATCGTGGCACCGCCCTCGAATTCGTCCGAGGTTTCGAGCCAGTCCACCCGCCCATCCTTTCGAGCGATGAAGCCGTCCAGGCTCGCCGCCATGTGAATCGTCACCCGCGAATCAGTGTTTGCCATCACATCTAGTTTTTGCCGAACGCACCAAACTCAGCGACCCCGCCAGCGGGACGCGTGGGTTGCACACCAGGACGTCATGTCGGGTTCGCGGCAGCGCAGGGTTCGGAATTCGAGTGGTAATCACAACGTGCCGCCGACCGCCGCAGCTGCGTTTGCGGCAATGTCAAAAAGAACAAGCTCGTCGGGCTGCGGCACAAGCTTCCGCGACTCTCGATTCCAATTCGCGAGCGCGTCAAAATGAGGACGGAATGCATCAAAGAAAGCCCGCCGCTTTTCTGGCGAAGCCGCCGCAATATAACCATCAAGCTCGACATCATCGCTGATGCTCCACTCTCTCGCCAGCGGTAGAAGGTGAGCGGCCGTAAGGATCTTTCTGTAAATTGCTTTACTTGTTTATCCACCCAACCACTGAGGGGGAGGTGGAGCGTAGGCGAGCGTAGCGAGCCTAGCGGAACCGAACCCTCAGGGGTTGGGAACTGTAACTCGGTTGTCGTAGGTGGGCCAAGAGGGGCC
>CAIVQB010000017.1 GCA_903907925.1 uncultured Verrucomicrobiota bacterium
AGCCATGCTGCAGATTTTCAGCCTCACTCTGTTCGAGAAAACTCCCCTGTTATCGGCCATTTCCAAGGATTTCGCTTCCGGGGCCGACCCCAATGTCAACAATGAGCCCTGTTTACCGGGGTTCTAAACCGGACAGTACTGTCGCGGGGATAGAATTCATGTTCGAAGGGTTCGGATGTTTTTGACGCCGCACGGGCCGGTCGAATGATGCCTCTGTCGTCCTCCAAATAACCCCGGTGCCTTACCGAACTCCATGGGGTGTTTACCCCACGATCCTATTCCTCACGTCTTCGAAATTGGGCGCGACACTTTGATTTCGAGTCGGGGCTGCTGCAGCAACGCCGCTGCAAACCGCTCAATTAAACGACCCGCGTTCGACTGCAAGTCGATTTGCTCGGCCCCGAACACCATGAATTGCCTGATCAATGAGCCGCGACGTAACCCCGTTGTCAGCGGCCAACACTGCCGCCAACCGAAGGTCGCGAGCCGAAACAATGCCCTTCTCACGGCGCAACAGGATGCGCGCCGCAATGCGCGACTTGCGCCAGCAGCGATCCATCACATGCCGTCGAGGACCGGCCATGTCCGGAAGATGCCTTGGAGGATCGGGCGGGTCAAACCTGCATCGGAATCGTCGATCATGAGGTTCCCCTCGTTTTTCAAGGCATCCCCCGTCAGTTCTCACACACTGGCCCACGCCGGATCCACGGCCATCGACGTGCTTTTCGATGAACCGCTAATCGCTTGCGGACACGTCATTGCGTACCGTATCACCAACACCGTCACCCCATGCGAAGCATCGTCTATTTCCTTGTTGGCCGGATCCCGGTTTTCGCCCTCCTCGCTTTGCCCCTGTTTCCCGGCGCGCTGTCCGCTCAGACCGCGACCCCGCCCCCCAATGAGGCTGGCAAGACCAATGGGCTCTTGAACTGGACCGCCCGGCAGGATCACAAGAACATGATGGAGCAGTTGGGCATCGTCCGGCTGCGACCCGGACCCAGCGGACAATCCGGCGCCACCAATTCGGCCAATTATGATCCGGCCAAGGCCAATCCGATTCCCGATTGGCCCGAGATTCTCACCCTGAAAAACGGGAAGAAAGTTACGACGACCCGAATGTGGTGGAATCAACGTCGGCCCGAGATCGTCGCAGATTTCGAGCGCGAGGTGATCGGCCGCGTCCCCAAGAAAACGCCCAAGGTGACCTGGCTTGTCGTCTCGAACGTGACCGACGGGCTGGTCGGCACCGTGCCTGCCCGAGGAAAACGACTCATCGGACGGGTGGACAACTCGGCGTTTCCCGCCATCTCCGTCGAGATTCGCATGACCGTTGTGATTCCAGCCCAGGCCAAGGGGCCGGTTCCGGTGCTGATGATGTTCGGCGGCTTCGGAGGGGATGGTCTGCCGCGGCCGGCCGGAACGCCCGTGCCGACCAACCGGTTCCCCGAATTCGGCGGACCGTTCAAGGATCCCCCCTCCACCGAGCAATTGCTCAACGCCGGCTGGGGCTATGCCACTCTCAACCCCGGAAGCGTCCAGGCCGACAACGGCGCCGGGCTCACCCTGGGCATCATTGGACTGGTCAACCACGGCCAGCCCCGCAAGCCGGAGGATTGGGGAGCACTGCGGGCATGGGCCTGGGGTGCGGCCCGCGGATTGGATTATCTCGAAACGGATCCCGCCGTTGACTCCAAGAAAGTCGGCATCGAAGGCGTTTCCCGTTTTGGAAAAGCCGCGCTGGTCACTCTGGCGTTTGAGCCACGCTTCGCACTGGCCCTGGTGGGATCGTCCGGTGAAGGCGGAGCAAAGCCCCACCGGCGCAATTTCGGGGAGGCGGTCGAGAATCTGACCGGATCCGGCGAGTACCATTGGATGGCTGGAAATTTTCTCAAGTATGGTGCCGCGGATTCGGCATTCGGCAGCCGGAATGCGGGCGATCTTCCCGTTGACGCGCATATGTTGATCGCTCTTTGCGCTCCGAGGCCCACGTTTATCAGCTACGGCATTCCCGCGCGCGGCGACGCCAACTGGCTGGACCAACAGGGCAGTTACATGGCCACCGTCGCGGCCGGCCCGGTCTTCCGGTTGTTGGGAGCACGGGACATTGGCGAGACGACGGACTATCGGACGGCCACGATGCCGCCGGTCAATACGGGACTGTTGGACGGAGATCTCGCGTGGCGTCAACACGACGGCGGTCATGAAGATCGCTCGAACATGAAGTATTTCATCGCTTGGGCGAACGATCACCTCAAGCGAACCACGACACCTTCCCGATCACTCAACGCGAAGTGACATGCGTTTCGGTGGCATGAAGGGCGCGATCTTCCGGGCCTTTGCGGCCTTGGCATTGGGCTGCGGGCCGCAAGTCCTGGGTGACGACCGACCAGCGTCCGTCGTTCAACCGGTTCAGCGAACCGATTCCAACTCACGGTTGGCGCATGAGCAATTGGTCAGGAAGGCCCGGCAGGGAGGGATTGATGTCTATTTCGTCGGGGACTCAATCACCCGGCGCTGGGGTGCCACCGATCCGCAATACCGGCCATTGCTGGCTCATTGGAAGACCAACTTTTTTGGCTGGAACGCCGCCAACTTTGGCTGGGGAGCCGACCGCATCGAAAACATCCTGTGGCGGCTTCAGAATGGCGAACTCGACGGGGTGAATCCGAAAGTGATCGTCCTCCTCGCCGGCATCAACAACGTCGGAACGGAGCGCGGCGATTCCCAAAAAGTGAACGAAATCAGTCAGGGCCTCCAAACCCTCATGGAGGTCTGTCGTGCGAAGGCACCGCATGCCACGCTCATCCTGACGGCCATCTTCCCCCGTAATGACAACATGGAAATGGTTCCGACGATCAACCGAATCAACCGGAACATCGAGCGCCTGGCGGACGGAAAACAGGTCCGATATCTGAACATCAACGACAAGCTTGCGGACGATACCGGACGATTTTTTCCCGGCATGGTCGACCAAGACAATCTCCACCCGACGTTGAAGACCTATCAGGTTTGGGCGGACGCACTGAAACCGATCTTCACGGAACTTCTTGGCCCTCCCGCCAAAACGGATCACGCCCCGCCCCCGACCGGCGATCCGAAGACGGCGGAGAAGACTCCGTAGGAGGGCTCGGTTCCACCCGAGCCCCATATTCGTCCCGGTCTTGGGAAAGATTGGCCGCCTCGGTTCAGCTCTGCAAACGGGTCACTTCCCAGTTCCGGTGCGCGATTGATTTGGGCGCGCGCGGAACCGCGCCCTCCAATCAAACGAAACGACGCATGAAAATGGTTCACCTCGCGCCCTCAGAACTTGATTAACCCCGGGGCGAAGGTGCCGATGCTGGTGTTGGTATAACTTCCAGAACCGGTCGTTTTCAGCGACATGGATTGGATCATGTAGGCGTTCACCGAGGACTTCGCCGCCCGGTGGGTCCAGGTCGAGGTGCCCGGGGCGACATCGGCCAGCCAGGTCCACGACGGGCTGTTGGTCGATTCGGCCCGGAAGATTCGATAGCCATCCGTTGCGGCATCCTGGACCGGCCACGACAGGACAACGCGGCCCTTCTTCGCCGTCGCAGACAGGGAAATGACCGGTGCCAGCGGATATTCGCGAAGGAATGGATCTCCGAGAATGGCGGTGGTGCGACAGGAGGTGCCGGGGTTTGCGGCGAAGGTGTCCTGAAGCGCCGTCGCGTAGGGCGCACCCATGTGGAACCGGTCCGCCCTCCAGACGGTGCCCTGCCACACATTGACCCAGGTGGCGGTGAGGACGGTATCCGGCGACCCGGTCAGGCTCCGCATCAGGTCGTCCGTCCAGTGAAACCATTCTCCGAAATAGGATCCGAAATAGAGGGTGAACATTCCCCGAGGCGGGCTCACCCATCCCGCCTTCCCCATTTCCGCGACGTGATGATAGTTCGGACCACCCGCCAATCCGATGGAATTGAACGCCCCGAAGTCGGCGTGAATTCCCCACAGAACCGTTTCCGGAGCCTTGAAAAGATCCTGAAGATAACGACCGGGATCATACGTTTCGGTTCCCCACAAATGGCTCTGCAAACGTTGGGCCGACGGGATCAACTGGGCGAACCGCGCGTCGGTGGTGATCCAGGCTCTGAAATCATCCTTCACCACTATTTCCGCCCTCCGCCAGCGCCGGGTCTTTCGGAAATAGGTGCGAAGGAGCCGGAGTTCGGTCGCGGACATGGATTCACCAGCGGCCTTGTCGCCCCACGCTTCCATGAGGCCGAAATCGATTCGACCCACCCCCATCTCGAGCCGACCGGGAGAGCCATCGGCTTCCGGCGGCAAAACCTCCTGATCCCATCGGCCGTCACCGGCGATATTACGGTTGATGATGTTGGCGGACGGCTTGGATAGGCGATCGGTCCAGGTTCCGGTCATATCGCCATACCAGGAATCGGCCGGGAACGCCCCGTTGTGTTCCGCATGACCGTCGACAATGGTTTCGAAACCGGAATAGGGAATCGTCACGTGACCGATCAGGAAGACCACATTGGTCTGGCCGGGATCCGAATCGTAGATCGATTTGAGGTACGACTTGATGCGAAGGGCATTGGCCGAATTCACCGGAATGGCCCGCTGGGTGTAGTTGGCCTCGTTCGGATACGGATAATCGAGATCGACGTGCCGCGGAACATTCGTGGCGAGGACGGACCAGCCTTCCGACACCAGATCGCGTTTGAGTGCGGCAATCTCCCGGGCGAGTGCCGTCGAAATCGTGGTGTCGATCAGAAGAATGGCCCGGCCGCGGGCATCGATGGGACTGCCACGCCGGGCGGCCACGATCGAAGGGAACTCGCCGATCGGCAGGCTCGGATTCCGCCCGATCCGGTATTCGTAGTAGGCTCCGGGAACGGCATTCGTGTCGGTCCAGGTCTGCCCCCTGACCTGGCTGGCGACCGTGGACCAGTCGAGGGTTCCCGCCATTCGACGACTGATGCCATACAGCCCGCTGTTCGTTTTTCCATCGCCCTCCCAACCGCGCAACCAGGAGAGTCGAAGTCCGCTCGAGGTGTCGCTGGCCGTCATAATTTGGGCGCGCCGCGACTTGGGATCCCACACCCGCGGGAAGATGCCGTCAGAAAAAATTTTGGTGTCCGTCGCGCCGTTGAAACTCTCCAATTCGGTGATTGATCCCTGGGCTGGAAAGGTTCCCTTCAAACCCGACCCGATGCGGACTCCCCGGGTACGCGTCACCGCACCGGGGATCGCTTCGACACCGGTATTGCTGTAACCGGCAAACGATTCGTTGATCTGCAACCAGCTTCGAGTTGGCGTGTAACTCAACGCAATCTCCCAGGCCACCGTCACATCGGAGCCGGTGGGTTTTGGCGGAAGATCGGCGATGACATTGGTCTGCACCGAACCATTGAGCGTGGGGGATTGAAACACCACGTGCCGGCCCTGGGGATCAATGCTCAACGCCCACGCACCGCATTCAATCAACCGGCACCACTCGTTGGGCTTGTCATTGGGATTTCCGGTGTACCAATCCGGCACATAGGTGAAGCGGATGGTGCCGTTGGAAAAATTGAAGTTGGTCCGCGCGGTTCCTGCGGCCGACCAAGTCCACGGGTAGCACAATTCATGCGATCGACCGCGAAAGGCGACACCGTTCCCGGCCTGGCTTTCCACCCGTGCCGCGGTGTTGAGGGTTGGCCCACCGCCGGCGTCGTTGGTCAGGCGGGCGGTGTTGAACTGCCAGTAGGCCAGACGGACGGGAACGGGGGTCGAGCGATCCACCGGTTCCTGATCCAACCCGGCATTGTCCGGCACCTGGGCCCGGGCCATCGCCACACCAAACCCAACGAGGACTGCGAATCGTTTCAACATGGTCTCTTCTGGAATTCCGACACCGCCACGCCGCCCCCGCGGACCTGCCCGCCATTGACCTTCCCCAGCTACCTTTTGTTCAGTGCATTGAAGGCAGCCTGCTGAAATTCACGACGGACATCGCTGGCATCACTGTTTGGAAAATTGGAACGCTGCACCATCAGGACATAGGCGACGCCCTTCACGGGATCGATCCACGCCTGGGTGCCCCACGCGCCGCCGTGCCCGAAACTGCCGGGCGAAAGCATCGCCGGCACGCCCTCATGGGGAGTCCTCAGAACGCAGGTCGCAATGCCCCAGCCGTAGTTCATTCCATGCCGACCGAAGGCGTCGTTCTGGAAGAATCCGGTGGGAAGATCGCCCGTCTGCGGCGTGGTGAGGAATCGCATCGCGTCCGGACTGAGAAAGCGCCGGCCCTTGAAGCTACCGCCGTTCAGGAGCATCTGGCAGAACCGGGCGTAGTCCGCGCCGGTCGAAAAGAGTCCGCCGTTTCCCTGGGGTGGCCGATCCCGTGGACCGAAATCGGCGCGGGCCGGCACGGGTTCGAGTAGCCCGGTGTCCTTGTTTTTCGCGTATGCCGTCACCAATCGCGCGCGTTGATTGGCCGTCGGATAGAACGTGGTGTCCTTCATTCCCAACGGACCGAAGAGCCGCATCTGGAGAAAAGTATCGAAGGACATCCCACTGACGACCTCGACGATGCGTGCGGCGGCGTTGATGCCGCTCTGCGTGTAGCGCCACTTTTCGCCCGGCTCGTATTGCATCGGCGCGGCGAGCCAGAGTGGCACAAGATCGGCCAGCGTCCTTGCCTGCTGCGCCGCCGGGCCGGCCTCACCCAGACCGGAAGTGTGGGTGAGAATCTGGGTCAATGTGAGATGAGCGAGCTTGCCGGAGGGCGTCCGCAATGCCGCGAATTCGGGCAGGTATTTTTCGACGGGATCCGAGACGTTCAGCTTTCCTTCATCCTGCAGCATCAGGATCGCCGTGCCGGTGATGGGCTTGGTCATCGAGGCGATCCAAAAGAGGGTGTCAGGTGCCATTGGGCGTTTCGCGACCACATCGGCGAAGCCGGTGTATTCCGAATGCAACACCTGATCCTTGGAGACGACCAGCGTCACCGCCCCGGCGATCTCGTTCTTCGCGATCATTTCCTGCATCGCAGTGCCGACGCCGGGAAGCGTCGGCGCTTCGGCAACGACGGCGAAGGCCAGTACACAGGCGAGGCTGATGAGGCGGACGCAGGAGGGCATGGCGGCGATTCAAGCCACGATTCCGCTCAAAGCCAAGCGGTCAGGCGCGGAAAAACTCTATGGAACTGGTCAGGCGAACAACGGTCCCGGCCTTCCCCTAGCACATCGGCGGGCCGCGCAATTTTCTTTCTGTAAAATCGGTGAGCATCAGTTGGTGAGTGGATTTGAGGGGGCGATGCTGAGGTAGATTTTTCCTGTTTCCCAATCCTCGGAGAGTTATGTGAGGAGAGCGGAGACGAGGCGAAGGAGAGAGGACTCGTTGGGGAAGACGCGTGCGACGCGGG
>CAIVQB010000018.1 GCA_903907925.1 uncultured Verrucomicrobiota bacterium
CGCTTTGGAACCGGTGGTGCGAAACGGGGGTGCAGAAGAATTCCGGCGCGTTGTTCGTGACGCTCAAGAACGGCGTTGGGAGGGCCGCTTGAATTCCGGGCGAGCGGTGCGCCGGCGGCGTACCGCGACGCCCGGGCTCGACAGCGGTGTCGACGCTTCGCTCTGCCACCGCACTCCACAAAAGACCGTCGCGCGGCCGGCATCGACTCAACAAAAACGCCCGCCGGAATGCCGGCGGGCGTCGTCGTGAAGGAATGGGATGGAGGTTCAGCGCAGGGAGGCGGGTTCACTGCCGAGCTTGTGAATGGTGCCGATCAGTTCCGAGCGGAGTTCGGTTCCGTCGGCTGCGTTCACCGAGTATTTGACGCCGAACTGGTCGGCGGGCTGGAGTCCATCGACTTCGAGGAACAGCGTCTTCTGATCCGACGACAGGTGGGCTGATTTCACCGGCAGTTTGTCGTGGGATTCCTTGGCTGGAGTCTTCACCGAGACTTCAGGTGATCCATAATTTCCGGAGTAGCGGTAGTTCCACAATTCGACCGCGTAGTTTTCCAGATCCTGCGCCGATTTAGGATCGAGAGCGGCGCTGAAGGTAATGGAGATTCCGGTCTTGGTCGCGTGAGCGCGGACGGGCATGCGCACCGGTTTGCCGGTGTAGCGCACCCGATAGAATCCGCCGTCGCGGGTGGCGTTGTTCTGCCATCCGCGCAATCCGCAGACGTACAACTGGCCATCCTGAGTGTTGAAACGGCCGCGCATGACACCGCTGGCGAACTTGAGATTGAAGGGAACCATGCTGGCCTGAACGGTGCCGTCGACGTTGTCCATCAGCACCCCGTACAACAGACATTTGCCATAGCTCATGAAGAGCGGCGCGCCTTTCCAGGGTCCCCACTTGTCGCTGGTGACGTACACCTGGCCGCCGCTGGAATTGTCCCAGCGCATGGGCAGCCACGCGATCGGTTCGTCATAGGACGTCGGAATTGGCATCGCGCCTTCCCAGCCCTTGAGATTGTTCGCCTTCCGGACATCGGGATCGCTGGGGTTGACCTCGATCTCGCGGCCGTCCGGATAGCGCATTTTGACCGGCCGTTGTGCCGACGGGGTCATGCCCATGAACGCACCGGGTTTGACCAGGTTCAGCTTTGAGGACGGCATCCAGTGACCCTGGTTGTCGCTGATCAGGATGGTGTCGTCCGGTCCGATGGTCATGCCGTTGGGAGCGCGAAGACCGGTGGCATAAACCTCCATCTTCTTTCCGTCGGGCGAGACCTTGAGGAGCGTGCCCTGATGCGGCGAAGTCACCGCGGGTTCCCACGGAGCGCCCTTGGCGTAAAAGAAATTGCCCTGCGAATCGGTGTGAAGATCGAGGACGAACTCATGATAGTTCGGCGTGACCACCGTGTCGTTGTTGAAGTTCTCGTAGAAATCGGCCTCGCCGTCGCCGTTGAGATCCTTGAGGTGGGTGATCTGGTCGCGACCGGCGACATAGATCTCGCCCTTCTGAACCTTCACTCCGAGCGGCTGAAAGAGTCCGGTGGCGAATCGCTTCCACTTGAGATTCTGAAGAGTGTCGTCGATGCCGGACACGATCCAGACATCGCCGTGGAAGGCGCAGATCACCGCGCGACCGTCGGGCAGGAAATCAAACCCGCCCCAGAACGTCCGGGTATTGTAAGCATTCGGGAACGGTTCGGTGATGGTGTCGACCTGATAGGGGCCATCCTCGGTGCCGAGCTTGCCCTGGGTCACCGGCAGGTCCGTCCAATGAGCGGGACCGCCGTGGGTATGGGTTCGCAGGTCGGCAATCGGGCTCGAAGCCGGGAGGGTGCCCGTGGAGATGCTGATTCGGAACGGTTTGTTCGCCTGAACCTTGTCGAGCTTCAGAAGGAGCCGACCGTCCGAAGTCTTTTGGAGTGTGGAATGATTGCGAACGAGGCCGAAGAAACGGGAGCCAGACAGGCCTTCAACCATCACCGAACGCCGGGTGCCATCCTTCATGGTGAACGAGGTCATCACCGCACTGTGTGAGATCGGCACCGGCTTCATCTCGCCACTTTCAAAACCGTCAGCCAGCACAAGGGTGGCTTCTTTCGCAGCGCCGGCGAACTGGATCGTCCGTGTGAAGCTGGCAGATCCGTTGGACAGATCGACGCCGGGCGTTTCCAGCACCGGGACGCCACCCAGGGTATATTTGAGGACCACCTGGTCGCCGTCGACGTAGAGCCCTTCGTAGTGCGCCCAATCCTTGGGGAGCGGACCCTGGTGTCGGGCGCGGTTGTCTTCGAGCGAGCCCGAGCCACTCGCCCAACCGGGTCCCATGGCGGATTCGAAGGCGACGGTTCCCTTGACGCTCGGGGGCGGCGGCCAGGCGATCTTGGTGAGGGTGTCACCAAACTCGAGGAACTGTCCCGACCAGGCCACGGCGAGACGCAAGGTGTCGGCGTCATAGACCACGAAGTTGGTCTTCGAGGCGCCGAGGGTGATGGCGAGGCCCTTCATGGCGGCCGCCTGACCTTTGGCGCGCATGATTGTGCCCGACCAGAACGGGCCGCGGACCGGGGCGTCGTCGGCGGAAAGGAACCCGGCGCACAGCGCGGTGCTGGCGAATGCGGCGACCCATCCCAGCCTGCGGGTGGGCATCAGAGAATGAAACGTGGAGGACATGGTATGTTATCGGGAAGGAGCGAAGGCCCATCGTCACGGACCGGCGCTCGTCGCGCAAGTCCGGGTGTCGATTCCGTTCGGGGAGCGGGGTGTCCGCGGTGCCTCGAGGGATCCGGCACCGGGCATTGCGTTGGTCGCGATCCACGGCATTCTTTCGCTGATGTCATTGACCCCGCCCACCGCCCACGACGCGGCACGTCAGGCCTACCGGGGTGCGGCGGGCCAGGCGTACCATGGGGAAAAACGGGCGGTGCCGCAGGCGGCTATTCCATGGCTGATCCGGGTTCGTGCTGCGGTGTTTCAGCCGGAGATTGGGCTTATGGATTCCGTGATCGAATTGGGATGTGGTGCCGGATGGAATCTGGCGGGGTTGAAGTGCGGTCGGCGGGTGGGCATGGACGTCGCCGTCTTGCTTCGCGCGGAGGTGGAATCGGCGGGCATCGAATTCTGCGAAACGACGGCCCATTTGCCGCCGGCGCAGTTTGATCGCGTCCTTTGCCATCACGCGTTGGAGCACGTCCCTGATCCACTCGGCTGCCTCGCGGAAGCGTGTCGCCTGCTGACGCCGAAGGGCCGGTTGTTGCTGGCCGTGCCGTGGGAACGCGAGGCGCGCTATCGTCGATTTGACCCGGCAGAACCCAACCACCATCTCTTTTCGTGGAACGTCCAAACCCTCGGAAACCTGGTGACGGTGGCGGGTCTTGAAATCGACAGCATCGGCCTGCGGACCTATGGATATGATCGGCGCGCCGCGATCTGGGCGGTGCGATTCGGATTGGGCGAAGCCGGTTTCCGAGGAATACGGCAGATGTTGCAGACCCTTCGACCCTTGAAGGAAGTGGTGGTGGTCGCCCGACGCGGTGACGCCGGTGAATAAGTTCACACGAATTTCCGGCCCGTTCTGAATGCCCGGATGCCGGCCGGGGTCCAAGGACGATGGGGTTGAGTTGTGTTGGATGGAGCGAATGGAAGTGGATGAAAGCGGTTGAAAACCTTGAACCATGCGAGATGCGATGAGGAAGCGGATGGGGATGACGGGGCGGGATTTCCGGCGGTTGGCCGGGAGTTCTGTACTGTTGGGATGGCTGTGGCTTCTGGCGTGGATTGTCCCGGCGACGGCGGCACCGGCCGAGTTTCAGCGTGATATTCTCCCGATTCTTTCCGACAAGTGCTTCCACTGCCACGGACCCGATGAGGCGGCACGAAAGGGAAAGTTCCGGCTCGATACGAAGGAGGGCGTGTTCCGGGTCAACGCCAAGGGCAAGACCGTGGTGGTCCCCGGGAAGAGCGCGGAGAGCGAGCTGATGCGGCGTTTGGTGTCCCAGGATCCCGAGGAGCTGATGCCGCCGCCCGACTCGCACCGGACCTTGACCGCGCGTCAGATCGAACAGATGCGGGAATGGATCGATGCCGGGGCGAAATGGGAACGGCATTGGGCGTTCCTGCCCATCACCCGTCCGCCGGTGCCGGCCACCGTGGATTCGAACTGGCCCAGTGGCGCGATCGATCGATTCATTCTCGCGCGGTTGGAGGCCGAACATCTTCGCCCGGCACCGCCCGCCGACCGTGAACGCTGGCTGCGTCGGGTGACGCTCGATCTCACCGGATTGCCACCGACGCCCGGCGACACCGATCGTTTTCAGGCCGACCGCGCTTCGGGCGCTGAAGAGCGGGTCGTGGATCGCCTGTTGGGATCGCAGCGGTTCGGCGAGCGCATGGCCGTTGACTGGTTGGATCTGGCCCGCTATTCGGACACCCACGGCTTCCAAATGGACCGCTATCGTCCTGTGTGGCCGTGGCGGGATTGGGTGATCAGCGCGTTCAACCGCAATCTTCCCTTTGATCGTTTCGTGACCTGGCAACTGGCGGGCGACCTGTTGCCCAACGCCACCCGCGAGCAGCGTCTGGCCACCGCCTTCAACCGGCAGCACCTGCAAAACGAAGAGGGTGGAATCGTCGAGGAAGAGTTCCGGGTCAGCTACGTGGTCGACCGGGTCAACACCTTTGGAACCGCGTTTCTCGGGCTTACCTTCGAATGCTCGCGGTGTCACGATCACAAGTACGATCCAATCACCCAGCGCGATTTCTACCGGTTGTTCTCGATGTTCCAAAACATCGATGAATCGGGTCAGACGGTTTATTTCGGCGAAGTGATGCCAGTGCCGACGCTGCTGCTGTCGACCGATGAACAGGAGTCGAAGCTGAATGGATTGAAGGCGGCGATGGTGCGGCAGCAGGCGCGCGCGGGTGATGCGCGCGCGGCGGCGCGTCCGGCGTTTGCGGAATGGTTGCCGCACCGGCCGCAACGGGCGGAATTGCCCGGGCTGGTCGGAGCTTATGATTTTGACGGAACCAACGACGTCCGTTTTGCCAACGGGGTTGCGGGGCGGCCTGCGGCGATGCCTTCGGACGTGCCAGGATCGGCGGAAGGACGCCACGGGCAATCGTTGCTTTTGAACGGTGAGAATGGCGTGACCCTGCCGAGCGTCGGTGCTTTCACCCGTGCGGATCCGTTCAGCATTGCGGTGTGGATCAACATGCCGGTGGTGGCACCGCGGTTCGTCGTCCTGCACAAGAGCCGGGCGTGGATGGATGCCGGCAGCCGTGGGTATGAGATCCTGCTGGAAGACGGCCGGGTGTCGGTCGGGCTGCATCACATGTGGCCCGGGAATTCATTGCGGATCAGGAGCCGTGCGACCGTCGCCACCAATGCCTGGACGCACGTCGCCGTCACCTACGATGGATCAAGCCGTGCCGCCGGGCTGCATCTGTATCTGGACGGCCAGCTGACTGAGGTGGAAGTCGTGCGCGACGGATTGTGGAAGGATTTTACCTATGGCGGCAGTGAACCCGACCTAACAGTGGGATTCCGGATGCGGGATGCGGGGTTCAAGGGTGGACGCGTCGACGAACTGCGGATCTTCAACCGCGAATTGAGCGCGCTCGAGGCCGGGAATCTGGCGGGAGATGAACGGCTGACGAAACTTCTCGCGCGGCCGGCGGCTGATCTCGACGGCCCTGACCGGTCCGCGTTGTTCGAGTATTTCTGTTCCGCATTTTCCGCGGAAACGGCCCGCTGGCGGGAGGATTTGTTGGGCGTTCGTCAGGAGCAAAACCGGTTGGTGACCTCCATTCAGGACATCATGGTGATGCAGGAAATGCCCCAACCGAAGCCGGCCTTTATCCTGAAACGCGGCGCGTATGATGCCCCGGGTGAAGCAGTCACCGCGGGCGTGCCGTCGGCGCTGCCACCGCTGCCCGCGGGTGCGCCCACCAACCGGCTCGGTCTCGCCCAATGGCTGGTTGCGCCGGAGAATCCGCTGATGGCCCGGGTCACCGTCAATCGCGCGTGGCAGATGATGTTCGGCCGTGGCCTGGTGGAGACCAGCGACAACTTCGGTTCCCAGGGGAGTCCGCCGACTCATCCGGAATTGCTCGACTGGCTGGCGCGGGACTTCGCGGACGGTGGCTGGGATTGGAAACGGTTGCTCCGCGAAATCGCCCTATCGGCCACCTATCGACAGTCGTCGAAGGCGGGAAGCGAGCTGCTGGCGCGGGATCCCCAGAATGAATTGCTGGCCCGTGGTCCTGCGCGCCGATTGACCGCCGAGATGTTGCGGGATCAGGCGCTGTCGGTCAGTGGGCTCCTATCCGAAGCGGTGGGCGGTCCGAGCGTGAAACCGTATCAACCGGATGGACTGTGGGAGGTGGCGATGGGGAATCCCCGCTACGATCAGAGCCACGGTGGGGATCTGCATCGGCGTAGTTTGTACACGTTCTGGAAGCGGACCGTGCCGCCACCGGCCATGGTGACTTTTGATGCGGCGGAACGGAACGGCTGTGTGGTTCGGCGTCAGAGCACCAGCACACCGTTGCAGGCGCTGGCGCTGCTCAACGATCCGCAGATCGTGGAGGCGTCACGGCATGTCGGCGAACGCTTGTTGCGCGAGGGCGGGGCGACGGACGCATCCCGTGTGGCTTTCGGATTCCGCCTGGTCACCGGGCGAACAGCGACGGCCCGGGAAATCGGCGTTCTCGTTAGAATGTTCCAAGAACAGCGGCTTCGGTTCCGGGACGATCCGGCAGCTTCCGCACGACTCCTGACGGTGGGTGAAACGCGGAACCATTCAGGATTCACCAACGAAGACCTCGCCGCCGGAACGGTGCTGGCCGAGGCGTTGTTGAGCCACGATGAAGCCGTGATGCGGCGTTGAATCGAAGATCGAACCCACGCAAGCCCTCTTCATGAATGCCACGCACGTCAACTTTGAGATGAATCGCCGCGAGTTCTTCGGCCGCTTCGGCCTGGGGCTCGGAGGCGTCGCGCTGGCGGGTCTTCTCGGTGACACACTGCGCGCCGGTGATTCGGCGGGCGGGCAGGGTCTGGGGGGGATCCTGGGTCAGCCGCATTTCCCGGCGCGCGCCAAGCGGATCATCTACCTCTTCATGAGCGGCGGGCCGTCGCAGATGGATCTGTTCGACTACAAGCCGCGGTTGAACGAGATGCACGGTCAGGATCTTCCGGCCAGCGTCCGGATGGGACAGCGCCTGACCGGCATGTCGGCCAATCAGGCCACTCTGCCGATCGCGGGATCGCCGTTTCAATTCACCCGGCATGGCCGCTCTGGTGCCTGGTTCAGTGAACTCCTGCCGTGGACCGCCCGCATGGCCGACGAGATGTGTTTTGTCCGGTCGATGCATACCGAGGCCATCAATCACGATCCGGCCATCACCTTTCTCCAGACTGGTTCGCAGATCGCCGGCCGGCCGAGCATGGGCGCGTGGCTGAGTTATGGATTGGGTTCGGCCAACGAGAATCTGCCCGCGTTTGTGGTGCTGATTTCCAAGGACCGGATTGATCAACCCCTGTACGCGCGATTGTGGGGCAATGGATTCCTTCCCAGCATTCATCAGGGGGTTCAGTTTCGAAATGGGCGGGACCCGGTGCTGTTCCTCAAGAATCCCGACGGAATCTCCGGTGCAGGTCGCCGGCAAATGCTGGATCGCCTCGCCGAATTGCATCAGGCCCAGTTCGAAGATCTGGGCGACCCCGAGATCAATGCCCGGGTGGCCCAATATGAAATGGCCTACCGGATGCAGACCAGCGTTCCCGATACGCTGGATATTTCCGGTGAACCGGCATCGGTCAGCGAGCTCTACGGTCCGGCCGTGAAAACTCCGGGGACATTCGCGGCCAACTGTCTGCTCGCGCGCCGGATGGCGGAACGCAATGTCCGGTTCATCCAATTGTATCATCCCGGCTGGGATCATCATGGCGGCCTGCCCGGCGGAATCCGGCGTCAGTGCCAGGACATCGATCAGGCCTGCTACGGACTTCTGACCGATCTCAAGCAACGGGGGTTGCTCGATGAAACCCTGGTGGTCTGGGGCGGTGAATTTGGTCGCACCAACTATTGCCAGGGGAAACTGACCCGGAACGATTTTGGCCGGGATCATCATCCGCGGTGTTTCACCACCTGGATGGCCGGCGGCGGTGTGAAGCCGGGCTTTTGCTACGGCGAAACGGACGACTTCGGCTACAACATCGCCACCGATCCGGTGCATGTTCATGACCTGCAAGCCACGGTGCTGCGGACGATGGGCATCGACCACGAACGGCTCACCTATAAGTTCCAGGGGCGATACTATCGATTGACCGATGTCCACGGGACGGTGATCCAACCGCTGTTGGGGTAAGCAGGACTGATGTAGAAGAGGCGGAGAAGGCACGGATTCAGACGAATCTTGAAGAGCGAATCGGATTCGGTCCGTTGGGTTTCATCCCTCTCAATCGGTGTGAATTCGTGAATTCGTGTCGATCTTCCGGCGCTGGGCTGAGGATAGGGCTTCACCTTGCGGGGCTTCCTCCGCTTTGCTGTCGGCCGATGAACATCCCCACCCTGCGGCCCCGACGGGCGATTGAGGGCATCTCCGCGGTGCTGCTGCCGTTTCACGCCGATGGCCGCATTCATTGGGGGGATTTCGCGCGGCTGGTGGAATCGACCTGGTCGGCGGGGCTCGTCCCGGCGGTCAACATGGACACCGGCTATACGAATCTCCTGACCCCGGCGGAACGGGCGGAAGTGCTGGGCCTGGTCAACGGTCTGTCCCGCGGACGCCGATTCATCGCCGGCGCCTTCATTCACGGTGAAGACGGTGATCCGGTTCGTCTCTACCGACGCGAGTGTTCCGCGATTCAGTGCTCCGGCGGCGTCCCGATTCTCTTTCCGTGCGCTGCGCTGAAGCCGTTGTCCGGTCGCGAATTGGTGGAGGTTTTCCGGGCGGTGGCGGCCGAATGCGACGAATTCCTCGGGTTCGAACTCGGCGAAATGTTCGTTCCCTTCGGCCGGATCTGGGACGCGGAAACGTTCGAGGCCGTCCTCGGCATCCCCCAAATGACCGGAGCGAAACACAGTTCCCTGTCCCGGGAAATCGAGTGGCAACGGCTCGCGGTTCGCGATCGCGTTCGCCCGGAATTCAAGGTTTACACCGGCAACGACCTCGCCATCGACATGGTCACCTGGGGCAGCGACTACCTGCTCGGATTGTCGGCGTTCCATGTCGAAGCCTTCGCGGCTCGCGATCGGCTCTGGCAATCGGGCGATGCCCGCTTTCACGAGCTGAATGACTGGTTGCAATACCTCGGCATGCTGGCGTTCCGGCATCCGGTGCCCGCCTACAAACACACCTGCGCCCAGTTTCTGCAGCTTCGCGGACACATCGCCAATTCCACGCCGCATCCTTCGGCGCCGCGCCGACCCGATTCCGACACGGCGTTGCTGGCCCCGATCGCCCAACGGCTCGACGAACTTGTCCTGGCCGCGCGTTGACAACAACCCGGCGGGGAATCTCGACATCCGCCGCACCATCTCTGAATCTCCGCCCCATGTCGCAAGCGAAGGTCCTCGTCACTGGCGTGGCGGGATTCATTGGTTCGCATGTTGCCGAACGCTGCATCAACGCCGGAATGACCGTCGTCGGAGTGGATGACCTTTCCGGCGGGTTCCGTCGCAACGTCCCGGCGGGCGTCCGCTTCGTGCAAGGCGATCTCACCGATCGGGCCCTGGTCCGCTCGCTCTGGGCCGATGAAGGCCCCTTCGAGGTCGTCTATCATCTCGCTGCCTTCGCCGCCGAAGGTCTCAGTCATCAGGCTCGGCTCCACAATTATTCCATCAACCTCCTTGCCACGGCCGGATTGATCAACGCCGCCGTCAACGGCCGGACTCGCCACTTCGTGTTCGCTTCGAGCATTGCGGTGTACGGAACCGGTCAGCTCCCGTTGCGTGAGGACGCCGCACCGCATCCCGAGGATCCCTACGGCATCGCCAAGTACGCCTGCGAACTGGATCTCGAAGCGGCGGCGGCGACCTACGACATGGGCTTCACGATCTTCCGTCCCCACAATGTCTACGGCGAACGGCAGAACCTGGCCGATCCCCATCGCAACGTCATCGCCATCTTCCTGCGCCAATGTCTGGCCGGTGAACCGATGTCGGTGTTCGGTGATGGCCACCAGACCCGGGCGTTCACCCACGTTGACGATGTCGCGCCTCTCATCGCCCGGGCTCCGTTGGTTTCCGGCGCCCGCAATGCCACCTTCAACATCGGTCGTGACGAAGCGGTGCGGGTCATCGACCTGGCGCACGCGGTGGCTTCGGCGGTCGGGGTGCCTGCCCGGATTCAGCATCTGTCGGCTCGACCGGAAGTCGTCCACGCGGTGTCCGATCATTCCCGGGTCGAGCTGGCGTTTGGCGTCCAATCCTCGGTGACCCTGGCGCAGGGCCTTTCGATGATGGCGAAGTGGGCGCGATCGCTGGAGATTGCGCCGCTGAAGCGCTTCGATAGGCTGGAGATCACAGCGGCACCCGCCCGGCCCACTTGACCGTGCGGACGGATTGATTCCGAACTGCGGCCGTTGAACTGATCCGCACTTGATCTCCGTCGTCATATCGAACTTCAACGGCCGCCGATACCTCGACCGC
Organism: uncultured Verrucomicrobiota bacterium; assembly: GCA_903907925.1. Lineage (GTDB taxonomy): Bacteria > Verrucomicrobiota > Verrucomicrobiia > Limisphaerales > UBA9464 > CAIVQB01. The sequence goes on from CAIVQB010000018.1 coordinate 10,650, forward strand.
CTCCTGGATTCGCTTCGCCGCCAGCGAGGGGTGGAAATCGAAATCGTGGTGGTGGATCGCGAAAGCACCGACGGCTCCGTTGAATTTCTCCGGCAACAATCCGACGTTCGGCTGCTGACCGAACCCGCCGCGTCGGGTTTGGTGAGTGGATATTCCGTGGGGGCCCGGGCTGCCACCGGCGACCTCCTTTTCTTCGCCAACGAGGATTTGTGGCTGGATCCAGACTGCCTCGGACAACTGGCCGCCCGGATCGATGCCGGCCAGCGGGTGGCGATCGCCGATCCGTGGGAATGGGACTACGACGGTCGGCGGCTGCACCACGCCGGAGTACGCTTCGAAAATGCCCGATGGGATTGCAACAGTCCGTGGCCGCGAAGCCGCTTTCAGTTCACCGCGCCCCTCACGGCCGGGGAACGGATTCCCTTCCCGTGCGCCGGCGCGTTCCTCATCCACAGGAGTTGCTACGACGATCTGAGCGGGTTCGACACCGGGTTCTTCCTCGATTTTGAGGATGTGGATCTGGGCGTACGGGCCTGGCAGCGCGGCTGGAAGTGCGCGACCGTTCCTGACGCACGCGTCTTTCATGCCGTTGGCGCCTCCAACACGCAGGCGGCTGGGAGCGACGCCGGGGCGGAGACGGCGACCCCGCGTCGTTACATCTCCAACCGCTCCAGCCTTTTCATCCTCGTGGTGAAGACGTTTTCCTTCCCGGCGCTTCCCATTGCCCTTGCCGGATGGCTGGTGAGCACGGCGAACAACCTGTACCGCGGCCGCTGGCACCGGTTCCTTTGGGATTTCGCCGCTCTTCCCGAAGTCGTCCGCCGGTTTCCCGCGGCGTGGCGATTCCGTCAGGCGAACAGCGCCTACAATCATTACTTCCCCGGCGAACGCTTCTTCACGACTCCGGAATTCCGCGGCCCCGCGCCCACGCGGAGGGATTAGCGGTCGTATCCTTTGGCCGCTGGAAAAACGGCCGGCCGGGCACATCTTAACACTGGCCCGAACGCCGCGGTCCGAGGCGGGGAAGGCAAGCCTTCCGCTGTTCTCAGGGCCAAAGGCCCGCCCCATACCAGCCTTGGGCACCGCCCAAGGTGGAGGGCCCGGTTCCACCCGAGCCCTATATTCGTTTGGGTACACGGTGGAGCGGCCGTCGTCGGTCGGATGCATGCCCAACGTTGTTCCAACGGGCTTTCATAGGGGGCAGTGTCGAGATGCGCCCCGGCCGGCCGCCCCCGGCAAAAACGGTTCGACCTCGCCCCGTTCCTGCGGCAAGTTCGTTGCCTGATGAACTCCCCTTTCCCACGCACCTGGCTTGCAGCACTTCTGCTCGCGGCGGGGATTTCCGTCGTGCGCGCCGGGGCCGCCGCCACGCCGGTTGCGAAGGTGGATTTTGAACGCGACATCGCCCCGATTTTTGAAAACAGCTGCGTCGGCTGCCACGGACCCAAACGGACGGAAAACAATCTCCGTCTCGATGATCGCGCTGCGTTCTTCAAGGGTGGCGACCATGGTCCGACCGCCGTCGCCGGCAACAGCGCCGGCTCGTTGATCGTCCAGGTCACCACCGGCACCCATCACGAACTCGCCACGATGCCGAAGAAAGGCGAGCGACTTGCCGCTGCCCAAATCGGTCTGTTGCGAAACTGGATCGATCAGGGTTTGTCCTGGCCCGCCACCGCCCGGGTCGACAAGGCGGCTCATCATTGGGCCTTCCGCGCGCCGGTCCGGCCCGAGGAACCCACGGTCACCCATTCCAACTGGCCCCGCACTCCGATGGACCGCTTTGTCCTGGCCCGCCTGGAACGCGAAGGACTGACCCCGGCGCCGGAAGCCGACCGGATCGCCCTGTTGCGACGGGTTCATTTCGATCTGACGGGTCTCCCGCCCACGCCCGCGGAGGTGGACGCGTTTCTGGCCGACCATTCGACAAGCGCATTCGAACGCGTGGTGGAGGGCCTGCTGCGATCCCCGCATTACGGTGAGAAGTGGGGACGCCAATGGCTCGACGCGGCCCGGTACGCCGATTCCGACGGCTTCGAGAAGGACAAGGGACGCTCGATCTGGGCCTACCGCGACTGGGTGGTGAACGCCTTGAACCGCGATCTTCCCTACGATCAATTCATCATCGAGCAGATCGCCGGCGATCTCCTGCCGGGCGCGACCGAGGATCAACGGGTGGCCACTGGATTCCTTCGCAACGCGATGCTCAACGAGGAGGGTGGGGTGGATCCCGAACAGTTCCGGATGGACGGATTGATCGACCGCATGGATTGCATCGGGAAAAGCGTTCTCGGCCTGACCATTCAGTGCGCGCAATGCCACACTCACAAGTTCGATCCGATCACTCAGGAGGAATACTACCGGTTGTTCGCGTTTCTGAACAACGACCACGAGTCCTCGACCGTGGCCTACACGCCGGAACAACAGATGCTCCGGTCAGATCTGCTCCGGCAAATGCGCGACCTCGAGGAAGGTCTCCGGCACACCACGCCCGATTGGAAGGAACGGATGGCGGCGTGGGAGGCGGAACAGAAAAACCAAGTCACCGCGTGGACGTACGTCGACGTCCGAAATTCTGGCGACAACGGCGAGCGGTATTACAACTATGAGGATCATTCCATCCGCGCCGCCAGTTATGCTCCGACGCAATGGACGGCCGATTTTCTGGGCACCAATTCCCTGACCTCGATCGGGGCCTTCCGGCTGGAGCAATTTCCGGATCCCAATCTTCCCAGCGGCGGACCGGGGCGCTCGATTCGCGGAATGTCCGCGCTGAGCGAATTCAAGGTCGAGGCTGCGGATGCGGCCGATCCAACCAACAAGGTGACGATCAAGTTCGTCCGGGCGACCGCCGATTTCTCCAACGAAGAACGCCGGTTGGAACCGGAGTTCCAATCCGAGAGCCGGAAAAAGTCCGGCGGTGACAAGCGTACCTACGGCCCGGTCGCCTTCGCCATCGATGGAAAAGAGGACACCGCCTGGGGCATCGATGCCGGGCCCGGCCGCCGCAACGTCCCGCGCAACGCCGTCTTCATTCCGGAGAAACCGGTTCAGTTCCCCAAGGGCACCATCCTGCATTTCCACCTGCTCCAGAACCACGGTGGCGACAATTCCGACGACAACCAGAACCACAATCTCGGCCGGTTCAGGCTGAGTGTTTCGACCAACAGCGAGGCCGTGGCCGATCCGCTTCCGCCGCGGATTCGTGAGCTTTTTGCGATTCCGGCCGAACAACGGTCCCCCGCTCAGGTGGCTGCCGTTTTCACCCAGTGGCGGAAGACGGTCGATGCCTTCAAGGAGACCAACGCGAAGATCGAGGGCCTCTGGAAACAATGGCCCGAGGGAACCCCGACCCTGACGCTGGTGGCGCGGAAAGGCTCCGGCATCAACGAGGACAAACGTCCGACCCATATTTTCAAACGGGGCGACTGGTTGAAACCGGGTGATGCGGTGACTGCGGGCGTGCCAGCCTTCCTGCATCCGCTGCCCGCCGGAGCCGATGATTCGCGTCTGACGCTGGCCCGCTGGTTGGTGGACCGGAAGTCGCCGACCACCGCGCGCGTTGTGGTGAACCGGGTCTGGCAGTCCTACTTCGGCACCGGATTGATCGAAACGCCCGAGGACGTCGGCGTGCAGAGCCCTGCTCCATCCCATCCGGAATTACTCGACTGGCTGGCCTGCGAGTTCATGGACCACGGGTGGAGCTTGAAGACCCTGCACCGGACGATCGTGATGTCGGCCACTTACCAGCAATCCTCGCGGGTCACGCCGGACAAACTGGAGAAGGACCGCTTCAACCGACTGCTCGCGCGCGGACCTCGCTTCCGGCTGGAGGGCGAACTGGTGCGCGACTTCGGACTCGCCACCAGCGGCCTGCTGAATCCCGCGCTGGGCGGTCAAAGCGTTCATCCGCCCGCACCCCAGTTCCTGTTCCAGCCCCCGACCAGTTACGGCCCGAAACCGTGGGATGAAGAGACCGGCACCAACCGGTATCGCCGGGCCTTGTACACCTTCCGTTATCGATCGGTTCCGTATCCCTTCCTGGTCACCTTTGATGCGCCGAACGGGGATTTCTCCTGCGTCCGCCGTTCACGCTCCAACACTCCGTTGCAGGCCCTGATGACGCTCAACGAAACGGTGTCGATGGAATGCGCCCAGGGTCTGGCGGCACTCACGCTGAAGAACGGCGGCACCTCGGATGATCAACGCATCAACTACGCCTTCCGCCGGGTGCTTTCGCGTCCGCCCACCTCGGCTGAACGGACGGAACTAAAGGGATTGCTCGCCCGCCAGCAGAAGCGGATCGCCGAGGGTTGGGTCAATCCGTTTGAACTCGGCACCGGCCGCAACGAACTGCCGAAAGTCCCGCCCGGCACCACACCCGCCCAACTCGCTGCCTACGCCGCTGTCTCGCGAGTATTGCTGAACCTCGACGAAGCCATCACCAAGGAATGAATTCCCAGGATCCACGATCATGACACGCCTGACCCACGAACAGCACGCCGCCGAGGAGTTCCGTCGGGACCTGACCCGCCGCTGGTTTTTCAAACAATGCGGTGTGGGCCTCGGCGCCATTGCCCTGCAGTCGCTCCTCGGTGAATCCACAGCGTTGGCCGCCGCGTCGAGTACGGGCGCGCCGGATCCGCTGGCCCCGAAGAAGCCCCATTTCAACGGCAAGGCCAAACGGGTCATCTACCTGTTCATGGCCGGCGCGCCCAGCCACCTGGAGTTGTTCGACTACAAACCGCAGTTGGCCAAATTCAACGGAACCCTGCCGCCGGCGGAGTTGTTGAAGGGCTACCGGGCGGCGTTCATCAATCCTTCCGCCAAGCTTCTCGGACCCAAGTTCAAGTTTGCCCGTCACGGTCGCAGTGGCATGGAACTCTCGGAGTTGTTGCCGCATTTGTCCGGGGTTGCCGACGACATCACCTTGATCAAGTCGATGCAGACCGACGCCTTCAACCACGCGCCGGCGCAGATCTTCATGAACACCGGTTCGCAACAGTTCGGCCGTCCGAGCTTCGGGGCCTGGACAACGTACGGCCTGGGCAGTGAATCCCGCGATCTCCCATCCTACGTGGTGTTCAGCACCGGCAGCAAGGGCACCAGCGGCGGTGCGTCCAACTGGGGTTGTGGATTTCTCCCCACCGTCCACAGCGGCACCCTGTTCCGCACCGGTGGCGATCCAATCCTCCACCTCGGCAATCCGCGCGGTGTCGATGACGTCCTCCAGAAGGACTCGCTTGAAGTCATCAACCGGCTGAATCACCAGCGTCTCGACGTGGTCGGCGATCCGGAAATCGCCGCGCGCATCAACGCCTTCGAAATGGCCTACCGGATGCAATCCAGCGCGCCGGAATTGATGGATCTTTCCAAGGAATCGAAGGCAACCCTCGATCTCTACGGCGCGGAACCGGGAAAGCCGACCTACGCCAACGCCTGTCTGCTCGCCCGCCGCCTCATCGAGCGCGGCACCCGCTTCGTCCAGATTTTCCACGAGTCCTGGGATCATCACGGCGGCCTCACCGGCGGATTGAAGTCCGAATGCGGCAAGACCGATCGCGCCAGCGCGGCCCTCGTCGCCGATCTCAAACAACGCGGGTTGCTCGAGGACACCATCGTCATCTGGGGCGGTGAATTCGGTCGGACACCGATGGTGCAGGGCGGTGACGACGGGCGGGATCATCATCCCAATGGCTTCAGCTACTGGGTCGCCGGCGGTGGCTTCAAGCCGGGCCTCACCTGGGGCGAAACCGACGATTTCGGCTTCAACGCGGTGAAGGACAAGGTCCACGTCCACGATCTCCACGCCACCCTGCTGCACCAACTCGGATTCGACCACGAACGCCTGACCTACCGCTTCCAGGGCCGCGACTTCCGCCTCACCGACGTCTTCGGCGAAGTGGTCAAGGGATTGATCAGCTAAGCGAACGAAGAGGGCAGATACCGGTAGGGCGAACCTCTGGTGAGCCGAGTGGACGGACGGAATCAACCCCGCCCAGCAGCGTCCCATGTAGTGCCACGTACTCGGTTCGGCAGGAGCCTCACCCTACCGTGGAGCGTGTTCCCCTCTTCAACTTGTCTACACTTCAACCCGTCCGCGCGGACCTGTGTCCCGGCGCACGCCGCCGCTCACCGTTGGCGGAGATACCGCGCGACCTTGCCGTTGGGTTCCGTGTCGGCCCCCCACGCACTTCGCAAACGTTCGCCGTCGGGGCGGGTGAAAACGTGAGGAATCCAGTTCGTGTCCCCCCGGGCATTCTGCATCAGACGCTCCACGTCGGCCTTCCAATCAATTCGGACCAGCTTTTGCAACTGATCCAACGGCAGGAAGGTCTGAGCGTTTTCGACATCCTTGAGGTCGTCCCAACTGGTCGGCCAGCGGTTCGTGTGGGCGTTGAGATACCCAACCACAAGATTGCCGGCAGACCATGCGGCGTAGCTTTCCGGAATCTTCTTCCAAGTGCGGTGGGCCGACAGGACAATCATCACGGCCGCCGCGACCAACAGCCCGGTCAACACCAGGAGGGAATTCCCGAAACGACTCCGTCCCTGTCCTGTTGGAATCGTTTTTGTCACGGCATCGCCGACTTCGTCGATTGCGGGTTACGATCGGTTTCCGCACTGCATCCGTCGGCCCGCCCATTGACCCACCCCCCGCCGGCCTTCGCAAGCCACCATCCGGTGACGCCTTCGGCCGGTTGGGTCCCGGTCAATAGGGCTTGCACGGGGGCTCTCCGCATCGCCAAATGAATGGGTACCCGATTCCAGGCGTCCGTTCGCGGACCTGACAGCACGCAACCTCCTGATCGCACGCATCGCATGAAACTCCGTCTCCTGACCGCCGGCCTGCTAATGGCCTCCATCGTCCCCATCCAACTCGACGCCGCCCCCAAGCGGGTGGTCGTCGTCACTGCCACCAAGGGATTCCGCCACAGCTCGATCGAAACCGCCGAAAACGTCCTCGCCACTTTGGGCGAGACGAGCGGCGATTTCACGGTCGTCGACGTCGTTCGCGGCGGACCCAAGGGTACTGACGACGCCGAAGTCGCCGAGAAGCTGACTCTTGAGAAACTGAAGAACGTGGACGCGGTGATCTTCGCCAACACCACCGGCGACCTCGCCATTCCCGACAAGGACGGCTTCATTCGCTGGATCGAAAGCGGCCATGCGCTGATCGGCATGCATTCCGGCAGTGACACCTTCCACGGCTACCCGCCGTTCATCAAGGCGCTCGGCGGCGAGTTCCGGACCCACGGTGCCCAGGTTCAGATTGATGCCTACAATCTCGATCCCAGCCACCCGGCCACCAAGAACTTCGGCCCGATCTACACCGTCTTTGACGAGATATACCAGTTCACCAACTTCAATCGCGGCGAAGTCCACGGGCTCCTGACCCTCGACAAGAATCCGAACACCCTCGTCCCGGGAGATTATCCGGTCGCCTGGTGCAAAAACGTCGGCAAGGGCAAGGTCTTCTACACTTCGCTCGGCCACCGCGAAGACGTCTGGGCCAGTGAGGCCTATCAGAAACACATCCTCGGCGGCATCCGTTGGTCGCTCGGGCTGGAAGCCGGCAGTGGCACACCTCAGGACAACGCCAACGTCCTGGCGGCGAAGGAAAAGGCGGATGGATTCAAGCTCCTGTTTGACGGCAAGAGCATGGACGGATGGACCTACCGCCGTCCGGACGGCAACAAGTCGTGGAGCGTCCAGCGCGGCATTCTTTGCAATGTTCTCGCCCCCGGCGCGCACGGGACCGACATCTATTCGACCGGCAAGTACAAGGACTTTATCGTCCGCTATGAATACCAGGTGCCTCCCGGATCCAACTCCGGCTTCTACCTGCGCGGCCGTTACGAAATCCAGATCTTCGACAACAGCAACAAGGACGGCCATGAGAAGGGTCTGAACGGCGACATCTACAACGTGGCGTCCTGCGCGATCCCCGCGATCCGCAAGGCCGGCCAGTGGCAGCAGGTCGAGGCCCGCATGATCGGCAACAAGATTACGGTCATCCTCAACGGCGTGACGGTGCATAAGGATGTGGTCGTCGAACACGGCACAGGCAGCCATCTGGACGACAACGTCAATGAACCCGGACCGATCCTGCTCCAGGGCGATCACGGTTCGGTGGCCTTCCGCAACATCCGCATCAAGACGCTGAACTGAGCGGACGCGGATTTCGGTTTCCAAACGGGCGTCGACCACAATCGACGCCCGTTTTCGTTTTTGTCTCGAAGCATCCGCGGCTTGGCATCGTCCATTCCTCCGCTAAACTCGTCCCACCGCATGAATTCCCCCGTTCCGTCCTCCGACTTCAACCGGCGTGATTTCGTCAAGGCCGGCTCCCTCGCCACGATGATGGCCGCGCTCGGCGGCATTCCGATCCAGGCCGAAGACGCCAAGACGCCGCCGGCCGGAACGCTGGCGGTGCCCAAGGCAGATCCCAACTTCAAGGAGAAGCCGGTGGGCCCGCCGGTGAAGATGGGATTGATCGGTCTCGGCGCGCAGGGACGCGACATCATCACGCAATTGGGCCGGCTGCCGAATGCCCCGCTCGTTGGCATCTGCGATCACTACAAGGCTTCGATCAAGCGGGCCGCCGAAGCAGCGCCCGCGGCCAAGATCTACGACGACTACAAGGCACTGCTTGACGATAAGGACGTGCAGGCGGTGGTCATCGCCACACCGACCCATCTTCACAAGGAGATCGCTCTCGCCGCTCTCGCCGCGGGAAAAAACGTCTACCTGGAAGCGCCGATGGCCGGTTCCATTGACGATGCGCGCACGATTGCCAAAGCGGCCGCTGCCCTTCCGGCAAAACAGATCTTCCAGGTGGGTCACGCGTTCCGCGCCAATCCCCAGCATCATCACGTCCTGAAGTTCTTCCGCACCGGCGCCTGCGGACACACCGCCTCTGCGCGGGCGCAGTTCAACAAGAAGCAATCCTGGCGGCGCGCCTCACCGAATCCGGAGCGTGAAAAAGCCCTCAACTGGCGGTTGTTCCGCGAAACGTCGCTGGGTCTCGCCGGTGAAATTGGCGTTCACGCCATCGACACGGTCAGTTGGTATCTCGATGCGCTGCCGGTTTCGATCACCGGGTTTGGCGGCATCCTCCAATGGCAGGATGGCCGCGAAGTGGAGGACACCGTCCACGCGGTAGTCGAGTATCCGGGCGGCGTTCGCATGCATTACAGCGCGACCCTCGCGAGTTCCTTTGAAGGCGAACATCAGATCTTTCACGGCAGCGACGCGGCGATCCTCATCCGCGACAACCGCGGTTGGATGTTCAAGGAAGTCGACGCGCCCCTGCTCGGCTGGGAAGTGTATGCCCGGAAGGACGATTTCCTCTCCGATTCCGGAATCGCCCTCGTCGCCAACGCGACCAAGATCCTCGCCCAGGGCAAGAAGCCGGCCGAGGCCGCGTCCGACACCGACTCGCCGTTGAAATACGCCCTCGAGAAATTCGTGGAACACGTCAACGAGGGCACCAAGCCGGATTGCGGCTGGAAGGAAGGCTTCGAGGCGACCGTCACCGCGGTCAAAACCAACGAGGCCATCAGCACCAACGGCAAGGTCACCCTCGACAAGGCGCTCTTCACCGTCTGAGTGAGAGCGGAGCGGGCTGTCAGGCCCGAAGTGTTTCCGGATCCACACCGATGGATCGGCACCAGTCGCGATAGGCGAACGGGCTGATCTCGCTCGGCTTGATTTCGCTCCGGCCGCCCCAGAAAACGTTGGTGTAGCTCACCGCGATCCCCGCCTCTTCCAGATGCCGGTCGATGGCCGCCTTGTGCGCCAGCACCACGTCGCGGTCGGTGCCGTGGGCCACGCCCATCACGTTGACGTTGCGGAATTCCGGGCCGCCTTCGCGCCAGTAGGCGTGGGTCATGATGTGGTGGCGCCCCACTTCCCGACCGGCGTCGAGTTCGCGGCCGGCCGGAACCGCCCAATGAAAGAGGGCGTTGAACTTGGTCACCTTTTCACCCGAGCTCAACGTCTTCACGTGCTCGAGGAAGGTGCTGAACCGGCCGATCACCTTGCGCGCGTTGAGATCCTCGGCGATGCGGCAGAATTCATCTAGGCCGAGTACGGCCTCGGCAGCGCGCGAACTCCAAAGATCCGCGCTGAGTTCTTCGGGCCGGAATTCGCGCTTCAACGCTGTCAGCACCCGCCATTCGAGATCGGACAAGTGCACGATCTGGACATCCAATACATCGGCCAGCACGTCCGCGCGGCTGCCGGGTTCCATGCCACGACGCCGGACATGGCCCACGCCGAGGGCGAAAAGTTTCCTGGCGGGCATCAACCGGAACCGCTCGGCACCGACCCGTTGACGCAACACTTCGGCATGCTTTTCCAGAGAGAATCCCTGCGGAACCTTGAGCGTCGTCCACAGGCGATAGTTCGAGCCCGGCGTCGCGGCATCGGTGGATCGGACCACCACGTGTCCGCTGAACGGGTCCTGCTGGAACATGTAGTCGAAGGCCGCGTCGGTCTTCTCGATGGGAATCTGCCACGCGCACAACGCGCCATCGGCCAGATTGGTGGCGAGCAGGGTTTGGCGAATACGGCGAATGGTGCCGGCGGCCAGCAGGGCGCGGAGCCGTTCGATCACGGTTTCGAGCGGCACTTCGGAACGTCGACTGATCTCGGCCAGCGGATTTCGCAGGAACCCCTGGATCTGGTCCTCGCTGACCGCAAGGATTTGCGCATTGATCGGATCAGTGGTCAGGACGGATGTGGCCGCGGCTGTCATTTCAGTCGGAACGTTACTGGAAACAGGTCGTATTGGCGATGGGTGAAACAGAGTGCTCATCGGGCGTCAGCGTGCCCGAATCCGCGAAAACCGGGCCACCCGGTTCTTGGCGAAAACCCGCCACGGGACGGCCTTGAATTTGACCGGACTACCGCAGTTGGAACCGCGGATTCTGGCTGAGGAAGCGCACCGGGTTCTGGTAGACGACGCGGTCGATCGCCTCGGCACTCCAGCCGCGTCGACGCATTTCCAAGGCGGTCTTGGGAATCGCCAGCGGGACACTTTCACCCCAATCGCAGGCGGAATTCATCCACAAACGATCGCTGCCGTGCAGATCGAGAATGTCGACCGCCCGCGCCGGCGTGCATTTGCTGATCGGATACAACGTCATCCCCGCCCAATGCCCGCGTTCCAGCACGCAGCGGACGGTGTGTTCCTCGACGTGATCGATCAGCACCCGCTCGGGACGGATCCGTGAATCCGCCTTCAACACGTCGAGAATGAGCCGGGTGCCCTTGAGTTTGTCCTCCAGGTGCGGCGTGTGGACCAGAATGAGTTGATCGTGACGGGCGGCGAGGTCGACGTGCATCTCCAGCACGCGCAGTTCGTTGCGCGAGTTCTTGTTCAGGCCGATTTCACCGATGCCCAACACTGTGGGGCGATCGAGGAATTCCGGGATGATGGAAATGACGTCAGTCGCTAGTGCGACGTCCTCGGATTCCTTCGGGTTGATGCAGAGCCAGCAATAGTGGGGCAGACCGTAACGTGCGGCGCGGGCCGGCTCGTACTCGGTGAGCTGGCGGAAATAATCGCGAAACCCGTCCACCGAGGAGCGGTCGAAACCGGCCCAGAACGCCGGCTCGCAGACCGCGGCGCACCCGGCGGTGACCATGTCGAGATAGTCATCCGTGGTGCGGCTGACCATGTGGCCGTGGGGTTCGATGTAGCGCATAGCCGTGACAGTAAACGGTAAACAGGGGTCAGTGAATCACTCTTCAACAGGACGGACCGTCCACCCGGCTCCGAGCAGCGGGACCGAGGCGCAGGCAGGGCCGTCATCCTTCGCGACCGCGTGGACCCGGGCTTCCAGCAGATTCGCAGGTTTTCGGGCCTGGACCAACTGGGTCATCGTCAGGTCGCGGAGGTGGATTTTGATCCGCCGGAACATCACTCGGGTGCCGGCCACCTCACCGCTCCAACTGAGATAGAAAAATCGTTCACCGCGTTTTCCATGAACCGCCGGTCCAGAAAAATCGGGAGCCCCGTCCGGACTTCTTTTCTCCGCGACGAGAATCTCCCAGGCGACCGCATTTGATCCGACCTTCCTCCCTGGTTGATGCCCCGTCTTGGTCTGCAGTTCCACTCGGACGGAACGCTTGCCGTCGAAGCCTTCAAATCGATGCACCGGAATGCCTTCGCAAACAAGGCGAACCTGCAGCGTGGGCAAATTGGCTGGAACTGAACGGGATGCCATCGACTCAAAGTTTCACGAGTTTCAACCCCGCCGCCGTCGCCAGCTTCTTCTGCCGCTCATCGAAGGTTAGGAAGTGCTTCAGCTTGAGTTCCTGGGCGCAGGCGACGTGTAGGACGTCGGACGACCGGGTGCCCAATGTTGGTGTCAGGGTCCGGCTCAGTTCGGCGGCGCGGTCGAGTGCGGCGCGCCATAACAGGTCGGCCCGGTGCAGACGGCCATCGATAAAGTCCGTTTCAAATTCCGCGAGGACCTCCGTAAGTTTGGCCTGAGGAAGTTCGCCGCGAAACGCGGCCAGACAGATGACATTGGCGATTTCACAGCGGCCGTGATGGGTAACCGGCAAGGCCCCGGCCAACCGGCCACGCCAGGCGGCGATTTCGCGGAGGCCGGGCTGGTTCAAGTACAGCCGGCACAACGCGCTGGGATCGACATAGATCTCCTCAGCATGCACTTCGATTGTCCTCGTGGAGGCGCCTCGCCGCCTCTTCGGTCATGGCTTTCGGCATATAACGAAGGACACGCGCCATGTAGTCGGGCATCGGGCCGGGCTTCCGCACCTTCCGCGGGACCGGCTCCATCACATAGGCGGGCTCGCCGTTGTCGGTGATGGTGACCCGGCCGAATTCCTCGATCTTTCGCTTCACCGAACGGAAGTCGGTGCGGAGTTCGCGGATGCTGGCGGTGGCGGCACTCATGCTGTGAAACACTACTGTTGTACACCCGCCGGTCAACCGGCCTTTCCCGGCCAGGCACCCACCGCGCCCTTGCCGGGAGCCTTCGCAATCGGGTCGGGTGTCGGATCGCTGAACGACACCAGCACCGCCTCGGCGCGCTGCGGTTCGCCGTCGGCCAGATGCTTCATCGCCTCGCGAAACGCCGTGAGCCGAAAATCGGATTCACCGGTCCCGCGGTCTAGGCGATCGAGAAAAGCGGCGAGCTCGATGAGTTTGCACCGGGCATCCATGAAATAGAGGTCGAGCACCTGCTGGCGAGTCATGCGCGGAACATACGCCGCCGGGTCCGATGGACAACTCCCGGATGGGCCGGGTACCGGCAATTGATTTGCCAGCTCACCTTCCGGGCCGGAGGTTGCTGATATGGCTTTGGCTCCGATTTCCTTCAAGCCACGACCTCCTCAACCGGCCGTGCTTCCGCTGGCGCCCGTCGTTGAAAGTCCTCCTGCCGGCGCGCGAACCGTTCTCCGGGTGGAGGATATGACCTGTGGTTCCTGCGCGGCCCGGGTTCAGGCGGGATTGATCGGCGTGGCCGGAGTGGCGACAGCGCGGGTGGAATTGGAGGCGGCCCGCGCGGTGGTGGACTGGAAACCGGGTCAGGAACCGGCTGTCGAAACCCTGGTGGCCGCGCTCAAGGCCGTGGGGTACGCCGCCGCTGTCCAACGAATGGATGTAGCGCCTTCAACCGGAGGTTCTGCGGCGGAACAGGCGTGGCGTCGGGCGGTGTGGATCGGCGTTCCGGTGACCCTCGCGATGATGGTGGCGGAGTGGATTTTCGGGCTGGGAATGAACCGGACCTATCACGGCGTCGCGCTGATGCTCGCGCTGCCGGTGCAGGTGTGGGTCGGCGCCGGGTTCTATCGCGGCGCCTGGAGGCAGTTGAAGGTGGGCGGGTCGAACATGGACACGCTGGTGTCCTTGGGATCGACCGCTGCATTTGGATTCAGTCTCTGGGCGTTTCTGACCGGGATGCCGGGTCACGTTTATTTCATGGAATCCTCCGGAATCCTGACGCTGGTCAGCCTCGGTCATTGGCTCGAAGCGCGGATGTCGGTCCACGCCGGTGCCTCCCTCAAAGCGTTGCTCACCCTCGCGCCCGCCACCGCGCGGCGTCGGACGGCTGCCGTTGAGATCGAAGTCCCGGTCGCCGAGCTGCAGATCGGCGATGAAATTGTCCTGCGTCCCGGAGATCGCGTGCCGGTCGATGCAGTCGTTTTGGAAGGCGAATCGGCGGTGGATGAAGCAATGCTGACCGGTGAACCGTTGCCGGTGGAGAAAACGGCGGCGGCACGGCTGTATTCGGGCACGGTGAACACCTCCGGTCGGATGGTGGCACGCGTCGATGCCACGGGGGAAGCCACCGCGCTCGCCCATATCATCGCCGCGGTGCAACGGGCGCAGTCGAGTCGGGCCGGGATCCAACGTCTCGCCGATCGCATCAGCGCGGTGTTCGTCCCGGTGGTGGTGCTGATCGCCCTCGGCGCTGCGGCGTGGTGGGGATTCGCCTTCGATTCCGCGAGCGCCCTTCAATCGACCCTCGGGCATTGGCTGTGGCACGCGCATCCGCCGGAGACGCCACTCGCCGCGGCGTTTGTCATGCTGTCGGCGGTGTTGATCGTTGCCTGCCCGTGCGCGATGGGATTGGCCACGCCCGCCGCCCTGATGGCCGGGGTCAACGCGGCGGCCCGACAGGGAATCCTGATCCGCGACGCCCAGGCGCTGGAGAAATCCGGACGCATCACGACGGTCATCTTCGACAAGACCGGAACGTTGACCGAAGGCCGCCCGGTGATCAGCGCCCGATTGGATCTCAGCGGCGCGGAATCCGAGGGACCCGCTTTGGACGGCCTAGCCGCGAGCCTGGCCCGGCCCTCGTCGCATCCGCTGAGCCTCGCGGTGTCCACGTTGCGAGCGGCGCTGGTGCCGCTCGACGGTTGGCGCGAAGTGCGGGGAAGTGGTGTCGAGGCGCGATGGACGAATCAGAACGTTCGTTTGGGTTCACCAGTCTGGCTGCGCGAATCCGGGGTTGAGCTGGGCGGAATCGATCCATTTCTCGCCGAACAGGCGAAACTCGGCGCGACGGTTCTGGTGGTTTCGATCGGGTCGAACGCGATCGGTGCCTATGCCTTGCGCGATGCTTTGAAATCCGGCGCGCGGGACGTCGTCACGCGATTGCAATCGGGTGGATTCCGGGTGCGATTGCTCTCAGGGGATCAACCGGCCGCCGTCACTGCGATTGCCGCGGAATTGGGATTGTCCGCTGCTGCTGCAACCGCCGGTGTTCGTCCGGAGAAAAAGGCGGCCTTCCTCGCGGAATTGCAGGCGGGCGGCGAACGGGTGGCCTTTGTCGGCGATGGATTGAACGATGGACCGGCACTGGCGCAGGCCGACCTCGGGATTGCCGTGTCCCGGGCCACCGATGTGGCACGCGAAGCGGCCGATGTGGTGCTGCTGCGACCTGATTTGATGGCCGTGCCCACGGCCTTGGAACTGGCCCGGCAGACGCTGCGGGTCATCCACCAGAATCTGTTCTGGGCCTTCTTCTACAACGCCGCCTTCGTGCCGCTCGCCGCCGTCGGATTGCTCAGCCCGCTGCTGAGCGCCGCCGCGATGGGCTTGAGCGACGTGATCGTGATCGGCAACGCCCTCCGCCTGGCGCGGAAACGGTGATGGGGAGTGACACGGATTTCACGAATTATCACGAATTGAGACGGGCGGAGCAGAGTGAATCCAATTGGATCGGCTCTTCAGGAATCCGTGTTAATCCGTGAAATCCGCGTCTCACTTCCAAAATGAATTCAGCGCAGTATGACGCCCAATGCGGACACTCTGAGCGATCGCCTGCGTGATGTGATTCTTCGCCAGTTCCACTGCCTCGGGTAGCGCGAGCCCCAACGCCAGATAGCCGGCGATGGCTGCGGAATAGGTGCAGCCGGTTCCGTGGGTGGTGACGCCGCGGATCATCGGGACGGAGAAGGTCAGGCCATTCCGGCCGTCGAAAAAAACGTCGGTCGCCGTGCGGACTCCGCGGAGGTGCCCGCCTTTGACGAGCGCGGCGCATCCGAATCGGAGATGAATCTCAATGGCCGCCTGGTGCAGATCATCGATCGAACGCAGCGGGTGCCCCACCAGGACTTCCGCCTCGTCGAGATTGGGTGTGATCAGAGTAGCCAGCGGCAGAAGGCCGTCCAACAACGCACGAACGGCGGCCGGCTGAAGCAATCGCGCCCCACTGGTGGCGATCATCACCGGATCGACGACCAACGGCGGACGTTTCCGTGCGGGAATGGAGGACCAGAATCGGACCACCTCCCGGATGAGCCCTGCGTTGAAGAGCATCCCCGTCTTGACTGCACGCGGCGGCAGTTCGGCGAAGAGAGTTTCCAACTGCGCCCAGAGGAAGGCCACCGGCACCGCATGAACCGCGGCCACCGTCGACGGGTTTTGGGCGGTCAGACAGGTGATTGCCGACGTGCCGTGAACCCCAAGCGCCGCGAAGGTCTTCAAATCCGCCTGGATGCCCGCGCCCCCGCCGCTATCGGAGCCAGCGATGGTGAGCGCGATGGGCTGATGATGGCGAGTCATGTCGCGGAAAGTGCTAAGGGCGCGGGCTCTTCCGTGACCGTCACCTCGACCTCCATTTCGCGGCGGGTGATGCCTTTGTAGTTGCCGCGGACGGGGGGGACGTCGGCGTAGTCGCGGCCGACGGCGAGTTTCACGTAGCGTTCGTCCGGTTGACGGCCGTGGGTGGGGTCGAGAGCGCGCCAGCCGATTTCGGGCAGGAAGACTTCCACCCAGGCATGGCTGGCTTGGGCGCCCGGGGTGCAAAGGTAGCCGCTGACGTACAGCGCCGGGATCTGGATCGAGCGACAAAGCCCGATCAGAACATGGGCGAAATCCTGGCAAACCCCCACCCGGGCCGCCAACGCGTCGCGCATGTGGGTTTGGGCGTGGGTCGAGAGCGGGGTGTAGGTGAGGTGCGCCTGGACGAAGCGGTTCAGGGCCTGCGCGGCCTGCCAGAGATCGGTGTGACCGGCGGTGGCGTCGAGTGCCATGCGCCAGAGAGCGGGATCGTTTTCGACGAACTCACTCGATTGAAGGTAGTCAAAGCAGCGTTCCAATCGCGCCAGCGACGGTGCAACGGAAAGAGGCACCGGCGTGGCCGCGGGATCGAGCCAGTTGGCGCCGGTCGTCGTCACCCGGGTCCGGGATTCGATGGTCAATGACGCGTGGGGCGGGGTGATTTCGAAATGATGGACCCAGTTCAGGTAAAAATCCTGGTAACGTCGGACGGCGACCGCGGGATCAATCCGTAGTTCGAAGGAATCGCAGGTCTGGTGCTCGTTGCTGAACGGCTGGAGTCGGACCTCGTTGAAGCTCTCCTTCACCGGTGTGGAATACCGGTACCGGGTTCGGTGGAGGATGAAGAGCCTCATCGTGCGGAGCCTGACGAAGAAGTAGCCCTGCGGGCAAGCGTTGCAAAAGGCCGTTGACGGTCCCCGGGGGACCCCGGTCATGCTGATCGCATGTTCCTGCCCCTTGTTCGCCGTGCAGCCCCGTCGGAATCCGCCGTGGCGCGCACCTTTTCCCCGGCCGTGTTGCTGGCATCCGCGCTGACGCTGACCCTTCCGGTCGCGGCTGAAGTCCGCCTGCATCCCCTGTTCTCCGATCATGGCATACTCCAGCGAGGCATCCGGGTGCCGGTATGGGGCACCGGCGATGAAGGCGAACGGGTCACGGTGGAATTCGCCGGCCAAAAGGTGTCCACCACCGCGCACAACGGCCGCTGGCAGGTGTCGTTGAGTCCGTTGAAGGCTTCGAACCACGGCGCGGTACTGAAAGCGAGTGGCCCCGCCAACGCGACCGAGGTCACCGATGTGGTCGTCGGCGAGGTCTGGATTTGCTCCGGTCAATCCAACATGGAATGGCCGTTGAGCCGCAGCTACCAGCCGGAGGCCGACATCCAGGCCAGTGCCAATCCGAACCTGCGGTTGTTCACCGTCGCGAAGCGGCGGTCGCCCGAGGCGAAGACCGATCTCGATTACGCCAAGCATTCCTGGGCGGTTGCGGGACCGGACACGGTGAAGAATTTCTCCGCGGTCGGCTATTATTTTGGTC
Organism: uncultured Verrucomicrobiota bacterium; assembly: GCA_903907925.1. GTDB lineage: Bacteria > Verrucomicrobiota > Verrucomicrobiia > Limisphaerales > UBA9464 > CAIVQB01. Next base: position 28,738 of record CAIVQB010000018.1, read on the forward strand.
GGAACCTCGAAGAAGATCTGAAATCCCAGGGTGTTCCCGTCGGATTGATCCACACCAGTTGGGGTGGATCTCCGGCCGAAGTGTGGATGAGCGACTCGGCGATCCGGGCGAATCCCTCCTACGCTCGCGATCTTCAGGAAGCCGATGCGGCAGCGTACCTGGGCTATCAAAAGGGCCTGCTCGCCTGGGAAACGGAGAAGGCGGCCGCTGTGGCCAAAGGCGAAGCGTTCACCAAGAACCGTCCCTTTGCGCCGTGGCAGAATTCCGAACTCTACAACGGCATGATCGCCAACCTCATTCCCTACGCCATCAAGGGAGCGATCTGGTACCAGGGCGAATCCAACGCCGGACGGGCCTGGCAGTACCGCGAATTGTACGGCGACATGATCAAGAACTGGCGTCGCGATTGGGGCCAGGGCGATTTCCATTTCTACGCGGTGCAACTGGCGCCGTGGGACAAGAGCCGGAGGCGGGAGATGTCAGTGATCGCCAGCGAAGTGGGCGATTCCAATTGGGCCGAATTGCGTGAAGCGCAGGATTTTGTTGCCGCCACGGTTCCCAACACCGGAGTCGCGGTGATCACCGATGTGGGCGACAAGGACGACATCCATCCCACCCGCAAGGCCCCGGTCGGTGCGCGTCTGGCCCTGCTGGCGCGGTCGAAGGCCTACCATGAACCGGTGGAATCCTCCGGTCCGGTGGTCCGCACCTTCACCTTCGTCGGTGGCGAAGCACTGCTGGATTTCAGCCATGTGGGCAGTCGGCTGCAAACCCGGGATGGACTCGCTCCGACTGGATTCTCGGTCGCCGGTGAGGATCACAAGTTTCACGCGGCGACCGCCCGGATCCGCGGCAGATCCGAAATCGTCGTCCAGAGCTCCGAAGTTGCGAAGCCGGTTGCGGTTCGCTACGGCTGGGCCGACTATCCGGTGGTGAATCTGAGAAACGGTGCGGGTCTTCCCGCGTCACCGTTCCGCACGGATTCCTGGGAATTGACCACCCAGAAGAAACCGTGAGGCACGTCGGTTGTTCAGCGTGAAGACGGGTTGAGCCCGCGGGCGTCGTCGCGCCAGTTTGAAAGCACTCTTTGGAATGAAACTCCTTCGCCTTGCCCTGCCGGCTCTCTGCGGTTGGGCGGCCGCCTGCCTTGCCGTTGCCCAAACCCCGGTGGGATTGGTGCGGACCGAGTTCCTCGCGGATCCGCCGCCCACACCTTCCTCTCATGCCTCGACGATTTGCGAGTTGAAGGGCGGCCTGGCGGCGGCGTGGTTCGGTGGAACGGCTGAACGGCAGCGCGACGTCGTGATTTGGTTCATCCGCCAGGAGAAAGGCGTCTGGACCCGCCCGGCCGAGGTGGCCCGGGGCGATGAAGATGGCGACGAACAATGGGCCTGCTGGAATCCGGTCCTGGTGCAGCCGCAGAAGGGTCCGCTGCTGTTGTACTACAAGGTCGGTCCGAGTCCTTCCGAATGGTGGGGCCGGCTGAAGACCTCCGATGACGGCGGCATCCACTGGTCCGCGTCCCGGCGGCTGCCCAAGGGAATCATCGGACCGGTTCGCAACAAACCCATCGAGTTAAGCCCGGGCATCCTGCTTTGCGGCGCCAGCGAAGAGAGTTCGGGTTGGCGGGTGCATATGGAAACTGTGCGCCAGCCGGGGAGCGCCTCGCCTTCCTGGAGCCGGACGGTGGACCTGAATTCCGCCCTCGAATTCGGTGCCATCCAGCCGACGATTCTGGTTTGGCCGGATCTCGGGATCCAGATTCTGTGCCGGACCCGGCAGAAGCTTCTCACCGAATCGTGGAGCACCGACGGCGGGATGAGTTGGAGCCGGATGCGCCGGACCGACATCCCCAATCCGAACAGCGGTGTGGACGCGGTGATGTTGAAGGATGGCCGGGCGTTGTTGGTTTACAACCCGACCACCGAGTCGCGGCATTCACTGGGAGTGGCGTTGATCGAAGAAGGACGGAAGTGGCACCATGTCCTGAATCTCGAAGACGACGCGGGCGAGTACAGCTACCCGGCGGTGATCCAGACCGCGGACGGAATGGTCCACACCACCTACACGTGGAAGCGCGAGAAAATCAAACACGCGGTCATTGATCCCGCCCTGTTGAAGTAGGCTCCGGAGTTCGCCGGGCGCTGCCGGGTGGCAGCGGAATGAGCGCCTCGATTTCCGTGCCGGCGTGGCGATGGGATTTGATTTGAAGCGTGCCGCCGACATAGGCCGCCCGTTCGCGCATGCCGACGAGACCCAAGCCACCCTTTTGTTTTCCACGCACCGGCCTACGTTGCGGATCGAATCCGATGCCATCGTCGGCAATCACCAACCGTACCAAGCCGTCGGTGACATTCAGGTTCACCGTGACGTGGTGGGCGCCGGCGTGCTTCTCCGAGTTTTTCAACGCTTCCTGCAGAATGCGGTAGATCGTCAGCTCAATGTCGTCTGGCAAACGCTCAATCAAACCCACGACCATCTTGACCGGAACGCCCGCTTGTTCGGCGAACTGGGTGCAGATTTCGCGCAGGGCGGCGATCAGACCCAGGTGTTCCAAGACCCCGGGTCGCAGATTGCGCGAGATCCGTTCCACTTCATCGGCTGCTTCTCCGAGCAACTTGGCGAGCTCGCTGGCCTCCCGCTTTGCCGTCGCTTCGCGTGCCGGAAGCCGGTCCGCCAGCGTCTGGCTGCGAACCAAAATGGCGCAGAGCAGTTGGGTGATGTGATCGTGCAATTCGAGCGCCACGCGACCGCGTTCGGCCTCCTGCACCTGCACCACGCGGTGGGTCAATGCCCGCAACAGCTCCTCATTGCGTCGCGCCTCGGTCAGATCGGTCACCACCAGACCGAGGGTTGCACCGGTGGAATTCTTCCGGGGAAGCGGACGAATGGACAGTTGCACCGGCATTCGAGAACCGCTGCTGGTGTTGAGGATCGTCTGGAGTTTTGCACCCACCTTGCCGGCGCGTTTCAGAAGGGGTTGCAGAGCCGCCTGGTCTTCAGCGGCGAGAAAACGGCGAAACGAACTGCCGGTCACCTGCTCGAGCGGATAGTCAACCATCCGGGCGAAGCCCTGATTGGCGTAGAGAACGGCCCCGTCCGCCGTCAATGTCAGCGCCCCCTCGTTCATCGATTCGATCAGCACCCGGTAGGCATGGTCGGCACCCTCCAGGGTGAACACCCGCGGACCGGCCTGACCCGCGACCACCAGGGCATCCACTTCGCCGGAGCGAATGGCGGTGAGGGTTGATTCCGCCTCGGCGAGGCGAATGCGGAGGCGGGTGAGTTCGCGGACTGGATCCGGCGTTGGAGAGCGTCCGCGCTTGGGAGTGTTCACGGACGAACTGAGGTCTTCGCGGCGACATCCAACCCGACAAACAGACCGCTGGTCTTGGTCAGATTACCAATCAGCCGGCGTACCGGCTTGGGAAACTCACGAACCAGCGTCGGTGTGGCGACAATCTGGCCGTCCCGCGCGAGGATCGGCTGTTGAAAGACGTCGATGACTTCCAACTCGTAGTGGCCCTCGAACTCGGTTTCACACAGGTGACGCGCACGCAGGATCGCCTTGCGGGATCGGTCGGTGGCACCCGCCACGTAGAGCCGCAGGACGCATTTCTCCGTGGGCCGGGCCGCCAAGGCGCGTTCGAAGGCCTTCGTGGTGCGGTTGGATGGGGTGGCTTTCACGGACGTCGGGCTGGGCTATTGGGCGGATCGCAGATCCAACCCCACCAACACGCGTTCGGTGTCGGAAAGGTCGCCGATGATCTTTCGCACCGGTTCCGGCAGCTTCCGCACCAGGGTGGGAATGGCCAGAATCTGATCGCCCTTCGACAGTTGGGGTCGTTCGAGCAGATCAATCACCTCGATGCTGTACTGGCCGCTGAGATGGGTCTCGCAGATGTTCTTGAGGTTCGAGAATGCCGTCAGTGACTTGGGCGTCTGGCCCGCCACGTAGAGACGGAGTTGCCACAGCTTTTCGGGCGGGGGATTTGCGCGGGCGGCCCGCCGTTTCACCGGTTTTGTTTTCATCGGGTTTTGGTTTTCGGTTTGGAGCTTCCCACCGCGCCGGTCGTCACCGATATGTCGGCCTGGCGCAGGCGGCCCAATTCGCTCCGCTCGGTGGTGAGCAATCGCGTCTGGGTTCCGATCTGTTCGTCAATCTGGCGGAATTCTTCCGCGGTGGCCTCATGCTCAGAGCGCAGTCCGCTGATCTGTCGTTCGAGCGCCATCCGTTTGCTCTCCAGTTCGCGCTTGCGGCGGCCGGCCTCCTGTTGACCCGCCAGCGTCGCGGCTTTTTCGGAGGCGGTCTGCGCCGCCCGGGCCGATCCGGTCAGGACGCCGCTGGGACCGATGTAGGCGTCCACGAGGTCGACGCCGCGATCGGAGATCAAGAATTCCCGGATCTGGTTCGAGTGCGCCATGCCGCGCGCCTTGAGCACGTAGAGGACGCGATTGCGTTCGCCGTTGCCCTCAAAATCCTGCAGCAGCAACCAGGCGTCCATGAGCGAGGACATCGCCATCTCGGTTTGCTGCAGGGACTGACCGCCCTGGGTCAGGCTGGTGAAGAGGGTGGTGATCTGTCCGGCCTTCAGGTAGTCGATCAATCGCGTGACCATGCCCTTGCTCTCCGAGGCCGTGCCCGAATCCATGAGACTGGTGATGGGATCCACGATGACCACCTCCGGTTGAAAAACGGCGATCTCCTTGAACATCGTCGCGAGATGCATTTCCAGGCCGTAGAGCGAGGGTCGCGCCGAGTGGAACCGCAGCAGGTTGCGTTTGACCAGCGGCTCCAGGCGCAACCCGATGGAATGCATGTTGCGGATGATCTGGTTGGGTGATTCTTCGAAGGAAAAGAACAACGTCCTCTCGCCGCGCCGGGCGGCGGCCTGGGCAAAGTTGGCGGCGATGATGGTCTTGCCCGTGCCCGGTGTGCCGGTGAGCAGAATGCTGCTGCCGCGGAAGAAGCCGCGTCCGCCCAGCATCGCGTCGAGCCGGGGAATGCCGGTGGCGATCCGCTCGTTCGACACCCCGTGGTTCAATCCCAGCGAAGTGATCGGCAGCACGCTGAGGCCTGTTTCCCCGATCAGGAACGGGAATTCATTGGTGCCGTGCAGTGCGCCGCGATACTTGACCACCCGCAGATGTCGCGTGGCGATCTGGTCGTTGACCCGGTGATCCAGCAGGATGACGCAGTCGGAGACGTACTCCTCCAACCCGTGGCGGGTCAGTTGGTCGGAGTCGCGACCACGCTCGGCGGTGATGACAGCGGTCACGCCCTTGTCCTTGAGCCAGCGGAACAGGCGGCGGAGTTCGGCCCGCAGGATGGCCTCGTTCGGCAGGCCGGCGAACAATGCTTCGAGCGTGTCCAGCACCACCCGCTTGGCTCCGATGGAATCGATCGCGTGATTCAGCCGGACGAACAACCCCTCCAGATCGTATTCGCCGGTTTCGTGGATTTCGTTGCGTTCGATGCGGACGTGTTCGAGCAGAATCTTTTTTCGCCGCACCAGGCTGGTCAGATCGAAACCGAGCGAGGCGACATTCGCCTTCAACTCGGCTTCCGTCTCCTCGAACGACATGAAAACACCGGGCTCGCCGAACTGCGTCGCGCCGCGCACGAGGAATTCCGCGGCGAACAATGTCTTGCCGCAGCCCGCGCCGCCGCAAACCAGTGTGGGCCGTCCGCGGGGCAGTCCGCCGTCGGTGATTTCATCGAGCCCCTGGATGCCGGTGGGACACTTGGGCAATCGGGTAGCCCGGAACGCGGCGTGGGAAGCAGGGGGTACCATCACCCGGCACGCTAGGACAACGTCATCAAAGCGATACAACAATTCAGATGGGGTGATTTCCCCATTGCTGACGCGAGGACACGACGCCGTCAGCCGCTGGACGGGGCTGCGGCGAGGTGGCGTTTCGCGGGTGCGGAGCTGTGGCCGTCACCCGTGCCAGACGCCGTTTTCAAGGAGACTGCAAACGACGCTCATTCTTCGCACCACCCTTTCCGGGAGGAGGTTCGGACTTGGAGAAAATCCCATCAAGCCGTCGCCGCACCGGGCTTGCGTCCGATCGGCAGGGTCGGTGTGGAGGACTTCCCCTGAAAGCTGCGCCAGCGCGCGGCGGGCAGACAGCCGATCACGATCAACGCCAATTGGCTGACGACAAAGGCGGCGAGGACCTGGAAGGCACCGTTCATGAAGCCGTAGCTATGGAGGCCGATGCCCAGCATGTTCACACCGAACCAGGACCAGCTGGTGACGATGTTGCCGGCGATGGCCAGATTGACCAATCCGCGTTCCTTCACCCAGCCGCCCCAACGGGCGTGCAGGATGAGCGCGTTCCACAGCACGATGATCAATGCCCCGTTTTCCTTGGGATCCCAACCCCAGAACCGGCCCCAGCTTTGATCGGCCCAGATGCCGCCGAGAACGGTTCCGACGAAGCTGAACAGCGTGGCGAAGCAGACGATGCCGTAAACCATCCGTGCCAGGGAGCGGGCGGTGGCGGGGTCGAGGCTGCTGGTGAAGAATCCGCGCAGCACATAAACGATGGCCAGGAAGCCGGCGACGTAGGTGCTGGCGTAGCCGAGCGTCACGATCACCACATGGGTCGCCAGCCAGAAATTGGTGTCGAGGACGGCCCGGAGCATTTCCATGGTGTCGCCTTCGAGCGCGAGATTGTGGGCGATGATGAGAGTGACGAATCCGAGCAGGCTGCCGACGGCGAGCCCGATCGCGTTGCGCCACAGCCGTTCGAGAACCAATCCGAGGATCACTGCGCCCCAGCCGATGAAGATGGCCGAGGAATAGAGGTTGGTGACCGGCGGCCGGCCTTCCAGCCACATGCGGAACACGAGGCCCTCCATGTGGATGATCAAGGCGAGCATCATCAACCAGGACGAGGTGAGCCGCAGCGGTTCTGAGAAGGTGAACCAGAAGGCAATGGCGCAGAGGAAGGCGGCGATGTAGATGACCAGCGCGTGGTAAAACGGCGCCATGCGGTTGAAGAAGGTTTCGCGGCCCGTCTTGGTCATGTCGGCGGGAACCGTCGCGATGCAGAAGCGTTCGTATTCGGTGAGCGCGGCATTGAAGGCACCGGCGTCACGGGCTTCAAAGGCGTCCCCCATCTTCGCCCAGGACAATGCGGCGACCGGCAACGGCGAGCCGCCCGTCAACTCCAGCAGGCGTTCGGGAAAGCGGGCCCAATCAGCTCCCCCCTCCGGCGGAAGAATCAGCGGTAGTTTGTCGGCACGATCCCCGCGTTGATAAAGAAACCGGGCGGTGGATCGGACGAGTGGATCGTTCTGGAGATCGGCATTTTCGGCAGAGGAACGTGCCCGGGCGGCTTCGAGGGCGTTGGTTCCGCGCGGAATCGCCTGCTGAAAAGCGACGAGTTCGGCGGCCAGTTGGGACACGCCGGAAGGGCGCGCGGTGTTGAGCAGGGCGTTGTACAACATCAGCGCGTTGCCGAGCCGGAGGATCCCCTGGTCAAAGGCGTCGCGCTGCGCATCGGCCTTGGCGCCGGCCAGACGGGATTGTTCCTGGAGGATGCTGACATTGGTGCCGGCCAGAATCTGGGTGAAGGAATAGTGCTGACCGTCCTCGCCCTTCGTCGCGTCCTTCAACGGCAGCCGGAGGAGTGAAATCAAATCCGGATGATCGATGCGGAACACGCTTCGTTCGCGGGCGGCATCCGGCCGGAACATCACCTCTGCCAGCCATTCGGTCGCGGATAACGAACGCTTTTCCGTCCGGTCATAGAACGAATACCGTTCGAAAATCTGCACCAACGAATTCCGGGCGAACGAATCGATGGGCTGATGCCGGCCTTTGAAGAGGATCGGCAGGTTGCCAAAGCGGGTGTAGGCGAATTCGCGATCGGTCGGCGGCACCAGATCGGAGAGAAACCACGCGGCGAACAGCGCCGGAATCAGCAGGGGCAGGTAGCGTTTCATCGGAGGACGGGGATTCAGGCGCGGGGTTTGCGAAGAAAGCCGTTGAGATGGATTCCGAACTGGACCAGCAGACCGAGCGCCACCAGGACGCAACCGAGGTAAGGCGTCAGCCACGAGGGATTCTTGACCACCTGCAGCGTGCTGGTGCCGCGGTTGGCGGCGGCTTCGTCCTGCCCCATCTGGTATTGGAAAAAGGTCAATCCAGCATAGCGCAACGGGTTGTTCATGTAGATGTCGGCCTCCCGTTTTCCATCCCTCGGATGATCCACCAACACGCGGCTCTGGAAGTGCTTGGGAATGCCTTCAGGATCGGCGGCGGTCGACGTGCCTGCATACGTCTCATGCTTCGTCTGCAGCAGTTTGATGCTGAAGGGCTGATAGTAACGGCGGGGACGCAGGGTGAAGGAATAGCTCCGGCCCCCAACGGTGACCGATTGCGGGACGATCAACTGCTGGTAGATCCGGGCCGTCATAGGGTAGTATTCCGGTAAAGCGTCCTGGAGCTGTTCATCAGTCCCGGCGCCACTGAAGGCCCTGACCCAGAATCGGCGTGCCGTGCGTTGGAGGTCGGATTCACCAGCCCATTCGGAAATCGCCCAGGTTCCAAGACTGGTGCCGTTGGTGGCGACCAGTTCCAGCAGGGCGGAGGGGATGTTCTTGTCATCCATCTTTCGGGTTTCTTTCACCGAACGGAAAGTGAACGACCGACCGATCCCCAGCGAAGTTTGGGGGGTGTTGGTCCGCTGCATCATCGGCGGTTGAAACGTCGGATCCGAATTCGGCATCCATTCCTTCACCCGGATTGTGAACGGCAGCGGTTCAGTGCGGATTTCTTCACCGATCTTCAGGAGCGAATCCGGAATGGCGACGACCGAATTCATCGCGGGATCCGGGAGGTCGGACAGGAAGACCAGTTCGGTTTCCTGGAAGTCTTCCGAATAATTCCGCCATTCCCCCTCGGCGAAACTGATCCGGCTTTCGTGGGCAAACATGTCGGTGGCGAGCTGGCCGACGAGTAGCACGATGATGCCGAGATGGCTGAGGATGATGCCGGTCTTCTTCCAGGCGAATTTGAAGCGGACCAGGTGGGCGGCGATGAGGTTCACCAGCAGCGACGTGCCGAGCAGATAGCCGCCTGGCAACGGCACGATGATCCATTTCAACGAGGGATCGTGCGGCGACCAGGTGGAGAACCAGGAACGGAAGTAACGGGACTGGGCGACGTAGAGGCCGTCTTCGGTCTGGGCCAGGGTGCCGAAGAAGACGACCGCGATGCCCAACGCCAGCAGGGTGACGGTCAGGCGAAGCGAGGTCAGGGGGGCGAGAAGGCGTTTCACGAAAAAGGGAGCGCGCGATGGACGGGCCAATGGACGGCGGGAAAGGCCACGGATTCGGAGTGTTTCGGGGATTTGGGGCGGGCCGCGGGTCTCGGGTGGTGATTCGCGGAACCGTTCGACGACGGTCGGTCAGTATTTCACCGATTTGAGGAATTTCACGAACCGGTCGTGTTCACCGGAGACCAGGGCGGCGTCACCGGTGAGTTTGTAGAACCAGGTCCGGTCCGGACGGGCGACGATGGCGGCCAGCATTTTCCGGCCGGCCGTCGCACCGGTGCCATCCAACTCGGCCACCACGGCCTGAGCGTCACCTTCAAGCTGGACCTTGGTGGTGTTGCCGGCGATGTCCTCGGCTCCGATCGGTGCGAGTCCCATTTGACCGCGCCAGCGATTGACGTTGGCCAGGGTCCCACCGGCTGCGGGTCCGAGGGCGACCACCGACAGGTCACCGCCGTTGCCGACCGCGAAGCTGGCGAGGCGCATGGTGGAGGCTTGAACCGGCTTCCAACCGTCCGGAACCTCCCATTCCGGAAGGCCCGTTGCCGGCGGCGGCGTCACCGGCCCGGCCATGGCGGCGGGTGGGGCGGTGGTGGCGGGAGCCGTCGACGGCGGTGTGGCGGAGGAAGGCGACGACGGAGAACTGGTGGAAGATCCGGCGGAATCGCCGGTGTCCACCGACTTTAACCAGGCCAAAAACTTGGGTCGGTTTTCCGACACCAGCGCGTCTTCGCCGGTCATCTTGAAAAACACTGTCGTGCCGCCGAGCGAAAGAACCGCCGCGAGGGTCCGGGCCTTGTACTTGCCGTCGAGGGTGGGTTCCGTTCCCACCATGTCGTAGAGCTTCCCAGTGACACTGCCGATGGCGGCGGACCCGGTTTGGGAATCGAGTTCAGCCTGGGTGATGGGAGCCAGGTGAAGCTGGTCTCGCCAGCGATTGACGTTGTCGAGTTCACCGCCGGCCACCGGACCGAGGGGCACTACCGACACATCCGCGCTTCGTCCATCGGTCGCGCTGATGCCGTAGCTGGCGATCCGCATGGAACCGCTTTCCCGTGGCTTTTCGGTCCAGCCCTCCGGCACCTGCCAGGGCGGGCGTTCGGGTCGGGATTCCGCGGCGGTCGCACCGGCGGGGCTGGCCGCCGCGGTGACCGCGCTGTCTTTCGGGGCCTGGTAGACTTGGATCTCCGCCTTTTTGCAGCCGACCCCGGCAAGGGTCGATGCCATCAGGACGGCGAGGCAGGGACGGAAACGCATCCGGTCTAAGTAGCGGTGCCCCGGCGATCGGGCAAGCGCGGGCTCGGGCCGATTGCGGGTGGACGGTGGGATTTCAGCGGGATGGCCCCGCGCCGAGATGGGCCGCGATGAAGGCCAGCTTGTCGGCGGCTTCCTCGATGATCTTGCGGGTCGGCTTGCCCGCACCGTGTCCGGCCTGGGTTTCGATCCGGATCAACACCGGGGCAGGCCCCGCTTGAAGTTCCTGGAGACGGGCGGCGAATTTGAAGCTGTGGGCCGGGACCACGCGGTCATCGTGATCGCCGGTGGTCACCAGTGTCGCCGGGTAGCGGACTCCGGGCTTGAGATTGTGATAGGGCGAGTAGGCGAACAGGGCCTTGAACTGCGCTGCGTCGTCGCTGGATCCGTAATCGCTGGTCCACGCCCAGCCGATGGTGAATTTCTGGAACCGCAACATGTCCATCACCCCCACCGCTGGCAGCGCGGCACCGAACAGCTCGGGCCGCTGGGTCATGCAGGCACCCACCAGCAAGCCGCCGTTGGAACCTCCGGAAATCGCCAGGCGATCCGGTCGTGTGTAGTGCTGGGCGATCAACCACTCAGCCGCGCCGATGAAATCATCGAAGACATTCTGCTTTTGAAGCTTGGTTCCGGCTTGGTGCCAGGCCTCGCCGTATTCCCCTCCGCCGCGAAGGTTCGGTACGGCGTAGACTCCGCCGAGTTCCATCCAGGCGAGATTTGCCACGTTGAACGCAGGAGTGAGCGAGATGTTGAATCCCCCATAACCGTACAGAAGCGTCGGATTCGAATCATCCAGCTTCAGCCCCTTTTTGTGGGTGATGAACATCGGAACGCGAGTTCCATCCTTGCTGGTGTAGAACACCTGCTTCACCTCGAAGGCATCGGGATTGAAATCCACTTTGGGTTGCCGCCAGAGGGTGCTGGTGCCGGTCTTGAAGTCGTACCGGTAGATCCGCCCGGGCGTCGTGAAGCTGGTGAAGCTGTAGAAGGTTTCCAGATCGGACCGCTTGCCCGAGAAACCGGCGGCCGTGCCAATGCCCGGCAGTTCAATGTCCTGGACCCATTTGCCCGTGAGGTCGAACAACTTCACCTGGCTGTGCGCGTCGCGGAGGTATTCGGCAACGATCCGATCACCGACCACATTGGCAGTGGTCAGTGTCGCGTCGGTCTGCGCGATCCGTTCGCGCCACTCCGTTCGTTCGGGATTCCGGAGATCGACGGCGATGACCCGGCCGCGCGGGGCCTGGAGGTCCGTGAGAAACAGGAAAACCGGACCGTCGTTGCCGATGAAATGGTAGCTGGCGTCGAACGCGTTGAGCAGTTCGACGACTGGCGACGTGGGGGCCGACAGGTCCTGGTAGAACACGCGGTTCTTCACCTCGGTGCCCTGTCGAACGTGGATGATCAGATAACGGCCATCCTCGGTGACCGAACCGTTGAATCCCCATTTGGGCTGGTCCTTCCGCTCATAGACCAGGCGGTCGGCGGATTGCGGAGTGCCGAGCCGATGGAAGTAGAGCTTCTGGAACTCGTTGACCTGGGTGAGCCGGGAAGCCTCGGGCGGCTGATCGTAACGTGAGTAAAAGATTCCCGAACCGTCGCGCATCCAGGACGCCTCTGAAAACTTCACCGAACGAAGAATATCGGTGGCGTCGGCCGCGGTGGCCACGTTGCGGATGCGCCATTCCTCCCAATCCGAGCCTGCCTCGGAAAGACCGTAGGCAAGGTGTCGGCCGTCCTCAGAAAGGGAGTATCCCTTGAGCGCGACCGTTCCATTGGTGCTCAGACGGTTCGGATCGAGCAGGATCCGGGGTGGTGCGTCCAGGTCATCGGCAACGTAGAGCACTGCCTGGTTTTGCAGGCCGTCGTTGCGGGTGAAGAAGTACCGGCCGCCCTCGCGTTGTGGCGGTGAAAACCGTTCGAAGTCGTACAGGTGGGTCAGTCGTTCCATCAGCGGTTTGCGCAGTGGAAGTTTTTCGAGTTGTCCGAAGGTGAACCGGTTCTGTTCCTCCACCCAGGCCTTCGTTTCGGCGGAATGATCGTCCTCCAGCCAGCGGTACGGATCGGTCACCGGGGTTCCATGGTAGTCTTCGACGACAGGGAGTTGGCGGGTGACGGGATGAGCCGCGATGCCGGAGTTCACGGGTTGTGATAGGAGGGGCTGGGACACGATGAGCTGCAGGACGATCCATCCGGCCGTGAACGTGGGTCGTGTCTGACGGGCCATCTGGAAAAACCGGGAAGTTCGCACGGAAGGAGTCTGGAGCACTCTCGCCCACCCGCAACCGCCATCTCGACTCCCTCCGTAAGGAATGCTGTTCTTCATCGACCCAATGGCTTCGACCTCGCGTTCTGCGCGTTCCCCGTCCGCTTTCCGTGGATCGCGGGCGCGGGTGGACGGCGGATTGGAACACCGGATATGAAGTGGGCGTTGAAATTGTCGTTGAAGTCACAGTTTAGGTCTCTGTCGAAATTGCAGTCGAAGTTTCTGTTGAAGTCCCATCGCCCATGAAGTCACTGATCTGGCATCGACTGGGGACGTTGCTGTTGGTTGGAGCCGTGCTGTGTGGCGTTGTCGCGCTGGCGCTGCCGTCGCTGCGGCATCGTCTGGCGATTCGCTCGGCGCTCAGCGCGGACAGCCTGGACGACGGCGACGTTTTCGGTGAACCCGGTCGATCCCTGACCGTGGAAGAAGCGGAGCGACTGTGGGATACCGGACGCCTGCCCCATCGCCGGTCGGTATTGACCGCGTGGATGGAGCGACGGGGAACGAATTCGAGTCTGGACGAACAATCGGCACTCTTTGCGGGGCGATTGATCCGGGAATCGGCGGTGGATCCCGACCTCGAGATTCGCACCCGGATGTTGGGGGGATTGAAGTCCCTGGATGAATCCGACGAGCGGTCGGCGGTGGCGATCCAACTGGTCGATATCGACCCGGAACTGCGCCGGTTGGGTTTGGCCACCTTGCGTCGGCTGGGTGGAGTGGGGCAGATTCCGTGGGTACTGCCGCTATTGGATGATCCGGATCCGACGGTGGTACTGGCGGCGGATGCGACATTGCGCAAATGGACCGGAAGGGATTCGGGTCTGCGGTTGTCACAGGTCCTGCCGGCGTCGGATTCACTTTCTACTGCACCGGTTTCGATTGAGCAGGGCGAAGAGTTTCGAAGGGCAATTCAAGAGTGGAAGACGGCGCTGGCGGGAGCGAAATCGGAGAGCCCACTGCCGGTTCTTCACGGAGCTTTGACCGGTCCTGCCGGTCGCCCGGTGGCGAATTTTGTATTGGAGGATGTTCACGGACAGCCGGTGGGTCTCGATGCCTTCAAGGGGAAACGGGTGCTTCTGAATTTCTGGGCCACGTGGTGCCCGGCCTGCCTGGTGGAACTGCCGATTCTGTGCGAACTGCAGCGCCGCCATTCCGACGATCTGGTGGTCCTCGGGATCAGTCTCGATTCACCGGACGGACTGAACGAAACGGAAGGGTCGTTGACACCGGAGGCGTTGCGGGAGCTCCGGAAATTGGTGGGAACCGTCGCGGCGCGGCACCGGCTCAACTACCGGGTGTTGCTCGATCCGCGCCACGAGGTGGGTCGGCGATTCAACGGCGGTGAGCTCCCGACCCAGGTGCTGTTGGATCGCGACGGGCGGATCCGCCGCCGCTTTGTGGGCGGGCGCGGACTCGAAGTCTGGGAAGCGTTGTTGGCCGAAGCCGGTAGGCCGATGGGCACCGCACCTTCGGCAACTACGATGTCACCGGCGGTTTTCGGCGAATCCGCTGAACAGGTCGGGAGTGCGGCGCGGCATTGACTGGAGGGATCGCAGTTCCGCTGGTGACGGCAGCCCGGCCGTGTCGAACGGCTTCCCGCCGAGGTCCACGTAGACCTTTTCCACCTGGCCGGCAAACATGCCGCCGATGTAGTTGGCGATTTTCTCGTTTTGTTGGAGCGTTGCCTTGATCGCCTCTACGGATCCCTTGATCTCGGAGGGTTTCTTTCCCGCCTCGACGAGTTTCCGGACCTCTTCGCGGAGGTCGTTGAAGAATTCGATCTGGTGGTCGAGCAGTTCCGGTCCGCCCATCAGTCCGTGACCCGGGCAGACCTTCAACGGTTTGAGGGCGCGCGCGGCTTCGAGCGTTTTCACCCATTCGCCCGAATCGCCGTCACCCATGTAGTTGTAGGGACCGTTCACGCAGGCGTCGCCGGTGAAAAGGATGCGCTCCTTCGGCAACCAGGCGAATCCGTCACCGCGGGTGTGGCCGACGCCGAAATGGTGCAGTTCGACGACATGCCGGCGGTCTTCGAACTTGAGATCCCGGGCAAAGGTAAGGCTTGGTGGAACGAAATGAGACTTGGCGACATCGGGTCGCGTCTTGGCGAGATCCTCCCAGCGGCCGGGTGTGTCGCCGAAGTAACCCGTTTCCACCCGCTTCATTTCGGCGAGGACGCCTTCGTGGGCGACGATGGTGGCTCCGGCCTCGAGGAAGGTCAGGTTGCCGTAGGCGTGATCGCCGTGGTGATGGGTGTCGAAGACGAACCGAATCGGAAGAGTGGTGCTGGTACGGATCTTGGGTAGGACCTCCTCCGCGCCGCCGGGGAAGTTGGCGTCAATCACGAGAACGTAGTCCTGAAAGACGATCCAACCGTTGTTGCAATGCCCGCGGCGGGCGAGATCGCCTTCGTGGAACCACACGCCGGGTGCCAGTTCCTGGGGCGTCCCCACCTCGGCACGCAGGGTCGGGGTCAACGGGAGGAGTGCGGCGGCCAGGCCCATTCCGAAGAATCCGGTGAAGCGGGGAGGGATCATGGGCGGAGTGTGGGCGCTGGAGTGCCGGAGGCAAGCGGGACCCGTGCGGGCCAGGTGGCGGAACAAAAAAACGCCGACCCGAAGGCCGGCGTTTTGCAGTCAGAACGGTTCAATTCAGGACTTCGCGGCTTCCTTTTTCGCAGCGTCGGGAGTTGCGGTCTTGGCACTCTTGTAGTGCGAGGAGTAGTACCGGTTCTGGTAGTAGTGGTAGCTGTAGTAGTAGCTGTCCTTGCCCTCGAAATCGATGTCGTTGAGCACCAATCCGAGGAGGTGGATGCCGGCATCCTGAACCCGTTGAACCGAGCGCAACGCGTGTTCGCGGCGGATTTTGTTGAACTTGGTCACGAACATGATGCCGTCGCACATCGCGCCGACGACCAGGGGATCGGCGACGGCAGACACGGGCGGACAGTCAAGGACGACGCGATCGTAGCGGGTTCCGGCCTCTTCCAGAAATTGCATCATCCGCTTGGAGCTGATGAGTTCGGAAGGATTACCCGGGGTGACACCGCAGCACACCACGTCGAGGTTGGGGACTTCGGTGGTGTGGACGATTTCGTCGATGCTGCGAACCCGTTCCGCGAGATAGGCGGAGAGGCCGATGGGGCTCTGGAGCTGGAACGCCTTGTGGACCGAGGGACGGCGAAGATCGGCGTCCACCAGCAGCGTGCGCAACCCGGTCTGGGCGGTGACGATGGCGAAGTTGGAGGCGACCAGTGATTTGCCTTCCGACGGAATAGTTGAAGTGATCGCGATGTTCCGGAGTTTGTCCGCGTTGCGGGCGAGTGACACGGCCGCCCGCAGCGTGCGGAAGCCTTCCGCCGCGCTGGACGTTGGATGGAGATGCGACTGGAGATCGCGTTCGACGACGCTCTGCGACTTGATGTTGGGGATGTAGCCGAGGAACGGCAGGCGGAGATAGTTCTCCACGTCCTCCTGGCTCTTGATCGAGTCGTCGAGGAAGTTGACGAAGATGGCCAGGCCGAAGGCGATGGCGAGACCACCGAACACGCTGCCGGAAATCACCAGCGGCTTGTTGGGCTTGACCGGCTTGAGCGGCGTGGTGGCGCGGTCGATGATGGACATGTTCTGCTGATGGTCCTTGGAGTTCATGTCGTACTCCTTGGTCTTTTGAAGGACCAACTGGTAGATGACCTCGGCGCGTTCCCGTTTGCGGCTGAGAATGTCGAACTGCGTCTTGGCTTCGTAAAGCTTGGACACCCGCTGTTCGGCCTCGGTGTAACGGCGGCTCGCGGCCTCTTCCTCGGCCTTGGCCGTGCGGGCACTGGAGAGGATGGAATCAAAGGCTCGTTGAGCCTCGAACCGGAGTTTGTTGCGGTCCGCCGCCAGCATCTCCTGCTGTTCCATGACCTTGGGGTGGCGGTCGCGATACTTGGATTTGAGGCCCTTCAGGACTGATTCCTCCTGGGCGACGCGGGACTTGAGTTCCTGAACGAGGCGATCCTGGCTGATGGTTCCGAAATCGGCGATTTCGTTCCCGGCCTTGACCCATCGATCCGCTTCATTGGCCTGCTGTTCCGCGGTGGCGGAACGCGCCCGGGTTAGATCGAGATCGGTGCGCGCCTGGCGGAGTCCAAAGGAGTCCACGTTGTCCTGTTGCTGGTGGTCGTCGACGAGGGAAACGATTCCCTTCGCAACGCGGAATTTCTGGAGGTCATCAATGGCCCCCTGGAGATCGAGCTCCTGAGAGGCGGCTTCCTTTTTGAGCAAAATCAGGCCGTCGAAGGCCTTGGAGATTTTTCGATCCTGGTTCTGCGTCAGGAAGCTGTCGACCAGGGTGTTGGCGATTTCCTCGGCGCGTTTGGCGTTGGGATGCTCGACCCGGACCTCGACGAGGCGCGTCAGGCGGATGGGGACCACTGTGATGTCCCTGGAGATGGCGAGGGCCTGGTCAACCTTCTTCTTGTAGCGCTCGTCCTCGTCCAGTTTCAGCTTCTGTTTGACGATCTCGATCAACGAACGCGAGAGCAGGTTCCGGTACTGCGTCTGCAGGTAGTCCGTATCCTTGGAATTGTATCCGACGGCGTCACGGACGCTCAGGATGCCGCTGGTTTCGGGGTCGATTTGGAGGCGGACGACCGCTTCATAGATGGGAGTCGCACGGAGTGCGTAGACGACGCCCAGAACCACGAAGAGGGAAAATAGGGCGACGATGAGCCAGCGACGTTCGAGGCAGACATGCCAGTAATGGCGCAGGGCGTTGACGTCGCGGTTCGATCCCGCGGATTCCTGAAGAGCTTGCTTTTGTTCCATAGTCCGGTCCTCAAAAAACGCGTTCGCCAACGGTTATCACGTCACCCGGTTCGACCACGATCTTCTTGCCGGCCTGGATGTTTTTCTGAAGTTCATCGTAGGTGTATCGCTTCACCTCCCCGGTTTTGGCCCGGCGCAGCTTGATGTCGCTCTTTTTCGCGAGGCGGGTGAAGTCACCGGCTTGGGCGATGGCCTCGATCACGTCCACCGAATGATCGGGAGGAAGGGCAACTCTTCCCGGCCGGCCCACCTGGCCCGCGACACTGACATACTGCTCGTCGTACTTCTCGATCTCGACGATCACCTGCGGATTCACGAGATAATCCCGGTCCAGCAGCTCTTTGAGTTCCTTCTCCACCTCGGCGGTGGTTTTCCCGAGGACTTTGACGTCGCCGACGAAGAAATAGTTGATCACGCCGTCCTCGGGGACGCGCCGCGGGGCGTCCATTTCTTTTTCACCCAGGACGTGGATCACCAACTGGTCTCCCACGCCGATCCTGCGGCCAGAGTCGGCCGCCTGGAGCGCGGCGGGCAGGATCAGAAATAGCATCCCCAGCGCCAACGTGAGGCGGTTCGTTTTCAGACGTTTTTTCATGAGTTAAAAGCCGATAGCAATTCGAAAAGTGGCGCGATTGTCAACATAGTCAATAAAGGGATGGAGTGAGGCGACTCGCGGGTCCTTGAGTCGGGACGTGTATTGGTCGAAATCGTAGGAAATTGAGGCCGTGAGCCAGGGGCGCGGCTGGTAGCTCACTTGGATTCCGAAGCTGATGATCGTCTCGGAACGGGCGTAATCGCCGGAGACCGAGGAATAGACGGCCCGCCCAATTTGATCGAAAAGAAGATTGCCGCGGGCGTCGGTGGCCAAAATTGGAACCGGGAGCTGGACCGAGCTGAACTCTCTCAGATAACCCGTGGTTCGTCCGGTCAAAATCCATTTACCGGTGGGACCCAACGACTCCTGAACCGTCAGGGTGAACGAGTCGGCCGAGAGGGATTGGGCTCCGTAGTTGCTGGAAACGTCGGTGCGGCGGGAATAATCGAGCGTCACGATGGTTTTCAGAGTGACGTTGTAGGTGATCGCCAGGTCGAAGACGGGTGAGAGGGTGGAATGAGTGTCCGCCAGGCCTGGAAAATCGCGAAATTCAAGTCCCGCCTTCACCGAACCCTCAATTTTCGGTGTGAATTCGCCCTTTGCGCCGATGTTGACCCCCATGAACTGCGAATGCGGCCCAACTTCCCTGACAGCGGAATTCCCGGCCACGGCTGTTTGGCCATACGATCCTTCCGTGGTCAGCGCCAGCTTCGCGGCCGGACTATAGGCGGCACCCACGGTCCCCATCAGGGTGTTGAAATCGAGAATGGCCGTCCCGGGATCATAGTCGACGTCCGTGTGGACCGCCGTGGCGTAGAGCGAAGTCTTGTCGGAAAGGTCGAGCCGAAAATTGTAGGTGTCGTCCCAAGTCCGGGCGTTGACCAACACGCCGAGAGCTCCATAGCCCGACCCGCCTCCCAACAAACTGGAGAGGAAATTGAGCCGATCGTTTCCCCGGAAAGAAAAGGCCCCGGAATCGAAGATCGTGCCAATGGCCATATGGCTTTGAGTGGTGTTGTCAGACCGATGCTGCAGATACGTAACCTCGTCGAACTGGCCCGAGAGGTTGACCTTGTTTCCCGCGGGCGCGCCGTATTGTACCTGCAGCCCCGGCGTCACGGTGGTGATCAGGTCGCTCTCCTGTTGGCGCAGCACCACGTTGTTAGTCGTGATCGGTCCAAATTGGATGGTATTTCCCGAAATAATCAGCGGCCGGAAAATGCTGGGCAGGGTCACCGAGTCGTTTCCGTAGAACACGTTGTCGGTAAACGTGCTTTGCATCGACAGTTGTGGCCTGAAAACAAAGTCGTTCCAGGGAATTGCCAGGATATCGGCCGCTTCGAAGGCAGAGACACGCAGCGTCGCCGTGAACGCGCCTAAAATTCCAACGCATTTCAGCGATCGAAGGGGCATCGGTGGCCGGAATCGACTCCCGGAATTCTGTGAAAATGAGGTCAACTTAATCAAAACAGCAATGGATCGCGCCCGCCGGCCGTTCAGCACGGGGCGGGACCGCCCATCCCGGACAACGATGCTGAAACAACGTTCAAAGACGTTCGGCCATTCTCAGGAAGACCTAGAACCAAGTAAATCTCAGAAATCATCGGATCCAGCTCCTCCTTCGCCAGCAAGTAGCGCACCAACCACTTGGTTGTCTTGTTCTTGGAACCGAGCGCCGCCCTCGCTGTCGCTCCGTCCCGTTGGCTTCGGCCCATGCGCCAATTTTTCTGTGTTGGCGTCCCGGCCAATCGTTCTATCCTCGCTCCATCGTCGCCGCTGTTATTTCCACAACCTGTTGTTGTCGAAATGGTTCCATATGAATCAATCCGCGGCTGTGTTCCTGACAACGGGTCCTGAGTGGGGATGGCGGATGCGGCGGCCATGGCCGGTTTCGCGAGGAGGCGTCACGTCCTCCCGCGGGTCGATGGCGGTCGTGGAATCCTTCCCCGGCGCAAGAACCCATTTCTGAGATACTTCTGAAAGAGAATTCAATGAAGCATGGTCTGAATATCCGCCCGCAGGGTGCCCTGGACTTCGTGTCCCTCGGCGCGCTGGTTCACCGTCTGGATCCCGGCATCATCCCATTCCGGAAGGCCACCCAGTGCCAGATCCATGTGAGCGGCGGCGAGTTCAACGTGGCCGCCAACCTCGCCGATTGCTTCCGCCGACCGACGGGGATTGTGTCGGCGATGGTGAATTATCCGATCGGCGAACTGATCGCCGAACGGGTCCGCGCCATGGGTGTAAAACCGTTCTACAAGCGCTTCGAGCATGACGGTGTCACCGGACCCAACATGGCCACGGTCTACAGCGACCAGGGCAAGGGCGTCCGTGCCCCGGTGGTGTTCTACAACCGTTGCAACGAGGCGGCCGGTCTGCTCAAGCCGGGCGATTTCAACTGGAACGAAATCTTCGGCGGCGGCGTCCGCTGGTTCCACAGCGGTGGCATTTTCGCCGCGTTGTCCCCGACCACGCCGGAGTTGATCATCGAGGGCATGAAGGCCGCCAAGGCCGCCGGAGCCATCACCTCCTTCGATCTCAATTTCCGCGCCAAGCTGTGGAAGGTCTTCGGCGGCCAGGACCGCGCGGTTTCAACGCTCCGCCGCATCATGGACCACGTCGATGTCATCATCGGCAACGAGGAGGATCTTCAGAAGGGTCTCGGTGTCGCCGGACCCGAGGTGGCCTCGTCCTCCAAGCTCGATACCGCCACCTTCTTCGGGATGATCGAACGGGTGGTCCAGCAGCATCCCAACGTCAAGGCGGTCGCGACCACGCTGCGGGAAGTCCACACCACCAACCGACACAGTTGGAGCGCGGTGGCCTGGATCAACGGACAGAGTTTCACGGCACCCACCGCCGAACTTGACGTGCTCGATCGCGTCGGCGGCGGTGACGGATTTGCCGCGGGTTTCATCCACGGCCTGCTGGCCGGCGAGACAGGCGAGATGGCGGTCCGACTCGGATGGGCCCACGGCGCCCTGCTGACCACCTTCCCCGGAGATACGACGATGGCCACCGAGGATGAGGTCCGCGCCTTCGCTCAGGGCGGATCCGCCCGGATTCAGCGCTGATCAGAATCCCAACCGGATCTTTCCGAATTCTCGGTCGGGCTCTCATTTTCCCGTGCCGGCCGATTGGCGGGCACGGGATTCTCTTTTCCAGAACCGTTTCGGATCAGAGGGTTTCGAGAAGTCCGGTCTCCACGTTGACCACCGGCATTCCTCTCAAGACCTTCAGCCGATCGTCGCCGGCCAGGAATGTCGGGTTGCCCTGTTGATCGCGGCTCTGGCGTTCCTTGGAGGGGAAAAACACCTGTTCGGGTGTCACCACCTCCAGCCGGTCGTTGAGCAGGTCGTTCCGGACGAAGAAGGCGTTGACGAGATTGATTCCGACCAGCGAATACCCACGGCGGGCGGCCAGATGGGTCAAGGCGGCAAGCGAGGCACCATAGTAGAGGTTGGAGTAGTGCCGGGCCGTTCGTTGAAAATCCGCGGCATAGGGCACCGAGATTTTCCGGCAGGGTCCGAACACGGTGTTGAACTCGCAGACCAGGATTCGGGGGCGGAATCCGGTGATCGCCTCCAGCACGTGGTAGTCATTGCCGTCGATGTCCACCGACAGGATCCCGAGATCTTCGTCAAAGCCGCTTTCGGCCAGCAAGGCGTTGATGTTTTCGCGGGTGATGAAGGCAGTCCGCGCGATGAGTTCATGCTTCCAGAAGAAATGCGATTTTCGCAACCGGTTCAGCTTCTCGGCCGAGCCGTCGATGACGAATCCACTCCAGTCGTCCTTCACCATCAGAAACCGGCAATTCGACTCGAAGAAATTCTCCACGCCGAACTCGATGAAGGTGTGGTTTCGGATCTCCACCACCCGGGTGAGATACTGGATGATTCCGTCCTCACCCCATTGGGAAAAGACTTTGAACTCATGGTCCCGTAGCCGCCGTGAGGACTCGCCCTTGTGGAGTTCGGCAAGGATGAGCCCCTGGCTCAATTTGATCTCGTCCAGGGTCACGTTGAGCTTGAAGAGGGTCGACAGGGTCTCGCGGATCTTGTGAAGCAGGATGTGCAGTGGCGGAATCGACATGGGACGAGGCGTGACGTTGGTGGACGAAGCGAAAGGGTCGGGAAGAACGCGAATCGTGGCTCAACAGCAGTCGCCGTCGGGAAGGCGGTTTAAAAAAGCCTCCTCCGATTCAAGAAAACGCGCGGCGGAGTCCGTTCGTGAAACCGGGAATACCATCAGGTCGAAATAGAAAAAGCTCAGGACCCGCGCGTAGCGGATGAGCGTGCGAAGCAGATCGGTCTCCGAGAGTTGGGTGCTTAGCAGCAGCACGCCCTGGTTGTCGTAGACCAGAAGCGGTCCGTAGCCGGCCTTGCGCAGTCCTGGAAGAACCGATTCGAAATCCTGCCCCGCCTTCCGCCACAAGCTGGGGTGGAATTCGAAGAGAACCACCGGATTGTCGTTCTCGAGCATGCGGCGGCCACCGGCGAGGACTCGGCCGTCAAATCCCTCCGCGTCCACCTTGATGACTCCGACCGGGGTTGCCGATGAGTGGCGTTCGAGAACCGAGTCCAGCGTTTCAAATTGGACTGCACGACCCTCTCCCGGAACCAGTCGGTTGGTGGCGTTGGAGGGGATCTCCGCCACCTGTACTGCGGCTGCCTGGCCCGAGAGGTAGTTCTCAGCAAGGTGCACACCGGACATTCCGGCCACGTTCCGTTTTAGTAGCGTGTCGAATGGAGGATAACCCTCAACCAACAGAATGGAATCGCCGGGACCGGGTTCGGCGAGGACCGCCCAATCACCGACGTTGGCACCCACGTCTACGTACCGGAGGCGTCCCTGCTCGGAGCGCACGAAACGGCAGAGCCGGCGCAGATTCGAGTTGTACGTCTCAAAATCGGCAGTATGGATCGCAAGATCGCTGCTGAACGGCACCTCCAGGGTTCGTCCGAAGTACTCGATGCGGACCGTCGGATTGCCGAGGCGCAACATCACCTTTCGAAGGAGTCGGAAGCCCTTTCGACGGACACGTCCGCCGCGCAGACACTGGTCGGAGACCCACTGGAACATAGCGATGCGGGAAAACCTGGGTTGGAGGGATTAAATGCCCGAGGGCGGACGGGGATCGGCATGGAAGGAGTGGGGGAGTTCCATCCGGCGGATCTGCCGGGGCACGACCACGAGACAGGGAAGGACGACAACAAGCACGTAGGACAGGGTTGTCGCCCAGACGATTCCTGTTAAGCCGAATCGCGTTCCCAGCGCCAGTTTTGCCGGAACCGAGCATCCCGCCAGGAGCAACGAGAAGATCAGTTGGGAGCGGAGCAGGGAGGCGGAATTCCAGAAGACCGCGACCGTCGCGCCGAGGGCGGCCAGCATGTTCCACAGGGCCAGCGCCCACAACAGCGGGTGGGACACGTTCACCGGAGTTCCGACCCAGAGCTGGATCAGGCGGTCACTGGCGAGCAACAGCAGGGTGGCGGAGGCGACTCCGAGGAGGATGGAAACGGCCATGGATCCCAACAGCAGCCGCTTCACCCAGCGGAATTCCCCCAGAGTGATGGCCTCGGCGTAGGCGGGCCAGAGGGGTGCGATGCAGAGCAACTGGATGGATTGAATCACCGCGAAGGGGCGGAGATGGTAGGAGAAGTAGGTGACCGCAGCCGTCCCTTGAATCCGCGCGATGATCAGGTTGTCGATTTGAAAATTCGCCACCTGAAGAAGATTCAGCGCGAGGAAAATGGCTCCGGTTCTGAGCATGAGCTCGCCGTGCGAACGCCGGACATCGGCGCGCGCGGGTAGAAGCCAGCGCCGCCGGGTGGCAAAGAGGTGGATGGCGTTGGCGATCGCCCCCAGCAACGGCGGTCCCTGGAGGGTCATCAACAGGACGGGCAGGGGGGCCCGCGCATGGGCCGCCATCGCCAGCAGACCCAATGAAAGCAGTCCCGATCCCACCAGAAACCAGGAGGTCACATGGCTTTCCTGGAAGGCCAGCCGGACCCTTTCGATCAGCGTGAACGGCACCGAAAGGCTGAAGATCAGCACGGCAATCATAAGCGTCTCCCGGGCTTCCGCGCCTTCCTTGAGTTTCAGAAACCATCCCAGATCAATCGTCCAGGCCAGGGCACTCAGGACGACCAGGGCGATCCCGCCGACGGCGGCGAGAAAGAAGGCCGCCGAGGAAAAAAGACGCCGGCACTCGACCTGATCCCCGCGCACCGCGGCACGGGTGAGATGGGTGATGAGGGCGTTGCCGATGCCCAGGTCGGCCCAGGTCAGACCGGTGATCAGGGAAGAAATTGTAATCCACGTGCCCTGTCGTTCCTCGTTGAGATAAGGATGGGTCCATCGGATCGTCACCAGCAGCAGGACGGCGGCGATGACCTTGGCCACCAACTGGCTTCCTGCGGAGAGCGCCACCCGGGCCATGCGACCCGTTCCACCCGGCGACGTGCCGGTTCCCGAGGTCCCGATGACCGAACGGAGTTTTTCCAACAGCGGGACAATCATTGTTGGCGGACGCCGGACTCCGGCGAATCCCGGTGCCGGGGACTTGTTTCTCCAGCCGACCGCGGCGACATCACGCCGATTCCCCGGGCTGGGTGGAATCCATGGAAAGGGCGCATTCGAGTGGTCGGATGCGCCCCGGCGGGAACCCCCCGGGCTCAGGCGTTGTAGGTGCTGGAGCTGACACGGCCGCCGGTGCCGGTCCAGTTGGTGTGGAAGAATTCGCCACGCGGCTTGTCCACTCGTTCATAGGTGTGGGCACCGAAATAATCACGCTGGGCCTGCAGCAGATTGGCCGGGAGACGGGCGTTTCGGTAACCGTCGAAGAAGGCCAGCGCGGTGCTGAAGGCGGGCACCGGAATTCCCTTCTTGACCGCCAGGGACACCACGTTGCGCCAACCCTTCTGGCTGCGCTTGATTTCGCCGCGGAAATAATCGTCGAGCAGGAGGTTGGTGAGCTTCGGATTCTTGTCGTAAGCCTCCTTGATCCGGCCGAGGAAACGGGACCGGATGATGCAACCGCCGCGCCACATCAGCGCGATGCCACCGTAGTTGAGGTTCCAACTGTATTCCTTGGCCGCGGCCCGGAGCAGCATGTAGCCCTGCGCGTAGCTGACGATCTTCGAGGCGTAGAGCGCGCTCATGATGTCGTTGACCAGCGCCTTCTTTTTGGCAGCGTCCTTCGCCTGGGAGAGCACCGGGCGCGGGCCCTTGAGCTTTCGGGCGGCCTTCACGCGCTCGTCCTTCATCGCACTGACGCAACGGGAGAACACGGCCTCGGCGATCAGGGTGACCGGCTGGGCGAGGTTGGCGGAATCGATCACTGTCCACTTGCCCGTGCCCTTCTGGCCGGCGGTGTCGAGGATCTTGTCGACCAGCGGGGTGCCGTCCTCGTCCTTTTTTGCGAGAATGTTGGCGGTGATTTCGATGAGGAAGCTGTCGAGTTCGCCGGCGTTCCATTCCTTGAACACCGCGGCCATCTCGTCGGCACTCATGCCGAGTCCGTCGCGCATCAGGCTGTAGGCCTCGCAGATCAACTGCATGTCGCCGTACTCGATGCCGTTGTGGACCATCTTGACGTAGTGGCCGGAGCCGCCGCCGCCGACCCAGTCGCAGCACGGTGTGCCGCCATCGACCTTGGCCGAGATGCCCTGGAAGATGTCCTTCACGTGGGGCCAGGCTGCCGCGCTGCCACCGGGCATGATGCTGGGACCGAACCGGGCTCCCTCTTCGCCGCCCGACACGCCGGTGCCGATGTAGAGAAGTCCGTGGGATTCCAGTTCCTTCACCCGGCGGTTGGTGTCGTTGTAAAGCGAATTGCCGCCGTCGATGACGATGTCCCCGGGCTCAAGGTGGGGGATCAATTGGGCGATGAATTCGTCCACCGCGGAGCCGGCCTTCACCATCAGCATGATCCGGCGGGGGCGCTTGAGCTTCGAGACCATTTCCTCGACCGAATGCGCGCCCTGGATCCGGGTTCCCTTGGCCTCGTTGGCCAGGAAATCATCGACCTTGGAGGTCGTCCGGTTGTAGGCCACGACGGTGAAGCCGTGGTCGTTCATGTTGAGGATGAGGTTTTGCCCCATCACTGCGAGGCCAATGAGTGCGATATCGCCGGTAGGATTCATGTGTGGAGAGGTCTGCTCCCGGGGAGCGAACGGGGGGGCCATCCTAGCCCCTGACGGGAAACGCAGGCCAGCGGGAAGTTTTCCTTATCGGTGTCACCAGCCGACCTGAGATGTCCATCGGGTCCAGCGGGAGGAAACTGCGCGGAATGTCTGCGGACCGATGGGTGACGGGTGGACGAGTGACGGCAGGAGAATCCGGCTGGATCAGGCTGGGACTGGTTCCGGAGTCTGCCTCGACCAGATTTGTCGAATCAAAGCCCTTGCCCGTTGTGGTGCGCCAAAAACCGTGACCGGATCGTCGACAAACGAGATACCCAGCCAGAGTCCGAGGAACACCGCCGGCCGGATCTCGTTGTAAAACGGGGGTGCGGTTGTGAGGTTGCTCGCGATGAGGAAGAGAGCCAGGAAAAGGCACGGCAACAGGGAGACGGGACGCCCGAGGGATCGAAGTTTCAGGATGTGTCGGAGCGGGATGACGATGAAGAAGATCGCCCAGACCGCGGCTCCAAATATCCCCTGGCGAACCACCAATTCCAGCATTCCGACGTGGAGAATGACCTCGTTCAACGCAGCGCCGGGGTCGATGCTCTGGGTAATTTCGTCGTACCGCCCCGCGATGCCGTACGTGGTTGAGAATCCAATGCCTGTAACTGGGTTGCGGTGAATCAGGTCAAAGGCGTAGTCGGAGTCCCGCTCATAGCCTTCGTTGCTGGCCGAAAAATCGCCCTCGTCATGCGCGGAAAAGGAGCGAAGGCGTTCAATAGCCACATCCGCTCCAAAGAGGCCGAAGAACACGGCACCACCGATGGTCGTGACAATGATGATTGCAGCCGCGACGGGGAGAAGCCTGCGAATCAGCATGCGATTCACAAAGGCATGGAGCAGGATTCCCAGAATGAGCGACCCCATCGTTAGCAGGATCATCGTGCGACGAAAGCTGGCGATCGGAAACAAGAACAGCGGCATAGAAATGAGAAACCAGAGGAACGCCTGGGCATTCCTTTTCTGCGCCAGGCTTTCGTAGAGGTTGGAAAGCGCTACAAAAAGATAGGAAAGGGAAAAAAACATGACTCCGACATCCAGCGCCACACTGCGGACGCCTCCAATGATTTCCACACCTTCTCCGATACCAAATTGGTATAGTGAATAGCAGAAACGTAAACAGAAGACCGGGATTGCACCCAAGAGAAGCGGACGGAACATGTTGTACCGTCCTGCCAGCGAGGCGGCCATCGCGACCAGGGCGAACGTCAAGAAATGGCGAGATCCAGTCGCAAGCAAGTAGAGGGGGTTCTGCATGTCCATGGCACTGCGGATTCCAGTGACAACGCAAAAGACGATGAGCAGGCTAAAGACGCCTCCGCACTGTTTGAAACCGAGGTTTCTCTTGCGGGCTGATGCCAGGGTGAGCGCGCTCACCAAGAGTGCCCCGCCACATAGGGAATATCGGACCCACTGCAGCCACAAGCCTTGGTCAGGCATGAAATTTCCTGCAAAGACGTTGCTACCCGCCTGTTGGACCTGAACATCCAGAAGGCAAAGCGCAACCCCCAAAAAACCAATGGCGGCCCGGAGGCCGGGAGTCATCCCGTTATTGGCGCTAGCGGTCATTTGATCCCAAAATGGTTGTCATATCAGAGTTTCCAAAACAGGGGCCGGTCGTGCCCGTTCCCGGCTGGTGTTGGCCGGCATCGACACGCCTCCGCTTCTGGAACCTTCCGGGGCCTTGATTCTACGACACAATCTTGCCAAGTCTCAACCTTGTTTCCATTGGGTCAGAATTCCACTCGTTTCGACCTCCGGGCCTTCACGCCGCGGAGACGGGAGTGGGCCTCGCGGATCGGCGCCAGTGGAGGAACTCGAGTGCGCGGTGTGCTAGGTATCGCCGGGCGGCGCTCCAGCATCTGGCCGGCAAGCTCAAATGTAGCACGTCGCGCTGGAGGTTCCAACATTCCACCAGGCTGGCCTGGGCATGTTTCATCGAATTCCCGCCCACGCCGAATTCCGCGACCGGCCGCTTCAGGTAGCAGGCGGTTGCCCCCTTTAGGAAATACCGGGCGGAGATGTAGTAGTCCGAACTGACGCGATACCGCAGGTCGTAGGGGGGGGTGTCGAGGCCCTCGCGACGGAAGAAGCTCGCCTGATGGACGGCCGGAATGCCATGCCGAATGGACGACTCCAGCGGCCGGGGTGGTCGGTTCCGCACCGAGCCGTCCTCGAAACGATAGTGGCATCCCGCATAGCAAAGGTCGGGGTTCCCGGCCGCTTCCAGGGTCATCCGAACGTCGCGCAGGCAGTCGGCGTCCGCGAAGCAGTCGCCGCCATTCATGTAGACGACGTACCGGCCGGTCGCCAGCGCTGTTCCCTTGTTCATCGCGTCGTAGATACCCTTGTCGCGCTCACTGATCCACCGGGGCAACGGATCGGTGATGTTGCTGATGTAGTCGGCGGTTCCATCCTTGGAGGCCCCGTCAACGATCACCCATTCAAAGTCACGGCAGGACTGGCTCGCCACTGAGCGGTGGGTGCGTTCGATTCCGGCGCGGTCGTTGAAGACCACGGTGATGACCGAGAAAAACGGACCCGCGGTCGCCACGGCGATTGGAGGGATCACGGACCGGCCGGATGGGTCCGGTCGGTCAGAAGGTGGTGTCGAGGAGTTCATCGATGGTAGTTAGGACGAGACGGGGCGGAAGATCGGTGATGCACAGGGGGCTCGAATGAATGCAGCTCCAATTGCATCCGAAGCACGGGAGTTTCCACTCCACCCACCGCTGACGGTTTGAGCGGATCCAGGGTGCGAAGCGTCCGTAATGCCCTCCGCCAATAATCCCCACCATCGGGGCATCCGCGGCAGCCCCCAGATGGGCGGTTGCCGTTTCAGTCGCCACCAGCAGACGGGTCCGGTCTATCGCCATCACCAGACCCGCCAGATCCGGTGTTACCATCAGTTGGACGTCCGGGACGCCCGCCCACCGCAGGGTTTCGACATCCCGGGTGAGTCGCGGTGCCTGTGACGGCGAGGACAGGAGGCGAAGTCCGAGCCGGTGCCGTGTGGCGAGGTGTCGGCTCAACTCGGCGATCAAGGAGATCGGCAGGTCGCGAATCGGATGGGCGCCGTACGGTGCCACCGCCACCCAGGGTTCACGTTCCACCAACTCCCGGGACGACAGTCGCGGAACGGTTTGTTTGGGATCCGATGACGTTCCAGAAACCAGGTCGAGCAGCGTCTGATGACATTCCAGATCCAGACACCATCCGGCTCGCACGATCGCCGGACAAAGTGCCTCTTGGTCGAATCTGAGCCGGCCCTGCGAGGCCTCTCCGGCGAAGCTGCAGGGGGATTTCTGAAGACCGAACGTCCGTTGACTCGGAATGGAGGCAATCAGGAGATCCTGGTGCAGGTAACGGTGGTGTCTCAGTGAAATCAGATCGTTGACCCCGTGTTGGAACAGCGGTGTGGAGCGCAGGTGCCGGAGGTGAGCCCAGGTCCGCCACAGGCGTCCAGAAAAGGGTGTGACGATCACCTGGTCCAGTTCCGGAAATTCGTGGCGTGCGAAATCGCGGGCGGCCGGCGAAGTGATGAGGATGCAATTTTCCGTCCCAAACCGGTCCAACAACGCGCGGATCGCCCCTAGCGCGAGAACGAAATCCCCAAGCCCATCCGCCTTGAAAAGGCCGACTCGGTGGGTGGGCTGGATCGGCAACCGGCGCCGTGGAAACAAGGCGTGGTAAAGCGGGACGTTAACCCTGGCACCCGCTGCGCGCAGGCCCCGCTGGAAGAGGTTCGGCACCGTCATCGAAGGGGAAAGTTCAATGCGCGGGAGGGTTCCTCAGACGAGTGACATAGCGGCCCACCGCGACCTCCAACGGGGTCGGGCTGTAGACAATGCCCGCCGCGCCGAGCTTCCGCATCGTGGCCTCGGTGAAGTACTGGTAGCGCTCGCGCAGGTCCTCCGGCATCGGGATGTATTCGATCCGCGGGGTCCGGCCGAGTGCCTGGAAGACGGCCTCGGTCAGGTCGCGAAACGACCGCGCGCGGCCGGTGCCGAGATTGAACAGACCGGAGATTTCCGGATGGCGTTCAAGGTCGCGGACGACGGACACCACATCTTCGACGCTGATGAAATCGCGCAACTGGCCGCCGTCGGTGTATCCCTCCCGGTGCGATTGAAACAGGCGCACGATTCCGGTTTGAAGGATCTGGTGATAGCCGTGGAACACCATCGAGGCCATGCGGCCCTTGTGGGATTCACCATCGCCAAACACGTTGAAGAACTTCAATCCCACCGATTGTGCCGGCACGGGGTGTCCGGCCGCCACCTCGGCCCGAACCCAGAGGTCGAATTCGTGTTTCGAACGTCCGTAAAGATTCAACGGTACCAGACGCGCGGGATCCGCCTCGTCGTCGAAACCAGCGCTGCCGTCACCGTAGGTTGCCGCGCTGGAGGCGTAGATCAGCCGGCGTTTCCGGCGGGCGCACCACGACCACAGGCGTTGCGAGTATCCGACGTTGTTTTCCGCGAGGTAGGACCAGCGGGTCTCCGTGGTCGAACTGCACGCGCCCATGTGGACGATGACCTCGGGATCCAGTTCGCCGGCCTCGAGGCGTTGGAGAAACGCGGCGTGATCCAGAAACGGGATTCCGGGGAACGTGTCCTGGGGCGCAGGCCGGTCGGGTCGCAATGGATGATCGACTGCGAGGAGGTCGGCAGCGGGGTGTGTTCCGGCGAAGGATTCAAGCAGGCGGCCTCCAATGAAGCCGGCCGCGCCGGTGATGACAATGCGGGGATGGAGGGACACGGTCAGGCAGGGTCGACGTCCCGTGGTGTATGGGACATGGCTTCGAGTTCCGCGGAAACCATCCAGCGGATCAGGGCGGCAAAATCAGTGGCGGGTTGCCAGCCGAGGCGGCACACCTTGCTGGAATCACCCACGAGGGTGCACGTCTCAGGCGGGCGGACCAGGCGCTCGTCGCGGTGGACGTAGGGCCGCCAGTTCAGACCGACCTCGGCGAAGGCCAGCTCCAGGACCTCCTGCACCGAATGCAGAACGCCGGTGGCGAACACGTAGTCATCGCCGGCCGGCTGCTGGAGCGATAGCCACATGCCGCGCACGTAGTCCCGCGCGTCACCCCAGTCCCGGCGGGCCGACGTGTCACCGAGACGTACCTCGGTCGCCAGACCCAGCTTGATGGCCGCCGCGGTCCGGCAGATTTTCCGGGTGACAAAATTTTCACCGCGACGCGGGGATTCGTGATTGTAGAGGATTCCGTTGGTCAGATGGAGGCCGAACTTTTCCCGATATATCCGGATCATTTGGGTGGCGAACGCTTTGGCGGCTCCGTAGGGATTGACCGGGTTGAGCGGCGTGGATTCATCCTGCGGACTGACGGTCGGTCGCCCGAAGATTTCACTCGAGGTGGCGTGAAACAGGCGGACCGGAGCCGGGTGTTCCCGGACGATTTCCAGGATCCGGAGCGTTCCCATCGCGATGCTGTCGGCCGTGGTTTCGGCCATGTCGAAGCTAAGGCCGACGTGGCTTTGACCGGCGAGGTGATAGATCTCATCGGGATTCACCCGCTGAAGGATCCGCAAGAAGGTGATGGGCCGTTCCAGATCGGCGGAGTGAAGGTGGAGGGTCTTTCCAAAGACCGCCGGATTGGAGCAGAGATGGCGGAGATTGGACCGCTCGAGGGAGCTGGTCCGGCGCACGAGGCCGTGCACGGTGTAGCCCTGATCCAGCAGGAATTCCGTGAGATAGGACCCGTCCTGTCCGGTGATTCCCGTGATGAGGGCGCAGGGCATGACGTGGGGAAACGGCGGCGAACCCGACTAGTCCTGGCGGTTCACCTTGCCAGCCAATTGGTCGTGGATGAGCTTGAGATCGGCGTCGACCATGAGCTCGATCAATTCCTTGAACTTCGTGCGTGGTTCCCAGCCCAGCTTCCGCTTGGCCTTGGAGTAATCGCCGATGAGAATGTCGACCTCCGCCGGCCGGTAGTAGCGCGGGTCAATTTCCACGTGGTTCTTCCAGTCGAGTTCGACGCGCGCAAAGGCCACCTCCAGGCATTCGCGGATGGTGTGGGTCTCGTTTGTGGCGATCACGTAATCGTCGGGCTCCGGTTGCTGCAGAATCCGCCACATCGCGTCGACGTATTCCTTGGCATAGCCCCAATCCCGCCGGGCATCGAGGTTGCCCAGGAAGAGTTTGTCTTGAAGCCCGAGTTTGATGTGGGCGGCGCCACGGGTGATCTTGCGGGTGACGAACGATTCACCGCGCCGGGGTGATTCATGGTTGAACAGAATCCCATTGCTGGCGTGCAGTCCGTAGGATTCCCGGTAGTTCACCGTTACCCAATAGGAGAAAACCTTGGCGCATCCATAGGGGCTTCGTGGGTAGAAAGGAGTGGTCTCCGTCTGGGGAATCTGCTGCACCAAGCCGTACATCTCGCTCGAGGAGGCCTGGTAGAAGCGGGGCTTGATGCCGACTTCGCGGATGGCTTCCAACAGACGGATGGTTCCGGTGGCGGTGATGTCGGTGGTGTATTCCGGAATGTCGAAACTGACCCGAACGTGACTCTGCGCCGCCAGATTGTAGATTTCGTCCGGCTGGATCCGGCCGATCAGTCGGGCGAGATTGCTGGCGTCACCGAGGTCGCCGTAGTGGAGGAAGAAGGGATTGCCCTCGTTGGGTGGGTTGCCGTAGATGGTGTCCTTGCGGATTCCGTCGATGCGGCTGGTGTTGAAGGTCGACGCGCGGCGAAGGATGCCGTGGACCTCATATCCCTTCGACAGGAGCAACTCGGTAAGATACGAGCCATCTTGTCCGGTCACGCCTGTGATCAGTGCTGTTTTTTTTGACATACGTAGTGGTGTAACCTTCCGCCCTTCAATGGCAGGTTGATCGCCCCGAACCAAGCTAGAGAAGCCGCAAACTGGCGGGGAGGTCAATTTTCGGCTTCCGACTCCCGGGCGGAAACGGTGTGGGGTTGCCGTCTCTTCGTGACGAGCCTTACTTCGGAAGGCCGCAGTGTCGGTCACGCCTCCAACCAGATGAAATCGCGAAACCGCCGCGCGCCGGCTCTCATTGGGCGCTGGCCAGACCTTCAGCGGCGGGATGAGTCACCTGCAATTTCAGCCAGAGCGGGGCAAATTGCCGGAGCCGCTCCAACGCCGGCCGCCAGTCGCCTTCCGCACTGGTCGAGAATCGGACAAACTGCTTGCTGCCGTTCCCCGGAATCCGGTCGGTCAGGACGCGGATGAACTGGCTTCGAAGGTGGTTTCGGCTGCTGGAAGCCTGGAGAAGTCGGGTGTCGGTGCCCGCGGAATTGGCGGGCGGGACGAAGCGCGAACTCTCCTCGAAGACCTGGCCGCTCACCAGGGTGCACCAAACCGTCATCTCCACGTGCGTCTTCGAGGTGTCCTGAAACGCCCGGACTTCGAATGGAATCAGAGTGCCGTCGAACACGAAATTGGTGGACGGCGGTTGTCCCAGATCGACGGGAACCCAGCCGGCTCCCACCCAGCAAATGTCCGGCGTGTGGGCCACCACCGACATCTCCTTGGAATTCGCGGCGTCCCAAGTGCCCATGAATACCGTGAACGGGGTCTTTCCCGGAGCGGTGAATACGCCCGCGACCAGGTTGGTTGTGGCCAGGCTCTCAATCACGGTGGCGTCCGCCGGCGGGTCCGGCTGATACGCCCATCCGGGCGCATTCGTGCTGTTGAAGAAATGGTAGGCCACCGGAAACCGTTTCGGACTGACGTTGTACCAGGCCCAGGCGGTTCCGACCGCGGTGACGAAGAGGGCCGCCAGAATGATTGATCGGCGGAGGAGTTGTCCCGGTCCGGGCGGCTGTATCGTGTTCATGCGGGCAAATGGGGTTGCTGCGGATTCGATGATTTCGCGGACTCAATCCTGCGCGTCCCTCGCCAGCAGCAGCGCGTGACGTTCCAGGCGGCATAGAATCTGGACGAGGACCACCACTCCGACGGCGGTGAAGGTGAGGACGCTCCAACCAGCGGTGTCATGGACCGCCTGCAATCCCGCCGCGCCCGCCCGGTAGGCGGTGATGGACAGGAAGAGCGATCGCCCGAAATTCCCGACGACCGCCAGCACCACTCCCCCGACCACCAGCGACACCTTCCAGCCCGCCCGCTTCAGCATCAGGTCTCCGACGAAGAGCGCCGCCATGAGACTCGATTGAAGGCTCCGGATACCGCTGCAGGCCTCATTGACTCCCACCGTGGTGTTGGGGAGCTTGATGACGTGGGCATTTTGTTCGGCCGGAATTCCAATCAGGCGCAGGGTCTCCACGTTCAGTGTCGCAACAAAGGATTGCAGGCCGAACACGATCGGGTTCCACAGGATCTTCGGGATCGGTACCGCGACGAAAAAGAACAGCAACGGAAACAGGAAGTGTCGCAACGTCGCCGGCCCGCGCAGGGCCAGGATCAGAGACGAAACGAAGAGCGCGCAGCCGATGCTGAGGGACATCGAGGAGGTCGGGGTCCGGGACAGCCCGATCCGGTAGAGTTCCCCGGCGATGACGAAGACGAATCCGAACCCGGCCATCGCCAGGCACCGTCCGAACGGTGCCGCGGTGTCTTGAGCCGGCAGGGTCGGCCAGCGTTCCATAATCAGGTAGCCGGCCAGCATGACCACGATCCAGCCGAATTGATATTCCACCAGCGACCGCCATTGATAGGAAAGGTCGAAGATCCACCAGCCGATCACCACGGCGAGCGGGGCAATCAGGATGAGGGCCTCCCGCTGAAATGGGCGGGAGCCTGCCGGAGGAGCGCTGGGTTTGGATTCGGACGCCATGATCAGATTTCGGTGTGGGAGTATGCAGCGGGATTGGTCATCGGGAAACAGCCAAATCCACGGCTGGCGTCAGGGTCGGTGTCGGCGCGCTCTAAAGGAGTTCCAATTCATCCGCCAGGACCTGGACCGCCGCCGCCTGGGCGATGAAATCGAGGCGCAGGACGACCTCGGTGATTCCCTGTCGCCGCAGCACCACGCCCTCCAGTCCACGCAGCGGCCCGCTTTTGATCTGCACCCGCCTGCCTTCGGTGATGGTGGGAGCCAGCCGGACCTCGCGCTCGGATTCCAGCGCCAGGCGGATGTCGCTGAGTTGTTCGATGAATTCCTGCTGGTCGACCGGTTCCAGGAGGCGGGCCACGTACCGGTTCTGGCGGATGCGGGGCGGATCATTCTCGGTCAGCTCCAGAAACACGTACCCCGGAAACAGTGGCTTTTGGAAAATGATCCGCTTCCCGGGATAACACTTCACGCTCTGGTAGAGGGGCAGGAAGTGGATCAGTCCGGCCTCCAGGCAGAAATCAGCCAACCGCTTTTCACAGCGGGGTCGGGTGTGTGCGACAAACCAACGGACGGGCAGGAGAGGTTCATTGGGCGGCACCATGGCGTTCAGCAGGATCGGACGCCTAAACTCGCGGTGGATCCGGGGTGTCGCAAGGGGAAACCGGTCGCGGGCCGACCCTCGTGGTTTGGCTTGTCGTTCGGTGTCATTGTCGGCCCAATCGCGGGAGTCCACCGTTTCTATGCACCGATCCTTCCCCGTTTTCATTTCCGTTGCCGCACTCCTTCTGTCGGGATCCGGGAAGGGCATTTCGGCCCGGGCGCAGGATGTCGCCCGACCCACTGTCGTTTTGCGTGGCGAACGGGCGCGGCTTGAAATCGATCTGGCCGGAGGTGCCCTGGGCGGATTCGAACGTTCGGGTTCGGGAATCAATCCGCTCGGCTGGGGGGTGCCAAAACCCGGTGACGTGGCGCCGCACGGACATGGACACTTCCTGTGTCTCGACCGCTGGGGCCCACCCTCGAAGGCCGAAGGCGCCAACGGAATGCCCTACCATGGGGAGGCGTCCTCGGTCCTGTGGCGGCTCGAACAACCGGCTGCCGAATCAAAAGGCGTCCTGTCGACCGTAATGTCGGCCCGGCTCCCGATCGCCGGTTTTGCCGTTCATCGCACGGTTCAACTGGCGTCCGGCGCGGCTTTTTTCGTCGTTCGCGAAGAGGTCACCAACGAGGGTCGTCTGGGTCGCACCTACAATATGGTGCAGCATCCGACGATTGCCCCGCCGTTCCTCGATGCATCAACCCTGGTTGATTCCAACGGCGGTCATGGATTCGCCCAGGGCGGGTCCATGCCACATCCGGAGGAGCCCTCATCGGTCTGGCCGCGGGGCATCGATCATGACGGAACCCGTGCCGATCTCCGCCATTTGACCAGCGATCCGCGCCCTGCGGTCTCGTCGTTTGCCATCGACGGCGACTGGGGCTGGGTCACGGCGGTGACCCCGGGGAAGGGTCTCCTGATCGGTTACCTGTGGCGCACCTCCGACTATCCTTGGGTCAGCCTGTGGCGCGATTGTCGCGATGGCCGTCCCGCGGCGCGCGGATTGGAATTTGGCACGACCGGGCTTCATCAGCCGTTTCCGATCCTGACCCGGAAAGGGCGGATCTTTGACCGGCCCCTGTTCGAATATCTCGATGCCGGCGAATCCGTGGCGCGCAGCTACGCGGGATTTCTCGTGGAGGTTCCGAACGACTTCCGCGGAGTGGAACGTTTGGAACGGAAGGGAGTCGACTGGGTCATCCTCGAGCGGGGCCCGGGAGTTCCCCGGCGGATTCCGGTGGCGACGGGTGGACTCGCGATCCGGTAACCCCTGTGGGCTGGAACGAATCGAAAGCAGCACAGAGGACACTGATTTCACGAATTCACACAGATTGCTGAAGAGTCGATCGGATCCGGTTGATGCGGCGCATCTCGGTTGAATTGGAACGCATTCTCACCGGTTGCCCCGGGCTGCAAATTTTCACAAGCTGTCGGGCATGTCCCTGGGTCGAAGTGTTTTTCCGTGGATCGTGGCGCTGATCGGAATGGTCCCGGCGTGGGCGCAGGCACCCGCGGCGCGTGTCGTTCCGCCGGCGGGATTCGACCTCTCGCTCTGGGCCCGCGAACCGATGCTGCGCAGTCCGGTGGCGCTGAGTTTCGATGACCAGGGTCGGGTGTACGTCGTGGAAACCGCCCGCCGCGGCACGGTCGACATCGACATTCGCGCGCATCCCGATTGGCTGGTCGAGGATCTCGCGAATCAGAGTATTGATGATCTGCGCCGGTTTTTCCGCCGACGGATGTCGCCCGAACGCAGCAAGGAAAACGCCACCTGGCTCAAGGACTACAACGGCGACGGGTCCCATGACTGGCGCGATCTGATGGGCGTGACCGAGCGGGTGCATCGTCTGGAGGACGTCCATGGCGTGGGGCATGCCGACCGGGCCCAGGTGTTTGCCGAGGGTTTCAACGAGGAGATCAGCGGCGTGCTGGCAGGAGTCCTCGCACGGGAGCACGATGTGTTGGTCACGGTGTATCCCGACCTGTGGCGTCTCCAGGATCTCGATGGCGACGGAGTTGCCGACCGACGCGAATCGTTGTTCCGCGGATTTGGCGTCCATGCCGGATTCGACGGGCACGATCTCCACGGGCTCGTGGTGGGGCCCGACGGCAAGGTCTATTTTTCGATCGGCGACAACGGCTTTTCGGTGGTCAACCGGGAAGGACGCCGGCTGCACCATCCCAACACTGGCGGCGTCCTCCGCATGAATCCCGATGGTTCCAATCTGGAGGTGTTCGCCACCGGTCTGCGCAATGTCGAGGAACTCGCCTTCGACACCTATGGAAACCTGTTCTCGGTGGACAATGACGGCGACCTCGCCGATGAGCGGGAGCGGTTCGTTCAGATCGCCGAGGGCAGTGATTCCGGTTGGCGCATTCACTGGCAGTTCCGCGACGCCGGATGGAGCCGCATCACCGGTTCGCCGGATTATAATCCCTGGATCGCCGACCGCATGTGGGTTCCTCAATTCCCGGGTCAGCCGGCGCATATCACGCCACCCATCACCAACTATTCGGTCGGCCCGTCCGGCTTCCGGTTCAATCCGGGCACGGCTCTGAACGACGCCTATAGGGACCACTTTTTCCTGGTCCAGTTCCCGGTTCAGAAGATCACCGCGTTCCAGGTCCGGCCCAAGGGTGCCTCGTTCGAAATGATCCACGAGCATCTCTTCCTCTCCGGAATGATGGCCAGCTCGTTGCAGTTCAGTCCGGACGGTTCGCTCTTCCTTGCCGATTGGGATGGCATGTGGAATCCCAGCGGACGGGGCGCACTCTGGAAGCTCGATGATCCCAAGTCCGCGCACCTTCCCATTCGCGCCGAAGTGCGGTCGATCATTGCCAAAGGAGTCGGCGATCGCAGTAGCGCCGAGTTGTTGTCGCTTATGGGTCATGCCGATCAACGCGTCCGGTTGAAGGCCCAGTTTGAATGGGTCCGGCGGGGCGATGTCACGGGCCTCGTTGAAGCGGCGGCGCGGCAGGACCTGCCGCAACTGGCCCGGATTCACGCCCTCTGGGGCATTGGGCAGGCCGGTCATTCCGTGGACCCGCACCGATTGCCCTTCAACGATCCGGATCCCGAAATCCGCGCGCAGACCGCGAAGATCGTCGGGGATCTCCGGCTGACGGCGGCCGGTCCGCAACTGGACGTGCTCCTGGGTGATGCCAGTCCCCACGTGCGGTTTCACGCGGGAATCGCGGTGGGAAAAACCGGTGGTGCCGGGCACCGGGCGGCCTTGGTGGCGGCTTTTATTGCAAATGGCGATGACGATGCGTTTCTGCGGCACGCGCTGGTGATGGGCCTGACCGGATCGGTGAAGGCCGACGAATTGATCGCGCTGGCCGAGCATCCGAACGTCCGCGTTCGCACGGCGGCGGTCCTCGCCCTTCGCCGGCAACACGCACCCGGGATTTCCCGTTTCCTGGCGGACGCCTCGCCGGTGGTCCGGGGCGAAGTGGTTCGCGCCATTCACGATGATTATTCGATTCCCGGTGGAATGAGCGCGATCGCAGGTTGGGCGGAACGATCGTTGAAGGGCGAATCCGAGGGCGTGATCCGTCGGGTGTTGAACGCCAATCTGCGGCTGGGCCGCGACCAGGACGCCTGGCGTCTGCTCCGGTTTTCACTGGACCCGGCCCACCCGGAAGCCTTCCGCGTTGAAGCACTCGAATGCCTCGCCGATTGGAATCGGAAACCGTTTCTAGATCGCGTGGAGGGACTCGTCCGTGAATTGCACCCCGCCTCGCCGGGATTGGGCGACCGGCTGATTCGGGATCACCTGTCGGAATGGCTGCACGGCGGCCCGCGCATCGCCGCCGCGTTGATCCGGTTGATCGATCGCAACGGAATCGCCGTGCCCTCCGAACGGATGTTGCAATGGGTCACCTCCTCCGATGCCGGTGTCGATCTGCGGTCCGCTGCCCTCCGGCTTCTGGTCCGGCGCGATGCCGCCTCGGTGGCCCGCCAGTGGCCGCGCTGGCTGGACGATCCCGATGCCGGACTCCGACTGGCGGCGTGGGACGCGGCGTCTCAGACCGATCCCGAGGCGATGATCCGTGAGGCCCGCGCCCGGGAATCCCGGCTTACAATTTACGAACGTCAACGAATTCTGCGACTCGCCGGAGGGCTGCGGCATCCGGCGGCTTCGGGTTACGTGATCGCCGCGCTCCAGCAGCTCCACGAAGGACGCCTGTCCGCCGAAATCGCCCTCGATGCATTGGAAGCCGCCGATGGAAATCCGGATCCGGCTGTTCGCACCGCAGCGGCTGCGGTTTCAACCGCCGGCCCCAAGGCGGGCACCGCCGACCGGTTGAAATGGGTGCTCGCCGGTGGCAATGCGGCCGCCGGTCAGGATCTCTTCCGGAATCACGTCGGAGTGCAATGCGTTCGATGCCACGATGCCGGAGGTGAAGGGCATCAGGCGGGACCGGTGCTGGCCGGAATCGGTTCCCGCGCCACACGCGCGGAGCTGTTGGAATCGTTGATCGATCCGAGTGCGAAGATTGCCGACGGGTTTGCGCAAACGACGGTGTTCCTGCGCGACGGCGACGCGGTGGATGGGGTTCGCACCGCGGAGACCGCCGATGCGGTGACCCTCCGGTTGCCGGCGGGTGAATTGCGGACGATTCAACGCAAGGACATCGAGCGATTGGCCGCCAATCCGGTGTCTCCCATGCCGCCGATGGGCGACCTGCTCAAGCCGGCTCAACTGCGCGATGTGATTGAATTCCTCGCGACGTGGAAGTGAGAATTCAGTGCCGGATTCCCGGTCGATCTTTCACCGGAACGGCAGCAACCAGGCACCGAGCAGTACCACGCCGAATCCCACACAACCCATCAACGACATCATCACCGAGGCGGTCTTCAACGTTTCGATTTCGGTCATGCCGCTCATCCGGCTGATGATCCAGAATCCACTGTCGTTCAGCCAGGGAATGGGCTTTGAGCCGCAGCCGATGGCCAGCGCGAGGTAGACCGGATGAAAGTGTGGAACGCCCGCCGCGGCGAGCGGGGCGATCACCCCGGCCGCGGTGATCATGGCCACCGTGGCGGAACCTTGAACGATGCGGATCAGCGCGGTGATGCCGAACGCCGCGAACAACAGGCCGAATCCGCCCCCTGCGGACACCGAGGTCAGGCGCTCGGCGATGTCGGTTTGCCGGATGACCGCACCCAGCGCCCCGCCGGCGGCGGTGATCATCAGCAGGGAACTGCCGCTGGTCACGGCTTGAGAGACCGGCGGCGTCAGGCTTTTCCAGACCCAACGGTGTCGCTGCGCCACCAGCACCAGCGCCATCAGTGTTCCGGCTAGCAGCGCAAATTGACCCTGCCCGAAGAGTGTTAGGAGCGCGCCCCCCGGGGCCGACGGCAGCAGTGCTTTCTTCAGCTCATTG
Organism: uncultured Verrucomicrobiota bacterium; assembly: GCA_903907925.1. Taxonomy (GTDB): domain Bacteria; phylum Verrucomicrobiota; class Verrucomicrobiia; order Limisphaerales; family UBA9464; genus CAIVQB01. Next base: position 69,926 of record CAIVQB010000018.1, read on the forward strand.
GCGGCGATCAACCCGATCGGAATCAGAATCGGCAGAACCGACAGTCCGAGCGAAGGAAGATCGCGCGGGTCCAGATCACGCCCGGCGGGTGTCGACGCGGCGTGGGCACCGGTGAGATCCGCTTCCATCCGCAACGGGAGCGGCCACCGGCGATTGGCCCAGCGCGCATAGCCGTAGCCGACCGTCACGGCGACCGCGCCGACGCACGTACCGCCGAGCATCATTTCGCCGAGACTGACGCCGAGTTCATTGGCGGCGAACAAGGGTCCCGGCGTGGGTGGAACGAGCGAATGTGCCATCGTCGCCCCGGAAATGATGGTCAGCGTGTAGAGCAGAAAGTCGCGACCGGTGCGCGCCGCGAGCCCGCGACCCAATGGCATCAGGAGATAGAAGACGGTGTCAAAAAAACTGGGGATCCCGAGAACGAATCCACTGAGTGCGAAGGCCTGCGGGGCTCGCGCCTCTCCCAAGCCCTGCTGGATCCAGAGCACAATCCGATCCGCGGCGCGGCTTTCGGAGAGACAACGGCCGAGGATCGAGGCCAGCAGGATCAACAGGCCGATGCTGCGACAGGTCGCCCCGAATCCCTCGGCCACCCGGGCCATGGGATGAGCGGCGGCCAATTGCAGTTGTTGTTGAAAGGCCGGTACGGAAACCATTCGGAAGTGTCCGGTGGGAATGCGTTCGGAAGCGATGTCGGTCAATCGCCAGACCCGACCCGGTCCACCCGGCACCGGACTGGAGATCAACAGGCCGGTGGTGAGGGGTTGGAGTACGTTTCCGCGTTCGGGAAGGACGTGCACCCGGCCCTCTGCCGGAGGGCGTGCTTTTGGAGAGAACTGGATGACACCCGTTGAAGGATCGTGGTGTTCCACCGCGACGGTCAGCGGTCGAATCGCCTGGCCTTCGCGCCGATCCGTTGGCGTCAACAGCGCCACCGTGAGCGCGCCCAGAATCAACGACAGGAACGCGTGCAATCGGAGGCCCATCAGGCAGACGACCATGACGGCGGTGCCGGTCATCACGATGACGAGGGGATCCACAGGCTGGGCTTGGGATCGTTGCGCGGCGGTTGGTCCGCGTTAGCGCTGGGTGACGGCGGGCCGTCGTTGCGCCTCGGTGGGGACCGGATTGAACACCGCGGTCAGCCGGCCCGTCGCGGGATCGAACACGCGGACGAGGCCTTCGAATCCGCCGGTGAACAGGCGCTGGCCGTCGGCAGAAAATTCAAGGGCGAAGACGGCCCCGGAATGGCCGCCGCAGACGGACACTTTTTCGCCATCCTTGGTGCGGTACACGCGGACCTCGGCACCGGAACTGCCGACGGCCAGCAGGGTTCCGTCCGGAGAAAAGGCGACGGAATGGACCGGGCCGGACTGGCGTTCGAATTCGCGGACGAGATTCACATCGTTGTTTCCGGCCGTGCGATCCTGGTTTTCCTGCATCTTGTAAAGACGCACGCCGCCCTCGGCACCGCCGTAGGCCGCCCATTCCTCGCGCGGATGCCGGGCCATGCTGACCACCGGTTCGAGGAGTTTGTTGATGTCGTCGATGAACTGTCCGTTGGCGGTGTTGATCAGCTTCATCGCCCGATCGCGGCTTCCGGAAAGGATCCGGGCACCGTCGTTCAACCAGGTGGTGCGGAAGACCCAGTCACTGTGATTGTCGAACCGCATCTGCTCCTTGCCGTCGTTGGCCCGGATCACCCGGACCGTTTTGTCGGCACCACCGAAGGCGAGTTTGGATCCATCGGGCGACCACGAAACGCCGTACACCGAATCGCTGCCCTGACGGTAGGCGTGGAGTTGTTGATGGGAGGCGGCGTCCCAGAGTTGAATCTCACCGAACCGGGCCGGCGCACCACCGGCGACCGCCAGCCGCGTGCCGTCCGGGGAAAAGGCCAGCGACTCGATGCGCGGGGATTCTCCGACCAGACGGCCCTCGACCGAAAGGGCGGCGGCATCGAGCAGGAACACCTCATGATACCCGGCGATGGCCAGCCAGCGGCCTCCGTGGGAAAAGCTCATCGAAGTGATGACCGGCGGCGCCCCATAGACCGGGGGTTCCTTGAGATGGGTGGAGTAGGCGTCGGCCGGCGTGTCATCCTTCGCGCCTTCCTGGATCCAGCGCTGGATCAGGGCGATCTCGGCCGGACGCAGGGCATCGCCCTCCTTGGGCATCGCCGGTTCCTTGCCGGTGACCTCCTCGATCAACAGTGATTTTCCCGGATCACCCGCGACGAGATTGGGGCCGTGTTTGCCGGGCTTTTGAAGGCCCTCAAACGTGGAGGTATCGACCTGGCCCTTCAGTTTGTTCGGGTTGTGACAGCCGTTGCAGGAGCGCTTGAAGACCGGCGTGACGTCACGATACCAGGACACCGGCTTCTCGGCCGCGCCGACGTTCATCGCGAATGCGACGAGGGCGGTGGCCAGGAGGGGGGCGTGACGCTTCATGGGAGGCCGAACGAAACCACGTCCGCCGGATTCCGGCGACCGTTTTCTCCCGCGTGCAACTTCGCCTTGTTCACCCTCGCGACGGCGGTAGCCTGACGGGCGGTTCCCAGATCCGGCGTGTGCGACCCCGACCGTCCCGCGATTGCCGGTTCCCGAACCGCCTTCCCCATGCGCCTCCTCCGTTCCCTCTACATTCAGGTCCTGATCGCGATCCTTCTCGGAGCGTGCGTGGGGCATTTCCGGCCGGAGTCTGGCGTCGCGTTGAAGCCGCTGTCCGATGCCTTCCTGAAATTGATCAAAGTCCTGACCGCGCCGATTCTGTTCACCACGCTGGTGGCGGGCATCGGCAGTGTCGGGAACTTGCGAAAGGTCGGCCGGGTCGGTCTGAAGGCATTGCTGTATTTCGAGGCGGTGACCTCGATCGCCCTCGTCCTGGGACTGGGGGTGGTTAACTGGATTCGCCCCGGCGCGGGACTGCATGCGCGGCCGGAAAATCTGGACACCGGTCTGGTGCAGGGCTACGCGGCCGCCGCGAAGAAGTTCACCGTCACGGACTTTCTCTTCGGCATCATTCCGGACACGTTTGCCGGGGCGTTTACTTCCGGCGAAATGCTTCCCGTTCTCTTTCTGGCGCTCCTCGTGGGGATTGCGGTCAGCCGGATGGGTGATCGTGCCCGTCCGATTCTCGAGTTGGTGCATACAATGGGCGAAGCCTTGATGGGTGTGGTCTCGATGGTCATGCGGGTGGCGCCTCTGGCCGCGTTTGGTGCGATGGCGTTCACCGTGGGCCGGTTCGGCGTGGCGGGACTGCTATCTTTGGGCAGCCTTCTGGCCTGCGTGTATCTCACCTGCGCGGTTTTTGTGTTCGGGGTTCTGGGATTAATCCTTCGGCTCAACGGATTCCGGCTCCTGCCGCTGCTGTACTTCCTGCGTGAGGAATTGTTTCTGGTGATTGGAACCTCGTCCTCCGAATCCGCGCTGCCGCGATTGCTCCAGCGGATGGAGGAACTGGGGTGTTCCCGCGCGGTGGCTGGGCTGGTTCTTCCGGCCGGTTATTCCTTCAATCTGGATGGCACGTGCATCTATCTCACCATGGCCGCGGTATTCATCGCGCAGGCGACGGATACCGTGATGTCCTGGGGCTCCCAACTCGCGTTGCTCGGGCTGCTGCTGGTGACGTCGAAGGGTGCGGCGGCGGTATCGGGCGGTGGGTTCGTGACGCTCTCGGCGACACTTTCAGCAACGGGGACCCTGCCGGTGGCCGGGTTGTCGCTGCTGGTTGGCGTGGATCGTTTCATGTCCGAAGTGCGGGCGGTCACCAATCTTCTCGGCAATGCCGTGGCGACCCTGGTGATCGCGCGCTGGGAGGGCGCGTTGGACCTGGAAAAAGCGCGGCCGGTCCGGGGTTCCGGGTCAGACCGAAATCCCCCAGTTAGTGCGCGTTGAGCCATTCGGTCACTCAGGTTCACGCCAGCGAAGATTCTAAGGGAGGACCTTTACTCTTCCTTAACGATTCAGGTGTTTGGGCGACAAACTTCCTTCACGGATCGGTGACACCGTTTCTCCAGCGGCAGGATGAAAACCGTCCTGCTGAATGAAAGGGAAACGCTATGAAACAACCTTCGATTCTCCTGCTTCCTGCGGTCGTCGTCGCGGTCCTCGGCAGCACTCCGGTCTTCGCGCAGAATGCCAATCCGCCGCCGGGAAATCCGCCTCCGCCCCAAAAGCGCGCCGTGCGTCATCAGGGTCCAATGACACCTTCCGCACCGGTGGGCACCCAGGGATTCGGTCTGCCGCTTGCGGGCCTGACGCGGGCCGAACTGGCGGCCTTCAACGCCGGGCTTGAGGAGTTCGTCAGTGAAGAAACCCCGGAGAGCGGCCTCGGTCCGGTGTTCAACAATGTCTCCTGCGTGTCGTGCCACTCAGCGCCGTCTCCGGGCGGTTCCAGCGACATTTTCGTGACCCGCTTCGGGCGGATGGTGAACGGGCAGTTCGATCCCCTGGCCTCGCTGGGTGGATCCCTGTTGCAGCAATTCGCGATCGATCCGGCGGTGCGCGAGGTCGTTCCGCCGGCGGCCAATGTGGTCGCCCACCGGGAATCGACCCCGCTGTTCGGAATGGGGCTTCTGGAGGCGATCCCGGATGCCACGCTTCGGCAAAGCGCGGCGCGACCCAAGCCGGATGGCGTCCGCGGCCGGGCGGCCGAAGTGGACGACGTGGCGACCGGACAGAAGCGGATCGGCCGCCTCGGTTGGAAGGCGCAGCAAGCCACACTGCTGGCATTCGCGGGTGACGCCTATCTGAACGAAATGGGCATCACCAGCCGGCTGTTCCCGCATGAAAACGCGCCGAATGGAAACGCCGATCTGCTGGCGCGGTTCGATCATGTGGCTGATCCCGAGGACCAGGTGGATCCGCTGACGGGCAAGGGTGACATCGATTTGGCGGCCGATTTCATGCGGTTGATCGCCCCCCCGCCCGCGTTGCCGCTCTCGCCTTCAGCCCGGCAGGGTGAGGCCCTCTTCCAACAGGTCGGCTGCGCGGTCTGCCATACACCCGCGCTGGTCACCGGCCCGTCGCCGGTCCGCGCCCTGAACCAACAGCCGGTCTGGCTCTATTCCGACCTGCTGTTGCACGACATGGGGTCCCTTGGCGACGGCATCGCCCAAGGGGCCGCGGGTGTCGCCGAAATGCGGACGCCGCCCCTCTGGGGTTTGAGGGCCAGCGCGCCGTATCTGCATGACGGTCGTGCCGCCAACGCCGACCAGGCCATTGCGGAACACGACGGTGAAGCCCGGGTTGCCCGCGACCGATACCTTCGGTTAACGCCGTCACAACGCCGGCAGTTGGCGGATTTCCTCAACAGCCTCTGACGCATCGCGCGTCGGAAGGCGAAGTGAAGAGCAGCGGCGCGGGTCCGTTCAGCGGACCTGCGCCTGGTACACGAGGGTGTTGAACTGTTCGTACAGGCCAAACTCCGCATTCGGTGTGTGTTGCGCCCAGATCATCATCACCAGGCGTTCCCGTGGATCGATCGCGCAATAGGCGGTGGTGGCTCCGTTCCAGCCAAAGGTTCCCTGCGATCCGAGCCAGCCGCTGCGGGCGACATCGGTGCGGATTTCCACTCCCAGTCCGAAACCGTCCGATACCGGATAGATCTTGGTCGGCTTGGCCAGTCCGTTCAATTGGTCCATGCGCATCAATTCGACCGTCTTCGGACTGAGCAATCGAACCCCGTCGATCGCGCCGCCGTTCAGCAGGAGATGCGCGAAGCGGATGTAATCGGTAGGGGTGGAGAACAGACCTCCCGCACCGGAGGGCCACGGCTGCATCCGGGCCGGTGATGGAATCCGGCGCTGCGATCCATCGGGTTGCCGTTCGTCGCGGTCCACCTGACGTGAATGTTGGGCGGCGGGGACCTCGAAGGCGGTGTCCTTCATTCGCAGAGGACGGAAAATCCGTTGATCCAGGAAGGTCTCGAACGGTTGTCCCGAGGCCACTTCGATCACCCGCCCGAGGACGTCGGTCGACACGCCATAAGTCCAGGCCTCGCCCGGCTGATGTCGCAACGGGACATGGGTCAGATACTCCACGGCATCGGCCAGGGTGGTGAACGATCGGGCTGTTCGCGTGGGTGTTTCGCTCTTGGGAAGGCCTGCTGGCGGATCAAACGACACCAGGCCGGAGGTGTGGGTGAGGAGATGCCGGACGGTGATCGGGCGGGCCTGGGGCATGAGCCGGACGGTGCCATCGGGTCCGGTGACCGCCACCGGTGTGGAGGCGAAGCCCGGCAGATAATCGGACACGGGATTGTTCAGACCCACCCGACCTTCTTCGACGAGCATCAACACCGCGACGGAGGTGACGATTTTCGAGAGGGAGGCGATGGCGAAGATGTCGTCAGTCCGGATCGGACGCCCCGCATCGTTGGAGGTGCCGGCGGTCTTGGAATAAACCGGCCGCCCGTCGCGGGTCACTACGACGACAAGGCCCGAGTATTTGTGATCGGCGACCAGGCGGTCGGCGTAGGCGTCGAGGCGCCGCAAACGTTCGGTGGAGAATCCGCCGATCTCGGTGGGCGCGGCGGCGAGTGAAAAGGCGGTGGTCGCCAGCAGCAGGCCGGACAGGAGCCGACCCTGGGGAAGGGTTCGGCAAAGGTTGGGGAGAATCGGGGATGGCATGAGCGCGGAGAGCCGGGATTTGAATTCGAGCTCAAGATCCCTCGGAAACACCCGATATATCAAGTGTCGTGAGACACTGACCGCCGGTGGTCTGGGAGAAAGACCGGTTCGGGAAAATGGTTGGACGCCCGATAAAAATGTCTGACCCGCAGCATGGACGCTGCGCAAATCAACGCCTCCGAAAACCGGAGGCAACTCATGGATGGAGTTATGGTCGTTAATACAAATACCTCAGCGCAGACGGGTGCCCGTCTTCTGAACGAATCGTCGGCAATGCTGGCCAAATCACTGGCCCGCCTGTCGTCTGGATCCAGGTTGAGCTCGCCGGAGGATGATGCGGCGGGAACTGCGGTCTCGTTCCGGTTCGATGCACAGATCAATCGTGTCGGTGCCGCCAAGACCAATCTGGTCAATGCGGTATCCTTCAGCCAAACCCAGGACGGCTTTCTGACCAAGGTCGCCACCGCCCTGGATCGTATGAGCGAATTGACGGTCCTTGCCCAGGACGTCACCAAGACAGACGCCGACCGGGGTCTGTACAACACCGAGTTCCAGAAACTCGCGAGCTATGTCAACGATTTGGGGACCAAGGACTTCAACGGCGTGAGCCTCTTCAACAGCTCGAGCTTGGCCGTCACCACTGACGGTGAGTCCCACACGGTCAGCCTCGCGGGGATCAATCTGGGTGCCTCGGCCTATACGACGGCGACGGGTTCGGCGATCGACACGACCGCTCATGCCGACACGGCCCTGACCAACATCAAGGCTGCGATCACGCAGGTGGCGACCGACCGGGCGACCGTCGGTGCCAATGTGTCGGTGCTCAACTCCTACAGCTCCCAGATGGGAGTCTTGAAGGACAATCTCTCGTCTGCCAACAGCCGCATCAAGGATGTGGATGTGGCCGAGGAAAGTACGCAGTACGCCCGTTACAACATCCTGGTCCAATCCGGGACCGCGATGCTCGCGCAGGCGAACTCGCTGCCGCAGTCGGCCTTGAAGCTCTTGGGCTGAGAGGTGGTTTGATTCGTCCCGGGCGGGCTCCGGTCAAGGAGCGGGGTCCGCCTAGACGGGGGAAGAGTGGGAAACAATTTGCCAGGCCGGGTCGATGGATCCGGCTGGTTTGGAGGCCGGCTGCCATTTCGTGCCGGTTGGGTTCAAACAGGTGGCACCCATAACAAGTCCGCCGCACGGCAGGGATGCCGTGGCAATAACACAAACCCCGGAAACGGGGTGACTCAAGGAAGGAGTCGTTCGTATGGTCATCAACACTAACACCGCAGCCAGTAACGGAGCCCGTCTGCTCGCCGATTCGTCGAGCATGTTGGCAAAATCCCTGGCTCGGTTGTCGTCCGGTTCGAAGATTGGTTCGCCGGAGGATGATGCCGCGGGATCGGCGGTTTCTCTGCGCTTTGACGCGCAGATCAACCGCACTGCCGCCGCCAACACCAATGTGACCAACGCGGTGTCGTTCAGCCAGACCCAGGATGGATTCATGGGTAAGGTCGCGACCGCGCTGGATCGCATGTCAGAGTTGTCCGTTCTCTCGCAGGACGTGACCAAGACCGACAGTGACCGCAGCCTGTACAACACAGAGTTCGGCAAACTGGGCACCTACATCAATGACCTTGCCACCAAGGACTTCAACGGTGTCAGCCTGTTCAGCAGCTCCGCCCTCAACGTGACCACGGACAGCGATGCCCACACGGTCTCCATGACCGGCATCAACCTCGGTGCCTCGACCTACACCACCGCGACCAGTTCCTCGGTGGATACGGTGGCCCACGCCTCCACGGCGTTGACCAACGTCAAGGCCGCGATCACCCAGCTCGCTACCGATCGCTCGACGGTCGGCGCCAACGTGTCCGTCCTCCAATCCTACAGCTCCCAACTCGGCGTGCTGAAGGACAACCTCGGTGCCGCGAACAGCCGCATCAAGGACGTGGACGTTGCGCAGGAAAGCACGCAGTACGCCCGCTACAACATCCTGGTCCAGTCCGGTACCGCGATGTTGGCGCAGGCGAACTCGCTCCCGCAGTCCGCGCTTCGCCTCTTGGGCTGAGACTGGACGGTGAGTCGGTTTCAAAGAATCTGGGCGGTCGAAAGGCCGCCCAGATTCTCCTTTTTCTTTTTGTTCTCAAGTTCCAACGGGCACCTGCCGATGCATCGGATGGACTATGAGTAATCTGGGTGTTGCCGGCCTCGCCTCGGGATTTGACTGGAAATCCTTGGTCTCGCAGCTCGCCGACGTCGATCGCGCCCCAGAGCGGGTGCTGCAGAACGATCAAAACAAGATCTACCAGCAGAACAACGCCTACGCGGGAATCCAGACCGAACTGACCGTCCTAAAAAGCCGGATCACGACGCTGCAGTCGACCGACCTCTACCAATCCCGACAAACATCGGTTTCGGACACCACGGTCGGTCAAGCCACGGCGGCGGCCGGAACCGGAGTCGGCAACTACGGGTTCAACATCGCCAAGCTCAACAGTCAGATCGAAAGCTCCGAATCGCGCACCGGACTTTCCGCCAATGATCTTCGGGATACCCGGCAGCAAAAGCTCGAGGAGTTGGGAAAACTGGTGAACTTTGATTCGTCCACCGGGACCAGCGGAGGCGTCAACATCAGTGTCGGCGGTGTGGCGCTCGTCACCGAGAACGTGGTTTCCGACCGGTTGCAGACTTACGATCCGGGCTCGGGTGCGCTGATGCTCCGCGCTCAATCCGCCGGGACGGCCCTGAACCCCACTTCCGGTAGTCTCGCCGGAACCATTGCCGCCCGCGACGGCGGCGTGGCGCAGCTTCAGTCGTCGATCAACACCCTGGCGGGGACCCTGATTCAGCAGGTCAATTTGCTGCACGGGCCCGGTTACGGTCTCAATGGCAGCTCCGGCACTCCGTTTTTCACCGGATCCGGATCGGGCGACATTCAGGTGAGCAGTACGTTGATGGCGGATCCGTCCCTCCTTCAAGCCGCCGGGGCTCCCGGTGCGGCCGGCGACAACCAGGTGGCCCGCGGCATCGCCACGCTGGCCGATCAGACCCAGGGTGCCCTCGGCGGAATCACCTTCGGCCAGAGTTATTCCACCACCGTCGGCGCCGTCGGCAGCTCACTCGCATCGGTCACGCAAAGCCTGGCTGATCAAAAATCCGTCGAAAGCCTCCTGGGTCAGCAGCGCAGCTCGGTGAGCGGCGTTTCGATGGATGAAGAGTTGTCGGATCTCACCCGCTTTCAAAAGGCGTATGAGGCGTCGGCGCGGTTGATGTCGACCGTCAACTCCATGCTCGACACCGTCGTCCATCTTGGCCTCTGAGAATCATGAGAGTCAGCTTCAATGCCTTCAGTGACTCGATCACCAGTCAGTTGGGTGATTTGAGCTCCGCCCAGCTCCGGCTGCAGCGTCAGGCCACCTCCGGCCAGAGAATCTCGGCCGCGGACGATGATCCGGTGGGGGCTCAGCGATTGCTCGATGCCCGCGCTGAAACCGAACAACTGGCGCAATACACCAAGAACATCGCCCGGCAACGCGATGTCGCCACGGTGACCCAGGGTTCCATCCAGTCGCTGCAAAAGGTCAGTGATCGCGCGGCGGAAATTGCCACCCGGGCCGTCGGCGTGAATTCGCCGCAGGATCTCGCCCAATACGCCACCGAGGTCAACCAGCTCATCGAGCAGACGTTGAACACGGCCAACGGCAAGTTTGGTGATGGTTACCTGCTCGGTGGCACCAACACCCGTCAGGTGCCGTTCACCGCCACTCGTGATTCCAACGGCAACATCACCTCGGTCGCCTATCAGGGCAACGTGGCCGACAGCGCGGTGGAGATCGGTCGCGGCGACACCCTCGACACCCACGTTCCCGGCAGCAACACCTCGGGTGCGGGACCATCGGGATTGTTGGCGGACAGCCGCACCGGTGCCGATCTGTTTGCCCACCTGATTTCCCTGCGGGACCATTTGCAGGCCGGGAACACCGCGGCCATCAGTGCCACCGACACCACCCAACTGACCAGTGACGGCAATCACCTGATTGACCAGCTCGGGTCCAACGCCGCCGCCATTGCCCGTCTCGATGCGGCCGACTCGGCCAACTCCACCCGCAGTCAGGCGGTCGACAAGATGAAATCCTCGGTGACCGATGTGGACCTGGCCCAGACCCTGACCGATTTGTCCCGTGCCCAATCGGCCTATCAGATCGCGCTTCAAACCGGGGCCAAATTGCTCGACCTCTCGCTCCTCAACTATCTTCAGTGATATGAACTCCCCGCACTACTATATCAGCCGCGAGGTGCGATTCCCGCGGCCTCGCGCCTGGATCAATACGGGCTGGTACGCCGCCTGCTTCCTCTTCGATTTATGATGGAAACGCTCCTCCAACCGGCAATACATGCCGCCGTCCGGCCGACCGAGGTTCCGGTGCGTCTGCCTTATGGCATCCTCGGATTCGAACAACACACGGACTGGGTCCTGATTTCCGTGCCTGGCGAGGAACCGTTCCAATGGTTGCAGGTGGTGGACGATCCGCGCCTGGCGTTCGTGGTGGTTGCCCCCGAGGCGGTGACCGCGAACTATTTTCCCGATCTTTCCCCCGATGATGTCGAGAAGATCGGCCTCGAGTCCTCGGACGACGCGATGACCCTCAACATCGTCACCATCCGGCCCAACGGCCAATCCACGGTGAACCTCAAGGGCCCCATCATCCTGAATCGCCACACCCTGACGGGCAAACAGGTGATCCCGGTGAATGCCATCGGGCTGAACGTGCAGCACCCGCTACCGGTCGACGCCTAACCGCATGCTCATTCTTTCACGCAAGCCCGGCGAAAGCCTGATCATCGACGGTCGAATCACCGTCAAGGTGGTCCGTCTCGACGGCGATGTGGTCAAGCTGGGCATCGAGGCCCCCGGCCATATCCCCGTGCACCGTGAAGAGGTCTACCTCGAAATTCAGAAGAACAATCAACAGGCGGTGGCCCCGAGCCGGATTCCGCTGCCCCGGTTGGGTGCGGTGAATCCCAATCCCCCACGCCCCGTTTCCCATGGTCGTTGACACGCGACGTCCCCTGCCTACACCGCCGGCCCCTGCCGTTGTGGTGGCCCGGTCGGCGTCCCCGTCGCTTTCAGGCCCCGCCCCGGCCTCTGCGCCGACGCCGGGTCCCATCGGGATCGAGCCGGTCGGTTCTGCGCTCCCGCAAAACGCACTCGCGCCGCTCGGACCGTCGGACCAGATGACGGTCGCGTATGCGAATCAGATCGCCGGCAATCCCGTGGATGCCCTGTCAGTCTTTGGACCGTTGGACGTGGATCGGGTCGCCCGACTCCTCGCGCCCGCGACGGTTTAGATCCGCGCCGGTCGGCAGTCGTTGGAGTGGTGTGTGCGCGCCGGATCCTTGATCGGCGCATTCGCCGATTTAACGGGCAGGTGGGTTGGGAACGCCGTCGGGTGTTCTCGATCTGATTCATGGCTGATGCGTCGAGTGCGAAAGAGAAATGATCCTCAAGAAAGCCGTTTTGGAAACCGATAGGCATGGGGCGCGCCAGGGACTTCCACGCGCTCCCTTGGAATGATATACCGCCGCGGGCGGGCTGAACCCACATGCTGCAATTCTTTCATCGTCTGCGGATTTCCCAGAAATTGATGCTGATCAGCATCCTTTTCATGATTCCGGATTCGGTGTTGTTGTGTCTCTTCCTGATCAGCATCAACGACAACATCCACTTTGCCCGGTGGGAGAAGCTCGGAAATCAATATCAGAGACCGTTGGAGGAGTTGCTTCAAACCCTGCCGCAACACCTGCTCGCGGCCTCTTCGCCGGCCTCCTACGATCCGGCCCGCTCGGAACGGATCCGAAAACTGGAGGCCAGGATTGACGGGGCTGTTTCGAGACTGGAGGAGGTGGATGGAAAGATCGGAGCCGACTTGCAGTTCACCGATGAAGGACTAGCCAAACGCAACCGGGCTCATTTCCGGGCACATATCCTGAAGGCGGAATGGACGAAGCTGAAGACGGCGCTTCCGAGATTGAGCGGTGCCGAATTGACCACGGATCATCTTCACCTCCTGGCCGACGTGCGGGCGATGATCACCCATGCCGGAGATTCATCGAACCTCATTCTCGATCCGGACCTCGACAGTTACTATTTGATGGATGTGACGTTGCTGGCGTTGCCCGAGATGCAGGACCGGCTTTGGAACGTGGCCGCGTTCGGAAGCGATCTGCTGAAGAAACCGGTTCGGACCGCCGCGGACCGCCGGCAGATGGCGGTGAATGCAGCGCTGCTCCGGCAATCCGATCTCGACCGCGTTTTGCAGAGTGCCCATACCGCGTTGAATGAGGACGGGAACTTCTACGGGATCAGCCCCGAGCTGCAACGGCGTCTCCCGCCGGCCCTGGAGGAGTTCAGGAAGGCGGCGGCGGAATTCATCGAAATGACGTCGAAGGTGAGCGAGTTGGACCGACCCGGTCTCTCCTCGGACCAATATTTGTCCGCCGGGTTCCGGGCGCATGCCGCCAGCTTTTCCCTGTGGGGGATCGCCAGCGAGGAACTGGATCGGTTGTTGGACCTGCGGATGGATCACTATCGTAGCCGGCGGGCCCGAAGCCTCTGTCTGACGGCGCTGGCCCTGTCGGCTGCCATTGGTTTCGTGACCTTCATCACCCGCAGCATCAGCCGCCCGTTGCAGCGCCAGGCCGCGGACCTGCAGAAGGTCAATGCGGTGCTGAAAAACGAAATCGCCGAGCGGGAACGCGCCGAGGCGGGCTTGCGAACCGCGGAGGAGAAATACCGCGGTATCTTCGAGAATTCGATCGAAGGGATTTTCCAGACCACCCGGGAGGGCCGGTACCTGGTCGCGAATCCGACCCTGGCGCGAATGCTCGGATACGATGACGTCGCGGACCTTCAAGCCGGGATGACGGATATTGGGGGACGACTGTATGTGGACCGGGGGCGACGGGCCGAATTTCAGCGCCAGATTGAGCAATCCGGGTTGGTGCGGCGGTTCGAGTCGGAAGTGGTTCGCAAGGACGGTGGCCGGCTCTGGATTTCCGAGAACGCGCGTGCGGTCAACGACGCCGACGGTCAATTCCTCTACTACGAGGGAACCGTCCACGACATCACGGAACGGAAGCTTCACGAAGCCGCCCTGGCCAAGGCCCAGACAGAATTGATGGAGGCCTCGCGCCTGGCCGGAATGGCGGAGGTCGCCACCGGGGTGCTTCACAACATCGGCAACGTTCTCAACAGCATCAATGTCGCCGCGGGATTCGTCTCGGATACGCTTCAAAAATCCAAGGTGTCGAATCTGTCCCGCGCCGCAGGCCTGTTGAGGGAGCACGATGGGGAGCTCGCCGCGTTCCTCGCCGCGGATCCCAAGGGCCGGCAACTGCCGGGTTACCTGGTTGAATTGTCCGACCACCTGATCGCCGAGAATCAGGCGCTGACGGAGAAAATGGCGGTGCTCCGCAAGAACCTGGAGCACGTGAAGGAAATCGTCGTGATGCAGCAGGGCTATGCGAAGGTTTCAGGAGTGTCCGAGTCGATCGATGTGTCGGAGTTGGTCGAAGACGCCCTGCGCATCAACGCGAGCGCGCTGACCCGTCACCGGATTGACGTGATCCGCGATTACGAGACCCGCGCCACCATCCTGATCGACAAGCACAAGGCGATGCAGATTCTGGTGAACCTGATCAGCAACGCGAAGTATGCGTGCGCCAGTTCGGGGCAGAAGGAGAAGCGGGTCACGGTCAGGATTTCGACCAAGGATTCGCGGGTGATCATCTTCGTCCACGACAACGGCGTGGGCATTCCCAGGGAGAATCTCGTTCGCATCTTCAATCACGGTTTTACCACCCGGAAAGAGGGCCACGGATTCGGGCTGCATTCCGGTGCGATCGCCGCCAAGGAAATGGGCGGCGCGTTGCGGGTCGACAGCGACGGGCCCGGACGGGGCGCGACTTTCATCCTCGAACTGCCCGTACGACAAACCACCTCCATCTATGCTTCTCGAAGCGACCACGGCCACCCGGCACATCCTGATCATCGACGACAACCCGTCGATTCATGACGATTTCCGGAGTATTCTCTGCCCGATCGGTCGAAACGATTCCCTCGACCGGCGGGAGGCGTCGTTGTTCGGAATTGAACCGGTGACGGAGAGTTTCGGATTCGAGGTCGATTCGGCGTTTCAAGGACAGGAGGGACTCGAGCTCATCGACCGCTCGCTGGTGGATCAACGGCCGTATGCGATGGCGTTTGTCGATGTCCGCATGCCGCCCGGCTGGGATGGCATCGAGACGATCGCCCGCATCTGGGAGCGCTATCCGGATCTGCAGGTCGTCGTTTGCACCGCCTACTCGGACTATTCATGGGAGGCGATGGTGGAACGGCTCGGCCAATCGGATCGGCTGCTGATCCTCAAGAAGCCCTTCGACAACATCGAAGTCCTGCAACTGGCCAATGCCCTCACCGAGAAATGGTCCCTATTTCAGAAGGCCAAGACCCGGCTGTCCGATCTGGAACAGGCGGTCCGCACCCGCACCGTTGAATTGCAGGGCGCCAACTCGGAACTGACGCGGGCCAACGAACGGCTGGCGGTCGAAATGAAGCGCGCGCACGAACTCGCCGAAGCCGCGCTGGTCGCAAGCAAGGCGAAGAGCGAATTCCTGGCGATGATGAGCCACGAAATCCGGACGCCGATGAATGGAATCGTCGGAATGACCGACCTTCTGCTCGACACCGGTCTGGATGCCGAGCAACGCGATTTTGCCCAAACGGTCAAACAATGCGCCCGCGATCTGCTCGGGATCATCAACGACATCCTCGATTTCTCGAAGGTTGAGGCCGGCAAGCTCGCCTTGGAACGGGTTGAGTTTGACCTCAGGAAGATGGTCGACGAGGTCGTCGCTTTGGTCGGAGTTCGGGCCCGCGACAAGGGGCTCAGGGTCACGGCGAACATTGCGACGGATATACCGGCCGTGCTGTTGGGTGATCCGCTCCGTCTGCGACAGGTGCTTCTGAATCTCCTCGGCAATGCCGTTAAATTCACCACCGCGGGTCAGGTGTCGATGGATGTCCTCACTCTTCGCGGGAAACCCGACGGCATGGAGCTGCTCTTCAGTGTCAGCGATACCGGCATTGGGATTCCGGAGACGGCCCAACAGGATATTTTCCAAGCCTTCACCCAGGCCGATTGTTCGACGACCCGGAAATACGGCGGCACCGGCCTCGGCCTGGCGATTTGTCGCCGCTTGGTTCACCTGATGGGGGGCGAGATCCGGTTGAGCAGCATCGTCGGCAAAGGGTCCACCTTTTGGTTCTCGGTCGAATTAGGGACCCGTCCTTAACTGGAATGATTCAGAAGAAGCCGCAATAGGACGTGGATTCACTGATGGAGACGGAATGGACAGAATGAAATGAATGAGTCGGATGGGATTGGGTTTTTGGAATCGGTGACAATGCCTGCCCTCCGTGCCGCCTTTCCCTATTGTCAGACGCACGCTCGGGGCTCAGATGAAAGAATCAGATTCCGTCCATTCCGTTCATTCCGTCTGAATCTCTTCTTCTGGATTCGATCCCGGTTCCAGCTTCGAGACCACATTTGGACGGGGATTCACTGATTAACACAGATTCACAGAGTTGGACGGAAAGAAACTGAATGAACCGGTCGTTCGGACGAGTTCTTCAGGAATCGGTGAAAATCCGTGTCATCCGTGTCACTTCCTGAGTCGTTGATCCAGACCCTTTGAGCCGCTGGCATGTCGGCTGCTCGCAGGGGTCCGGATATGAATCCGACGGCTCAAATCCGCTCGTTTCGGCCGAATCCGGCAAAATTATGCCGATTCCCGGCCGCAGTGCCGTGCAGGCTTTGCCGGGATAGGCCCGGATTCGGGCCTGTCGCCGCCCGATTCCACCACGGGAGGACACGATGATACTGAGTGCCGACTATTTGATCGTGGGTTCCGGCCTGACCGGTGGGACCATCGCCCGCTGTCTCCAGGATGCCGGATGCGAAGTGCTGATCCTGGAGCGGCGCGGACACGTTGGCGGCAACGTTCACGACCATTCCCATCCCAGCGGGATCCGGGTCCACACCTACGGCCCGCACTATTTCCGGACGGGTTCCGATCGGATCTGGGAATTCGTCAACCGATTCGCCTCCTTCTTTCCCTACGAAGCCGTCCTCAAGACCTGGGTCGATGGCCACAATGAAAACTGGCCTGTCGCCGGCAGTTACATCCGTCGGACTGTCGGCGAGCAATGGAAGCCCGCGTTTCTGGGATCGCCGACCAATTTCGAGGAAGCCTCGCTTTCGATGATGCCGCGACCCATCTACGAGAAATTCATCAAGGGTTATTCGGAGAAGCAATGGGGCGTGCCGGCGCGCAGTCTTTCGTCGTCACTGGCCCGGCGGTTTGACGTTCGTCTCGATGATGAACCGCGGTTGATGCGCCACAAGTTTCAGGGTCTTCCGGTGGAGGGCTACGCCGATTTCACCCGCAACTTGATCCAGGGAATTCCCGTGGTCACCGGCTGTGATTATCTCAAATCACGCCACGCCTTTCGCGCCCGCAAGCAGTTGATCTTCACCGGGCCAATTGACGAGTTTTTCGACTACGATCTCGGCCGGTTGGTGTATCGGGGTCAGCAACGGGTTCACGAGTATCTGCCGGACGTGACGTTCGCCCAGCCGTGTGGGCAGGTGAACAATCCGGACCCGGCCAACGGGCCGCATATCCGGACCCTGGAGTGGAAGCACATGATGCCCCACGCCTATGCCAGCCAGATTCGCGGCACCCTTCTGACCCGTGAAATCACCACCACGCCGACAGACAGTGACCGGTACGAATACCCCTTTCCCGACAGTTCGAACGCCAGCCTGTACGAGCAGTACCGCCAGCGTGCGGCCGGCTTGTCCGGGGTGATGATCTGCGGGCGTCTCGGCGAGTACCGCTACTACGACATGGACCAGGCGATTGCCCGGGCCCTGACCCTCGCCGAACGGATTCTGGAAGAACAAACGACCACCTTCTGAGTATGAATTCCACTTCACCGCAGAACGACCTTCCGCCGCCCACCGTGGTCTTGCCCCGGATCGCCGTGGTCATTCCCGTGCACAACGAGGAGGCGACCCTTGCAGCCTGTCTGCGGGCGGTTCTCGATCGCACGCGGTATCCGGATTGGGAGGTCATCGTGGTGGATGATGGATCGACCGATGGCACCGCGGAGATTCTCCGGAAGTTCGAGGGCATCCGGGTGTTGCGTCAGGAACGCGGAGGAGTCGCCCGGGCGCTGAACGCCGGATTTGCCGCCGCCGGTTCCGCCGATGTAGTCCGGTTGCACGCGGATGTCATCGTCGAAACTCCCGCCTGGTTGGAACTGCTGGCCGGTGTCGCCGCGTCGCGGCCCACCGCCGGAGTGGTGGGTGCGCGGTTGGTGTTTCCCGACGGTCGGATCCAGGCCGAGGGACGCAGCCTGATCAGCGGCGTTGGTCTTCATCCGTTGCATCGCGATCGCAACGCCTTCGCGGTGGAATCGGGTGGCGGTTCGGTCCGCGAAGTCGATTCGGTTCCGGGGGCACTGGCGTACTATCGCCGCGCCGCTTTGGATGCCGTCGGCGGGTTGGATCCGGCCTTCGGTCCCGCCTGGATGGACGATGATGATTTCTGCATCGGCGCGCGGTTTCACCGATTCAAGGTGTTCGTCCATACCGGCGTGACCGCCGTGCATCACACGCGGACCTGGTCACCGACGAGCGTGAATCATGTTCCCGAGGCGGAGATGCTGCTCCGTTCCGCGACGTGGCAGTCGAAGGAGGCGACGCTGAAAACCAAGGGGCCGCTGTGGGAAAAGAAATGGGGTTGGGATCCGTTCCATCCCGATTTGAACGAGATTCGGCGACTCTACGGATCGACCGAACTCTGCTGGCAGATCGGCGAGCCGATGCATTTTCGTCCCGGATCGGATTCTCCGACGGTGGACTGCTGCCTGGTGACATGGAATACGCTGCCGTTGTTGAAACGGTGCCTGGAAAGCCTGGCACTCACCGATTATCCCGCCGACCGGATCCGCGTTTTCATCGCCGACAACGCCAGCACCGATGGCACGGGGGAATATCTCGCCCAGCTTGCACCCAACTATCCCTTCGCCCTGGTGGTGTCACGGCTCGAGGTCAACACCGGTGCCGCCGTGGGTCTGAATTGGGCGGTGCAGCAGGGTGGTGGCGATTTGGTGGCCCGATTGGACGATGATATCATCCTGCCTTCGGAATGGCTGAAGGTGATGGTGGAGGACCTGAAACGGCGTCCGTTCGCGGGCTGCGTGGGACCCAAGATTCTCAATGACGATGCGCACCGCAGCATTCAATGCGGACCGTATCGGCACTTTCCCGGCCTGTTTGGACACGAGGACGAGGCCGATCTCGGGCAGGCCGATTACCTGGCCCGCGCCATTCATGTCCGCGGCTGCTGCAATCTTTACCGACGCGATGTGTTCCGCCGGTGCGGCCTCTTTGATGTCCGGTACAGTCCGAGCCAGTTCGACGATCCGGATCATCACATCGCCCTCGCTGTGGCGGGATATGAAGTGCTGTACGAAGGACGGGTCGGAGTCGTTCACAAACTGAACAACGGTGTGGCCCGGTCCCGCGCGGCGATCGCCAACCAGCAGGGCAACGGCGGCAAGATGTACGGCAAGTGGGGCGCCGATATTTTCGAAGTGCTTGAACGGTCGTTGGAATTGTCGCGCGAGGGGCGATGTCTGCCGGACGACGGCGACACGGCGGCGTTGGCGGCGGGTGCACCGGGATCCGGGGAATTTCCGAGAAAAATGCCGATTGCGAATCCCGCGGCCGAGGCACCGGCCCGTCGGGTTTACGACGATCTGGCGCGGATTGGCACCAGTCCCGAGCTGGCCGGTGTCGTGGAGGAATTCATGAAGCTGGCCGCGAGCCAGGTCCGCGATGGAAAGCCCCGTCACGCGGCGGACACGCTTCATTCGGTGCTCAATCTGAGTCCGTGCGGCGCGCCGGTGTTCCGGGCGCTGGCGCGGAATTATCGGGACATGGGGCAGCCGGCCGCGGGTGCCACCATCGCCCGGCGCGGATTGCAACTGCATCCCGACGATGCCGAACTTGCCGCGGGAGTTGCCAGCGGCGCAGCGGTCGCAGGTTCCGACGTGGGATTGGCCGGACGACCCAACGACCGGTCGGATCACATCGGCGAACAATGGGTTTCCGTGGGAGCCGCACGAAACGGCGGTTCCGGCGCGCGACTGCGGGTCCTGATGGTGAATTCGTTTGAGACCCGGGTGGCCGGCGGCGACATGCATCAGATCAAGAAGACGCGGCAGTACCTGCAGGAGTTGGGTGTCGAGGTGGACGTCTGTTGCACGCCGCGCCCGGACCCGCGCGGTTACGATCTGGTCCACGTTTGGAATCTCTGGTTTCCGCACCAGACACTGCCGCAGATCAAGGCGATCCGGAATCTGGCCCCGGACGTTCCGATCGTGCTCTCCACCATTTATTGGGATATGTCGGAAAAAGCCTGGGCCGATGCCGCCGTTCCGCACGTCTTCGGCGCGACTCAATCCGAGGCGGTTGAAACGGGATTGATTCAACTGGCCAACGATCGCTTGCTGGTGAACGGCCGCCGCCGTTCCCATCCGATGGAGCCGAACTACAACGGGTACGAGGCATACCAGCGGCAGATCCTGGAGCGGGTCGATCATCTGCTGCCCCAGAGCGAGGCCGAGATGGCCAATCTGGAGAAGACCCTTGGCGTCTCGAAACCTCACACCGTGGTCTACAACGCAGCCGAGACGCGGGTGTTCGACACGGCGACGCCGGATTGGTTTGTCGACACCTACAAGGTTCGAGATTTCGTTCTGACCGTCGGACTGGTCGAGACACGGAAGAATCAATTGATGCTGCTGCACGCGCTGCGCGACACCGGACTGCCCGTGGTCGTCGTGGGCCGCAACTACGATCGGAACTATCTCCGGCTGTGTCAGCGGCACGCGCCCCGGGGCACTCTGTTCATCGAACATTTGTCCCACGAGAAACTGGCGTCCGCCTATCGCGCCGCCCGGGTTCATGCCCTACCCAGTTGGATGGAATGCGCCGCCTTCGTGAACATTGAGGCCGCACTTTCCGGTTGCTCCCTCGCGGTCAGCGACCGGACTTCCGAACGCGAGTATTTCGGTTCCGACGCCTATTACTGCGATCCGGCCGACGTTGTCTCGATCCGCGAGTCGGTGGTGAAGGCGCATCGCAACTACTCTGCGGATTCGGCCAAACGCGCCCGGCTGGGCGAACTTTTCCGGAGAAAACACACCTGGCGCGCCGCGGCCGAGCAAACGCTCGCCGGCTATGAAAAGGCGCTCGCGAGTCGGGGTCGAAGTCTGCGACCCGTTGGGTCGACTTCGGAGACGATGACTGTCCCTTCGACCGCGCCTGTGGCATCGGCGGCTCCGACGCTCGTCTCGACGCCGCGTGTTTCGATCGTGATTCCGGTTTTCAACCGGATCGATCTGACCCGGCAATGCCTGAAGGCGCTTGAGGCTCACACGCCGTCCGGGTTGATGGAGGTGGTGTGGGTGGACAATGGTTCCACCGATGGCACGGGTGAATTTCTGAAGACAGCCGCGGCGGACCGATCCTGGATCAAGGTCTGTTCCAATTCTGAAAACATCGGGTTCTCAAGAGCGTGCAACCAGGGTGCCGCGGCGGCTGTGGGCACGGATCTTCTCTTCCTGAACAACGACACTGAACCCCGTGAGGGGTGGCTTGAAGCATTGGTTCGGACGCTGGACGCCGATCCGGTGGTGGTGGCGGTGGGATCCAAGCTTCTGTTTCCCGACGAAACCGTCCAGCACGCCGGCGTGGCGTTGTTTGAGGACCGGCAACAGCCGGATCCGCTGCTGGCGCGGCACATTTTCTATCGCCGGAGATCGGACGATCCTGCGGTCAACATCCCGACCGAATATCAGGCTCTTACCGCGGCCTGCCTGCTGGTGAGACGGTCCTCTTTCGAAGCCGCCGGTGGGTTCGATGAGCACTATTGGAACGGCTACGAAGATGTCGATTTGTGTCTCCGCATGCGGGCTTCCGGCGGACGCCTGGTGTACCAGCCGGCCAGCGTGGTCGTGCATCACGAGTCGCAGAGCGGACCCGAACGCTTCCGCGCCGCTGCGGCCAACGTGGCCCGGCTCCATAAGAAATGGGTGGGTCGGGTTCAGCCGGATTTCATCACCGAATCCGATGGACGCATTGTTCCCGCTCCTTCCTCACGGATCCGGCCTTATATCGGTC